>DATIYF010000001.1:0-35259 GCA_035517775.1 Terriglobales bacterium
CCTTCTCACTCAAGCATAGACTGCCGTGAGGACGGCGCGCATGGTGGGAAGGCTGTACAAAAGCAACTTAAGCTCTGTATTAATTTTGTTTTGATCACAGTGATAAGAGCGGGATATCGAAACTTGAGGGACCATCGTCGCGATTTGACTTCGACAACAGCGAGCGCTGACTGAAACGAACGGCGCGTCCCAAAACCAGCGTGCCCCGGATGAAAATCTCGCCCCTGCGCCGCTCGAATATCGGGGGCAGGCGTTTAAGAAGGTCTTTTCGGCGCTCCAGGCAGGCGGGCGCCGGGTTAAGGCTGTGCCCGGTCCTGGTGCAACTTGGCCTTTATTGTTAAGCAGGTACCGCCCGGGCGTGGCGGCCTGGCGCGCACCGCGGCTTCGCTCTGCGCGACCGAATGGCCCCAAACTCCGCGACTGGGGCGGGTTTAGTTCCTCGCCGAAACCAACAAATCCACAGCCGGCGCGCACAATGCTCTTGATTCTTTTGTCGGCGCGGGTTATACAGCCTCACCCGGTTTTGTGGAGGCGGAAATGAAAAGGCTGCTGACGTTTGTCCTGCTTGCCCTGGTTTTTGGCTGCGCTTCTACCTCGTTTGCCCAGCTGACCCACCAGCAGAAGGTCGCAGATTTCAAGGCGCTGGTTGCCCTCTATAACAAAAATTATGGCCCCTACGAGTGGAAGCTGAAGGCGTTTAACTATGACCTGTTGAACATCGAGCCCTGGCTCGACCAGGTGAACTCCTCGACCGACGACCTGTCTTTCTACGACATCTGCGTGCGCTATGTCGCCAGCCTGCACGACTCCCACGACGAGGTCATTCTGCCCTCGTATTACGAGGCTTATCTTCCCATCACGGCCGATATCTACGACGGCAAGGTACTGATTGATTTCATTGACCGGACCGTTCTCGACCCGCAAACCTACCCGTTTTCCGTGGGCGACGAGCTGCTGGCGGTAGATGGCAAGAGCGTAGGGCAATGGGTCTCAGCCCTCGCGCCTTATTCTGTCAACGGAGAAGCAAATCCGGAGAGCCGCGACCGCCTGGCGGTCGGCGCCATTCTGGACCGCTATCAGGGCTGGTACACATACGCCAACAAAGTAAACCCGGGCGACACGGCGACCATTGTGGTGAAAAGCGGCGGCAAAGTGGCCAGCTATGCCCTGCCCTGGTTTACCATCGGCATTCCGCTCGATCAGGAAGGTCCGGTACCGAATCCCAATGCCAATGCGCTGGCGCACTCCGCCTTCAGCCAGAGCGCCGTCAAGCGGCCCATGCGCCAGATGGCGCGGGCTGCCCGCAACGCCTGGGGGCAGTGGACGGGAGCTTCTGCCCCGCGCCCGGCTGCCAGCTCAACGCCGGGCAATAAGCTTCGGGACCGCATGCGCAACTTCAGCGCCCTTCACACCGCCCACGTGGTGGCAGGTGGGATTTATCCCTTCGGCTCGCCATTCCCCTTGTTCAACCCTCCACCGGGATTCCAGCTTCGCCTGGGGGCGAACCCCACCGATGAGTTCCTGAGCGGCACCTTCCCGGTAGGCAATCGGACCATTGGCTTCATTCGCATCCCCAGCTTCGAGCCTCTGAGCGAAGGCAACGCTCTGGCGCAGTTTCAGAACGAAATCACGTACTTTGAGCAGAACACTAACGGGCTCGTAGTTGACCTCATGTCCAACGGCGGCGGGGATGCTTGCTACGCCAACTTCCTGGCGCAGTATCTCTCCCCTAAGCCTTTCAACGCGCTGCGCCTTGAAATAAGGGCCACCGAGGAGTGGATACTGGAGGTTGAGAATTTCCTTCTGGAAGAGGAATTCGCCGGGGCTCCGCAAGGGACGCTCAACCTGATCGCCAAGTACCTGGCCGTCTTGCAGCAGACGGCGGCCGAAAACCGCGGGCTTACCCCGCCAATTCCCCTTCTGGGTAATCTGTTTTGCACCGGCGGCGGCGGCATCGCTTATCCCCCCGCGACGGATGGCGAGGGTAACAACGTCGCCTATACCAAGCCGATTGTTGTGCTGACCGATAATTTCACCCTTTCCGCGGCCGAGTTCTTTAGCGCCACCCTGCAGGATGCCAAGGCCATTACCGTGTACGGTGTTCGCACCGACGGCGGTGGTGGCAACGTGGTGGAATTTGACTACAACTCCATGCCGTACGCGGAAGGCAGCGCCCGGGTGACGCAATCTCTGGGAGTGCGAAACCACGTGATTAGCGCGCCGGGACTGCCGCCAGGACCTTTTATCGAGAACCTCGGGATTCAGCCGGATGTGTGGGCGGATTACCAGACTCGGGCGAACCTCTTTACTGGAGGGCAGCCCTTCGTGAATGGTTTTTCCGCGCTTATCTATAAGCTGACCAACGGCCATTGACCATGTCTGGCCTTGCGCCAGCGGGCAGTAACCGCAAAGGGCACCAAGGAAACGCGAAGGGACCTCAACCACCCTCGTGGAACTTGGTGCCCTTGGTGTTCCTTCGGGGGCAGGCGGAAAGGGTGAGGGCGTATAATCTGACCTCGTGTCTAGTCCGCGTTATGCCCTGGTGGCCTACGTTCAAGGCCCGGTCAAGGATTTCGTAGAGAACCTGCGGCAGGAGTTGCATCCCGAGCTTCCCCATCTTGCGGCCCACCTGACGGTTTTGCCGCCGCGTGTGCTTTACGGGAGCGAAACCCATGCCGTGGAGGTACTCGAAGAGATCTGCCAGCACCAGGAGCCCTTCGATGTGGACCTGGGCGAGGTGGAAACCTTTATTCCCGTGACACCGACGGTTTTCATCCGGGTGGGGCACGCCCGGGCCTTGCTCGACCTGCATCAGCGGCTCAATGCCACCAGCGCCTTGTGTTGTGCCGAGGAGTGGGAGTACCTGCCCCACCTGACCATCGCAAAAATGAGCACTGAGGCCCAGGCCCAGCAGGCCTATCTGGCGGCACGCCATCGCTGGGGGCAATTTGCCGGCAGCCGCTGCATTCACGTGAAGGAACTGACCTTTGTGCGGGAAGCGGACTCCAACCGCTGGGTGGACTTGGCCGGCGTTCCGCTTGGGCAAAGCCTGGTCTCCGGCCCGCGACGCTAGCCGTAAGCGGTCGTATTTGCATCATTTACAGCACTCCACTCGTAACCATTCCCATCTTCGAAGGTACATGTATTCCGGTGCGTTGCAAGCGCGGGGCGGGCGGGTTTGAATAAGAGACGAGATTGCTCCGGAAAGCCGCCGAAACGCCTGCCAAAGCGGAGCTTACGGCCATGGGAGAGTTATGCTCATTGGAGTTTACGGGTCAGGCTATCTGGGCACGGTCATCTCTGCCTGCCTGGCCGACTTCGGGACTCCTGTAACCTGCTGCCATCCTGATAGTTCGCGCATGGTGGAGATGGCGCAGGGCAGCATTCCGTTTTACGAAAAGAATCTCAATGAAATTATCCGCCGCAACGTACGCTGCGGCCGGTTGGCATACTCCACCGATCTCGATTCCTTCGCCCGCAAAGCGCATTTCATCTTCCTGGCGGAAGATTCCTGCCAGGCGGTTCCAGATCTCGCCTTACGCATCGCCCGGCTGGCGCCCAAGCCGCCCATCCTTTCGCTGGTGACACCGGTTTCGGTCGGAACGGCCACCAGCCTGGAGAAGCGCCTGCAGCAGGCAAGCGTGCGGGCCACTATCGTTTCACAACCGATGTTCTTCACCCCCGGCTGCGCCGTGGAAGACTTTAACTGGCCGGACCGCATCGTGCTGGGTACCTCCTCCCACGATGCTGTGCTGCTGGTGAAGCAGATTTTTCATCCCCTGGTGATGCGCGGGGTGCCGGTGATCGTCACCAACCATGAAACCGCCGAACTGGTACGGGAAGCGGCGACGGCCTTCGTAGCCACCAAAATTTCTTTCATCAACGAAGTGGCCAACCTGTGCGAGCGGGTGAATGCGGATGCGGTCAACCTTTCGCTGGCCCTCGGGCTCGATAAAAAGATTGCGCCCCGCTGCCTGCAGCCCGGCGCCGGGATCGGCGGGTTGTTCGCCGAGACCGACATGGATGCCCTGGCCGCGCTGGCGGAGGAAAAGGGCGTGCCCCTCAAGATTCTGAGCGCCGCGCGTGAGGTCAATCTCAACCAGGCGGACCATCTGGTAGAAAAAATCGCGGGAATCGTAACCTCCGTGCAGGATAAAGAAGTGGGCTTGCTGGGCCTGGCTTTCAAGCCCAATACCAATTCCGTTGCGGGTTCCTCGTCGCTGCGGCTGGCGCAAAGCCTGATCGCGGCGGGGGCGCGGGTGCGCGCCTATGACCCGGTGGCGATTCCCGAGGCGCGCCTGGCCCTGAACGGCACGGTGCGCTATTGCGAGAATCCCTATGCCGCCGCTGAAGGCGTGGATGCCCTCATCGTGGGCACGGGCTGGCCGGAATTCCGCGGCCTCGATTTCGACCGCATCAAGCATCTGCTGAAGCGTCCGCTCATTGTAGACACCAAGAATCTTCTGGATTCCGCCCGCCTGCGCGCCATGGGATTTCACTACGTGGGCGTGGGCCGGGCATAATTCTCGCAGCAATGAGGGGTTCGCCTTCGGCCCCCACTCCCCCCAAGTTGGTTCTGCCGCCGGTTGATATAATGAAGGGATGCGGTGGGAGTAGCTCAACTGGCAGAGCACCGGACTGTGGCTCCGGACGTTGTGGGTTCGATTCCCATCTCCCACCCCAGCGCCTCGACCCCACTTCCATCCCAATCCTGCCGCGATTGCAAGCAGGCCGCGATTCGTGGCCTCACATCTCACCGCATTGCCGATTGAATTCATTTCCCGCGGCGCCGCCGGGCTGCTCAGGTTGCGGGAATTGCGCGGCATTCACCGGGCCTGAATTAGAAACGGCTAACTCAGATAAGTGGAGAAGTTACATTTTGTTGACAAAGTACTAGGTAGCGTGAACCTGCTCGTCTTGATTAGTACTTTTTCGGGCTAAAGCGCCCCAGAACTTGCACAGTACTCTCCGGTACTAGTACGTGGCCTGCAATTGAACCTTCCCCGAATTGCTGCGACCCGCGATACTTTCGCCCAAGCTCTTTTGGCAGGGGGCGACGTGTGCAAAGAATACGCGTGCTCGTAGCAAACCGGCCTCGCCTCATGCGCGAACTGGTGCTGGCGACCATCGCTGACCAGCCCGATATCGAAGTTGTAGGCGAGCTACAAGATGACAACAAGATCGTGGAGGCGACCGGGCAACTGTTACCCGATTGCCTGATTATTGCGCTGGAAGAATCTGGGGCGCGCCCCAAGCTCTGCGACGAAGTGCTGGAGCGCTGGCCCAACACCAAGATTCTCGCTCTCGCAGCCAAGGAAAATAACAGCATCTTCTATTGGGCCACGCTGGTGGTTCGCTCGAACCGGGTGGAAACCTCGGAAGAAGGAATTTTGAGCGCGCTGCGCGGCGAATTTCACTCAGAAAACCGGCTGGACCTGAATTCCAGTCACAAGATCAATTAATGCTTTGGTAAGTAAGTTGTAAGGTGTGCTCTGTCAGACAGTTAGCCAATAATCGCTATGTAAGCGAGGTGGCGGAGCTACAGTTAGGGAGTGCTAAGTACGATATGAACTTGCATCCTGTTAGTGCTGGTACAGATATCGCGGGCAGCAGGTCATCCGATGAGGCATGTAACTTGCCGCGCCCCGAATGGTACGCGGCTTACACTGCGCCGAGGCACGAAAAGCAGGTCAGCCGCCAGATGGAAGGCCGCCAGTTGCAGAGTTTTCTGCCTGTCTATCGCAGCGCCCGGCGCTGGAAGGACCGGCGCAAGCTGGTGGAGTTGCCACTGTTCCCCGGCTATGTATTCGTTCACATTGCTCTGGAGGAGCGGCTGCAGGTGCTGCAGATTCCAGGGGTAGTGCAGCTGGTGACTTTTCAGGGCCGGCCGGCGGCGCTGCCCACTGCCGAAATCGAGGGCCTGCGGCAGAGGCTGGCGGGCAATGCGCGCGCGGAGCCGCACCCTTACCTGCGGACCGGGCGGCGGGTACGGGTGCACAGCGGCTCGGTGGCCGGGCTGGAAGGAATTCTGGTGCGGCGCAAAGACAAGTTCCGGCTGGTGCTCTCCATTGATCTGATTCAGCGCTCTATCGCCGTCGAGGTGGATGAAGCCGATGTGGAGCCGGTGCATTGATGCAGCAGTGCTCAATCCCAGAGGTCGCGATCATGAAACAGCATGAACATGCATGGCCAAGGCGCGCCGCCGGATTTTGCCGGCTGCTGGTGGCACTCAGTCTCTGCGCCGGTTTGAGCGCCTGGGGCCAGCTAGCAGAGGGCCGCACGCAGGCTGTTCCCGAGAGCCAGTCGAGGGCCGAGCAGGCGGCCGAAGAGATGGTTTCTCTTTCTGCGGAAAAGATCATTTCGCTGCTGCAAACCGAGCCTGGCTTGCTGTTACAGGTGAAGAAAGCGCTGGTAAGAACGGCGTACCAGCAGGGGCGCTTGCTCGACCCGCAGGACCTTACCGACGACGCTTTGTTTCGCCTGGTGCGCGAAGACGAAAACGTCCGCGTGCTGATCACGCGCGAGATTGAAGACCGCGACTATGTTCATGCCAAGCCCAGCCGGGGCGAAGTGGCACAAGGGGAAGTCGCCAGGCTTTCCCAAAGCGGCAGCAAGCCCGGCAGTGACAATGCCTCGTTGCCGCCACGAAACCAGGAAGACGCCTATTGGGCAGGGCACGAAGAAACGTTCGGTGAGGTTCCGCCCCCCTATGGCAACGGCGGGTTTTCCCCCGGCGCGCAGGCCACGGAAACTGAGCCGGGCTCAGGCTATGGCCCGGCGCAACCCCAGCCCGCCCCTGCTCTGCAACCGCAGGCGCCGCCTCCGCCCCAGACTCAACCTTCGAGCTCCCGCCGCCAGCTGGAGATGACCCAGCTGCAGACCATGGAGGGCGACTATCCGGAGTCTGTTCCGCCGGATGCGGAGCAGATGCCGCGGGTGCGGCCGGATGACCTGCCGGCGCTGCTGAGCGCCAGCGCGACCAGCCCGCCGCTTCCCGCCGGCAGCGGGTCGAATCCCGATCGCCAGTTTTCCAATCCGTCGGTCTATCCGCCGGCAAGCCCCTGGTCTTCCCCACCCACCGCTGGAATGGCGCAGCAGACCGAGGGCAACTCCTCCTACTCATATCCGATGGAAGCTCGCACCAGCCTGGCCTGGTCACAAGTTCCAGCCCGGCGGGCGCCCGAGTTCAAGCCCGGCGAGACCGTTCTGCGCCACCGCGCCGATCCCTATGCCGACGTTCCTTCGCTCTACGATCTGTACTCGCAGTATTCGAACCGCCCCGGCCCGCTGGAGCGTTTCGGCATCGAGATTTTTCGCAATGGCACGGGCAACTTCAGCCAGCTTCCTATGGACGTTCCAGCCGGCCCGGAGTATGTTCTCGGCCCCGGCGATGGGCTGAGCATCGAATTGTGGGGTGGAGTTTCGGAGCGCCTGGTGCGGGTGGTGGATCGCCAGGGGCGGGTGGAATTGCCGGAGGTTGGCGGAGTGGAAGTGGCGGGGCGCAGCCTGGGCGAGGCCCAGCGCATGGTGCAAAAGGAGCTGCGCACTCAGTTTCGCGACGTCGAAGCCGATCTCTCGCTCTCCCGCCTCCGCTCGGTGCGGGTGTATGTAGTGGGCGACGTGGAGCGGCCCGGGGCCTACGACGTGAGCTCGCTTTCTACGCCGCTCAACGCTGTCTATATGGCCGGCGGCCCCACCTCGCGGGGCTCGCTGCGCATTATCCGCCACTACCGTGGGCAGCAGCTCCTGGAAAATGTGGATGTCTATGATCTGCTGCTGCACGGGGTGCACTCCGATCTGGCCGGACTGCAGCCCGGCGACACCATCCTGGTGCCCCCTCTGGGACCGGAAGTAACGATCGAAGGCATGGTGCGGCGCCCCGCCATCTATGAGCTCAACGGGGAGAAAGAGCTCTCCGAAGTGCTGCAGCTGGCCGGCGGCGTTTTGCAAACCGGCACCCTGCGCCACGTGGATGTGGAGCGCACCGAAGCTCACCTCAGCCGCACCATGCTGCGCCTCGATATCGCCGAGAGCAACAATCAGGACGCGCTCAATCAGGCGCTCGACAACTTCCAGATTCAGGATGGCGACCGCATCAAGATCTCGCCGATTCTGCCTTACGCCGACAAGACGGTCTATCTCGAGGGCCACGTCTTTCGTCCAGGGAAGTTTGCCTACCGCGATGGCATGAGAGTCACCGATCTGATTCACTCCTACAACGATCTTCTTCCCGAGCCCTACCGGCGCCATGCTGAGATCATTCGCCTGGAGCCGCCCGACTACCGGCCAGCCGTGCTGGCCTTCAACCTCGGCGACGCACTCTCGGGCAAAGACAAAGACGACGTCCAGGACCCCGTGCTCAAGCCTTTCGATACCGTGCGCGTGTTTGGACGCTTCGATTTCGAAGACCCGCCGGTGATTACCATCAACGGGGCGGTGCGCGATCCCGGGGACCACTTGAGCAATGGGGCCACGCGCCTGCGCGACGCCGTGTACCTGGCCGGGGGAGTGACTCCGGATGCGCAGCTGAGCGACGCGCAGGTGTTCCGTCACACCGAGGACGGCAAGGTGAAGGTGCTGAACGTCAACCTGAACCAGGCGCTGGCCGGCAACCCGGCCGACAACATTCTGCTCGAGCCCAAGGACCGGGTGTTCATCCACCACAGCCAGGCGAAGGTGGATCCGGCGACAGTCCTGATTCAAGGCGAGGTGGCGCGGCCGGGCAAGTATCCGCTGGGCGAAAACATGACCGCGGCCGAGCTGGTGCGCGTGGCCGGAGGCTTCAGGCGCGGCGCCTACACCCAGGCCGCCGACCTTACCCGCTATGAAGTTGAAAATGGCAGCAACGTGGCCGGTGAGCATATGACAGTCGAGATCGCCAAGGCCATGGCGGGCGAACCCGACACCGACATGCGCCTGCGTGATGGCGACGTGCTGACCATCCGTCAGCTGGCGGGGTGGAACGACGTGGGCGCGACCATCACCGTAAGCGGCGAAGTGCTGCACCCCGGGACCTACGGCATCAAGGAAGGCGAACGCCTGAGCTCCGTCCTGGAACGCGCTGGAGGATTGCGCAGCGATGCCTATCCTTACGGGGCCATCTTCGAGCGGCGGGAAGTGCAGCAGCTTGAAGAGCAGAACCGCACCTCGCTGCTGCGCGAGGTGCAGGGCGAGGGCGCCAGCCTGAAGCTGATTCCCGAGAGCGATGAAGACCAGAAGCTGGCCAAGAATGCGGCCCTGATGCAGTGGCAGAGCACGGTTGAAAAGCTGGAGGACGCGCCTCCTGCCGGCCGCCTGGTTATTCACCTTTCGGCGAAGACCCGGCGCTGGGTGGGGACCTCGGCCGATATCACGGTGCGCGCCGGCGACTCGCTCTACATTCCCAAGAAGCCCAGCCTGGTGATGGTGGATGGCTCGGTTTATAACCCGACCGCGATCAGCTTCAAGCCGGGGAAAGACGCGGGCTGGTATCTGCGCCAGGCGGGAGGCCCGACCAGCACGGCCAACAAGCGCGGCATCTTTGTCATCCGCGCCGATGGCTCGGTGGTGGGCGGCGCGGGCGGGCTGTTCACTGGCGGAGTGGAGAAAGTGGCCCTGCAGCCGGGGGATATGGTCATGGTGCCGGAGAAGGCCTATAGCGGCACCACGCGCTGGAAGAACACGCTGCAGGCGGCGCAGCTGGCTTACGCCGTGGGCGTGGCCATCCAGGTCTCGCGCAGCTTCTGAGTGGATGCCAGGGTATGAGGGGCGGTTGTGCCGGAGCGCTGCTGGCGGTGGTAATCATGGCGGCCCACCCGGCGACGAGCCAGCAGACCGGCTCTGCGGCCGCGGATTCAGGAAGCCAGCCTCGGGCGCCTGCGAATGTGCCGGCGATGGCGCAGAATGACGGCAGCTACGGCTTGTTGCCCGGCGAGCAGCCGGACAATCACCTGGGTTTCAACTTCCTGAACCATCTGGCCATGGATCAGAAAAATTTCTGGGTTGCTCCCGCCCATCTCAAGATCAAAGACCTGCGCTGGATGCTTCCTTTGGCGGGGGGTACGGCGGCGCTGATCGCGAGCGACAGCTGGATGTCGAAACAGGTGCCGGACTCTCCTGGCCAGATCGATCGCAGCCGGAAACTTTCCGACTACGGCGCATACTCCTTGATCGGCCTGGACGGCGCCTCCTTCGTCTTGGGAGAGCTGCGCGGCAACGATCACCTGGGCGAGACAGGGCTGCTGGGTGGCGAAGCCGCTCTGAACGCCAGCGCCGCGGCCTACGTTCTCAAAGCCATCACCCAGCGGCCGCGGCCCGAACAGGGCAATCAGCATGGATCGTTTCTGCAGGGCGGCGCCTCATTTCCCTCGGAGCATTCCGCCATTGCCTGGTCGGTCGCCAGCGTGTGGGCGCATGAGTATCCCGGAACATTCAGCCAGATCATGGCCTACGGGCTGGCGTCAGCCGTGAGCCTGACGCGGGTGACGGGGCGCGAACACTTTCCCTCGGACGTGGTCATCGGCGGCGCCCTGGGCTGGTACTTCGGACGCGAAGCCTACCGCGCCCATCATGACCCCGAGCTGGGCGGGGCTCCCTGGGGACCATTGCTTCCCGAGCCTTCTCGCGAACAGCCGCGCCGTCCCGAGGATATGGGTTCTCCCGACGTTCCCCTGGACAGCTGGGTGTATCCCGCGCTGGAGCGGCTGCAGGCGCTGGGATACATCCACAGCGCCTATCTCGGCCTGCGCCCCTGGACTCGCATGGAATGCGCCCGGCTGGTGGAAGAGGCGGGCGAGCGCCTTCCCCAGGATGATCAGGGCGACGGCCAAGGCGACGGTATTGTGAATCAGCTGGCGGGGGAGTTCGCGCCCGAGAGCGCCTGGCTGGAGGGCTCCGCCAACCTGGATGCGGCCGTAGATTCGGTTTACAGCCGCGCCACCAGCATCTCAGGCAGCCCGTTGCGCGACGGTTATCACTTTGCGCAGACCATCATCAATGACTACGGGCGTCCGTATGGGGAAGGGTTCAACAACATTACCGGAATAACGGCGCACGCCGTGGCGGGGCCGCTCTTTGTGTCCATACAAGCGGAGTACCAGCATGCCCCGGCCGTGGCTTCGGAGCCGGCGAGCGTGCTTGCGGCGACCGCCGCGCAGGACCAGACCGAGCCCCTGGCCGACGGGCGAAAGGAAATCGGCCGCCTGCGCCTGCTGGCCTCAAGCGCCGGTTTCGTGGTTCACAATACGCAAGTCTCGTTCGGGTTGCAAAGTCTGTGGCTGGGCCCGGGCGAGTCCGGGCCGCTGCTGATGAGCGACAACGCCGAGCCCTTCCTCATGCTGCGCATCGCCAGCGCCAGCCCCGCCCCCCTGCCGCTGCTCTCGCGTCTTTTCGGGCCGGCGCAGACCGAGTTCTTTGTGGGCCAGCTTTCCGGCCATCATTGGGAATTGAATTTCCCCACCCTGGCGGGGCCCAACCTCACGCCCCAGCCCTTCATTCAAGGAGAAAAAATCAGCTTCAAGCCTACTCCGAATCTTGAGTTCGGCATGGGGATCACGGCCATGTTCGGCGGCCCGGGCTTGCCCTTCACCTGGCGTAATTTTCTGCGCACCTATTACGCCCACTCGAGCAATGCGCAGTCCAACCCCGGCAAGCGCACTTCCACCGCCGATTTCAGTTACCGTATCCCGGGCTTGCGGAATTGGCTGACCCTGTACATGGACTCGATGGTGGTGGATGAGATTTCTCCCCTCGGCTCCACCCGGGCGACGGTGAATCCGGGAGTCTATCTTCCCCGGGTACCCAGGGTTCCGCGGCTGGAAATACGCGCCGAGGGCCTGCACGAGCCCCTGACCCAGGAGTTTGGGCCGGGCTTCGTCTACATTGATTACCGCCGCTTCCGTGACGGCTACACCAACAATGGAAACCTGATGGGAAGCTGGATCGGGCGGGCCGGGCTGGGGGGCCAGGCCTGGCTGACCTACCATTTGGCTCCCCGCAGCCAGCTGCAGTTTGTTTACCGCCATCAGGAAGCAGCCCGCAGCTTCATCGGAGGGGGCAGGCTCAATGACTACAGCGCGGGCGTCCAGGCGGGCTTGAGCGCGGGTCTGGTCTTCTCCGGGTCCCTGCAATACGAGCAGTGGAAGTTCCCGGTCCTCTCCCCGCTGGGGCAAACAGATGTTTCTGCCGCGGTGCAGCTGACTTTCACGCCCCACTGGCGGGCGAGATAAGCCGGGCCGGCCGGGGCCTTCGAGCGGTCATTTCTCAGCCCCAGGAAAGAAGCATTGTCCAGCACAGAAATCAAGCTCCGGACTGAGATGGACCCCGATCCGCTGGCCGGGCAGCTGCCGGAAGAAGACTTGGCGGGGCCCGGCTTCCAGCAGAGGTACGTGCGGCGGCTGCGCCTGCTCTGGGCAGGGCGGCGGCTCCTTGTGCGCTGCGCGACGGCCGGCTTCCTGGCCGGCACGCTGCTGGCCTTCCTGCTGCCGAAGCAGTATCAGTCCACCACCGAGCTGATGCCGCCGGACAACGGCTCGGGCTCGAGCCTGCTCATGGCGGCGCTCTCCGCCCGCACCAGCAACGGCCTGGGGGCAGTTGCCGGAGACCTTCTCGGGCTGAAGAACTCGGGGCAATTATTTGTCGGCGAGCTGCGCAGCACCACCCTCCAGGACCGGCTGGTCTCCCGCTTTCAGCTGAAACAGGTCTATCACGACCGGCTGGAAGTGGACGCGCGCAACGACTTGGCGGACAGATCGGCCATCGGGGAGGACCGCAAGAGTGGAATCATCACCATCGCCGTCACCGACCGCAGCCCGCAGCGCGCCGCCGCCATCGCCCAGGCCTACGTCGAGGAGCTGAACCGCCTGGTGGCCGAACTCTCCACCTCGGCCGCGCATCGCGAGCGAGTGTTTCTGCAAGAGCGGCTGCAGGCGGTGCGGCAGGATCTCGAGCAGGCGGAGCGCGATTTCAGCCAATTCGCCAGCAGAAACACCGCCATTGACATCAAGGAGCAGGGCAAGGCCATGGTGGAAGCGGCTGCCAGCCTGCAGGGGCAGCTGATCGCTGCCCAGTCGGAGCGGAAGGGGCTGGAGCAGATCTATACTCCGGGCAATGTCCGCGTGCGCGCGGTGCAGGCGCGCATCGCGGAGCTGAACCATCAGTTGGAAAAGCTGGGGGGGAAAGCTGCCAGCCAAAACCCGCCCTCTGATTCGCCCGCTTCCCAAGACGCCTTGTACCCTTCCATCCGCGAGCTTCCGGTTCTGGGGGTGCCTTACGCCGACCTGTACCGGCGGGTCAAGATCCAGGAGGCGGTCTTTGAGGCCCTGACCCAGGAATACGAGCTGGCCAAGGTGGAAGAGGCGAAGGAGACCCCAACCGTCAAAGTGCTGGATGCCGCCGAGGTCCCCGAGAAAAAATCCTTCCCGCCACGCCTGCAGATCATGGCTCTGGGCACCGTCCTGGCCCTGGCGGGCGGCGGGCTCTGGCTCTTCGGCCACGGCTGGTGGCAAGCGGTCGAGGCGGGGGATGAACGCAAGCTGCTGGCCCGGGAGATAACTCACTCGCTGAACAGCGCCATGCCGTGGGCGCCGCCCAACGGCTCCCGGCTGCAGGCCAAGGCGCACCAGGCCTGGCTGCGTTGCCGCGGCCGGGGCGTGACCGGAGCTTCGCGGGAATAGAAGTTCCTTCCTGCGACCTATTCAGTGCGGCTGTCTCAGATGCAGAAGATACCGGAACTGGCGCAGCGGCTGCTTCCGCGCGGTTCTTTCGCCCGCAACGCGTCTATGCTGGCGGGTGGCACCGCGCTAAGCCAGGCCCTGGCGGTGCTGGCGGCGCCCATCCTGACCCGGCTCTATCCTGTCGCCGACTTCGGATACTTCCAGGTTTACTTGTCCTTGATGGCGTTTGGCGCCCTGGCGGTCACTCTACGCTACGAGCAGGCAATCTACCTGCCGGAGAGGGAAGAAGTCGCGGCCGCGGTCTTCGCCGCCAGCTTCTGTACGGTCGCCGGGATGAGCCTGGCCTTTGCAGCTCTGGTCTGGCTGGTAGGGCGACATCAGCTTCTCCCCCGCAGCGTCGAGGGATTGTCGCCCTACCTTTGGGTCATCCCGCTCTCGGTTTGCGGCGCCGGAACCTACCAGACGCTCAGCATTTGGGATCTGCGGCAGAAGGGCTATCGCCAGGTCAGCGCCACCAAAGTGGTGCAGGTGGGCAGTCAGCTCTCCACCCAGGTGGGCGTGGGCCTGGTGCACGCCGGCCCCTTGGGTCTGCTTCTAGGGGATGCCCTGGGGCGAGTGGCGGGAAGTTTCAGCCTGGCTCGCTTTGCCTGGCAGCGCAACCGCCAGGTCTTTTGCCGCCTGCGCCCTGCGATCGTCCTGCGCTCGGCCTTACGTTACCGGCGATTTCCGCTGATTTCGGCGGGAGCGGCCTTGCTGGGAGTCGCTGCCACCGCCTTGCCGCCGCTGCTCCTGGCGCAGTTTTACGGGGCCAAAACCCTGGGCTGGTTTGCCCTGGGAGACCGCGTGCTTGGGGCTCCCACCCTGCTGGTCGGGCAGGCAGTCTCCCAGGTTTACTCGGTCGAAGCCGGAGCTTTGAGCAGCGCGGATCCGGCGGCCATGCAGGGCCTGTTTTCGCGTTCCATCAAGCGGCTTGTGCTGCTTGGGCTGCTCCCTTATTTGATGTTTGCCATGGCTTCTCCCGCGCTCTTCTCCTTCATCTTTGGCCCGGCCTGGCGGGAAGCGGGGGTTTACGCCCAACTGTTAGCCATGATGCATTACCTGGCCTTCATCGTGTGGCCGCTCACCCCCACCCTGAACATTCTGGAGGAGCAGGTTTGGCAGTTAGCCTGGGATGCGGGCAGGCTGGGGTTGACGCTGGGGGCTTTGTGGCTGGCCTATCGCCGGGGCTGGCCGGCGCGCGGGGCGATCGCCGCTTTTGGCGCCGCCATGCTGCTCGGCTACGCCGCCCACCTGCTGCTCTCCCGCTACGCCATTGCGCGCAGAGTGCGGCAGAGCAGCCCGCGTCCGGCAGCCAGGCCGATGGTCGCGCCCGAGTACGCGGAACTGGAGAAACTCTAATGGCATCAATCTGCGCTGGGCGGGGAGAAAGGCGCCTCCCGGGCGCTCTCTCCGGGGCAGAAGGCGTGATCCTCAGCCGGCGTCTTTCCTGAAGCTTCATGCACACAAGCGCTAGTCGAACCCAAGACCGGAGCCGGCGCGCCTGGCTTCTGCTGGGTGTGGCGGCATTTGCCGGCGGCTTCCAGATTGCTTATGTGGGCTGGCTTAATCCGGTGTTCGGTTATTTTGGATTTGGCAATAATGATCCTTCCTGGCGCTACCTCCTGCTGGCCTGGACTTTGAGCGTTCTGCCCGGACTGTGGATGCCCATCCATCTGACCCGGCCCTCGCAGCTGATCTACTGGGTAATTTTCCTGTCGGTCTATGTGCCCTCCATGTTCGTGCCGCTGTATGCGTCGCTCGATGGCCCAGCCGCCGTGGTCAAGATGCTGCTGACGCTGTTCGTGGGGCTGTTCATCCTTGGGCTGGCACACCGGCTTCCGCCGCGCCAGCTTCACCCCCCGCGCCTCTCCCCTGGCGCCTTCCGGGCCGGGTTCGGCTGGGCGGCGGCGGCCTTGGTCCTGTGGGTGGTTGTGGTCTTCCACGGGCGCCTGCAGATCGTCTCCTTTGCCGAGGTTTACGATGTGAGGTTTGCCGCCGAAGACGTGATGGAAGGCAGCCTGGTCAACTACGCTCTGATGTGGCTGACGGCGGTGATTGGCCCTTGCCTGCTGGTCTGGGGGCTATTCCGCAGGCGGCCCCTGCTGTTTGCCGCCGGAGGGTTGATCCAGCTGCTGGTTTACGGCGCAGTGGGGGCCAAGGCGGCGCTGGCCTCACTGGTGGTCATTCCTTTTTTTTATTTGCTGCTGCGAAAAAATACTGCCGCCTTTGGCTTGAAGCTGGTGTGGGGAACGGCGCTGGCGTTTTTCCTGCTCTATCTCGGCCGCTCCTGGGGAGATGCTTCGGAGAATCTTTTTTATTGGGCGCTGTCTCTGGTTTTCATGCGCACCTTCGGGATGCCGGGGTTGCTTACGGAATGGTATCGCGAGTTCTTCCAGCGCAACCCGCTGACCTATTATTCCCACCTGAAGGTGGTCAATTCGTTCCTTCATTATCCTTACGCCAATCCCCTGGGGATCGAGGTGGGGTGGTTCTTTTCAGGCGAGCCCACTCTCGACGCGAACGCCCATTTCTGGGCCACGGACGGGCTGGCGGCGCTGGGTCTGCCGGGCGTGGTGCTGGTTTCGGTGCTCTGTGCGCTGTTGTTCTGGGCGCTCGATTCGGCCGCCGCCAAACACGATGTACGCTTTAGCGCCCTGCTGGTCTCCTTTGCCGCCATCAATCTGGCCAATGTTTCAATGTTCACCACGCTCCTGTCCGGAGGCCTCGGGCTGCTGATGCTGGTGCTCTACTGCCAGCCGACTGTGTCCTGGCCTGCCCCTCAAGCGCGGGTGAAGCTCCGCCCCTGCCTGGCGCCGGGGCCGCCGCCGGCAACGTCATAGCTGCCAGAACTCAAGTGTTTCCGAGCAGCTCAACCCTTCCCGGTGTGAGAGGTTCTTGGTGAGAGTGGCGCTGTTGTCCGATGTCTTTGCCAGCAACATGGGTTACCTCGAGAACCTGCTTCCCAAATACTTGGCCAGGCAGGGGGCCGAGGTCCACCTGATCACCATGGACCTGCCCCCCTACTACTGGATGAAGGAATTCAAGCAAACCTATGGCCAGTTCATCGAGTCCCAGCCGGCCGGCACGGTGGCGGAGCAGCAGGGCTACAGCCTTCACGTGCTGGGGCACCGGCGCGTCGCCGGTTACATGCGCATGGTGGGCTTGGGCGGCAAGCTGCGGGCGCTGCGCCCGGATGTCGTGCAGACTACCTCCGTGATCGGCTGGGCCGCCCTGGATGCAGCGTTCTACCGGGCCGCGCTCGGTTATGAGCTGTTTACCGGCAGTCATATGACCGCCTCAGTGTTCCCCCTGGCAACCAAGAACGCACCCTGGTGGAATCGGGAACGCCTGCGCTGCTTTCTGTTGCGCACCCTCCCCGGGCGCTTTGTCAGCCGCTTCGCTCACAAATGCTATGCCGTGACCGAGGACTGTGCGCACATCGCCAGCCGCTATTTCGGAGTGCCCTGCGAAGACGTCGAAGTGATGTATCTGGGCGTGGACACGGAATATTTCCATCCCGCCGGCAGCCTGGCCGAGAGCCGCGAGCGCGGCTGGCTGCGCCGGCGGCTGGGCTTTGAAGAACAGGATATCGTATGCATCTACACCGGCAAGCTGCTGCCGGAAAAGCAGGTCGGGGTGCTCGCCCGCGCCGTCGGCGAGTTGCGCCGCCGGGGGCTGCGGTTCCGCGCCCTGGTGGTGGGGGATGGGCCCGAGCGAGCCCTGCTGGCGCAAGACCCCTCCTGCGTGCTGCTGGGATTCATGCCCTTTCATCAGCTGGGAGCCTATTACCGGGCCGCTGACGTCGCCGTATGGCCGGGAAATGAGAGCACCTCCATGCTGGATGCGGCCGCTTGCGGCCTGCCCGTGGTGATCAGCGACCGGGTGGAGTATCGGGCTCCAGTCGAAGGCAACGGCAGGGTGTTTCATAGCGGCAGCGTCGAGCATCTGAGCCACATCCTCGAGGAGTTACGCGACCCGGCCAGCCGCAAGCGCCTGGGCCTGAATGGCGCTGCGCGCATGGCGCGGGAGTTCAGCTGGGAGGCGGTGGCGGCGAGGCGATTGCGGGACTACCGCGCCGCCCTTCCTGCCCGGCCAGCGGTCCGCGAAACCAGGGAATCGGTGATTTCATGAGCCGGCTTAGGGACTCTGGCTTCCCCGGGCGGCGGGCGCCGGGGTTGGCACCGGCAGAGGTCAGAGGAGGAGGGCTCCGTGAGGCTTGAGCCACCGGGCATTGCCGTGCTGGGTTGTGGATACTGGGGCAGCCATTTAGTCCGAAACTTCAACGCCCTGGGCAGCCTGCGCCGGATTTGTGATGTACGCGAAGAAGCGCTCTCACAGATGCAGCGCCAGTACGCCATCGCGGGCACACAGGATGTCCAGGCGGTGCTCGATGACGGGGAGGTGAAAGCAGTCGTCATCGCCGCCCCGGCGATCGAACACTTCCAGTTGGCCCGCCGCGCCCTGCTGGCGGGCAAGGACGTCTTTGTGGAGAAGCCTCTGGCCCTCAAGAGCAGCCAAGGGCGGGAACTGGTGGAGCTGGCCAGTGCCCGCGGCCGCATTCTCATGGTGGGTCACGTGCTCGAGTATCACCCCGCCATTCAAGAATTGAAGGAGCTTATCCAACGGGGCGAACTGGGCAAGATTCAGTATCTCTATTCCTCGCGTTTGAATCTGGGCAAGCTGCGCACCGAAGAGAACATCCTGTGGAGCTTTGCGCCCCACGATATCTCGGTAATCCTTTCTCTTCTGGGCGAAGCTCCCAGCCGGGTTTCAGCCCAGGGCGGGAGCTTTCTCAACCCGCCGCTTGTCGACACTACGCTCAGCACCCTGGAGTTTGCCAGCGGGGTCAAGGCCCACATTTTCGTCAGTTGGCTGCATCCCTTCAAGGAACAGAAGCTGGCGGTGATCGGCAGCCAGAAAATGGCGGTGTTCGACGATGTGCAAAGCGAGAACAAGCTGGTGCTGTATTCCCACCGCATCAGCTGGCGGGAGCGCAAACCTATTGCGGAAAAAGACGGAGGGCTTGCCGTGCCCATTGCCCCGGCCGAGCCTCTGCGCCGGGAGTGCGAGCACTTCCTGGAGTGCGTGCGTACCCGCCGCCCGCCCCGGACCGATGGGCGGAGCGCTCTTCGGGTTCTCGAAGTCCTGGAGGCGTGTGAGCGCTCGCTCGACAGGCAGGCTGCGCCGGTCGAGGTGCGCGCGGCCCAGCCCGCATACTATGCGCACCCCAGCGCGGTCATCGATCCCCCGGCCGAGATTGGCGCGGGCACCAAGATCTGGCATTTCTCGCACATCATGGCCGGGGCGGTCCTCGGCCAGAGCTGCAATCTCGGGCAGAACGTGGTGATCAGCCCGCAAGTCAGAATCGGCAATAACGTCAAGATTCAGAACAACGTTTCGGTCTATACCGGGGTGGAGCTGGAGGACGATGTGTTTTGCGGCCCCTCCATGGTCTTCACCAACGTGGTCAATCCCCGCAGCCACATTATCCGCCGCCATGAATTCCAGAAGACCCGGGTGGGGCGCGGGGCCACGCTGGGCGCCAACTGCACCATCGTCTGCGGCCTCAGCATCGGCCGCTATGCCTTCATCGCCGCGGGAGCGGTGCTCACGCGTGACGCGCCCGATTTTGCCCTGATGATGGGAGTCCCGGCCCGGCGCGTGGGCTGGGTTTGCCATTGCGGCGTGCGCCTGGCGGAGCGAGCTTCTGTGGCGTGCTGTCCGGCTTGTGGCCGCGGCTATGCGCTCACGGAAAACTCCTGCCGGGAGGCGGAGAACGCTGCCCTGGCCTTGACCACTCCCGGCGAAGGCCTGACCAGCGCTTCTTCCACCTGAATTGCCGCCGCGGGTTTCTTTCCCGCAAGCCCATCACCCATGGACGCCGTGTTCACCTCCGCCGGTCCGGAATTATTGGCGGGGGAAGCCCGCTCGAGGGTCGAATACATTCGCCACCGCGGCCAGTTGCTGGCGATCATCGTGGCCGCAGATTTCCAGGAGCCGGGAATCCACTTTTTCACCCCGGGCGAGCTTTCTCAGCAGCTCGCCTACATGCATCACCCGCAGGGCAAAGTGATCGCTCCCCATCTGCACACGCCCGTGGCCCGGGAGGTCCACTACACCCAGGAGGTGCTGGTCATTAAGCGCGGCCAATTGCGGGTGGATTTCTACGATGGGCAGCAGAATTACCTGGGCAGCCGAATCCTGCGGGGCGGCGATGTCTTGTTGCTGGCCGCGGGCGGACACGGCTTCGAGGTGCTGGAGGAGGTGGAGATGATCGAAGTCAAACAGGGGCCCTATGCCGGGGAACGCGACAAGCAGCGCTTTGAGGGCGTCAGTTCCGAGCAAATCAAGATCAGCTCCCATGACTAGCCCCGCCTTCATCCCGGTGAACCAGGTCCTGCTCGACGGCAACGAGCGCCGCTACCTTAACGAGTGCATTGACACGGGATGGATCTCCTCGGAAGGGCCCTTTGTGCGCCGTTTTGAGGAGCAGTTCGCCGCCCGCGCAGGACGCAAATATGGCATCGCGGTGGCGAACGGCTCAGTTGCGCTCGAGGCCGCCATCGCTGCCCTCGATCTGAAGCCGGGAGATGAAGTGATTCTGCCCACTTTTACGATTATCTCCTGCGCGGCGGCGGTGGTGCGGGCGGGGGCCACCCCGGTGCTGGTGGATTCCGATCCCTTGACCTGGAACATGGATGTCGCCCAGGTGGCGGCCAGAATCAGCTCCCGCACCAGGGCGCTGCTGGTGGTGCACATCTTTGGCTTGCCGGTGGATATGGATCCGCTTCTCACCCTGGCCGCCGAGAACCGCATTCGCCTGCTCGAGGATGCCGCCGAAATGCACGGCCAGACCTACAAGGGCCAGCCCTGCGGCAGCTTCGGCGATCTCAGCACGTTCAGCTTCTATCCCAATAAGCACGTTACCACCGGCGAAGGCGGAATGATCCTGACCAATGATGCCGCCCTGGCCGAACGCTGCCGCAGTCTGCGAAATCTCTGCTTTCAAAGCCGCAAACGGTTCGTCCACGAAGAGCTGGGCTGGAATTTCCGGATGAGCAACGTGCAGGCGGCCCTGGGGGTGGCGCAGCTGGAGCGCCTGGATGAATTCGTCTGCCGCAAGCGGAAAATGGGGGCCATCTATACCCATTTGCTGACCGGGGTTCCGGGCCTGCAACTGCCTGTGCGCGGCCTTGACTACGCCCGCAGCATCTATTGGGTCTACGGGCTGCTGCTGCAGGAGAGCGTGCCCTTCATGGCCGAGGAGGCGATGCGCCGGCTGCGGGAGCTGGGCATTGACAGCCGCCCCTTCTTCTGGCCCATGCACGAGCAGCCTGTCTTTCGCAAGCGGGGCCTGTTTGCCGGCGAGTCTTATCCCGTGGCCGAACGCCTGGCGCGGCGCGGATTTTACCTGCCCAGCGGCCTGGGCTTAAGCGAAGATCAGATGCGCCGGGTCGCGCAAGGCGTGAAACAGGTGCTGGCGTGAAGGTGTTTGAAGAATACGCCGGCTATTACGACGCCCTCTACGCCGACAAGGACTATGCCGCGGAAACCGAGTACGTCCTCGGGCTCTTGCGCCAGCAGGGTTGCGCTCCCGAATCGCTTTTGGAACTGGGCTGCGGCACCGGGGTCCATGCCCAGCACTTCGCCCAGGCCCAGGTCAGGGTGCATGGAGTGGACCGCAGCTCCGCCATGCTGGAGCGGGCCTGCGCCCGCTTGCGGGAAATGCCCGAGGAGATCGCCCGCCACATCACCTTCTCCCGCGGCGACGCCCGCGAGATACGCCTGAGCCGGATGTTCGATTGCGCGGTTTCGCTGTTTCACGTGATGAGCTATCAGACCGGCAACGACGATCTGCAGAATGCCTTCCTGACCGCTCGCCAACATCTGAAGCCGGGCGGCATCTTCCTTTTCGACTGCTGGTATGGCCCCGCCGTGCTGGCCGAAAAGCCCGAGGTGCGCACCAAGCGATGGTCCAACCACGAGGTCAGCGCCTTGCGCATTGCCGAGCCCAGCCTGCACGTCAATGAGAATCGCGTGGATGTGCATTACACCCTGCGGGTGACCTGTAAACGAAGCGGGGTCACGCAAGAAGTCCACGAAGTTCACAGCATGCGTTACCTGTTTCGCCCGGAAGTGGAATGGTTCGCCTCCCGCGCCGGTTTGCAGATCACCGAAGCCCGGGAGTGGTTGTCGCAGCGCCCACCCGGCCTGAACACGTGGAATGTCTGCTTTCTGGCGCGGGGATAAGAGATGAAAGTAGCTCTCTATCTGGGTAATGTGCGCGCCTCCCAGGGCGGAGGATTTACTTTTCAGGACGAAATCACGCAGGCTCTCTTGGAAAGCCCGGCCAAGAACCGGCATTCGTTCGTCATTTATGGCAGCCCGGCCAGCCGCTATCCCGACCCGGGCTGCGGCCAGGTGGAATGGGTCCCGGCCAGCGCCTGGGATTGGGGATTGCCCGGCCGGTGGTTGCGGGTTTGCTTTGAGCCCTTGTCGTTCGTGGGCGACAGCCTGCAATTCCGCAGCCGCCTGCAGCGCAGCCTGCGGCGCCATCAAGCGGAAGCGGTCTGGTTCGTCTCGCCTGAATTCCAGCCGGTTGAGTTGCCCTACGTGTACACGGTCTGGGACCTGCAGCACCGCATCCAGCCCTGGTTCCCTGAGGTCAGCGCGCACGGCCGATGGCACTTCCGCGAGACGCGCTATCGCCAGGCCCTCTCCCGGGCGGCGGCGGTGATTGTGCCGAACGCCGCCGGGCGCGAGGAACTGATCCAGTGTTATGGCATTCTGCCGGAGCGAATCAAGATCCTGCCCCATCCCACACCCTCGTTTGCCTTGCAGGCCGCCCCGGCCGGAAGCTGCGCCACGCTCGAGAAGTATGGCCTCATGCCCGGTTATCTTTTTTACCCGGCGCAATTCTGGCCGCACAAGAACCACGCCAACCTGCTGCTGGCGCTCAAGGAGCTGCGGGAACGGGATGGAATTCTGTTGCCGCTCGTCTTGACCGGAAGCGACCAGGGGAATCGCGACTACGTGGAATCGCTGATAGAGCATTGGCAGCTGAGTGGCCAGGTCCGCATTCTCGGATTTGTCGGGCGCCAGGAATTGATCGAACTCTATCGCCATGCTCTGGCTCTCAGCTTTGTGAGTTTCTTCGGCCCGGAGAATCTTCCCCCCCTCGAAGCCCAGGCGCTGGGCTGCCCGGTGATTGCTGCCAAGGTGCGCGGAGCGCAAGAACAGTTGGGCGAGGGCGCTCTCTGGGTGGATCCGGCGAGCGTGCAAGCCATCGCGGCTGCCCTGAAAGCGGTCTATGAGCGTCCGGATCTGCGCCAGGATCTCATACGCCGCGGCCGGGAACGCGCCTCGCGCTGGACGGCTGGGCAGTATGTCCAGCAAGTCCTCGAATGGTTTGACGCCTTCGAGCCGATCCGGCGCTGCTGGCCGGCAGCCGGTTCTGTGGTCACGGCGGCGCCAGCCACCGCACTCTCAGCAAAGGCCAAAGGCGAATACTACCCTGCGCCGGGGGCAGAGCTTCACCGGGAGCGGACATGATCCGGGGCCTGGCGCCCCTTTGGAGACGCTGAACCATGTCATCGCCCAAAGTTTCTTCCCACGTGCGCCCTTCTCCATCCGGCGGCCTTTCCTGGTGCGGAAGCACGATGGGCCGCTGACCGGCCGCTATCCGGAAATAAAGCCCAGTGCGGATTTGCCCTGACGCCGCACCAATCTGCAAGCCTTAGCGAAAATCTGGAGCCATGATCTTACGCCTTAGGTACTACCGCTTCTGCCTCCGCCTGGTTGCCTATCTGCTTCCTTACCTGGCTTTCGAGCTGGGCTGGCGGGTGTGGGCTTTTTTCTGGCGGAGCGCCGGCCTGCCGGTGGATTTTTCCGCCTCCGGCCATTTCGGGCTGGCGGTGTTTGCCACCGCAGTCTGGGTGGCCATGGCGGAGCATTACCAGGTAACCAGCGTGGACGAGCTCTTCCGTGAACGCACCGGCACCCGCCGGGCCTTCAGCGCCTGCATCGCCACCTTCGCCCTGTTGCTTGCCGCCTTGTTCTTCCAGCACACCCTGATCTTTCCCCGCGGCCTGTTCGTGATTGGCATGGCCCTGCTCCTGCTGCTGGCCGTGCTCATGCGCATGGCGTTCCGCATTTACGTCAGGAAAAAGGTCGAGGAGGGCCGCCCGCTGCGACTCCTGGTGGTGGGGGCGGACCGGTATGCCCAGAAGGCGGCCTCCCGCCTTGAGGCCATGACCATCTGCTCCTGCCGGGTGGTCGGCTTCATCGGGGTGGAGGGCGGCGAAGTGACGCTGGACGGCCAGCCGTTGTACAACCTCGAGGCGGTGCCCCGGCTCTCCGATGAGGGCGCCTTCGATGAGGTGGTCATCGCGCTCCATCCCGCACAGTTTCATCAGATCCCGAAGATTTTGAGCGCCCTCGACCGGCTCAGTCTTCCGCTGCGCGCCATCGTGGACCTGGGCGAAGGAGTGGTGGTGCGCGAGAGGCTGTTCCAGCTGGGGCGAATGCAGATGCTTGATCTGACCACCACCCCGGCCGAATCGCTCGACTATTCTTTGCTCAAGCGCGCCTTCGACGTGGTGTTCTCCGCTCTCGTGCTGGCGCTCGCCGCTCCCCTGCTGCTTGTGATTGCGCTGGCCACCCGGCTGACCTCGCCCGGCCCGGTCATGTTTGTGCAGGAGCGCGTAGGTCTGAATGGCAGGATCTTCCGCATGTACAAGTTTCGCACCATGCGCCCCGGTCCGGCCAGCGAAAGCGACACGGCCTGGACCCGCGAACATGACCCCCGTTGCACCCCGCTGGGCGCCTTGCTGCGAAAGTTGAGCCTGGATGAGCTGCCCCAGTTCTACAACGTGCTGCGCGGCGATATGAGCGTCGTCGGCCCTCGGCCCGAGCGCCCGCACTTCGTGCAGGTGTTCCTCAACGAGATCGCGCGTTACAACAACCGTCACTGGCTGAAGGTCGGCATAACCGGCTGGGCGCAGGTCCACGGCTGGCGGGGAAACACCTCGATCGAAAAGCGCCTGGAATACGACATGTACTACGTGCAGAACTGGAGCCTGTCACTCGATCTCAAGATCATCGCCTTGACCGTGCTGGGAGGAATTCTCAGCCGGAACGCCTACTGAACCCGGCCCGGTCTTATCCAGCAATGAAAAAAGCCCTCATCACCGGCGTCACCGGCCAGGACGGCTCTTACCTGGCGGAGTTTCTTCTGGCCAAGGGATACGAAGTCCACGGCACCAAGCGCCGCTCCTCGCAGCTCAACACCGGGCGCATTGACCACCTGTACCAGGATCCGCACGTCAAGCACCGCACCTTCCTGCTGCACTATTGCGACCTTACCGACTCGAACAGCGTCTTCAGCGTGATGCAGAAGGTGCGGCCCGACGAGGTCTACAATCTGGGCGCGCAGAGCCATGTGGGCGTATCTTTCGAGCAGCCCGAGTACACCGCCGAAACCGACGCCCTGGGCACGCTGCGGGTGCTGGAAGCGATCCGCTCCCTGCGCCTGCAGGATAGCGTACGCTTCTATCAGGCTTCGACCTCAGAACTGTTCGGGCGGGCGCAGGAATTTCCTCAGCGCGAAACTACCCCCTTCTATCCCCGTTCTCCTTACGCCGTCGCCAAGCTGTACGCCTACTGGATTACCATCAATTACCGCGAGGCCTACGGCCTGTACGCCTGCAATGGAATCCTCTTCAACCATGAGTCTCCGGTCCGGGGCGAGACCTTTGTGACCCGCAAGATCACGCGCGGCCTGGCGCGCATCAAATACGGCCTGCAGGATTGCCTCTACATCGGCAACTTCGAGGCCAGGCGCGACTGGGGACATGCCCGCGATTACGTGGAGATGCAATGGCTCATGCTGCAGCAGGAGCAGCCCGAGGACTTCGTGATCGCCACCGGCGAGCAGCATTCGGTGCGGGAGTTCATCGAGGCGGTGGCCCAGGAGATGGAAATCTTCCTCGAGTGGCGCGGCCAGGGAACCCATCGGGCCGGCTATGATGGACGCGGCCGTTGCATCATCCAGGTGGATCCGGTGTACTTCCGGCCCACCGAGGTGGATTCCCTGCTGGGGGATGCCGCCCGGGCCCGGCGCAAACTGGGCTGGGAGCCGAAGATCAGTTTTCGGGAATTAGTGGCCGAGATGGCCGGCGCCGACCTGGAGGCGGCCGAGCGCGAGCGCTTCGTCAAGGAGAACGGCTACAAGGTGTTTTCCTTCCAGGAATGACATGGAACTCGACGCCCCCATCTATGTTGCCGGTCACCGCGGTCTGGTGGGCTCGGCCCTGGTCCGCAGGTTGCACGCCGCCGGCTATCACAACCTGATCCTGCGCACCCGCGCCGAGCTCGACCTGGCTGACGCCCGGGCAGTCGCCGGCCTGTTCCAGTCCGAGCGCCCGCACTATGTCTTCCTCGCCGCCGCGCGCGTGGGCGGCATTCTGGCCAACCGCGACCGTCCCGCGGAATTCATCCGCGAAAACCTGTGCATCGAGACCAACGTGATCGAGCAGGCTCATCGCAGCGGGGTGCAGCGTCTGCTGTTTCTGGGCTCGAGCTGCGTGTACCCGCGCTGCGCCCCGCAGCCCATCTCCGAGGAGCAGCTTCTCGCCGGCCCGCTGGAGCTTACCAACCGCTCCTATGCCCTGGCCAAGATTGCTGGAATCGAATTGTGCTGGGCTTACAATCGCCAGTATGGCACGCAATTTATCACTGCCATGCCGTCCAACCTATACGGCCCCAACGACCATTACGATGCCCACAGCTCCCACGTGGTGCCCGCCCTGATCCGCAAGTTCGAGGCCGCGAAAAATTCCTCCGACCGCAAGGTGGTGATCTGGGGCAGCGGGACTCCGCGCCGTGAGTTTCTCTACAGCGACGATGCCGCCGATGCCTGTATCCACCTCATGAACCTCGGTGACAACGAATGGGCCGCCATTCTCGGCCCCTCCGCCCGCCCGCCTCTGGTCAACGTGGGCTGGGGGCAGGACATTAGCATCCGCGAGTTGGCGGAAATCATTGCCGAGACGGTGGGGGTGAAAAAAGATCTGGTGTTCGACCCCTCCAAGCCCGACGGCACTCCGCGCAAGCTGCTCGATGTCACCCTGATGGCCTCGCTGGGATGGAAGCCCAGCACCCGGCTGCGCTCCGGGCTGGCCGCCACCTACCAAGACTACTGCGCCCGCAGCGCCTGCGGCGCGCGCCAGCCAGTTGCCACCGAACCCCGCTGACGTGAGTTCTCCTCGAATCCTGTTTTTCTCGCCTTTCTTTTACCCCGAGCCGATTTCCACCGGCCGGTACAACAGTTTTTTGGTGCAAGCCCTGGTGCGGCGCGGAGCTGGAGTCGAAGTTATCGCCTCCCACCCGCTGTATCCTTCCTGGCGGCCGGTCCGCTCCCGCAGCCGCCTGGAGGGAGTCTCCATCCATCGCGGCGGCGCCTGGGTACGCTATCCCCGGTCGCTGCTGCTTCGCCGGCTGGTATTTGAGTTCTGGTACGCCGCCTATGCCACCGTGAAAGCGTGGTCGCTGCGCAAGCGGGCCACCCTGGCCGTGGCTATTTTTCCTCCGGGACTGTTCTTCCTGTGCGTGAGCCGCCTGCTCCCTTCCTCCATGCGCAAGGTCGGCATTGTGCACGACCTGCAGAGAACGCTTGTCACCCAGGGCGAGGGATTCCTCCAGTCCCTGCTCGCCGCCACCGTCTGCCGGTTGGAAGGTAAGGCCTTCCGCGCCTGCGATCAGTTGATCGTTCTCTCCGAGGCCATGGCGCGCCACATGACTGCCCAGCATGCCCTCGAGAACCAGCGGGTGGTGGTCTCCTATCCCTTCGTTACGGTGGACCCGGCAAAGACGGGCGTCAATCTGGCGCCCTTATTTTCACAGCTCGCGCAGCACGTGGTGTACTCCGGCGCGCTGGGGCGCAAGCAGAATCCATCGGGGCTATTCGAATTCTTTTGCACCGCCGCCCGCGAGCTGCCCGCGGTTGAGTTTCACATTTTTTCCGAGGGGCCGGGTTTTGAGGAGCTGCGGCGGCGTCCGCTGGGAGAGTTGGCGAACAAAATCCATCTCCATGATCTGGTCAGCGAGGCTGACCTGGAGGAGTTATACGCCCGTTCCACCGTCCAGGTAATACCGCAACTGGAGAGCAGCGCCGATGCCTGCCTGCCCTCGAAGCTGCCGAATATCTTGGCCATGGGCAGCGTGGTTCTGGGCATTGCTCCTCCGGCTTCCGAACTGGCGCGCATCGTCGGGCTCGCCGGCGCCGGCGTGGTTGCCCATTCCTGGGATATGGCGGAACTGCTGGCCGCCCTGCGCCAAGCCCTGGCCCAAGCAAGGTCGCAGAGCCCGGAGCAACGGCGCGCGCTGGCTTCCGATTTCCTGGCGCGGCAGTTCAGCCTCGAATCTCTGGTCGAAAGTGTCATGGGCGCGGAGCGGCTGGCCTGACCTCCCTTGGCGCACCTAACCATCTTTACCAGCCCTTCCTTCCCCAATCTCCGCTGTGATTCGCCCCACCCGTTGCCCCACGCTGGCCGGCTCGATAAACACCAGTTCGAAGCCGAAGCCCCGGTAAATCTCCTCATGAATCCTCTCAAAGCGCAGCGTTTCCTCGAAGCTGATTCGCCGCGCCTCGGTCGGCGCAATGAATCCAAGATTGCGAATGAAGAAAACCCGATTTTCGTAAATAGCCTCCTTCCTGATGCGCTCCAGTTCTCCAGCCAGAAGGGGCGAATACGGATAACCGAGATAAACCGCCAGCGCCGCCGTGCACACGGCGCAACGGTCGTGAAACTGGACCTCATCGCCCTGATCAGACGCTCGAATCTGGCGCTCTCTCTGCAGATTGGCGACCGCGTCTATGAACCAGGGCTGCATCCAGGGTTCTGCCGTCCCCTCCGCCTGCGCCGCGGCGATAATGTCTGTGGCCGCCTCTTCCACCACGCTGAACCCTTCGAGTTCCAGTTGGCGAATGATCGCAGTCTTCCCCGCGCCCGGCGCGCCAGTAATAATGAATCTCCTCATCTGGCTTCCTTCTCTCATTTTTGCCCTGAGCCGGCGAGGGCTTAGGATCCCGCCTTCGCCTGACCCGCTCTCCCCTTCTCTCACCGCTGCTTCTTCCTGAAGCTGTGCACTATACTCGCGTGGTGTTGCAAACCACGGCGGAAGGAACGTCTGCCCGTAAGGCCGTCTGCCCCGCCAATGCCTTCGCTGCAGAAGAAGCCAGAATCCGCGCCGCTTATGCCCGGCGCGGCAATCATCGAACGCCGCTCGCTGAGCCGGCTGGCCAATTCAACCGGCAGCAGCGCGAGCGCATATTACTCGGCCTCCTCGCCGCGCAAGGCTTCGCGGAGTTGAAGAACAGCCGCATTCTTGAAATTGGCTGCGGAACCGGGGCCGGGCTGCGCGCCTTCGCCCGCTGGGGCGCCCGGCCGGAGAATCTCACCGGCGTGGACCTGCTGCCTGAACGCATCGCGGAAGCGCGGCGCCTATGCCCGCCCCAGATCAGCCTGAGCTGCGGCAGTGCCGCCCATCTCGAGTCCGCCGATGCCTCCTTCGACCTGGTCCTGCAATCCACCGTCTTCACTTCGATTTTGGATCTTGAGATGAAGCGCCAGGTGGCCCGCGAAATGCTGCGCGTGCTTCGCCCCGCCGGCCTGATCGTGTGGTACGACTTTCGCGTGAACAATCCGTGGAATCCGGATGTAAGAGGAGTCAAGCGGGGCGAAATCGCTCAGCTATTTCCGGGCTGCCAGATCACTCTGCGCCGGCTGACCCTGGCTCCGCCCCTGGGCCGTCTGGTCGCGCGGCTTTCGCCCTGGCTCTATCGCCGGCTCTCGACCATCAAGCCCCTGAGCACACATTATCTGGGAATGATTCGTAAGCCCTGAAGATGCGGCCCGCTGCTATGCCGCCTGCGTGGCCTTAGCGCCGGCGGCCGCTTCCAGTTCACGCGTCCGGGTCCAGGTGTAGTGAATGCGGTGGATGACGGTGATGGTGGAAAGCACCGCCACCAGCCAGAGCACGGGCGCCATGCGATTGAACAGCGCCCCAATGATCACCAGCACCAGGCGCTCCGGCCGCTCCATGAAGCCCACGCGGCAGGAGCCGATCAGCGACTCCGCCCGCGCCCGGCTGTAGCTGACCATGATGGCGCTGATGATGACCACGGCGGTTAGAATCACATAGAAAAAGCGGTCGCCCCGGGCGTAGAACACCAGCAGGCCGAGAAACTGCGAAGCATCACTGTAACGGTCCACCACAGAGTCGAAGAAGGCGCCGAAGCGGCTCACCCGGTTGCTGGCGCGGGCCACCCGCCCATCCACCAGGTCGAAAAAGCCCGAGGCAATGATGATCAGCCCGGCATAGCGGAACATGCGCGCCTGGTCATCGCCGTTGGCGTAGCCGAACATGAAGGCGGCCACGATGTTGACCACTAGCCCGAGGAAGGTCAGCACATTGGGATTGATTCGCGCCAGCGCCAGCCAGCGCACGATCGCGTCGAGCACGGCTCCACAGCCACGGCCGACGGCGCTTGTCCAGGTCATCAGGCCTGCGCCCCGGCCTCATCGTGAATGGTGGTCAGGCGCAGCACTTCCATCTCACGCTTGCCGTTGGGGGTGACCACTTCGGCGGTGTCACCCACTTTCTTATTAAGCAGGGCCCGCCCAATGGGGGAAGTGGTGGAAATCTTGCCTGCCGCCACGTCCGACTCTTCGCTGGTAACCAGCAGGTACTCAACTTCCTCATCCTTGGTGCTGTCGTAAACCCGCACCGTCGAGCCTAGCCCGACTTTATCTTTCGGAATATTGTTCAGGTTGATCAGCGAGAGGTCGGCCAGGCGCCTGCCCAGCTGGCGCAGGCGCGCCTTGACAAACTCCTGGCGCTGCTTGGCCATGTGATACTCGGCGTTTTCGCTCAGGTCGCCCAGCGCAATCGCCCGCTTCAGCTCCTTGGGAAGCTCATGGCTCAGCTCATGTTCCAGGGCGTTGATCTCGTCCTGCAGCTTTTTCTTGATGTGCTCCGTCATGCTCGCCCCCCGGATTATAAACCCATATCGCGCTGGGGAAACGGCGCACCGAAACCTATTCACTCATGAATTCCGCTTTGGCAGTTCGGCGGGGGCCGCTGCAAGCCAGACTCATGCGATCCTGCAATATTCTATGTAAGTATAAGATGATAAACGATATGTTCTCGGCTAAGACTGGGCCGCACCGGTTTCTCCGCTGACCCCGCCCGCTTTCTCCCAACCTTCCCCAAATTGCCTTCTTTCCCGCATTGGGATAAAATAGAGGTGGTGTTTTTCCCTCGTTTCACCGACTTCCGGGGCGGTACTCAATGTTGAGTAGCGATGGGCATTTCCACATAGGCGACAAGGTTGTTTATCCCAACCATGGCGTAGGGATCATCGAGCAGATTAGCAGCCGCACCTTCGGCGCAACTGTCGAAAACTTCTACCTTCTGAAGATTAAATCCAGCAGCCTCAAGGTGATGGTGCCGTTTCACAATGTGGAAGCGGTAGGCTTGCGGCGCGTGGTGAAGAACGGCGCTATTCAGAAAATCGTTGATTTTCTTGAGGATGGCGCTTGCGACAGCAACAGCGACTGGAAAGACCGCTTCAAGGAAAATTCCGAGCGCATGCGTACCGGGTCGCTGCTCGATGTAGCCGCCGTCCTCAAGGGCCTTCTGCTTCTCAGCCAGTCCAAGCCTCTCTCGTTCCGCGAGAAGAAGATGCTGGAGCGCGCCCGCTACCTGCTGGTCAGCGAGCTGGCTATGGCGAAGAACTGCGAGGAGGTCGAGGTCGAGCAGCTTCTGGGCAAGGCCCTCTCTAAGTGCAAACTGCGCTTCCCCGAAGCCAGCGAATTCCAGGCCTGACCTTTTCAGCCATGGCCTCTCTGCCCGCTTAGAACCAAGGTCTTCCTCAGGGCTATCCTCACTTGCGGGGCTTCGCCTCGCCGCAAAATTGAGCTAGAATCATCCCATACAAGCCATGTCAGACCGCACATTTACGCTGGAAGAAGCCCAATCTCTGTTGCCCGTTCTGGAATCACTTCTGCGCACTGCCATCGAAGGCAAGAAGCTCATCGAGTCGGTGGACGCCGAATTCCAGGAAATCAGCCATCGTATTTTCCTCAATGGGGGCACCTTCCTGAACATCGTCAACCTGGCCCGGCGCAAGGCCGAGCGCGAGAAGGCGGTGCAGCGGGTGAAAGATTCGCTGGCAGAAATTGACGCCACCGGGGTGCAGGTCAAAGACCTCGAAATAGGCTTGCTCGATTTTCCCTGCGTGGTGGATGGCGAAGCCGTGCTGCTGTGCTGGAAATTGGGCGAAACTGGCATCACCCACTGGCACGGCGCGACCGAAGGTTTTGCCGGCCGCAAGCCCATTGACGAACGCATTGCCCGGGCCAGAAAGACCAATTAATCAGTCGAGTAACTCGCTCCGGACCGGACCTTCTGTGTAATTCTGTGGCACGCTCTCTGCTACAATCTTTGCTGCGCCGCTCGTGGGCGCTGCCGACCTGAAGGCGCGTTCGCCGGAATCTCCACCATGCCAAGCACGAAGCGTAAACTGCAAATCCTGAGCGCCTTTGCCGTCCTTTTGCTGATGGCGGCTGCGGCCGGCTGCCGCGGCTTTTTCGTCAACCCCACGCTCACCAGCATTGCCGTGGGGCCGGGTAACGTCAACGTTCCCGTGGGCTCGACCCAACAAATGGTCGCCACAGGAACTTATGACGACAACAGCACTAAGGACCTCACCGGAGCTTCCAACATCATCTGGACCAGTTCCGACGAAACGCTTGCCACCGTCACCAATGGCGGGTTGGTTCAGGGTGTAGGCGCTGGCACCCCTACGATTACTGCGGAAGTGGGCGCGGTCAGCGGTCAGGCTACGATCAAGGTCACTCTCACCAACGTTACTGCCATCACCATTACTCCCACCAGCAACACCATCGCCTCCGGCGGCGGAACCGCCACCTTCACCGCAGCCGCCACGATCTCCGGCCAGAGCCAGCCGGTGGATATCACTGCCCAGGCGGTCTGGTCCATCACCAATTCTGGGAATTTCCAATTGACCCAGGGCGAGACCCCGGAGACTATCATGACTCTTTCCGGCGCCACCGCCGGCGAAGTGGAAACGGTCACCGCTACCTACACCAGCGGCACCACCCAGTTCACCAAGACCGCGCAGTTAACAGTCCAGTAAACGGGTTCGCACGCGCCCTCAACTGGTGCCTGCAGAAAGACTCAGCTTCGGCGCATCCTTGCGCTATAGTGTTTGTGTAATCCGTGAAACTTCCTGGCCGAAAACTCCCCACTCTCCTGCTCTGCCTTCTGCTGCTTGCGGCATGCAGCCGCGGCCGCCATCGGGGGCACGAGGTCGCCTACGTTTCTGCCGGCTTGGTGGTGCTGCGGGACCGGGTCGCGCCCGTCTATACCAAGACCGGTACGGTAAAGAACGGCGACAAAGTAGAGATTCTCGAGCGCGACCGCCGTTTCGCCCGGGTGCGCACCAGCGATGGCGCCGAAGGCTGGATCGAGGAGCGCCACCTCGTCACCCAGCAGGTCTATGACGGCTTTCAGAAGCTGGCGGCGGATGCGAAGGACGATCCCGTGCAGGCGGCGGCCATTACCCGCAACGAGACCAATCTCCACCTTACCCCCGGGCGCGACACCGACCATCTTTATCAGCTGCCGCAAGGCTCCCGAGTATCCATCCTGAAGCGGGCCACGGCAGAAAAGGCGCTGCCCGGCGCTCCCCGAAGCGATGAATCGGGCGCCGCGCCCGTTCTCGAAGACTGGTGGTTGATTCGTGATGCTCAAGACCACGTGGGCTGGGTGCTGGCCCGCCTGGTGGATGTGGACGTTCCCCTGGATATCGCGCAGTACGCCGAGGGTCAGCGCATCGTCGCCGCCTTCGTGCTCGATCAGGTGCAGGATGGCGACAAGCAGGTGCCCCAATACCTCGAACTGCTCAGCGAACCCAAGGACGGCATGCCCTTCGACTACAACCAGATTCGCGTCTTCACCTGGAATGTGAAGCGCCACCGCTACGAAACCGCCTACCGCGAGCGCAACCTGAATGGAGTTTTGCCGGTGACGATTGCGAAAGAGAATTTTGATAAAGAAGGCATGCTGCCAGTGTTCGTTCTGCGTGTGAAAGACGACAGCGGCAATATTGTCGAGCGCAAATACAAGCTCAATACGCCCATCGTGCGCCGCGTGCTGGCGCCAGGAGAGCAGCCGGCCAAGCCGGTGCGGAAATCCCACCGCTAGCCGAAAGTGGCAAGCTTGTTGCCCCAGTTCATCGGGAACAGACCTGAATCAGGACACTACAGACGCCTTAAGGTAATTTCCCGCATTGCTATCAGGGTTTCCTGGCAATCCCGTATTGAACCGCCTGGGTCAGATATCAGGAATAGGCTGATTGCAAAACTCGAGCGCGCCAGCATATTGTACGGATATCGCCGATTGCCAAGTTTTCTCGCTGGCGCGCTGGCCAATCCCTGTAAACTGCCAGTAACGGTATCGGCGAACGCAAGCGAATGGCCCTGGCAAGGAGATCGGCGATGGAAAATAAGCCGGCGCAGAACATACAAGACACATTTCTTAACACCGCCCGCAAGGAACGCAGCAATATAACGATTTATTTGCTGAGCGGGGTGAAGCTGACGGGCCGGATTCGGTCGTTTGATAAATACTCGGTCATCCTGGAGAGCAGCAACCAGGAACAGCTTATTTTCAAGCACGCCATCTCTACCGTGGCCATGGGCCGGCCCATGCACGCGCACTATGAGCGTCCGGCGCAGGCCAGCGCCGCGGGGGCGGCAGGCGGCGGCCCCAGCGGAGAGTCAGCCAGCGCCGCCGCCTCTCCAGTCTCCGACGGCAGCTAAGGTTCAAGCGTTTCGAGAATCTCCCGATTGAGCATTCCACCCAAGAAGACCCGGAAAAGCGGGCCCCAGCGGACGCCCGATGCAGGCGCGCGGCAGCCGGAGCGCGCCTTTCTGGTGGGCCTCGACTATCGTGTGCGCGCCCGTGCCGGAGAAAAGCGATCGCTGCTGTCCAGCGGGGCGCGGGCCGCGCGCGAAGCCGCGGCGGCCTCTTCCAGTGTTCCGAAAGCGCCGCCCGTGCCTGAATTCAGCGCCCAGGAATCGCTGGCCGAGCTGCGAGCGCTCGCGGGCAGCGCGGGCGCGGAGATCGCCGGCGAATTCCTGCAGCGCCGCGACCGCCCGGATCCCGCAACTTTGATTGGCCGGGGCAAGCTGGAAGAGATCGCCGGCGCGGCGGCCTCGGTGTCCGCGGACCTGCTGCTGTTTGATCACGATCTCACCGCCTCGCAGCAGCGCAATATCGAAAACGAAGTTCACACCCGCGTCATTGACCGCACCCAGCTGATTCTCGACATCTTTGCCCGCCACGCCCGCACCCGCGAAGGCCAGCTGCAAGTGGAGCTGGCGCAACTGGAATATCTGCTGCCCCGCCTGGCCGGGCGCGGCATCGAGATGTCGCAACTCGGCGGCGGCATCGGCACACGCGGCCCCGGCGAGACCCA
>DATIYF010000002.1:0-37938 GCA_035517775.1 Terriglobales bacterium
TGATTCGCTTTGCCGGAGTCGAGGCCTCCACTTCTCGCGAAATCATCCCTGATGCCACCCTCAAGGAAGTATCTGATTCTTGATGTATTCTGAGGGGCCCTCCACGTCACGCGGATGGGTTGCTGGTAACGAGTGCTCCAACCTTTCGTCCGCGCACGCCGGCACGCAACTACCATGGTCACTCTGCACGATATCGAGGACGCTCAATCCCGCCTGCGCGGCATTGCTGTGCGCACGCCGCTCATCGAATCTCACATTCACCAGCCAGACGGGAGTCAGCATCCCCGCCGCCTCTTCCTCAAGCCGGAAAATCTGCAGCCCATCGGCGCTTTCAAGCTGCGCGGCGCTTACAACAAGATCGCCTCGCTCAGCGAAGAAGAACGGCGCCGCGGCGTGATTTCCTATTCCAGCGGCAATCACGCCCAGGGGGTCGCCTATTCGGCCAGAGTTTTGGGGGTAAAGGCAGTCATCGTCATGCCCAATAACGCACCCGCCATCAAGCGCCAGGCAACCGCCGCCCTGGGTGCGGAAATCGTACTGGTAGGTCCGGGCAGCGACGAGCGCATGGTGCGCGCCCAGGAGCTGGCCGCCGAATATGGATACGCCATCATCCCGCCCTACAATGACGAGCAGATCATCGCCGGCCAGGGTACGATCGGCTTCGAAATTCTCCATGACTTACCACAGGTCGAAACCGTACTGGTTCCCGTGGGAGGAGGTGGCATGATCAGCGGCGTCTCCACCGCCATGAAGCTGAGCCAGCCCGAGGTGAAGGTCATCGGCGTCGAACCTGAGCTGGCCGCAGACGCGCAAGCCAGCTTCCGGGCCGGCAAGATTGTGCAGTTTTCGGCCCAGCAGGTCACGCGCACCCTCGCCGACGGCCTGCGCACCCAGAGCATCGGCGAGATCAACTTCGAGCACATTCGCCGCTATGTGGATGACATTATTACCGTGAGCGAAACGGAGATCAAGGAAGCTATGCGGCTGCTGGCATCGAACCCCAAAACCGTTGCCGAACCCAGCGGCGCGGTGGCTGTGGCCGGCTTTCTCTTTCACCGCGGCGAGCTGCCGCGCACTACAATGAACGTTGCCGTTATCAGCGGCGGCAACATCGAGCCGCACATGCTTGCGGAATTTAAGAAGCCCTCATGATCCAGCGGACCGTCTTGTATGTTCTTTTTCTGGCCTTGTGCGCGGGGCCGGCGTTCGCCGACTACCAGCACGGCGCGATGGTGCGGGTGGCGGAGATCTACATCTCCCCCGATGACACATCCGCCAAGCTGGGTGAAGTGGAACGCGGCCGCGAAGTCGTGGTCATGGAGACCAGCCGCGAGTGGCTGCACGTGGAAGCCGCTCTTACCCAGGAGCGCGTGGTCACAGGCTGGATCTTGAGCAAGGGTGTGATCATGCCTTCCACGCCAGACGGCGACAAGATTCTCTACGGGGAGGCGGTAGATTCCGAAGACCAGGCCAGCCAGCGTCATGGCCGCCGCGGGGCAGCGCAGGACGCCATGCGCCTGTATTACGAAGTCTATGAACTGTTCCCCACTTCCCCGCTGGCCGCGCAGGCGCTTTACCGCGCCGCCGATATTCGCTGGCAGATCGAGAAGGAAGACGTCAGTTCCCGCCCCTCAGCCCACGCCCGTGAAGCCTACTTGCGCGAAGGCATGGACGAAGACTACATGAAGCTGGTGATCAAGAAATTTCCCGGCACCAAGTGGGCCGACCGCGCCGCCTTCCAGCTCATTGACAATAAACTCTGCGGCGATTGGCAGGGCGCCTCCAAATGCCCGGCAAAAGAAGCCGAGCTCTACGAAAAGTACGCCAAGGAGCACCCCGAATCTCCCGACACCCCCGAAGCGCTCTACGATGCTGCCTGGCGCTACTCCGCCCTGATTGAAATCTACAAGACCGAAGGCGACGCCAAGAAGTCTGACGAGGCCAAATCCAGGGCCATCGCCTTATCGCAAAATCTCGCCTCGCAATATTCCCAGACCGACTGGGGCGACCGCGCCCAGCGCCTGCTCTACCTGTTGCAGCAGAGTATCCCCACCTACGGCAACACGGAACAATAGCGTCTTCGAGCCCGGCGCTGCCATCGCCCGCCGTTGCCCGCGAACCAACTCCGCCAGCCGTCCGCTTCTCAATTTCTGCCATACTCTCCCCAGCCACCTCGCGGAGGACGCTTGAACCACTACCTGCTCTCTCTCATCCTGGGCATCGTGGAAGGACTGACCGAATTTCTTCCCGTCAGCTCGACCGCGCATCTCCGGATCTCAGAAGCCCTACTGCACATCAGTCTGACCAATGGCTACTGGAAGATGTACACCATCGTGATCCAGTTGGGCGCCATTTTGTGCCTGCCGGTATATTTCTGGGGCCGCATCGTGAAGTTCGTCTCCACCTTTCCTCGCGGCGAAAACGGCGACCGCAACTGGCTCACTCATCCTCTGGGCCTCACCGCCGTGGCCTTCGTGGTCACCGCCATCCCCGCCTTCCTGATGACAAAAATCATCGGCAAGCACCTCGAAAGCCTCACCATCATGGGCTATTCGCTTCTCATCGGCGGCGTCGTGATGTGGATTGTGGACGCCATGAACGCCCGCGCCGAAGCCGCCGGGCCCGAGGCTCCGCAAACCCGCATTCACATCTGGAAGATGGAAGCCATGAGCCTGGGCCAGGCCGTCTGGATCGGCGCTTGCCAGATTCTCTCCGCCGTCTTCCCAGGGACCTCGCGCTCCATGTCCACCATTGCCGCCGGCCAGATCGCCGGCATGTCGCGCGCCTCGGCCCTGGAATTTTCTTTCTTCCTCTCTATGCCAACCATGGCCGCGGCCACGCTCTATGATCTGTTCAAATCTCTGCGCGGCAAAGGCGAGAATCCCATTGGCGTTTCCCAGATTGATCCCCACGGATGGGTCGTGCTGGCCATCGGCTTCGTCGTCTCCTTCATCGTCGCCTATGGCTCAGTTGCCTGGTTTATGGCCTGGGTGCGCAAGCATGGCTTCGTTCCCTTCGCCGTGTACCGCATCATCGCAGGCGTGCTGGTGCTGGTGTTCATGACGCGGCTTACAGGGTGAAGTCATCTTCCGTGCTCTCTGTGTCTTCCCGCTTGGGTTCCGTTTGGGGCGGGCGAAGCGTTCTAATGTTCCGGCGGGAACGTCTGTGGATTTCCCGATTCGGGAACGGAGATGCATCTTTCTTGTTCTCTTGTGGATAGGGGGGATTCCCGTTCCGGGAATCTTCGGCCACAGCATGGAATCCCATTGACAGCGCGGGTGCGCTTGTGGCCGCGGGCGTGAAAACACTTAACCAGGGGCACAAGGGAGTTTCTTGCCGGCCCGTTTTTGTCTCCTAATGCTATCAATGATAGCATTGATAGCATGGCTGCGATCACTATCCGAAGACTGGACCAGAAAACCAAGAGCCGTTTAAGAGTTCGGGCCGCTCATCACGGACGCTCGATGGAGGAGGAAGCGCGGGAGATTTTGCGATCAACGCTCACTGCCGCCTCGGATGAAACGGAAAATCTGGCGGAAGCCATCCGCCGGCGGTTTGTGCGATTGGATGGCGTACAGCTTAAACTGCCCCGGCGCGATGCAATCCGCCCTGCGCCGAAGTTCCTCAAATGATCGTTCTCGATACCAACGTGCTCTCGGAGCTCATGAGGCCGAAGCCTTCTCCGAGGGTCGTGGCTTGGGTTGCGACACAGCCGGCCGCGGAACTCTTCACTACCTCAATCACCGAGGCAGAGATCTTCTATGGGATTGAGTTGCTCGCGCGGAGCAAACGCCGCGAGGATTTGCTGGCCGCGGCTGAGGCGATGTTCGACGACGACCTGGCCGGGCGCGTGCTGGGCTTTCAGAGCGAGGCCGCGCGATTCTTTTCCAGCATTGCCGCGCGGCGGCGAGCGCTGGGCCGGCCCATCAGCCACGCCGACGCCCAGATCGCCGCCATTGCACAAATCCACAGGGCCAGACTCGCCACCCGCAACACGGCGGATTTCCGGGACTGCGGAGTGGAGGTGGTTGACCCTTGGAGTGCTTCGTGATTTTTTTGGTTCTCGCCACCCCTGCGGCGGCCCATTCCAGGGGCTTCTTTCTTTGCGAGGTGTGGCTGTGGCCCTCCGCTCGGGATTAACACGAACCGCGTGGGTACAGCCGTCGCCGGCTTTGTGGCAGGTCGTGCCACAACTTACGCTTCGCTAAAGTAACCCGGCTGGGAAACAACTTATTGCTTCATGCTGCGCTTCCGTCCGACCTTGCGAATTCCCCCCGGCCACGCGATATCCCCTCCCGCGCGTCCGATGGTTTAAACCTTTTTGTAAAAAGTCCGGAATGCTCTTGCATAGAAGCGCAGAGCCATTATACTTGCCGCCTATTTCGGAGTTAGAAATGGACAAGTCAGATTGGATGCCAGTATTCAGTGTGATCGAAGCCAGAAGGGTGGTACACGCCAGCCATCCTTCGGAGCCAGCCTCGCCGCCGCCGCAGGTCGAGGAGCAGGATGACTTCTGGCAGCGGGTGGGCACTGCCTTTGCCATGAAGGATGGCGGCTTCACCATTCTTCTCAACTCAATTCCATTAAACGGGAGGCTGGTGGTGCGGCCCCCCAAGGCCGGCGAAAAGCTCGACCCCAGGCAGCGAGGCTAAACCATGCCAGTTCACACTCGGTATTTTTGGGGCAAACAGAAGACCGCCCAATTCAACTTTAACTGGGGAGCCATTCGACACGATTCCTACGTCGTGATCACGGCCAGCGAAGGCGACCCGCCCAGCGGCGAGATCTACGATCCCAATAAGCCCCACCGCTTCGTCGGTGACGCTCACTTCCAGGTGAGCAGCATCGCCCCTCGCGACGGCGCCGTCACCTTTTGGGTGATTATCGGCGACGCGAAAGCCCTGGGCGACCACAACTTCTTCAACTGGTGGGCCGCCCCGCTCAACGTGTGGACCGATATCACGGTGTTCGACGCCAGCGACCCGGAAGCATGATGCGGTCAACGATGGCCGGGCCGGTGGCGGGTGCCACATCCTTCGCGCTTTTTGCGAAGGGCGGGTATTGGGGGCAGGTCACCCCAGGCTTAGGAATTGGGTCGAGATTGCACGAGGAAGGTGCCACGGCATTCAAACCGATCCTCAAGTTAAAAAGCCATTAGTCGAAGTTGCAATGCAGCCACTCTTCCGCCGGCTGGGCCTCAACTGCAGTGATGACGCGGGAATGGTCTGAAGACTTTTGTCTTGCCCACAATTTCGTCCCGGCCGGAGCGAAGCTTACATGGAAACGGACCTCCCGCCCGGAACCCAATCCGATACGGCCTGCTCATTGTTCCCGCGCCGCGTTCTTGTCATAATCATCAGGCTCTGGCCGGTTTGGGTGTCGCGGATGGGGTGTCCCCACTCGCCGCCTGACGAGCCACATGAACTATCTGTCCCGCATTTTTACCCCGACCAATAACCGGCGGCTCAATGAGCTGATCGGCTTCCTGTTGTGTGTCTCCGCGCTCCTCCTGTTTCTCGCGCTGGCCTCCTACTCGCCGCTCGATCCCTCGCTCAACAGCGCCTCGGTGCTGACCGGCTCGCGGGCGGCGCGCAACTGGGTGGGCATCATCGGGGCCTTCGGCGCCGATTTCATGCTGCAGGGCTTCGGCATGGGCGCGTTTCTTTTTCCGCTCTTGCTGGGCGTGATGGGGGCGCGCTGGTTCCGCTCGCGCCGGGTGATTTCGCCCATCGCCAAATTTCTGGGGGGGCTGTGGCTGCTGGTCTTTGTCCCTGCACTGCTGGCGTTGTTTCCCGGCCACGCCCGCTGGATGAGCGTCATTCCCATCGAAGGGCTCGTGGGACGCATCGTGGGCGACGCCCTCATCCATTACTTCAACCTCGCCGGTGCCTACATCGTTTGCGCCACGGTTCTGGCGGTTGCCCTTTACCTGACCACGGCGTTTTCTTTTTCCGCCCTGCAGGTGTGGCTGCCGACACGCTTCGCCTTTGCCACGGTGCTGTGGGACCGCTGTCGGGATTGGCAAGACGCCCGCGCGAAAAAGAAAATGCAGCAGGAACTGGAAAAGCGCCGCGCCATGCGGCCGGTGGTGACGGCGCAGATGATTCCGGCTCCGCGCGAAGCCGCGGCCTCCGCGCCGGTGCCGCGCCGCACGGGCATTGAGCGCACCTTCGAAGATGAGACCCCTGACCAGCAAGCCAGCGCCCTTGCCCACAGCGCAGAGCAGATCCAGAAGCTTTCCCAGACTGCGCCCGAAGTTTGCGACCGCGCCGATACCGGGCAGAAAGCCAGGACCACCATGCCGCGCATCGCCGGTGGCTACAAGCTGCCGCCCAGCAGCCTGCTGCACCGCCCGGATGAACAGCAGGCGGTGGATGCCGAAGAGCTGAAAATTCTCGCCCAGGTTCTGGTGGAAAAGTACGCCGAATTCGATGTGCACGGCCAGGTCACGCAGATCAATCCCGGGCCGGTGGTCACGACCTTCGAGTTCAAGCCCGAGGCCGGCATAAAGTACACCCGCATCACCAACCTCACCGACGATCTGTGCCTCGCCCTCAAAGCGGAAAGCATTCTGATCGAGCGCATGGCGGGCAAATCCACCGTGGGCATTCAGGTGCCGAACCGCGAGCGCGAAATCATCTGGCTGCGCGAGGATATCGAGTCGCAGGAGTTCATCGGCTCGAAGTCCAAGCTCACGCTGGCTCTGGGCAAAGACATCAACGGACGCATCGTTACCGCCGACCTGAACGGCATGCCGCACCTGCTCATCGCAGGCTCGACTGGCACGGGCAAGAGCGTGGCCATCAACGCCATGATCATGTCCATTCTCTATAAAGCCACGCCCGACCAGGTGCGGCTGGTGCTGGTGGATCCCAAGCGGCTGGAGCTGGGCAACTACGAAGGCGTGCCGCATCTTTACACGCCCATCATCACCGAGCCCAAGCTCGCCGCCAATGCCCTGCGCAATGCGGTCCGCGAGATGGAGCGCCGCCTGAAGCTGCTGGCGGAAAAAGGCGTGCGCAATATTGACCAGTACAACAAGCTGTTCGGCGAGCAGGGCACGCGCAGCCTGTTCGGCGAAGGTTCTGACGAACGGCCGATTCCCTACATCGTCATCATCATCGACGAACTGGCCGATCTGATGATGCTCGACCAGGGCAACGTGGAAGAATCCATCACCCGCCTGGCGCAAATGGCGCGCGCGGTCGGCATTCACCTGGTGCTGGCGACGCAGCGGCCGTCGGTGGATGTGATCACGGGATTGATCAAAGCCAACTTCCCGGCGCGGATTTCTTTTCGCGTGGCCACGAAGGTGGACTCGCGCACCATTCTCGATGCCAACGGCGCCGAGGCGCTGCTGGGCCGCGGCGATATGCTGTACTTGCCTTCGGGCTCGGCGCGCGTGCACCGCCTGCACGCGCCCTTCATCACAGAGAAAGAGATCGCAGCGGTGGTAGAGTTCTGGCGCTCGCAGGGCACAGCCGAGTATCAGGAGCAGTTCCTGGAGGCTCCGAAGGAAGAGCGCGAGGCCGGCGAGGCGGGCGGGGATGAGGAAGTTGGCGGCGACGAAAACGATCCGCTTTACAACGACGCCGTGCGCCTGGTGGTGGAGTTCGGCAAGGCCTCGACCTCGCTGTTGCAGCGGCGGTTGCGCATTGGCTACGGCCGCGCCGCCCATCTGATAGACCTGATGGAGCGCGACGGCATTGTGGGCGCGGCCGACGGCCCCAAGCCGCGCGAGGTGCTCAAACGGCCCAACTGGATCTCCGAAGTCGAGCAGTCGCTACGATAGTCGTTTGCGGAAGAAACCTGTGCGGAAGATAGCCGGGCGTGGCGCGGGCGCCTTCGGCTCCAGCCACGCCGATCCTCGCAGCAGCACCTTGTGCGCGCGCCGCCGGATGCTGCAGCAGGCCCAGGTCCCCTTGGGTTACGGGCCACTTCCTCCTTGCCCTGCGCCCCGTGCGGAATCTGGAAGGGCGTTACTCGTCTTCGGTTGCGGTGGTTGCGCAGGGTTCGCAGCACTATACGCCTTGGATGACGGAAGCGACAGAAAGTGGCAGGGACTTTCCCTATCTGCCATCACCCTTTCCGGCAGATGGGCACGTAGTCCGAATGCTTCACGCCGGGCGAAGGCCGGCGGTCAGGCAAGGTGGGTGTCGGCCAGTGCGACCGGTCTTCGTAGATATAGACCTGATAGTCTCCGTCAAAATCGCCCGATGACAGCACCTGAATATTCTCGAAAAACGGCTGGTAGCGTTCGAAATAGTCCAGGCCGGGAGCGCGCACGTGGCCGCACTCATGCGGATTGGGCGCCGCGTACTCCACCGTCACATCCGAGACAATCGGCACGGGCAGAATCGCGATACCTCCGGGCGCAAGCACGCGCTGCACTTCGCGGATCGCTGCCAGGTCGTCTTTTATGTGCTCGAGCACGTGCGAGCCATAGACCAGATCGAAGGATTGATCGGGAAACGACAGGCAGGTGAGGTCTTCGCGGCGGTCGGCGTCGGTCTTGTAAAGATCTGCGCTCACGTAGGAAGCGCATGCGGCGCGCAAGCGGCTGCTGATGAATCGCTCGGGCGCCATATGCAGGACCCGCAGCGAGCGGAAGTTGACCTGTTCCTGCAGCCGATTGACCACCAGCCACTGGAAACGATGGCGCTCTAGATGTCGGCAGCGCGGGCAGAGGGCATGCAACCGCCTGCCCGTATCGCGGGTCACGTCGAGAAACACGCCATGATAGCCGCAGATGGGACACGAGAAGCGCTCCCGCGAAGAATCCAGGCGCAACCTGGCCTGGGAGAGTACGGTGCCAGCTCGCGCCGTCAGACGGTTGAGCATGATGCACAGATTCCGGCAACCACCCGGAACTTGGCTCTCGGGTATCCTAGGTAATTTCCTGAGAGGAAAACGGTAGGCCGGACGACTTTGGACGGATGCCGAACGGGTGGAACCCGGCGAAGGCCCCATCGCAGGACTCCGGATGCACTTTGGCGGCAAAAACCTCATCATCATTCCCTGAAGTATTCTGAGGTACTCTCCTGGAGGGCTTATGAAAGTATTGAAAAAGCAGACCGTGATTGCCGTGGTAGTAGTGCTGGTCCTGGCGGCGGTGGTGGAGGTGTGGAAACCACAGTGGCTGAGGGCCACGATTGCCCTTTCCCGGGGCGATCTCTACCGCATCTTGAAACAGCCCTATTTCCACCTGGGGCACCTGCCGGTAACGCTCGGCTTCCTCATTGAGACGTTTCTGTTTCTGCTGGCGCTCACCTTCGTCTCGCGCTGGATACGGGGCTTTCTGCTGCGCGACATTCTGGTGCGCACGCCCTGGGACCCGGGGCAGCAGTACGCGGTTTCGCGGGTGATCGGCTATCTGATCTTCGTTTTCGGATTGGTGATCGGGCTGCAATCCCTGGGCCTGGATTTGAGCAGCCTGGTGGTTTTGGGCGGGGCGCTGGGAGTGGGCGCCGGCTTCGGTCTGCAGCCCATCGTAAGCAATTTCGTTTCGGGACTGGTGCTGCTGGTGGAGCGGCCGGTGCGCCTCGGCGACCGGGTCGAGGTGAGCAATACTTATGGCGATGTGATACGAATCGGCGGGCGCAGCACCTGGATTCGGACTAATGACAACGAGATCATCATCATCCCCAACTCGGAGTTCGTGACCGCGCAGGTTACCAACTGGACCGCCAATGACCGCTCGGTACGATTTTCGCTGCCGGTGGGTGTCTCATATGACAGCAATCCTGAGCAGGTGCGCGAATTGCTGCTGGAGGTAGCCAGGCAGCATCCGGACGTTCTGCCCGAGCCGGCGCCCGAGGTCATCTTCGATGAATTTGGGGACAGCTCTTTGAATTTCCTGCTGCGGGTCTTTACCGTGAATCAGTTGCAGACGCCGGCGCGGCTGAAGAGCGATCTTTACTTTGCCATCTTCAAGACCTTCGGAGAGCATGGAATTGAGATCCCCTTCCCGCAGCGGGATTTGCACCTGCGGTCGGTGGCCACGCCAGTTCCTTTGAGCGGCATCGCGTCTCCTTCCGCGGCTTCGGGCGGACCTTCTGCGGGCAACTGAAATGAGAGTGAGGGCGAGTGGCGCCACTGCCCGGGTACGGGCCATTCTTTTAAGCCGCGACCACCAAAAACTTACTCAACTTGTCAAGCGGCGGAAAGGGAGTATAATCCCGGCGCTTCGCAATCAGGAAATCCTTTCAGGAAAAACAGAATAAAGAGGTGACTATGCTTCGCAGATCGGCGGTGTGCCTGACGTTCGCTCTTGCACTCTCCGTTCCTTCGCTGGCGCAGATGGAGCACAGCGGGATGACCGGCTATCACCGGGTCGCCTGCATCAAGGTGAGCCGCGAGAAAACCAAGGACTATCGCGCGTGGGTAACTTCGGACCTGCGCAAGTACGCGCAGGCGGAAGTGGAGGCCGGCACACTTTCCACCTGGTTCCTGCTGGAATCGGTTGAGCCCCAGGGCAAGTCGGCGGAGTGCGATTATCTGAGCATCTGGATGTATCCGGGAGCGCCGCCGGAACCCATGAGCAATGAGCAAGTGGCGGCCATGTTGAAGAAGGCGGGCGTGGCGGATAGCGCGCAACAGTTCCTGGAGCGCCGCGATTCGCTGACCACGCTGGTTTCTTACAATATGCTGCAGAACCGCGCCCTGGTAGGCAATATCAAGACCGGCGACTATCTGGTGGTGAATTATATGAAGGCAGCGGACGTGGATGCCTGGGTGGCGTTCGAGAAGAAAATCTGGCAGCCGGTGGCCGAGGCCATGGTGAAGGACGGCGTGAGTGACGGTTGGTCGCTGAATGTGCAGGTGCTGCCGGGCGGCAGCGACTTGAAATTCCAGGGTGTGACCGTGGACATTTACCCCAGCTGGGATGCGGTTTTCAAAGACGACCCGCAGTTCATGGAGCGGTTCAAGAGGGCGCATCCCGACCTGGAGTTTGGCACCACCTTCGAACAATTTGAAAAGCTGCGCACCATCACAGCGATTCAGCTGTTTTCTGTAGTGGACATGGTGACACCTGCGAAGTAGGGACGGTTCCCCGAGCGCAGAGTCATTCAACTGCAGGCCGCTGTGCAGTCGGCGCGATCTGAGAATGAAGGTGACCCGCCTTCGCTGCCGCGGGCTTCCCACGCGGCACATTGATTGCACAAGATAAGCAATCTGCTGCACCCTGCTCCCGGTTTTTTTGCCAGGCCAAAACCGGCTCCAGGAGCCGCTTTCGGGGCTTAAGTTCAGGCGAAAGTAAGTGTTATCGAAGTGCGGGGTTACTCGTATTACCACCCCAGTTACTGTGGTAATCAAGGTGCATAGGTTTCGCCTCAGTACGCAGCGCCACGCGAAATGGGGCCCGGGTTAGCTCTGCTTGGGGCAGAGACCGCTTTTAGCTTCACCAACCCCGAGTTACAGGTTTTGGTTTTCGTACCTCATCGTGGGTGCTGCGAGGAGAGACTACGATGAGACGCAATCTCTACCGGGCCCTTTTCCTTGTGATTGCAGCGGCGGCGCTGGCAGCAATCCTGCCGGTCGCGACCACACAAACCACTACTACGCAGTGTCCGCGATGGCTGGCCTCGGCCTGGCAGCAGGCCCTGAGCACGCCCTTGCTGCCCGTTATCCTTTCGGGCGGCACTCCAGCCACCATTCCGCAGACGATGAGCTTTCCGGATCCGACCGGGAAAATCAGCTCCTACCGCTCGGACGGGACAGTCACCACTGCGAATAATGCATTTTTCTCCTCCCTGGGCACCAACAACCGCACCTGCCTTACCTGCCATCAACCGCAAAATGGGTGGAGCATCTCTCCTGATTCGGTCATGGCTACCTATAAGCTCACGCAGGGGCGCGATCCGCTATTCGCACCGGTGGATGGCGCGGACTGCCCCGATTCAGGAGCAGCCGCCACCAAGTACAATTCGGCATTTATCGCAGCGCGAAAGCAGCTTTTCACCCACGGCAATTTCCGCATCTTTCTGCCCGTGCCCCCCACTCGGGAGTGGCAACCGGTGACCATCGCGCGAGACCCGGGCGGTTGCGAGTGCAGCAAGAAGTATGGGCTGCCCGCCGGCATGCTCTCGTTTTACCGCCGCCCGCTGCCCGCCGCCAATGTGACCTTCGTCGGGCCGGGCGCGGTCATCCTCACCGACGGAACGCCGGGGGTGAACATCATGTGGGACACGCGTGAACCCAGCCTGGCCAGCCAGTTCCTCGATGCCACGCTGGTCCACGCGCAGGCCTCGGCCTCTCAGGCGGCAGCCCTGCAGACAACTACGATGGGGGCTTTGCAGATTAACCAGGGCGTGACTTTTCAGCAGGCAAACTACACGGCGCAGTCCTATGACACCGTGGCCGGAGACCTGACCGGAATGACCGACGCCAGCGGCGCCCTGGGCGGGCCGCAAAACTTGTTCAATTTCACCCTCTCCTTACCTCCGCCGGGTCCCGGCTTCGGCACTGGAAATTGTTTCGTGGGTGTGGGCTCAGGAATGCCATGCCCGGGCTCGTTTGCTCTCAATTTCGCCAATGGCGGAACCAATGTGGGCTCCCAGGTCTATGCCAGTTTCGGCACGACCACGGGAACCACCCCCAGCGCCAAGATGCGGCAGTCCATCGCGCGCGGAGAAGCGCTCTATAACGGCACCGATCCCCAGCATCATGGAGTCTTCATCATTGACGGAGTCTCGGGACTGGTCGAACTGGGCGCAGTCGGTCCGCCGAATGTGGCCATCCCGAACGGCACCTGCACTACCTGCCACAACAACGTCAACGTTGGGAACGATGACTTTCTCGATCCCAAGCACCTGGGAATTGGCGACAACAGCTACGTGAGTGCGCGGCAGAAGGGCGCCAACGGCTCCTCGACGCTGCTGCCCAGCTCCGATAGGCCGCTGTTCACCTTCCTGTGCCCGCCGGGCTCGATTCCCTTCTTCAGCAATCCTGTGGTGGTGAACGGAGTGACCTACGACAAGTTCCAGACCACCGATCCCGGGGTAGGCTGGATCACCGGAAAGTGCGCTGACCTGGGCAAATTCAAAGTGCCGGTGCTGCGCGGTCTGGCCTCGCGCGCGCCCTTCTTCCACGGCGGTGAGGCGGCCACCATGAAGGACGTAATTCTGTTCTATAAAAACCGCTTCAATATGAATCTGACCAACCAGGACGTGCAGGACCTGATCAACTTCATGAACTCGCTTTAGCGGCGGCAGCATGCCGGCGGATCACGGCGGGAGGCTTCTTCCAGCATTCTGTGGAAGCTGGCTTCCCGCCGCGACCTTGAAGCAGCGCGATCGCCCCTGTCTCCATCCCGCCCACCAGCCCGAAGAATTCCAGTCTTGCCTCAGGGGAGGCGTCTAACCGTTGGCAAAATGAAACGTCTGTTATGGGTACAGTCAATCCCAGGCACTTCTCACAGGCATGGCGACGACCCGGCCGCGGTTCTGGCATGCAACTTGGTTAACCCTCGCAGTGGCCGCGGCGGCCACCGCGTGCTTCGCGCAGGCACCCCCTCAGTTCTCTGGCCAGAGAATCGCCACCGCGGCTCGAACTGACCACGCCCCCAAAATGGACGGCACCCTGGACGATCCGGCGTGGCGGGTGGCGACCCCGATAGAAGATTTTCGCCAGCGGGAGCCGCTTGAAACCCGGCCGGCTACAGAGAAGACGGAAGTTCGCATTGTGTACGACTCCCGACACGTGTATTTCGGCATTCACTGCTACGACCATCCTGCCCTCATTGCGGCCAGCGAACTGCGCCGCGACCTCACCCTGGATCTGGATGACAACTTCGCCATCCTGATTGATCCGACGCTCAGCTACCGTAATGGATACATTTTCGAAATCAATGCGCTCGGGACCCAGCGCGATGGCGAAATCATTGAAGAACAAGCCCCGCCACAGACCGATTCCATCGTGGACCCAAGTTGGGATGGGCTGTGGATTTCGGCGGCAAAAATCACCCACGACGGCTGGACGGCGACCATTGCCATTCCCTTCAACACCTTGAATTTTCGCGGCGGTTCGGTGGTGGATTGGGGCATCAATTTCCGCCGGTTCATTCGCCGCAAAAACGAAGAGGACGAATGGTCGGGCTATCACCGGGTGTTCGGCTTCTGGCGCGTTTCCCAGGCCGGACGCCTGGAAGGCTTGCGGGGAATCGAGAGCGGGCGCCTGCTGGTGGTCAAACCGTACGGACTTCTGGGGGCGCAGGCCTTTGAAGGCCAGCCGTGGAGCGCGCTGCATACCGGCGGAGTGGACATCAAGTATGGCCTGGGGAGCAATCTGATCGCCGCCGGCACCATTAATACTGACTTCTCTGACGCCGAGGTGGACCAGCAAGAGTTCAATCTCACGCCTTACCCGATTTTTATCCCGGAAAAACGGGGCTTTTTTCTGGAAGATTCCGACGTGTTCAATTTTCCGCTCTGGAACCAGGATATTTTCTTTTTCAGCCGGCAGATTGGCATTGATCCGGTGAGCGGCCAGGAGGTGCCGATTGATGCCGGAGGCAAGATTGCCGGGCACGCGGCCGGCTTCGACCTCGGCGTTATGGACGTAAAGACGCGGGCTGAAGGACCGAACCCCTATGCGAATTATTCCATCGTGCGGGTGAAGCGGGCGCTCACGCCGGGCTCGTACATTGGATTTATCGCCAGCGACAAGGAATCGGGCAATCCGCTCGATCCCTACAACCGCTCGGGCGGCGTGGATGCGAAGTTCGTGATCTTCCGCAATCTCAACCTGCGCGGCTACTACGCCAAGACCTGGACGAGCGGCCTGCCGGGAGACAATGCAGCCTTCGGCGCCCGGCTTACCTACGCCAATAATTGGTTCAATATTTATGCCGGCCACGGCGTGACCGAACGGAACTTCAACCCGGAAATAGGCTTCGTGACGCGAACTGACGACCAGCCGACCATCGTGCAACTCACGTTTACGCCCCGGCCGCATATTGACGGCGTTCGCGAAATAGATTTTGGCGGCGTCTGGTTCAATGACCCCAATACGGCGGATAAGCTCATCTATCGCGAACTGGCCCCGAGCGCACAGGTTCTGTTTAATGACGGCGCGCTGGCCGGCGTGACCCCGGTGGATGAGACCTACCAGGTGCTGCAGCAGCCGCTGCATCTTTACGGGAACATTTCTATTCCCATGGGCGCCTACCACTTCACGCAGCATCAACTGACGTACACGTCGAGGGGAAATAGTCCATTCACCTATACCGGCCTGTTCCAGTGGGGCGATTACTACACCGGGACATTGAAGACCGCCACGGTGACGGCGCAGTACCGCCCGAACCCACATCTGGCGCTGGCGGTGAATGACACGCTGAATGTCTTCCGGCTGCCCCAGGGCAACTTCAACATCGAGCTTGCCGGCTTACAGGTGAGCTATGCTTTCAACCGCTTCTTGAATGTGACCACCTTTATTCAGCCGAACACCGCCGAAACCAGGGCGGTGAGCGCCAACATTCGCCTCCGCTATACCTTCCGCCCCGACAGCGACTTATACGTAATCTATAACGCGGGCACGCGTTTCCAGGCGCTGGCCGCGGGCAATCCCATGGAAGTCCGTGAGCAGAAATTCGCGGTGAAAGCTACTTACTCGTGGTCGCGGTAAGCCAGGGTGAGCACGCCCGTCCTTCCGGGAGTTAGCGCGCTCCGTAAATTCTTGATCGGGTTGTTGGCATGGCGCGAGGCAGACTTCGGTAGTAGAATCCCCCAGCTTCGCGGTTTCAGTGTCGGCAGCGGATGTGGGGCGGCGGGCGTGCGATGGATGAGCTCTTTTCCATTTTTTTCTTCGGCGGAGTGGTGCTGTTTGTGCTGTTCGGCCCGTGGGTGATTCTCGCTGTCAGCTCCAAGCGGCGGCGGCGGGAACGGGCTGAAGAACAGCACCGCTGGGAGAGTCTGCAGGAGCGGGTCCGCGGGCTGGAGCGAGCGGTAGAGACTGTGCAGAAGGCGAGGCCCGCCGATGCGCAGCCGGTCTCCGCTTCGGTGGCGGAAGCTCCCATCGCCCCTGCTGCGCCAGCGGCGGCCGAAGTCGCCCCGGAACCCGTTCCCTCTGCGCCATCCGATCCAGCCGAGCCCTCGTTCGTCTCGCAGGCAGAAGAAGTTGCTGAGGCCCGCTTAGCCACACCCGACTCGTTGCCTTCGCCGCCGCCTTCACCACCTGTTGCCGCGTATCCTCCGCCTGCTTTTCCGCCTCCGCAGTTCGGCGAAGTGGAGCACGCTGCCACCTTCAGCGATCGCTTTAAGTCTTCCGGCGATCTGGAAGAAACACTGGGCACGAACTGGCTGAACAAGCTGGGCGTTGGGATTCTGGTGCTGGGTGTGGCGTTCTTTCTGGCCTATCAGCTCAAAACGCTGGGGCCGGCGGGAAAGGTGCTGGTGGGATATGTGGTGAGTATTGCGCTGCTGGGCGCGGGCACGTGGTTCGAACGAAACGAACGCTATCGCATTCTGGCGCGCGCTGGGATTGGCGGCGGCTGGGCGATGCTGTTCTTCACTACCTACGCCATGTATCACGTGCCGGCGGCGCACGTGCTTTCCTCGCAGGCGCTCGACCTGGTGCTGATGCTGGCGGTGGCGGCGGCGATGGTCTGGCACACGCTGCGCTACCGCTCGCAGGTGGTGACCGGGCTGGCATTTCTGCTGGCGTTTTTGACCGTCACTATCAGCCACAGCACGGTTTACAGCCTCGCGGCGGGGGCCGTGCTGGCGGCGGGACTGGTGGTAATCATCAGTCGCATGCAGTGGTTCGAGCTGGAGATTTTCGGCATGCTGGCCAGCTACTTCAATCACTACCTATGGCTGCGGCCGATCATCGAGCCCATGCACGGCCACCGGAAACCCTTTCCGGAGTTCGCCGCCAGCGCGGGCATTCTGGCCCTCTACTGGGTGATCTTTCGCCTGTCGTACGTGCTTCGAAAGCCGCGGGAGGAGTGGCAAGAGCACGTCTCCACCGCCGCGGGACTGCTGAATACAGCGCTGCTGCTGGCGCTCTTCAAATATCAATCGGTGCATCCGCAGTGGGCCTTCTGGGCGCTGCTGGCGATCGGCGCCATCGAACTCGCCCTGGGGCAGCTGCCCATCACTCGCCGCCGGCGCAGCGCGGTGATCGTACTCAGCACGCTGGGCGTCGTCTTGCTGGTGGCCGCCCTGCCCTTTCGCTATTCGGGGATGCGCCTTTCCGTATTGTGGCTGTTTGAGGCTGAAGCGCTGTTTCTGATCGGAGTGTGGACGCGCGAGGTCGTGTTCCGCAGGCTGGGGCTGATGGCGCTGGCCGTCGTTGCGGGGCAGATGATCAGCGTGGATGCGGCGCAAGTCGCGGGCATGCGCATGGATGGCGCCTATGTGCACAGCGACTTCCCTCTGGCCCTGATTTTTCTGGCGGCGGCCGGGCTCTTCTACGTGAACTCGCACATCGTATTTCGACGCTGGAAAGAACTGTTCACAGTGGAGTTTGATGGGCGCTGGCTGCACGACCTTTCCTATGCCGGCGGCGTGCTGCTGCTGATCGCGGCCTGGGCCGCTTTCCCCGAGTCGTGGACGGCCGTCGCCTGGGCGGCCCTCGGATTGGCGCTGGCTCTCACCGGGTGGAGATGGAAAGTTCCACAGCTGGGCTACCAGGCGAACGGGTTGGCGATTCTCGCCGTGGTGCGCGTTCTTTCCCTCAACCTGGATGCCGCGCAGAAGTGGCATGGTCTGACGTTGCGGCTTATCACCGTGGCGGCGACGGCGGCTCTGCTCTACGTGACCTCGTCCTGGAGCGCTGCACCGAACCTTGCCGAGGAAGATGTTCCCTTCGCTGCGCCGCGATGGGTGAGCGGGGCCTACACCTGGGCCGCGTCATTCCTGCTGGCGCTGCTAGCCTGGTATGAGCTTCGCCCGGTCAGCGTGAGCGAGGCCTGGGTGGTCGGCGGAATCGTGCTGCTCGAACTTGGCCTGGCAGGCAAGAACCTGGCTTTGCGCATGCAGGCTTACGCACTGCTGATGGCAGGATTCCTGAGAATCTTCTTTGTGAACCTGAGCGCCGCGGGGAACCCCGGCGAGATCAGCCCGCGATTCTATACCGTGCTTCCAATGGCTCTCGCGTTCTTCTATGCCTATGTCCGGCTTCGCGCGGAAGGCGAACCGCATGATTGGGAACGCAAATTCCGGGTCGAGGCGCAATCCTGCTATCTCGGGACGATCACCATCGCGGCGCTCATGCGCTTTGAACTGCCGCCTGATTGGGTGGCGGCGGGCTGGGCGGCGCTTGCTTTTGCCCTGCTCGCCATCGCGTGGAGAAGCGGCCGGCCAATTTTTCTCCATCAAGGCTTGCTGGTTGCCTTTGGCGTTCTGTTTCGCACGATTCTGCATAATTTCTACCAGCGCACCTACTTTCCCGCGCCCGCTGCCGAGAGCCGCTGGCTGAGCGTGGGAGCGGTAGTCTTTCTGTTGTTTGCCTCGCTGGTTTTCGCGATGAAATTGCGGAGGAAAGACGATCCCCTCACCGAAACCGGCCTGGTGCGAATGCTTACCTTGATTGCGCGCCGTCCCGAGCAGGTCTTGTTTTTTATTGGCCTGATCTTACTGACAGTCCTTCTGGCGCTCGAAACCCGGCACGGCATGGTCACCCTGACGTGGGGAGTGGAAGGGGTGGCGATTTTCCTTTTCGCTTTGTGGCTGGGGGAGCGCAGCTTCCGCATCTCGGGCTTATTTTTGCTGCTGCTATGCGCCGGGAAGATTCTGCTGGTGGATGTGTGGCGGCTGAACCCGCGCGACCGCTATCTGACCTTGATCGTGCTGGGCGCGGCGCTGCTGTTTGTTTCGTTTCTCTACACCCGGCATCGTGAGGCGATGCGGCAATATCTATGAGGCGAGGGCTGGCATTGGCGGGGATTGTGCTGCTCGGCGTGAGCGCCATCTGGCTGGGCGAACGGCGCAAGGTGGACGTGCCACCCGGGCCGGCGCCCATTCTCTATCTGATCGCTGACACCGAGCAGGAGCTTACCCGCATGCCGGTGAGCTTTACCCGCATGTCAGACGCGAAGGAGATTGCGATCGGCAACCAGCTGGCGCGCGCTTATGCGTCCGAAGAACGAGAAAACGCCACGCGCGATCCGGAAAAGAACGATGTCGAGTCCTATCTCACCCAGGTCGGTTCACGTCTTGCGGCGCAGGCGCATCGCAAGCTGCCGTACCGCTTCCATTACATTCCAGACCAGTATTTCATCAATGCTTTTGCCTTGCCGGGCGGGCACGTTTACCTCGGCGAGGGCATGCTGCGCCTGATGGATAGCGAAGACGAGCTTGCCGCCGTGCTCGGCCACGAAATCGAACACATTGACCATTACCATTGCGCCGAGCGCGCACAGCAGGAGCAGGCCCTGCGAAAGATTCCGCTGGGTGGGCTGTTTGCCATTCCTGTTGAGGTCTTCGAGGCCGGCTACAGCAAAGATCAGGAGCTCGAAGCCGACCGCGAAGGCGCGCGGCTGGCGGTGCAGGCCGGCTATTCGGCCAACGGCGCCATCCGCATGTTTGAGACCTTCCAACGTCTTTATGAGGAGTACCAGGCGCGGGCCCGGACTCCACAGCAGGAGATGTCGCAGGTTGCGCAGCAGACGATCGAAGGCTATTTCCGCTCCCATCCGTTTGCCTCGGAGCGCATCGCGCAGATTCAGCGGCTGGCCGCGGAAGAGCATTGGCCATTGCACGCCGAGCGCGATCTGCGGGTGGCCTATGTCTTCCGCAGCGCCGAGGCCGCGGAGGCGTTGCACGCCGGCAGGTACACGCAGGCCCAGCAACTGGCTTTGCAGTCCTTGAAATTGCACCCGGATCACCCGCGAGCGCTGGAGGTTCTGGCCAGAGCGCAGTTTGCGCAAGCGGATTTTGCCGCGGCGGCAGAGACCTACCGCAGGCTTTTTGAGCTTGATCCCTCACGACCGGAGGCCGCAGAGAACTACGCGATGGCGCTGGCGGCGGCAGACCGGCAACGGGCGGCAGCAACGTTCCGGCATTGGGCGGAGTCGTTGCCACACGAAGAAGCGATGAAACTCGACGTTCCGTCGGCGGGGCTGGCGCTATTGGCCGGCGACCCTGCGCCGGCGAAAGAACTTCAGGCAAAGATAAGCGTGACTACAGAATCAAGCGGGGACCCGAATGCGCTGGCCCAGCTTGGCTGGTGGTATTACCTCGCCGGTGATTATGAAACTGCTGACAACCTGGTTGGCAGCGCCGCTCAACTGCGCGTGGGCAATGAGCGCTTCCTCACGGAGTTGGGCTGGATTGATATCGAGCGGCGGCGCCTGGCTGACTCATTGCAGGAACTGGGCAGCATCTATGGCGGCCCCGATGTTCCCTCGAACTTCACCATGGCTGAGGCGGTTGCCTTCTGGCAAGGAGGCCAATCGGACCAGGCGCTCACCAGATTCGAAACGGCAAATGAGAGCGGGCCGGAGTGGAAGAATCCGCGCTGGGTGAAAGCCTTGTACGGGCCCTCGGTGGAGCCCAGCCTCGAGCAGATGCAACAAGAGCAAGAACGTAGGCGCAGGGCCAGCCAGCGGCATTAGCGGCCCTTCTTCCCTCGTGCACGCTCGTGGTCGCCACTTCGCCTGCGCGGCGACTGGTTCTCTGCTTCCGATAGTGGGCGCCGTATCATTCCAAGCCGCGGCCAAAGTGGTCGTTGAAGAAGCGAACCGGCGGCTTGGATGCGCAAAAAGTGGGATTGGTCAGAAGGCCGGCGCGCTCACCACAAAGGATCCACCGCTGCTCGCGCAATACAGACGCCGGGCCGTTCTTGGCCTGTTTGATTTCCTTAGCTTCACACAAACAGCTTTTTGTTGACCGGAATCCCGTGTTCTTTGCAGTAACTCAGATAGTGGTCAATGAACCAGAACACGTCCAGCGTTTCCATCAGGTTCTCGTTGTCGTCGAAAAATTCGACTGCCCCGTGCAGCAGGAAGAAAGTCTTCATGCCTTGGGGATGGTCCGAGACCAGGGTGTGAATCGCCCCCGGACTCTCCTGCACGTAACTGCCCGGCGTGGCAACCCAGTCATATTCGAGATATCGCCAGCTGCCTTCCAGGGTGCAGGCAAAGACCTTGCCGCGGTGGCGGTGCTTGCCCAGCGCGCCGCCTTTCTTCACCCAGAGGGTGTTGGCGTAGATGTTGTGGCGCACGTCGAAACTCTGATGGCGAATAAAGACATTTTCCTTGAACGGCACCCAGGGAGACTCATCTTCGCCTGGCCCGATATGCACGTCGGGAAAGGAATATTCGCGCACCACCGCATCCAGGTTTCCGCGCACTTCGACCGTACTCTTGGCTTCGATAATGGCCATGCTCTCCTCCCATTCGGGGGTTTACGGTCTTTCACGCCCCATTGAGGCCGGACAATATCACATCTGCGCCGGGTTTGACCACCGCAGCGCAGAGCCAGGGCAGCAAGGTTGGGAAGAAGATTATTTCAGAGCATTCAGTCGCGCGCTCAGGCGGGACTTATAGCGCGAGGCGGTGTTCTCGTGCAGAACGCCCTTCTGAATGGCCTTATCGAGCGCGGAAACGGTTGCTCGAAAGGCCTGCTCGGCGGCCTGCTTATCGCCCTTGGCGAGGCCTTCGCGCATTGCACGCAGGGTGCTGCGCAGGCGTGAGGTATTGGCCCGGTTGCGGGCGCTTCGTTTTTCCGTCTGACGGGCGCGCTTCAGCGCCGAAAAATGATTTGCCATCCTGATCCAGTGATTCTTTCCAGAGTAATTTGGTGACCGCTCGAAAGCTATTGTACGGAAGGCGGTTCCCTATGGTCAAACCCGGCTTGACAGCCCTTCTCCGCTTTCTCTAAAGTTCGAACCTTGCAGAATTTCAGTAAGGTTAAGCAGCTCTCCACGCCATGAGTCGCGATCCCCAGGAAGACGACGCCCGCGGCCAGGCCTCGCGGGAAGAAGGCTCGCGCGACCGCGAGCTGGGCATGGACCGGCCCATCACCCGCCGCGACTTCCTTGATGGAGTACGTATTGCGATCGGCGGCTCATTGCTGGCCGCTATTCCCTGGCCCGTCAAGACAGGCGCCCCAGGCACCCCAACCTACCCTCCCGGCCTCACCGGCCTTCGCGGCGATCACGAAGGCAGTTACACCTACGCCCATCAGCTTCGCGATGGCGGCTTCTGGCAGAACGCCGGCGCGCCGCAGGATACTGGCGAGCACTATGATCTGGTGATTGTCGGCGGCGGAATCAGTGGCTTGGCTGCCGCGTACTTCTTTCGCCAGCAGGCCGGGCCAAACGCCCACATCCTGATTCTCGAGAATCACGACGATTTCGGCGGCCATGCCAAGCGCAACGAATTTCACGCCGGCGGCCGCCTCTTGCTCAGCTATGGTGGCACCCAGTCCATCGAAAGTCCTTCCGAATACAGCGCGGTGGCAAAGCGGCTGTTGGCGGATCTCGGCATTGAGACGCAGAAGTTCTACAACGATTACCAGCGCAACCTCTATGCCGGCTTGCAGACCGCCTGCTTTTTCGACCGTGAAACCTTCGGCGCGGATCGGCTGGTCGTCGGCATGGGAAAACTCCCCTGGAAACAATTCCTGGAGCAGAGCCCGCTCTCGCCGCACCTGCGCAGCGAAATTGATCGCCTGTACACCGAGAAGGCCGATTATCTGTCCGGCCTTTCCCGCCAGGAAAAAATGCAGCGCCTGGCCCACATGAGTTACGCCGATTTCCTCACCAAGGTTTGCAAGGCGGACCCGGCAGTACTGCCGTTTTTTCAAACATTTCCGCACGACCTGTTTGCGGTGGGCATTGACGCCGTCGCGGCCCTTACCTGCTATTACGCCGGCGATGACTACCACTCCTTTACCTATGCGGGCTTCGACGGCCTGGGGTTGGAGGCCCACGAGAAGGAAGAGCCTTACATCTTTCATTTTCCTGATGGCAATGCCTCTATCGCGCGCCTGCTGGTGCGGTCTTTGATTCCGGGCAGCATTCCCGGACACACAATGGAGGATGTGGTTACGGCGCAGGCAGATTACGCCCGTCTCGACCAGGCGGACTCGCAGGTTCGGCTTCGTTTGAACTCCACGGCGGTGCAGGTGCGCAATCTGGGGGAGTCACATGCCAGCCGGGGGGTGGAAGTCGCCTACATGCAGAGCGGAAAACTGCAGAAGGTGCAAGCCCGCGCCTGTGTTCTGGCTTGCTTCAACATGATGATTCCGTATCTTTGCCCGGAGCTTCCGGAGAAACAAAAAGAAGCTCTGCATTCCGGAGTTAAGGCGCCGCTGATTTACACCCATGTGGCGATTCGCAACTGGAGCGCTTTTCAGAAGCTCGGAATTCATCAGATTGTGGCGCCGGGCGGCTACCACTCCTATGTCGCGTTGGACTTTCCCGTCAGTATTGGCCAGTATGAGTTCCCCAGCCATCCCGACGAACCGATGGTGCTCTTCATGCTGCGCACGCCCTGCCATCCCGGCCTGGCGCGGCGCGAGCAATACCGCATGGGGCGCTTTGAGTTGATGGGCACGCCCTTTTCTACCTTTGAGCGGAATATTCGTGATCAGTTAGGGCGCATGCTGGGCGCGGCCGGCTTCGATCCCGCGCGCGATATCGAAGCCATCACGGTCAATCGCTGGGCCCACGGCTACACCTACGAGTACGATTCTCTGTTCGATGCCGATTGCCCGGCTGACCAGAGGCCGTGCGTGATAGGAAGGCAGCGCCTCGGACGCATCTCGATTGCCAACGCCGATGCCGGCGGCCACGCCTACACCGATGGCGCCATTGACCAGGCGCACCGCGCCGTGCGGGAGATCCTGGAGCTGGGATAGAACCGGCCTTCACCCGGTGGGAGCTTGAGCCGTGGACTCGCGAATCACCAGCTCCGGCTCGACCGCAATTTCGCGCGGATAATCTTTTTTCCCCTCTATGCGTTCCAGCAGGATCTGGGCGGCGATCTCGCCCATCCGCCGCAAGGGCTGGCGCACGGTGGTCAGGCTGGGAAAGTGGAAGGCTGCGCCGGGAATATCGTCGAAGCCCACCACGGAAACGTCGCGCGGCACCTGTAGGCCGGCTTCCTGCAGGGCACGAATGGCCCCAATGGCGGCGATATCGTTGTAGGCGAACAGCGCCGTGAAGCGCTGCTTCCGCGCCAGCAATTCGCGGGTGTAGGGGTACCCCATCTGCGGGGAAGAATCGTCCACATCAATTTGCACCGTGAGCTGCGGACGTATGGGCACTCCCGCCGCCGCCGCCGCATCGCATACCGCGCGCCACCGGTCTTCGGCATCCGAGCTGGCGGGGTTGCCGCGAATCACGGCAATGTCGCAGTGCCCGAGAGAAACCAGGTGCTGAATCGCCAGGACCGCGGCCTTGCCCTGATCAAGAACGATATTGGTGACGCCCTCATGCGAAGCGTGGCCCGCCACCGCCACCGTTGGCAAAGGCAGCGAGCGTTGCAGGTTCAGGTCCACGGTGACGAAGCCCTCTACCCCGCGATGCAACAGCAGATCAGCGTAGCGGTCGAACAGATCAGGGTTGTGGCGATGAATGCCGGTGACGAAAAAGTAGTTCTTCTGGCGCACGTAATTCTCCACGCCCGCCAGCACCAGCCCGCTGAAGTCTTCGCCGACATCGTGGGCGATCACGCCGATGGTATAGGTCCTTTTTTTGCGCAGCGACTGGGCAATGTAGTTGGGCCGGTAGTTCAGCTCGCGGGCCGCCGCGTGAATGCGCTCGCGCGTGTGCGCCGGAATGTGCTTCGCCGAAGGCGCATCGTTGAGAACCGCGGAAACGGTCCCCGGGGAAAGATTAAGGTGCTGCGCCACTGCCTTGAGGGTCACTACCCCGTCGGAGGCTGGCCGGCGCTTTTTCTTTGCTTCCATAAAACCATCGCCTGGTGACGAATGCATTCCCGAGCCTGCGAAAAACACCCCAATTGTCGAATCAGATTTCACCCCGGGCTGGTGCGTGCAGGACTGCCGAAAAGAACAGCTGCGCTGATGCCATACAACCGGCCAAGTGGGCGTATTTTAGCATGCACCTTCACGCTGACTAATTGCGCGGGTCTTCTAGGACGTTGCCGTCGTCACGCGCTCTCCGGGTCATTGCTGTGATCCTGGCGCAGGGCCTGCAAGTTGATGCCAAGTTGTTCCGCTTTCTTATACAGATGACTGCGTTCGAGGCCTAAAGCTTTGGCGGCATTGGTTACGTGGTAGCTGGCACGCTTGAGTTCCGCCAGAATCATTTCTCGCTCAAAGCCTTGCACCCGATCCGCCAAGGAGCCGGAGCCCAGCGAGGGAACAATGCCATTGCCCGCTTGCGGCAGAGCCGCCCGCGTGGCTGCCAGGTCCACCTGCTCGCTGCCGGCCAGCAGCATGAGCCGCTCCACCACATTGCGGAGCTCGCGAATGTTTCCCGGCCACGAGTACTGCTGCATGGCGGCAATCGCCTCAGGCGAGAACTGCATGGCTTTCCAGCCGTTCTGCGCGCAAACCTGCGGCGAGAAGTGTTCAATCAAGGCCGGAATATCTTCCCGCCTTTGGCGCAGCGGCGGCAGCGCCAGGGGAAAAACATAGACTCGATGAAACAGGTCCTGCCGGAACTTGCCCTCGCGCGCGAGCGCTTCCAGGTTGCGGTGGGTTGCCACGATCACCCGCACATCCACCGGAATGGGCTTCTCTCCGCCAATGCGTTCTATCTCGCTCTCCTCCAGCACACGCAGCAGTTTGGCCTGCATCGCCAGGGGCATGTCTCCGATTTCATCGAGAAAAATCGTCCCCTGCTCAGCCTGCTCGAATTTCCCGATGTGCCGCCCGGCCGCGCCCGTGAATGACCCTTTCTCGTGCCCGAAGAGTTCAGATTCGATCAGTTCCGCGGGCACGGCCGCACAATTCAAGGTGATGAACGGCCCTGCGGCTCGCGGACTGCGCTCATGCACTGTGCGCGCCACCAGTTCCTTCCCCGTGCCGGTCTCGCCCAGAATGCAGACCCGGGTTTCACTGGCCGCTACCCGCTCAATCTGCGCCATGACCTTCTTCATGGTCTCGCCCGTCCAGACCATTTCGTGCTTCCCCAGCCTCTGCCGCAGCTGCCGGTTTTCCGATTCCAGGCGGCGCAGCTTCAAGGCGTTTTCCACGGTCAGAAGCAGCTTTTCCGTCGAGATGGGTTTTTCCAGGAAGTCAAGCGCCCCCAGTTTCGTGGCCCGCACCGCCATCTCGATGTGCGCCTGGCCCGACATCATGACCACCGGCGCCGTCACGCCCTGGGCTTTGAGCTCCTCCAGCAGGGAAAGTCCATCTTTGCCGGGCATGACCACATCCGAGAAGATCAGGTCGAAGTTGTGCGACTTGGCTAGCTCCAGCGCCTTGGCGGCGCTGTCACACACGGTTGCCTCGTGCCCGCCCAGGCGGAAGGCCCGTGCCAGCGAGGCCAGCGTGTTGGCCTCGTCATCCACGATGAGCAGATTCGCTTTCTGAGCCATCGAGTCCTTCAAGACGCGCTGTCCGCCGCATCCCTTGCGGCCGCGTTCAATTTTTCCAGATTGCGCGGCAACTCAATTGCGAATGTCGTTCCACTGCCCGGCTGGCTGCGAACGGTGATCCTGCCGCCATGATCGCTAATGACTGACTGTACGATGGCCAGCCCCAGGCCGGTTCCGTGAATTTTGCTGGTGTAATACGGCGTGAACAAATGTTCACACTCTTCCGCTGTTAAGCCTGCGCCGCTGTCGGCAATCTCAATCACCACCCGACCATTCTCCCCCCGCGTTCGTAGAGCCAGCGTACCACCCTGGGGCATGGCGTCCATGGCATTCAATATCAGGTTGGAAAGCGCGCGGTGCAGCAATTCCCCGTCGCCCGCCATCTCTCCTACATTCTGCCCCAGTTCCAGCCGGCACTCGATAGGCGCCGCGCGCTCCGGCGCATGCAATTGCGCCTGAAATAGCCGGGCCACATTCTGCACAAGCTCATTGGCTTGCACCCGCTCGAAGCGCGGCTGCGGCATTCTGGAAAACTCGCTGAAGCGGGAAACGATAGCCTTCAGATTGTTGATCTCGGCCAGCAGCGTGGCCGCGCTCTCCTGAAACATCTCCTCGAAAAGCTCCGGGCTCTGTTGCCGCGCTCGCACCAGATTTTCAACCGTCAGCTGCAGCGGGAACAGCGGATTTTTGAGCTCGTGCGCCAGCCGGCGCGCCAGTTCGCGCCAGGCCGCCACGCGTTCGCTCTGCAGCAGCCGCTCGCGTTGCTCCATCAGCTCGCCGGTCATGCGATTGAAGGCCTCGGCCAGCTCTCCCAGCTCATCGGATGAGGCCACCGGCACCTGCGCATGCCAATTGCCCGCCGCCACTTCGCGCGCCGCTTGGGCAAGCTGTTCGACCGGCCGCGTCACCCGGCCGGCAACCCATCCACTCAAGACGATGGCGAGAAAAATACCGCCAGCCCCCGCCAGCAATGCCGCCGAGCGAATGCGCTGCCGAAGCTCTATATACGGACGCCGCGAAGTGGCCACCAGCAGAATGCCCAGCAGATGACCATCCTGCCCGTTCAGGGGTAAGGCATGGACGGTCTCATCGTCGGCCGGATCGGACGACCAGTGCACCACGGCTTCGGTTTCCCCTGATTGCGCCCGGACTTCCTCAATCAGCGGCGCCAGGCGCTCCGGCTGCTGCACGCTGCCGGATGGGTCAATCAGGAATTGCGTGGATAACGCCCCGCCCAGGTTCTGATAAAACATGGCGCGGGTTCCGGCGGGAAGGTCGAGCGTGGCCAGAAAATTCTTGTCCAGCCGCCGCCCGCCGATCACATACAGGGGATTCTCCGCGCTGCCCGCCTGCCGCATCGCGCACAACCCCAGCGCAGCGCCATCGGGCAGGTCTTCTTCCCTCAAGAATGCCTGCCTGGGCGGTGTCGCGGGCAAGGACGCGTCTTTGTATCCGAACTTGGCCGGCCACTGCGCCGAGGAAACAATGGTTCCCTGGCCATCCACCAATTCAAGGAAATCGAGCTGCTGGCCGTCGGCGAGGGTGCGAGCTTCGTTCAAGTACGCGCCGTAATCCGGCGAGGCCCGATTCAGCGCCAACGCCACCCGCGCCACCGCATCGCTTTCCGCGATCGCCTGGATTCGCCGCTCTACCTCTTCTCCGCGGCGGTTGAACTCCCGCCGGAACTCTGTGACCAGTGCGTCCGTGCGCTCCTCGTTGGCCCGTTCGAAGGCCTCCCGGGTCAGGGCCGAGACCGTCCACGCCACCGCGACCACGGAAACAATCACCGTCGCCGCCAGCGCGGCCAGCAGTTTGCGGCGAAAGCTCATGGGGTTTCCGGTTCCAGCCAGAGGTTGGCCAACTCCCAGCCGCCGTCGGGGCTCAGCGTCCAGCCACGCACTCGTTGGCTTAATCCGTAACTGATGCGCAGGTGCAACAAGGGAATCACGCGCTGGGATTGCAGCAGCGAACTTTCCGCACTGTACATCTCCTCCGGCGTAGTTCCAGCGAATTTGGGTTGCGGCAGGCCTGAGCCGGCGGCGAAATCAGTGAGAGCCGCGCGCGCATCGAGCGAAGCCAGCGGGGCTTCTACCAGGCGCAGGTCAGCGTTGGCGGAAGACGTAAGGTTCAAAGTCAGGCCGGCATCGCGCGCATTCAGCACGATTCTTTCCGCTACCAATCGCGCCAGCTGATCGGCGGGATCATAGCTTAGCGCCCAGGGGCCGGCCTGCCGCAGACCGGCCGTCAACTGCCGTGAGGCCTGGACGTCGGCTTGGGAAGGAAACAGAAAGGCATATCCTGTCATCCACTGCGGCAGCAGTGCCGCTGTCGGCTCGCCTCCGCCTTGCAGCATCACGTTGTTGAGCAAACTGCGATCAATGCTCAAAGCGAATGCCCTGCGCAGGCGCGTCTCATCGGCCGACTGCGGCGGGCGCGCAAAGATCAGCGCCATCAATTCCGCGGGCGAGGAGCTTTCCACGCGGCGGTTTTCCGCCTGCGCATGCCGCGCCTGCTCGGGCGGAATCTCGATGAGATCGGCCTGATTCACGTCCAGGGCCATGGCCTGCTCGCGCGGGCTCTTCCCCAGTTCAATCTCGATGGCATCCAGAAAAGGCCGCCCGCCCCAGTAGTCGTTATTCGCCGCGAGCACAAGCTGCTGCCCCGCCCGCCACTCCCGGATGGTGAACGGTCCCGTACCCACCACCTGGCCGCCAGCCCGCCGGGCAATGCCGTTTCGCGCCTGTGCCACCTCCGCCGCAAAATTCGCGGCGGGAGAGGCCAGCTCCACCACAATCGAATCTCCGTTTGCAGAAACCTTCCACTGCGGGTTCGTCGAGCGTAACGAAGCTGCCGCCACGTCCGCGGTCAAGGGCGAGCCATCGTGAAACACCACGCCCTGCCGCAGAACGAAATGCCAGCGCTGCTCGCCCGGCTCTGCCTGCCACGAAGTCGCCAGCCCAGGGCACAGCCGGCCGCGGCTGTCGAGCGTCACCAGGGTTTCAAAAATCAAACTCGAAAGATTGCCGCCGCCGTTCACCGCCAGGTCTGCCGGATCGAGCGAGCGTGGCGCGGCCCGCATCTCCACTCGCAGAGTGCCGCCGTAGTGCGGCCGCGTAGCTGCATGGGCAGCCACTGCCAGCAGCAGGCTACTGACCGCAAGTAAGCGAAAGACGGTACGCCTCATATTTCCCCGTGGTCAGATTATGCGAGACGGCAATGGCCATCTCACCATTGGTCTCGGTCCACATAGCGGTAATCGGGCCGGCGAACTCCACCGGCTGGCTGGCGAATACCGGCTCACGATCTGCAAATTCAAACGCGCGCAAAGTGTCTCCGGGACCATCGCCGCTCTCATCGGCCAATACCTGCCAGCCCGTTCCGCAACCGGTGTGCACGCTGATAATGTCGCTGCCCCAGCCCAGCTTGCCGGCGGTCTGATCGCTCGCGCCATCCATCAGGTGTACGCTGCCATCCACCGCGGCAAAAAGCCACAACGTGTACTTGTCGCGCGGAAGTGGCGCCGCCGAATAGAAGGGCGGGGCCGCGGCCGTTCGCCCCCCTCCGGGGGACAACGCCCCGGTAAAAAAATTGCGCGCGGGGGTGAAGAATGCGGCCAATGCAAACGGATCGGGCGCCAGCGGCCAGGGATCGTCGCTTTCCCGGCAGTTTAGAGTCAGCGGCGCCTGAGCGCCGCTGCGGCAGAAAACCCCCGGCAGATAAGTGTCCAGCAGATGGTCTTTCCGCAGGACCAGCCTTCCCCGCAGATCGCGCGGCCACTGCCGGGGATGAACGATGGGCAGGGTCTGCTCGTCTTGCCAGCGATTTGCCTGCAGGCGGTGGAGGCTGATCTCGTCCGGGCTCAAAACCGCCATTTCTGTCGGATTGCCGTCCACGACCGCGACATCGAGAATCGGCTGGTTCTGCAACCATAGCAGCGCTTTGTGAATGCTGACCACCCCACCCTGGCCGCTCGCCGGGGAGCTCGCCGGCCGCGGCGTGGCAATCATGGCCACAGACGACTCATTGCTGCCCTGATGAATTTCTGCGATCCAAACGTAATTTTCCAGATTCTCCGACAGCGAGACCCGAATGGTGGCGGCAGCCTGCTCCGGATTGACGATCCGCAACCCCATGCGTTCGAGCTGACGTTGCAGATCGCCGCGTATCTGCTGAGCCTCGGCTGGCAGAAGCGAAGAGCGGTTCACCACCTCCAGGGCTACCGCGCCCGGCCCGATAGCTGAAGCAATCTTGTTGGCTAGTTGGGCTTCCGGCGCTCCCCAGTCGCCGGCGAGGGCGCAGCCTGTGAGAAGCCCGAAGACTATGACCGTGCGCAAGCAACGTGGCGGGAAGCGGAGCATGCCCAGGATGGCGATGCGCGAATTATAAATCGCCTTCCTCATGAGGCTCTTTCTTCCCCACGGCCAAAGCCGCCCGCTGCCTTCCGGCTCTCAGTTCTGTGGTGGAGTCTCCGGCTCCTCCGCCTGGCTGGCATGGTTCGCCATGTTCATGCTGCGCAGCACATCATTGGCGAAGAAGAACTTTCCATCCGCCGGCACCATCATGATCTGCAGCTTGTCTGAGAGCCGTTCGGCGACAATCTTGTTGATCAGCAGCGGATTCTGCTTCAGGATCGCGCCTTCGCTCTTCATCCTTTCGGCATCGGCCACCGCGGTGACGCGAATGCGGTCGGCTTCGGCATCCGCCAGCAGCTTGCGCCGCTCCGCTTCTGCCTTGCTGTCAATGACCTTGGCCTGCGCCATGGCTTCGGCATTCTGCACCGTCGCCTCCTTGCGCGCCTCGGCCTCCAGCTTCGATTGCTCGATCTGCTTCTGTTTCAGCGGCAAGGTGTATTGCATGGCATCGGCCTCCGCCTTGGCCTGCAAAACCCGCACCTGGGCCTCGCCCTCAGCCTGTTTTACCTGTTGCGCCTTCGTCGCTTCCGCTTCGAGTTCGGCAATCTTCACCTGCTTGGCCTGGATCTCGGTCTCCACGCCCATGCGGTCGTTCTCCTGTTCTTTGAGCAGAAGGCTCTCCAGGCCCTTCGCGTATTCCGGCGGCAGCTGGATGTCGCGAAGCATGACTTCTTTCACGATAATTCCGTCACTGGCCAGCTTCTGAGTAATGACACCGGCGGCGCGCTGCCGGACTTCCTCGCGCTTGGCCGCGAAGATATCCCGCACGGTGTAGTTGGGCGCCAGCTCCCGCCAGGCGCTGGCCACCACCGCCGGCACAATCTCCTTTTCCACCGGCTGCGGCAGGTTGCTTTGGATATAGTCCAAGTGCCGTGGATCCAGCCGAAAGCGCACGGTGATGGCAAGTCCGAGGGCCAGACCTTCTCTCGACTGCACATCCAGTGGCTCAACCTTCGAGGCGCTGGACCGCACTTTCCCGTCTTCCACAGCCCCCGTGGTGAAGAGCTGGTCTCGCGTATCGAACAGAACCACGCTCTCCGCCAGCGGAGTAATGAAATGCGCTCCTGGATAGAGGGTTCCCGGCAGAGTGCCGCTGGTTTGGCTGAGTCTTACCGCCGCCATCCCGCTGGGCACCACCACAATGCCCAGCGAAAGCAGAATCGGCCCCCAGGCCAGCATCGCTAGCGCCAGCGAACCCCTCCAGCGGATGTCGCGAGTCTCTCGAAACGGACCGCCGGCAGCCTGAGCTCTCCGGTAAAGCAGTTCCAGGTAAAGGTCATAACCCAGCATGGCCGCAGCTGTCAGGATCATGCCGATCCCGCCTGCCATCAACAAGTACTTGAGAAAAAGCATAGGACCTCCTTGATTATCAGCGCTTCTGGACCGTCCTCACCGGCGCCACCGCCGGCTGGGCAAAGAACAAAGGGAAGACTTTGCCAAATATGAGTTCTTCCACGAACAAGGAAATTGCCATGGAGAAGACCAACCCCGCCACGACTGCCATAGCTGTCATTACGAATTGCATTGCGACCTCCCGCCACTCCGCTGTGAGCTCACCGCAGCATTGCGGCCATTCCCTATGGCATTGATCCCTCGGTACTTATTGGTTTTGCTAGGCAGCGGAGATGTGTACAGATGTAGGCGCTGTGTCCCCCGTGACACATTGCACTCGGGGCTGTGATCAGCCTCACAGCAAGACAACAGAGCGGTCTCTAAATTGAATTCAAGGTGATGGGGGGAACCAATGGCTTACGTGATTACCGATACCTGCATGAAGGACCTGCTCTGCGTGGAAGCCTGCCCGACTGGCAGTATTCATCCCCAGCCAGGCGAGGCTGGATTTGCCGAGACAGCGCAGCTTTTTGTTGATCCTGAGGGCTGTATTGACTGCGGGGCCTGCGTGCCGCCCTGCACTTCGGATTCGATCCATGCGCCGGACGACCTGCCGGAGGGGAAGAGGCATTTCGCGGAGCAGAACGCGGCTTACTTCGGCCGTTGATGCTGAATTGGAAACCGGCAACCGTGGGCTAAAAGCCGGAAACTAAGAAACATAACCCACAGAGGCACTTAAGAGCTCTTCAAAACCCCCAACCGCATGTGGTGCGCCTTGCAGGCGCATAACGGTTCCCTAGCCTTTTCCGGACTCTCCGGCGCCCGAACTGCAACTCGGCTGCGCAACGGAGCCAGCCAGCTTCAGGCTTGGTGAACCACCCCGGAATGCGCGTTGTATTGGTCTGCCGACCTGTATTCCGGGCCGGCCTCGGGCTGCAAAGCGGCCGCGAGCGCCTCCAGAATGGTCTTGAGAGAGTGAGGGTTCTCGTTCAACGCGCGTTGCAGGCTCTCGCGATGCACCGAGAGTTCGCCGATCGCCCGCATGCCGAAACGCTCGCGCTCCGGGCCTGCCAACTGGGCGAGGCGTGACTCCTGGTGGGTCCCACGCCCGGCCATTTGCGTCGCAAACGGGTAATGCAGGCTTCCGGTGGTCATCCAATGCACCACCAGTTCTTGCATGTGCTCAGCCGTGCACGCGCAATGTACGCCCTCCAGGCCGGCCAGGCGGTCATTCCAGTAAAGAATCCTTAGCCGATCGTGCCAGGGATCTTCGGTGACCAAAAACCAGCCCGGATCCCCCAGGGTCTCCGCTCCGCAAATGGTGCAAGTTAAAAGCCGGAAAATCTCCATGGCAGCCGCCTTTCGTCTTTGCCTGCCTAACTGCCCGCGCCCGCAACAGGGTACTTCTGCACCTGCATTTGCGCCCCGGCGAGTGCAGGCGCCCGCTGCGGCCGAGGCAGCGGCACGGTGATCAGGCCTCTTTCTCGTTCCACCACCAGGGTCAGCCACGGCGCGCACTGGTCGCACAGCCAATAGCGTTCCACCCGCCGCATCAACCTGCGCCTGTGAGCGCCTCCGCGAGCCTCGATCGCCGATGCGCCGCGCTCCTCGGTTTCAATCTGAAACAGCTTTCCTTGGCCCAGGTGTTGAAAGGGGTTACCGCATGAGGGATTGGCGCATTTATGAAGCATGTGTCTCGATCCGACGCGAAAAACTTTACCGGAGGATCACCCAGGCTGTGCACATTGCGCGCCGTTCGCCTTGGAAAGGAACTGGCTCAAATCAAACCGTTTGCGGTTTCAGACCCCAGGGCCGAAGGTAAAAGCTGCCGACTCCCGGTCATCACTGCCGACTGATCGGCAGTTTCTTCCCGTCCCTGGTTCTTCGAAGGAGCGGGCGGCAAACTTGCTCACATCGGGCTTGCCGCCACTTGAATGAGAGGCGGAAAGAGAAGCCGCGGAATTCCCCAGCGATGCTATGCTATGGCGATTTTCCCGGCAAAGGTCGCACTCCACAGGAGCCAGCATCCGATGAGCTCAGAACAGCTGCAGGAACTGCACGAGGGCGCCGAGCATGCCCGGCACGATCCGGATAAAGTGCCGGTCTCGTTCACCATGGCCGTTCTGGCCGTCCTGGTGGCGACGGTGGCCCTGCTTGGACATCGCGCCCACACCGAGGAGATTCTCACCCAGACCCGAGTTACCGATCAATGGGCCTATTATCAGGCCAAGACCATTCGCAGGCACAACGACCAGATGTTCGTGGATATGAGCGCGTTCCTTGACCCCAAAGACCCTGGGCAGCTGGCCCGGCTGCGCGAAAAATATGCCTCCGAAGCGGAGCGCTATAGCAAAGAGCAGAAGGATCTGGAGGCCGATGCCAGAAAACTTGAGGAAGAGACCAGGCTCTGGCGCAGGCGCACCGATTACTACGATCTGGCGGAAGTGTTGCTGGAAGTTTCCCTGATAATCACTTCCATTACCTTACTTTCCGAGAAACGCGGCTTCTGGTACGCGGGCATCTTCATTGCCCTTGCCGGCTCCGCGGTCGCCCTGGGCGGAGTGGTGGGCTAAGGCTTGTAGTCGTAGGGACGGCCGAGACCTTGCAAGCAAGGTCTCTACAGTTGGGCGCAGACCGATTTGTTTTCCGTGTACAGATCAAGCACAGCGCGACCGCTCTCGCGTCCCCAGCCCGACTGCTTGTAGCCGCCGAAGGGCAAAGCCGGATCAAAGACGTTGTAGCAATTGATCCAGACCGTGCCGGCGCGCAGCCTGGCGGCGGTGCGATGGGCCTTGCTGAGGTCGCGAGTCCACACCGCCGAGGCCAGGCCATACACGGTGTCATTGGCGAAGGCCGCGACCTCCTCCGGCTCGTGAAACGGAATGGCAGTAATCACGGGGCCGAAAATCTCCTCGCGAACCACTTTCATCTCCGGCTTCACATCTACCAGCACCGTCGGCTCAACAAAGTATCCCGGGCCAGAGATTCTTCGTCCGCCGGCGACTGCCTTGGCGCCCTGCTGGGCACCAGATTCGAGGTATCCACACACCCGCTCGAGCTGTTCCTGCGAGACCAGCGGCCCCATGTTGTTCGCGGGATCAATTCCCGGGCCGATGTGGAAGTTTTTCGCCATTTTGGCGACTCCCTCCACAACCTGGTCGAAAACGCCTTTCTGCACGAAAAGGCGCGAGCCCGCGGTGCAAATCTGCCCCTGGTTGAAGAAAACCGCGTTGGCGCTGCCTGGGATCGCCGTCTTGAGGTTGGCGTCCTCGAAAACCACGTTGGGAGACTTGCCGCCCAGCTCCAGAGAAACCTTCTTCAAATTTCCGCTGGCCGCATTCACGATCATCTTGCCCACCGCGGTTGAGCCCGTGAAAGCGACTTTATCCACATCGGGATGAGCGGCCAGGGCTGCGCCGGCGGTTTCGCCGAAGCCAGTGACGATGTTGACCACACCCTCGGGGAAGCCGGCTTCCACGATCAGTTCGCCCAGGCGAAGCGCGGTGAGCGGAGTCTGCTCGGCCGGTTTGAGAACCACTGTGCAGCCTACCGTGAGAGCAGGGGCGAGCTTCCACGCCGCCATGATGAGGGGGAAATTCCAGGGAATGATTTGACCCACCACCCCCACCGGCTCGCGCAAAGTATAGGCGAGGTATTTCCCGCCGTGCGCCGAGAGAGGAATGGTGCTGCCCTCGAGCTTGGTGGCCCAGCCGGCAAAGTAGCGGAATACCTCGACGGCGGTGGGCACGTCCACGAGCCGCGAAAACAGCACCGGCTTGCCGTTGTCCAGAGTCTCAAGCTCAGCAAATTCTTCATGGTGCTGCTGGATCAGGTCGGCCAGCTTCCACAAGAGATGGCTTCTCTGGGCGGGCAGCATCTCCGGCCAGAACCCGCTCTCAAAGGCCTTGCGCGCAGCCTTCACGGCGAGATCAACATCGGCCCGGCCGCCCTCGGCGATTTGGGCAAGCACTTCGCCAGTCGCGGGATTGTAGGTCTCAAAGGTCTTGCCGGAAACGGCCTCCACCCACTCTCCGCCGATGAGCAACTTCCTGGGCTGGCTAAGAAATTCGTTGACCTTGCGTTCTAACTGGACCGGTGCGGTGGTTGCCATATCTTCCCCTTCCCTGCTTCGCGGCAGGATGATGAAATCGAGAAATTGCGGCTTGGATCGGGGCGCGTGAGCAAACGCGCTCCCCCGCTGGGAGCCTTAGGTCAATTGTAGGCCAACGCGCAGCAATTGCGACGGGGAACCAAAGTGTAACCTGGGACCCTGCGGCGAACTGTGTCTTTATCTCGAATTCGCCACACGCTCCTCGACCCATGCGGCGGCCTCATGCGTGCCCAAATTTCCACCCGCATCCACAGTGGTCTTTTTATCGCGCACCGCCGCCAGCACTGCGTTCTCGATTCGCTTTGCCTCTGGGGCCAATCCCAGGTGCTCCAGCATCATGGCCGAGGTCAGAATTGCGCCCAGGGGATTGGCAATGTTTTTCCCGGCAATCGGCGGCGCCGAGCCGTGCACCGGCTCGAACATAGACGTCCTGCCGGGATGAATATTTCCGCTGGCGGCCATCCCCAGCCCGCCCTGCAGCGCCGCCGCGAGGTCCGTAATAATGTCGCCGAACATGTTGTTGGTCACGATCACGTCGAACTGGCGCGGGTCGCGCACCATCTGCAGGCAGAGCGCATCCACGTACATGTGCTCGGCCTTGATCTGGGGATGCTCCTGCGCCACCTCCTTGAACACTCGCTGCCACAGGCCGTGCGCGTATGTAAGCACATTCGACTTGTCGCTCATGAGCACGCGGCGGCGCGGCGAACCCCCGTTCCTGGTGTGGCGTTCGCAATAATCGAAGGCGAAGCGGATCACGCGCTCCACGCCTTTACTGGTGTTGATATCTTCCTGTACGGCAACTTCATCGGGAGTTCCCTGCTTGAAGACGCCGCCGGCGTTTACATACACGCCTTCGGTGTTTTCGCGGATCACCACGAAGTCCACATCCTTCGGTTCGACATTCTTCAGCGGGCAGAGCGACGCATCGAGCAGGCGGACTGGGCGCACATTGGCGTAGAGGTCCATCTTGAAGCGCATATCGAGCAGAATTTCTTTGGCGTGGATGTTCGAAGGCACGCGGGGATCGCCCATGGCGCCCAGCAGAATGGCGTCGAATTCGCGCGCCAGCATGGTGAAGCCTTCAGGCGGCACGGTCACGCCATCGGCGAGATAGCGCTCCGCGCCCCAGTCAAAAACGGTGGTCTCAACCGGAGCGCCGCTGGCCTGGATGACCTTGACGGCCTCGGGAATAACCTCTTTGCCGATGCCGTCGCCGGGAATGACTGCGATGCGTTTTTTCTGGCCCACGCATGCACAGTGTACTGAAAAATGGGTTGCCGTAGGGCCCCGGCACGCCCGCTCCTTATGAGCGCGCCCGCTTCGCTATAATCTCCATGAGGGATTCCGCAGCAGCGATGACTACGAGTTTGCAGGAGACACCGGCGACCCAGGCGCGCACGGCTGGCGAACTGAAGGCCGAGTTTGCAGCGCTGGTATCCGGATGCGGGGTCTATGACCTCGCCGGACGGGCGAAGATTTCCATCAGCGGCGGCGACCGGGTCCGCTGGCTCAACGGCATGGTCAGCAACAATATCCGCGACCTGGAGATCGGCCACGGGGTTTATGCGTTTTTGCTCAATCCGCAGGGACGCATTCTCGCCGACCTGTACGCTTACCATCGC
>DATIYF010000003.1:0-73954 GCA_035517775.1 Terriglobales bacterium
GCCAGCGACATGCCATCGAGCTTCAGCTCGCAGACGTACTCGATGTCTTTGCGGCCGCTGAGTTCGTGCACCCGCCGCTCCCAGGCGCGCAACTCGTCTTCGCTGTAAGTGTTATCGAGCGAGAGCATGGGCGAAGAGTGGCGCACCTTCGAAAAGCCCTCGCGCGGCTTGCCGCCTACGCGCTGGGTGGGGGAATCGGGCGTGACCAGTTCAGGGTGCTCGGCTTCGAGCTTTTTCAGCTGGTTCATGAGCACATCGAAGTCGGCGTCGGAAATCTCGGGTGAGTCGAGCACGTAGTAGAGATACTCGTGGTGGCGGATTTTTTCGCGGAGGGCCTCGATCTGCTCGTGCGCGCCCTTCCAGCGCATATTCCTGGCGGCCATGGCGAGAATTATAGTCGGCGGGGTTGGTGGGCGTTCTCTGCGAACTTTGCGCTCTAAAAACTGGCGGCCAGAGCCAAAAGCTTAATCCGGAGAGGGCGCGGAGAAAATCCGCCGAGGACGCGAAGAAAATTGCAAACAGGCAAAGAAATCGGCAGAGGGTGCGGGGAGAGCACGTAGGTCTCGAATGGCTGTATTCTCGTAGCGTCCGATGGCGGGAAAAGTAAACAACTCGGGGGTGGCGGCGGTCATTCTGGCCGCAGGCAAATCCACGCGCATGGGCGAGCCCAAGCAGTTATTGAAGATTGGCGGCAAGGCGCTGCTGGAGACCGCCATGGAGAGCGCGCTCGCCTCGCAGGCAGATGAGGTTGTGGTGGTCCTGGGCTTTGCCGCCGAAGCGGTCAGTCAGTTTCTTCCCGCGGGGGTGAAGAAAGTCATCAATGAGAACTATGAGCAGGGCATGGGCACCTCGCTGCGCGCCGGGCTGGGGGCGGTGCGGCCCGGGGCCGGGGCGGCGCTGATCATTCTGGCCGACCAGCCCTTCGTGAAGCCGGAAACGCTCGACCGGCTGATGGAGCAGCACAGGAACTCGGGAGCGCAGATTGTGATTCCTACGTATCGGGGTTTCCGCGGCAACCCGGTGCTGCTGGACCGCTCGGTTTTTCCCGAGGTCATGGCGCTGGGCGGCGATGTCGGCTGCCGCGCAATTTTCGGCAGCCATTCGGAAGGAATCGTGAAGGTTGAGGTGCACGATGTGGGAGTGCTGATTGATGTGGATACAAAGGACGACCTGCAGCAGCTCAACGCGGCGGGCGCCGGCGCAGAGTTATTCGAACTGGCTGACCTGGAAGGCAGAGGCGAGACCTCAGAGGCTGCCAGCGCGCGGCCGGAGCTGGTGATTACCGGGCGGGATGACCTGGCCCGGGCGCTGGCGGAGTTGGGCAAGTTTATGGGCTTTGCGGTTACGGTCGCAGACCCATTGCTGGATCGAGAAGATGTGCCACAAGCCGACCGAATATTGCGGGTACTGGATTTTTCCCGGCTTCCGCCGGGCGGAGAACGCTATGCGATCGTGGCGAGCCGGGGACGGTTCGATGAAGAAGCGGTCGAGCAGGCCCTGCTGACGGGCTGCGCGTACGTTGGGCTGGTGGCCAACCGCAAGCGGGCGGAAGAGGTGCTGAACAGCCTGCGAAAGAAAGGAATTCGGCCGGAGAAACTGGCCCAGGTTCATGCGCCCGCCGGCGTGGAAATCGGGGCGAAGACTCCCGAGGAAGTCGCCTTAAGCATCATGGCGGAGATGGTGAAGCAGATGCGGCAGCGGGGGTAGTTTCTCTCTGCCTAGCCGGTTTCGCACTGGCGAATCACGCGGTCGGCGGCGCTGCCGGCGGCGTCTTCGCCCGGGTGCAGCGGTTTCACGCTTCCGCCGCGGCGCAGGGCGACGATCTGGCTCACGATGCTCAGCGCAATTTCCTCAGGGGTGGCCGCGCCCAGGTCAAGACCCGCGGGGGCCCAGACCTTTTCCACTTTTTCCGCCGAAATGCCGGTGGCCAGCAGATAGTCGAGCACCAGGCGGGCGCGATGATGGCTGGCGATCAGCGCGACATAGGCGGCGTTGCCCTGCAGCGCTTTCTGCAGCCAGAGATGGTCTTTCTTGTGCTGGGTTGCGATCACCACGTGAGTGTGCGGCCCGACGGGGGTTTCGACCAGATCGAAATCTTCCGTGACTACGCGTTCCGCCTGAGGGAAGGCGGCGGGCTCGGCGCCGGGGTCGTTCACCGAAACCCGGAACCCCAGCAAGTGTCCGAGCGTAGCCAGGGTTTCGGCGATTTGCCCGTGGCCCACGATCAGCAGCTCCGGCCTGGGCAGGACCGGCTCGATATAAACGTCCATCTTTCCTCCGCAGGGCATGCCGACTCCGAGCAGCTCATCGGTCATATCCAGCGTGATCAGCGCGGGCAGTTTTTGTGCGATGCACTTTAAGGCTTCGTTCTTGACTGCGCTCTCGGCGCAGCCGCCGCCGACCCAGCCCTCCAGCAGCTTGCCATCCTGGTCAATAATGGCCTTGGAGCCGCGCCGGGCCGATGACGAACCCTCCACGCGCACGACTGTGGCCACGGCGAAGGACCGCCCCTGGGCCGCCAGTTCCGCCGCTTTGGCGTACAAATCCGCGAACATATCCGTGACGTATCATATGCTTCGGCAATCGCGCGGTTCAATGCGCGGGGAGGGCGGTTTGTACAGCGACCAGGTGCGCGATCATTACGCCAATCCGCGCAATGCCGGCCGTATTCCCGACCCCTCAGGCCAGGCGGTGGTGAAAAGCCCGGTGGATAGCGACACGGTTCTGATCACCCTGCGCATCCAACAGAATATTGTCGAAGAGATAAAGTTCAAGTGCATGGGATGCGCCGTTGCCATTGCCTGTTCTTCGGTGGCCACGGAAATGGTGCTGGGCAAACCGGTGGGGGAGGCTTACCAGATCAGCGAGCAGGCGGTGGCGGATGCCCTGGGCGGCATTCCGGAGTACAAAATGCGCTGCAGCAATCTGGCGCCGGAGGCGATCCGCAAGGCCATTGAGGATTGGCGGCAGCGGGTAACTACCGGTGGCGGGAAATCATAACCACGAAGAACACAAAGGCACGCGAAGGAGACCCATGAAGCGAGGCCTGCGTGTTTTTCGTGCATCAGCAAGCTGGCCGGGGTTTTGTGAACCATTGCCCGTGTGGTAAGGTTATGCCCGCTGTTTTTCTCTCCGAATCCAGTCGTCTCAAGACCTTCGGCGGTGCCTTCTCGCGCAGGGAAAAGGGGGTGCAGGCATGATCCCGCCAGCGTTCGAGTACCTACGGCCCAAGACTATTCCGGAAGCGATTTCTCTGCTGCAGCAGCACGGGGAGGACGCCAAGATTCTGAGCGGCGGCCAGAGCCTGATTCCCATGATGAAGCTGCGGCTGGCGCGGCCGGCCTTCCTGGTGGATATCAACCGCATTGCCGGGCTGGCCTACATCAAGGAGGAAGGCGGTTTTCTGAAGATCGGCGCGCTTACCCGCGAGGCCGATCTTGAGGCCTCGCCGCTGATTCAGTCGAAATATCCCATCATTCTCGATACCGCGCACGTGATTGCCGATCCCCAGGTGCGGAACATGGCGACGGTGGCCGGCAACCTGGCGCATGGCGACCCGGCGAATGATCACCCGGCGACCATGCTGGCGCTGGGCGCGCAGATTGTCGCGATGGGAGCGAAAGGCGAGCGGGTGGTCGCGATCGAGGAATTCTTTCTTTCGGTGTTTACCACCGCCTTGCAGCCGGGCGAGATTCTTACCGAGATTCGCATTCCGGCGCCGCCGGCGCATAGCGGCGGCGCATACTTCAAGCTGGAGCGCAAAGTGGGCGACTTCGCCACGGCGGCGGTGGCGGCGCAGGTGACGCTCGACGGCAAAGGCCTATGCCAGAAAGCGGGCATTGGATTGACGAACGTGGGCCCGGCGCCGATCAAGGCAAGGAAGGCGGAAGATTTTCTGCGGGGCAAGAGGCTCGACGCGGCCAACATTGCGCAGGCCGCGCAACTGGCGGCCGAAGACGCCCAGCCGAGCGCCGATCTGCGCGGTCCGGCGGAGTACAAGAAAGGCCTGGTCAAAGAACTGGCGCGGCGCGCGCTCACCCGGGCGGCCGAGCGCGCGGGCAAGTGATCACGCGAAAACTGGCGGAGGACCTTCCATGTTGAAGAAGCAAACAATCCGCGTGAAGGTGAATGGGCGGGAGCGCGAGGCGGATGTGGAACCCCGGCTGCTGCTGGTTCACTTCATTCGCGAAGTGCTGGGCCTTACCGGCACACATATCGGCTGCGATACCAGCCATTGCGGGGCGTGCACGGTGGTGCTCGATGGGCGCACGGTCAAATCCTGCACCATGTTTGCGGTGCAGGCGGAGGGCGGTGAACTTACCACGGTCGAAGGCCTCATGAAAGATGGCCAGCTGCACCCCTTGCAGGAAGGCTTCAAAGAGGAACACGGCCTGCAGTGCGGTTTTTGCACGCCGGGCATGCTGATGTCGTCTTACGCGCTGCTGAGCAAGAACCCCAAGCCCAGCGAAGAGCAGATTCGCTGGGGGATCTCGGGAAATCTGTGCCGCTGCACCGGCTACCAGAACATCGTGAAAGCGGTGGAGTACGCGGCGGGCAAGCTCGAACAGCAAAGGATGGCGCAAGGAGGGGCAAGGTAATGCACAAGACATCTCCTGAAATCGGCGGCATGGGCCACGCCATCAAGCGCAAAGAAGACATGAGGTTCATTCAGGGCAAGGGCAATTATGTGGACGACGTGCATCTGCCGGGCATGGTTTACGGGCAGATGGTGCGCAGCCCCTACGCGCATGCCCGGCTGAAGAGCGTGAATACCGAGGCGGCCAAGAAACTGCCGGGCGTGCTGGCGGTGATCACGGGAGAGGACCTGGCCAAGGCCAATTTATCGTGGATGCCCACGCTTTCTTACGACAAGCAGATGGTGCTGGCCACGGGCAAAGTGCTGTTTCAGTCGCAGGAAGTGGCTTTCGTGGTGGCGGAAGACCGTTATACCGCAGCCGACGCCGCCGAACTGGTGGAAGTGGAGTATGAAGAGTTGCCGGTGCTGGTGGACCCACACAAAGCCATGGATCCCGGCGCCCCGGTTCTGCGCGAAGACCGCGAGCAGAAAAACAACCACATCTTTCACTGGGAAGTAGGCGACCGGCAGGCCACCGAGCAGGTGTTCCAGAAAGCCGCGGTCAAGGCCGAGGTGCATGCATTTTTCCCGCGCTGCCATCCGGCGCCGCTTGAAACCTGCGGCTGCGTAGCCGACTTCAACAGCGCTACGGGCAAGCTCACGGTCTATATGACTTCGCAGGCCCCGCACGCCCACCGCACCGTGTTCGCCCTGGTCGGCGGCATTCCTGAGCAGAATATCCGCATCATTTCTCCGGATATCGGCGGGGGATTCGGCAACAAAGTTCCGGTATATCCCGGCTATGTCTGCGCCGTGGTGGCGTCGCTGACGCTGGGAGTGCCGGTGAAGTGGATCGAGACGCGCTCGGAGAACCTGCAATCCACCGGCTTTGCCCGCGACTACCATATGACGGCGGAGATTGCCGCCGACAAAGATGGCAGGATGCAGGCCCTGCGGGTGAAGACGCTGGCCGATCACGGGGCCTTCAATGCGGCCGCGCAGCCGACCAAGTTTCCCGCCGGACTATTCAGCATCTGCACCGGCTCCTACGATTTTGCCAACGCCTTCTGCGAAGTGGATGGGGTTTATACCAACAAGGCGCCGGGCGGCATTGCCTATCGCTGCTCTTTTCGCGTGACCGAGGCGGCCTACCTGATCGAAAGAGTGGTGGATGTGCTGGCGCTGGATCTGAAGATGGACCCCGCCGAACTGCGGCGCAAGAATTTCATTCCTGAGTCGAAGTTTCCCTATAAGTCCACTCTGGGCTGGACCTACGACAGCGGCAACTACGAAGCCGCCATGAAGCTGGCGCTGGACAAGATCGGCTATCCGCAGCTTCGCAAGGAGCAGGAGGAAAAGCGGAAGAAGGGCGAGCTGATGGGCATCGGCATCTCGAGCTTCACGGAGATTGTGGGCGCCGGGCCGGCGCACACCTTCGACATTCTGGGCATCAAGATGTTCGATAGCGCCGAAATTCGCATTCACCCCACGGGCAAGGCCATTTGCCGTATGGGAACCAAGAGCCAGGGCCAGGGCCACGAGACCACTTATGCGCAGATTGTGGCGCAGGAGCTGGGCATTCCCGCCGCCGACGTTACCGTGGAAGAGGGCGATACCGATACCGCGCCCTATGGCCTGGGCACCTACGCCAGCCGCAGCACGCCGACTTCGGGAGCAGCCACCGCGGTGGCGGCGCGCAAGATTCGCGACAAGGCGAAGAAAATTGCCGCTTATCTGCTCGAATGCAGCGAGGAAGACCTGGAATGGGAGCCGGGCAAGTTCTCCGTGAAAGGCGCGCCTGGCAAGGCAAAGACCATCCAGGAAATTGCCTTCGCCGCTTACACCAACATTCCGCCGGGCCTGGAAGCCGGTCTTGAGGCGGTGGATTATTACGATCCGCCCAACCTGACCTTTCCATTCGGCACCTACGTTTGCGTGGTGGATATTGACAAGGGCACGGGCGAGGTCAAAGTCCGACGCTTTGTGGCCGTGGATGACTGCGGCAACATCATCAACCCCATGATCGTGGACGGCCAGATTCACGGCGGCCTGACCGAAGGCCTGGCCATCGCTTTCATGCAGCAGATTGATTATGACGAGAGCGGCAACGTGCAGGGCGGCAGCTTCATGGATTACCTGCTGCCGACGGCGGTGGAAACTCCGCACTGGGAGACCGACAAAACCTGCACCCCTTCGCCGCATCATCCTTTCGGGGCCAAAGGCGTAGGGGAATCGCCGAACGTCGGCTCGCCCGCTGCTTTCGTCAACGCCGTGGTGGATGCGCTTTCGCATCTCGGGGTGAAGCACATTGATATGCCGGTTACGCCCTGGAAGGTGTGGCAGGTGCTGAAAGAGAAGGGAGTCGCAGACTAGAAAGTTTCATGGCCCAGCGCATCGAAAAAACGTTTGAGGTGAAGGAACCGGTAGAGAAAGTGTGGAGCTTTCTGAGCGATCCCCGCAAAGTTGCGACCTGCGTGCCGGGAGCGCAAATCACCGAACAGGTGGACGAGAAGACGTACAAAGGAACGATCAAAGTGAAAGTCGGGCCCAGCGTGACCGACTATAAAGGCGAAGTACAGATAGAGCGCCTCGACCCCCAGAACCACGAGATCGAAATCCTGGGAAAAGGAAGCGACGTGCGCGGCCGGGGCAGCGCCTCCATGAAAATGACCGGCAAGCTCAGGGCCCTGCCCGACGGCGGGACTGAGGTGACCAGCGTCTCGGAAATCACCGTAGTCGGCATTCTGGCGCAGATGGGGTCGCGGGTGATCACCGAAGTTTCCAACATCATGTTCGGCGAGTTCACCAGGAATTTTCAGGCGGCGCTCGAAGGAACGGAAGTTTCGGGCGAGGCCAAGCCGGTCAGCGCGGCCTCGGTCGCCTGGCAGGCCGCCAAGGGAATTTTCCGCCACGAATCCTGAGCCCCAACCACCATGGCGCCTCCCAGGCTTCCCGAAGGCAAACAGATCAAAGACGTGGAAGCACTCATGCAAGGCTTCGAACGCCTGGGCTACGTTACGGACCGCGCCCTCGCCACCAGCCTTTTTCTCGTTTCAAAACTGGGCAAGCCCCTGCTGATCGAGGGCCACGCCGGGCTGGGAAAAACCGAAGTCGCCAAAGTGCTGGCTGCGCTGCTTGAAACCCGCCTCATCCGGCTGCAATGCTATGAAGGGCTGGATGTCAGCTCGGCGGTCTATGAGTGGAACTACCAGAAGCAGTTGCTGGCGATCAAAATCGAGGAAAGAGCGGAACGCACCCTCGAGGAAAAAGAGAAGCACATTTTCAGCCGCGAGTTTCTGCTGGAGCGGCCGCTGCTGCAATCCATTCTGGTGGAAGAAGCCTCGCCCGTCCTGCTGATTGACGAAGTGGACCGCGCCGACGAAGCTTTTGAGGCGTTTCTGCTCGAGTTGCTTTCCGACTTTCAGATCAGTATTCCGGAAATGGGCACCATCCAGGCCAAGCATGTTCCCTATGTGATTCTTACTTCCAACCGCAGCCGCGAGCTGAGCGATGCGCTCAAGCGCCGCTGTCTTTACCACTGGATTGACTATCCCAGCCTGGAAAAAGAGATGAAGATCGTGCGCGCCCGGCTGCCGGGAATTGAAGAACAGCTGGGCAGAGAGATCGTGCGCTTCGTTCAGTCGGTGCGCGAACTCGATCTGGTCAAACCTCCGGGCGTGGCCGAGACTCTCGACTGCGCAGAAGCCGTCATGGCTTTGGGTAAGCATCAACTGGATGCGCAAACAGCGGAACAGACCCTGGCCTGCCTCTCGAAATCAGTGGAGGACACGGCGAGAATCAGCAGCCAGGGGATTGAGAAGATCCTTGCCCGTGCGCGGTAGCTGTGATTTTTTCTGGGCCGGGGGGGCGGTGAAAGTTACGCGGAAAGCTGGGGCCATGCGGGAAGACAACGATCTTGCCAACACGATCGTAGAGTTCTGCCGTTTCGCCCGGGAGAACGGCTTTTCGGGCGGGATGCAGCAGACCCTGACCGCCCTGGCAGCGGCGCGGGCCCTTGCCCGTGAAGACGAAGACGGTCTGGGTTTAGCTTTACGCTGCGCCCTGTGCTCGACAAAAGAAGAATGGGAGCTGTTCGACGGCCTGTTTGCCGGATTCCGGCAAGGCGCGGAGCGCGCGCCGAAATATGCCGCGCCGCCAACTGGGCCCGCAGCGCCTTCCCTCTCCCCGGCGTGGCGCAGCGGCTCGCTGTTGATTTCCGGCGGGTCGGGCGAAGGCGCTAAGGCGAAGGAAGGCAGCGCCGCCGTTGCCGGCGCCAGCATTCAGGAGAGGCTCAAAACGGCCGATTTCTCGACGGTCCCGCAAAGCGATCTGCCGGACCTCGAAAGAATTGCCCTGCGCCTGTTGCGGCAGATGAGCCTGCGGCTCTCCCGCCGGCTGAAAATCAGCCAGTCCGGGAACCAGGTGGACCTGCGGCGAACCATCCGCAGAAATATCCATCGCGGCGGGGAATTGATCGAGCTGCGGCACAAAGCCAAGAGGCGGCAGCCCAGCCCGCTTGTGATTCTTCTCGATATCAGCGGCTCCATGAATGCCTACAGCCTTTTTCTGGTCCGCTTCGCCTATGCTTTGCAGAAACATTTCAAGCGCACCGAGACCTTTGTTTTCAGCACCGGCCTGGTGCGAATTACCGGCCTGCTGCGGGCGCGCCGACTGCCCCAGGCGCTGGGCGCGCTTTCCCGGCAGGCCGCAGGCTGGTCCGGGGGAACCAAGATCGGCGGCTGCCTGCGCGAGTTCAACCGGCAGCAGGGCAGGACAATGCTTACGCGGGATGCGATTTTGATTATCCTGAGCGACGGCTGGGACACGGGCGATCCCAAAGAGCTGGCCTTGGAGCTGCAGGCAGCGGGGCGGCGAGCGCGAAGGATTATCTGGCTGAACCCGCTTTTGGGGTTGAAGGATTATGAGCCGCTCACTCGCGGCATGAGCGCGGCCCTGCCGCACATTGACGTTTTCGCCCCGGCGCATAATCTGGAAAGCCTGCTGGCCCTGGAGCGGCATCTGTAGCAGGCTGCATTCGTAGAGGCGCTGCTCACAGTGTCTTTTAGAGGCAGAAGCGGAGCACAACGTGTTCGAGCGGTTTCTCAAGAAGGCTTCGGAGCTGCTGGCGAAAGGCGAAGCATTCGCCACGGCTACCGTGGTGCGCTACGAGGCGCCGATCTCGGGCAAGCCGGGTAACAAGGCTGTAATCACCGGCGATGGCAAGCTCTGGGGATGGATCGGCGGAGGCTGTTCCCAGCCGGTAGTAATCAAAGAAGCACTAAAGGCTCTCGCCGATGGCCAGCCGCGGCTGATCCGCATCAGCCCTTCGGCCTCGCCCGAGGAGGGAATTGTGGATTACGCCATGACCTGCCATAGCGGCGGCACGCTCGATATTTTCATTGAACCGGTGCTGCCCAGGCCGCAGATCGTCATTCTTGGGCGCTCTCCGGTGGCGCAGGCGCTTTGTTGGCTGGCCCATGCCATTCACTACTCGGTGGCGGTAGCCGCCGACGGCGCCGAGCCCGAGAATTTTCCCGGCGCCGAGCCGGTGAACCCAAAGCTCAGCCTCGCTCAGGTCAAGCTCACGCCACAAACATTTATCGTGGTATCTACCCAGGGAGAAGATGACGAAGGCGCCCTGGAGCTGGCGCTGAACAGCGATTGCCCTTATGTCGCGTTCGTGGCCAGCAAGGTCAAGACGGAAAAAGTTCTCGAGTATCTGCGAGGACGGGGAATTCCGCAAGAGCGTTCCGGCCGGTTGCGCGCACCCGCGGGGCTGAAGATCCAGGCCGCGTCGCCCGAGGAAATTGCGGTCAGCATTCTGGCGGAGATTATCCAGGCCAAGGGCACGAAGCAGAGAGCGCAGGCGGAGGGTAAACCCGCTGCGCTTCCCGTGCTCAATCAGGAGGCGCGCGACCCGGTCTGCGGGATGACCGTCAGCGTGGCCACGGCAAAGTACAAGTCTGAGTATCAGGGCCGCGCCATTTACTTCTGCTGCGCCGGCTGCAAGCAAACTTTCGACAAGCAGCCGGGAAAGTACGGCGGGGGCATGGTTCCGTGATTCCCGTGCCTTCCTATGCCCGAGGCCTTAGGCTCGCCTGAGGGACAAGGGTCTCCCTCCTTACCTGCTAAAACGTAAACTTGGCCGAGAACTGCAGTTGCCGTGGATTGAACATGGTGCGCGGCGTGCCAAAGAGCGGATTCGGGCCGGGCGCGATATTCGCGTCAACGGCGCCCACGCTTTCGGGCAAGCAGGCCACCTGGCCGTGCTGAATTGCCAGCGAGGTGGCATCGTTGTAATGCTTGGGCACAGGCCCGTTGAAGGGAGTGGAGCCGCCGCAGAAGTCAGGCGTGCCGCCGCCATAGACGGAAGTGACTTCGTTGATATTCTGGCGGTTGAAGACGTTAAAGGCATCGAGCGCGAGGTCGAGGCCGATGCGTTCGTTGATGTGGAACATGCGGGCCAGACGAATATCTACGGTGTAAAGCTGATCGCCGCGGTAGGCGTTGCGTGGTGACCAGCCCACGCGGTCGGTCACCGGGTTGGTGTCGCCGTTGACATCGTTGCCCACGAACATGGTGAAGGGCCGCGGCGATTGCAAGGTCACAATGCCGCTGAATTCGAAGTTGCGCAAGACGCCGTGGTTGGGCGTGTCGGCGGTGAAGTTGGCCACGAAACGATGGCGCACGTCCTGCACCGAGTCGGCACGCTCAAGGCTGCGCTGGTAGAAATCCTGCGGCGTGCTGACAAAGGTGAGGAAGGTGCCGTCGTCGGTGGTGTGGGAGAGGGTGTAGTTGGCGTTGAAGCGGAAGTACTGGCCCAGCCGGTCGGTCACGGAAATGGTTCCGCCGTTATAGGCGGCGTTGCCGCTGCCATCCAGGTAGTACATGAGACCGGCGTTGTTATAGAGCACGCCGCTGAAAGCGTCTTTGCCGTTGGGAGTCTTGTTGTCGGCGGTGAAGGGGCCGGTGGGGGTAATGGGCGGCCCGGGAATGGCCGAAGCCGGCGGGCAGAAGGTCGCCGAGTTGGCAGCGCCTCCCGGCGGGCAGACGTTCAGGTTTTCCGGCCGCACCTGCTTGTGGGCGCGCAGGAAAAGATAGCCGGCGCTGACCACCAGACCCTTGCCAATCTGCTGATCAATCTGCAAACTGGCCTGTTCGGAGTAGGCGATGCGGGTGTTGCGGTCGAAGCCGCCGCCGCTGTTGGTCACGAACGTGCCGGCTGGGAAATTGGGATCCTGGCCCGGCCCCGGCCCGGTGCTGAAGTTAGGCGGGGTCTGGCCGGTGGTGATCAGAGTGGCAGCGGCCTGGGCCGGCGTGGGCACGGTCGAGCCGTCGGGATACGGTAGTGGCAGAAAGCCATTGCCTGGGTTGGGCGCGTCAAAGCTCAACTGATCGAGGACCCAGGTGGCGGTCGAGTTGCCCTGGCGCACCCACGGTTGGGGGGCGTTGGGAATGACCACTTCACGCTGCGGATAGGTGACGAAGAAAAACGTCATGTTGTAGTGATCGTCGAAGATGCCGTAACCGGAGCGAATCACAGTGTGCTGCGTGGGAGCGTAGGCGAAGCCGATTCTGGGCTGGAAGCCGCGATGATCGGGGTTGATGATCTGCGAGAGTCCGGTTTCCACATCCCAGCGCAGGCCGTAATTGAGGGTGAACTTGGGCGTAATGCGCCATTGGTCCTGGAAGAAGGCGCCGAAATAGTCGTGATTGATGCGGACATCGTAATCCTGGGGGTTTACGTAGGCGTTGGCCCAGGTGGTAGGAACTACCGGCGGCAGGCTGCCCTGAGTGATGGGGCCGCTGCCCACGGGCGCGCCCCAGAAAACGATGGGCACGCCATTGAGCAGGGCGTCATTGGGGTTAGGGCCAACGTCGCTGCCGGAAAAGAAGGGCGGAGCGGCGGTCGGGCAGGGGCCGTCTGCCGGATTCTCTGGAACCACGGCGGTTTGGTTCACGTAGCGGGCGAAATCCACCAGGCAGTTGATGTTGGGCACGATGATGCGCATGGGCGTGAAGCCCGGCCAGATCACGAAATTCTGGATGAAGTTGGTATCCACGCCAAACTTCCAGTAGTGGCTGCCCTTGATCCATGCCAGAGTGTCGGAAACCTGCTGGCGGCTTTCGTTGAGGGCGTCGAAGGTGCCGAAGTTGTGGCCGAATGAGAGCGTGTTGGGCACATCCAGGTTGGGCTGGCCGGTGACTGCGGGAAAGTTGTAGGTGCGGCGGGCGTACTGCACCAGGAAGGTGTTCACCAGGCTGGGCCGGAGGAGAGAGTTGACCGAGCCCACCAGAGACTGGTCGCGCAAAAAGGTGTTGTGGCCGTCGCTGGGCGCACCGATTCCGCCGCCGTCGAGCGTATCCCCCACCAGCACGTTCAGATCGCGGGCATCCACAATGCCGTAATGAATGGTCAGGCGGTTATTGGTGTTGAACTGGTGATCGAGGCGGACGAAGCCGTTGTCATTGTCCAGGGTCTTGAGGACGTTCAGGTTCTCAGCCGGCAGTCCCAGCGCCGCCTTGGCAGCGTTGTAGATATCCAAATCGTTGGTGAGAGTGGCCGGATAGGTAGGCGACTGGGCCAGCCTCTGGCCTTCATAGTTGGTGAAGAAGAATGTCTTGTCTTTGATGAGCGGGCCGCCGAGCGTGCCACCAAACTGATTGCGGCGGTATTGGTCGTAGGGGGCCTTGGTCAGGAGGCTTTTCGAATCGGCTGCCTGGTTGTTGATGTAGCCGTAGATGGAGCCATGCATGTCATTGGTGCCTGATTTCGTGACCACGTTGACGATGCCGCCCAAGGCACGGCCGTATTCCGCGCCGAAGCTGTTGTTGACCACGCGAAATTCGCTGACCGCCTCCTGGGAAGGTGTGGCGCGCTGCGAGCCGGTGCCTTCATCAATGTAATCGGCGCCGTCCACGGTCACGGCGTTGCTCAGGTCGCGCATGCCGCCGAAAGAAATGCGAGTCACGTCGGGCTCGGTGAAGGTGGATTGCAGGCTGGTGCGGCCGGTGGCCACGCCGGGGGTGAGCAGGGCGAAGTCAACAAATTGCCGTGTAGCCGTCGGCAACTCCTGAATCTGGCGGGTATCAATGACCTGGCTGATCTCAGTTCTGGTCGGCTCGACCGGCGGCGCCTGGCTGGTGACCACGACCGTCTCTTTCACGGTGGCGACGCGCAAAGTGATGTTGATCGTTGCCGTTTGACCGACGGTCAGAATGAGACCGGTCTGGGTGTATTTGCTCAACCCCGGAGACTGCACCGTCAGCTCGTAGCGCCCGGGCGGCACGTTGGGCACGATGTAATACCCTGCTTCGTTGGTGGTCGCGGCATAGCTGACGTTTCTCTCCACCTCGCGCAGGGCGACATTGGCTTTGACTACAGCCCGGCCGCTTTCATCCTGAATGGTGCCGTTCAGGGTGGCGTAGGTGATTGAGGCCTGGGAGAAGGCGCGTGGAGCGGGCAGCAATACCACTCCCATGAGCAATGTGGTAATGAACGCAGCCAGCGCGGCAAGATGCCGAAGCAGTTTCATAACGAGCTCCTGGTGGGTGATGCGGTAATCAATGCGGTGAGGTAAGACCCGGCCTCGTTGCTGCTTCGCCTCTCTGGCGCCGTAACAGTTCTTCTCGCCTCGAGTCGTGCCTGCCGGCGTAGAAAACCACAACAGCGCACTGGGCGCACCTAAGAGCAGCTTTGCTTAAGACCACGCAGCAACAGAAAGCCATCCCCACGTCAGGGGGTAAGAATGGTGTGGAACGAAGGAACTGTCCAATACATGTTTGGTGGAGCATTCATACCTGAGAGGTATCAAACTGGAAACCAAGCAGTGGTTTTCCAGACCCTGACGCACTCAACGTCCGCGCATGCAAGTAAAAGAAACCTCGGGAGTTTTCAGGGTTTGGGCAGCCCACCCTTGCAGCTCCGGCCGAGGTCGAGGAAACTACTTGCCGGATGAGGGCCTGACGCATCAAACTGGCCACCGTGCGCAGTGGCGCACGATGGCAGGAATTCATCGTGCTATACTCCCGCACCGCTTTTGAGATGTGGGGTAGCGTTCCCGGAGAAAACTGCGCCTGCCTTGATCCTACCGGAGACATTCAACGTCGCCACCTACTTCGTGGATCGAAATATCCTCGAAGGGCGGGGCGAAAGGGTCGCCATCGAATGCGGCGAGCAGCGGGTTACTTACCAGCAGTTGCTGGAGCGCACTAACCGGGTGGGCAACGCCCTCCACGGACTGGGAATACGGCCCGAAGAGCGCGTGCTGCTGCTGCTGATGGATAGTCCCGAATTTCTCTACTGCTTTTTTGGCGCCATCAAAATCGGCGCAGTCGCCGTGCCGACGAATACCTTCCTGCGTCCCCAGGACTACGAGTATCTGTTCAACGACACCCGGGCCCGGGTCGCCATCATCAGCCCGGAACTGATGCCGCAGATGCGGCAGTTTCCCCGCCAACGGCTGCCTTATCTGCGCCAGGTAATCGTTGCCGGCGAGGCTCAGCCTCCTGAGCTTTCCCTGCATGAGCTCATGGCGGGCGCCTCCGCCGAGCTTGATCCCGAACCGGTCAAGAGAGACGACGCTGCCTTCTGGCTTTACTCCTCAGGCAGCACCGGCATGCCCAAAGGCTGCGTGCACCTGCATCACGATATGGTGGTGACTTCGGAGACCTATGCGCAGGGAATCCTGAGGATGAATGAAAGCGACCGATGTTACAGCGTGGCGCGGCTGTTCTTCGCCTACGGCCTGGGGAACGCGGGTTATTTTCCGCTCTCCTGCGGCGGCACTACCATCCTTTCCCCGTCGCGGCCCACCCCGCAGAGCGTCTATGCCGACATCGAGCGCTATCATCCGACTTTGTTCTTCTCCGTTCCCACCAGTTACTCGGCGCTGTTAGCTCATCATCGCGAGGGCGGGCCTGAGTTCGACCTTTCCAGCATCCGCAACGCAATTTCCGCCGGCGAGTCCCTTCCGGCTGCCTTGTTTGAGCGTTTCAAAGAACGCTTCGGCGTCGAGATCCTGGATGCTTTGGGCTCCACCGAAGCGCTGCACATGGTGATTTCCAATCGTGCGGGGGAAGCGCGGCCCGGCTCCAGCGGCAAAGTGATTCCGGGAATCGAGGCCAAGATCGTGGACGATGCCGGCCATCCCCTGACGCAGGGGGAGATCGGCAACCTGATGATCAAGTCCGACGCAATCTGCGCGGGTTACTGGAACCAGCACGAAAAGACCAAGGAAACCTTCCAGGGGCCGTGGCTGCGGACGGGTGACAAGTACTACCAGGATGAAGATGGCTACTTCTGGTATGCCGGCCGCGCCGACGACCTGTTCAAAGTGAATGGACGGTGGCTCAGCCCGGCGGAAGTGGAGAGCACGCTGATTGCTCATCCGGCGGTGCGGGAAGCGGCGGTCGTCGGCCGCGAAGACGGCAACGGGCTTACCAAACCCGCCGCCTACATTGTGCTGAACCCCGAGTTCGCACCGGGCGATCCCTTGACCCGCACTCTGCAGGATTGGGTGGCGGAAAAAATTGGGCGGTATAAACAGCCGCGCTGGGTGGAATTTCTACCCGAATTGCCCAAGACCAGCACGGGCAAACTGCAGCGCTACAAACTGCGGGCCTTGCACACCCGCGAAACCTGAGACAAGCCGCCACCACAAAGGGCACGAAGGCGCAGGAAGGAAACCCATGAAGCCAATGCCTCCGTGAACTCTTCGTTTGTTGCAAGAACGCGACGAATTCAGTCCCCAAACCGTGGCTGCAAAATATATTTGTCCCCGGTGATACCTAGCAGGTATAAAATCACGCACCGTGGAACTCCGTCACGTACGATATTTTATTGCGGTCGCTGAGTCCCTCAACTTCAGCAAAGCGGCGCAACAGCTCCACATTGCCCAGCCCCCTCTCAGCCGCCAAATCCGGCAACTGGAAGAAGATCTAGGGGTTACGCTCTTCGTACGCAGCAAACGGCGGGTGGAACTGACCAAGGCCGGGCGGGTGTTCCTGGATGAGGCGAGAAAACTTGTGATTCAGGCCGGCCACGCCACCGAGGCTGCCCGGCATGCCCAGATGGGGGAGTGCGGCACCCTGCGTATCGGCATCGCCTCAGGCCTGGGAGGCGTTGTCAGCAAGGTAGTGGCCGAGCACGCCAGCCGCTTTCCTTCGATTACGGTGGAATGCCGCGACGTCTTTTCCACGCCCCAGAACGAAGCCTTGCGCCAGCATGAGATTGACGTGGGCTTTCTGCGGCCGCCTGTGGACGAGGTGCATCTGGAGTGCGAACTGGTTTTTAATGAGCCCTTTGTGGTGGTGCTGCCCCGCACCCATCCCCTGGCCAAGTTCGAGGCCGTGAAGATCGAGGATATTGCGGACGAGAACCTGATTATTTTTGACCGCAGTTTTTCCAACGGGTTGTATGACAAGATCCTCAGTCTTTACCGCCGGCATGGACTCACTCCTTATGTGGTTGGCCCGCATATCGAGGCCCACGAGGAAGCGGGCGCCATCATGGTGGCCTCAGGCAAGGCGATTTTTATCGGCGCCGGAGCCATCGTGAACCGGTCAGTATCAGGAGTGGAGCTGGCCTCCGCCCGCCTGGATGAGCCGGACGCCACCATTGAAGTGTATTGCGCCTGGCGAAAGGACGAAGCATCGGCCACCGTTTTTGCCTTCCTGGATTCGATGCGGCACGTTTTCAAAGCTTCCGGGGAGCGCGACCATATGGTGCCTCCCCCCAAGGCGGCGGCCAGCGCCGTGCATCGCAGCGCCTGAAGCCCGCGCCAGCTTACTGCTGCTCCATCTGAAGAAGCGCCCTTTTGCGTTCCAGACCCCAGCGGTAGCCGCCCATGCCGCCGTCCTCGCGCAGCACGCGATGGCAGGGAATGGCCACGGCCACGGGATTGGTCGCGCAGGCCCGGGCCACCGCCCGGGTTGCCGTCGGCCGCCCGATGCCCTTGGCCACCTCGCTATAGGACTGGGTTTCGCCGAAGGGAATGGCCTGCAGATAAGCCCATACCCGTTTCTGAAAGGCCGTGGCTTGAATGTCGAGCGGCAAAGACCGGTTTAGCTTGTGTCCCAGCATTTGCCGCAGCAGCATTTCTTTCCAGTGGGCGAGCCCGGCGTCGTCGCGGCGGCGCACGGCGAAGGGGAACTCGTGCCTCAGGCCGTGTTCCAGTTCGTCATCGGAATTGGCGAACTGAATCGCGCAAATTCCTTTGTCCGTGGCCGCGATCAGCATTCTTCCCAGGGGAGAAGAGGCGCAGGTGTAGCGAATGTGCGCGGCAATGGCGCCCCGCCGGTACTTATCTGGAGTCATGCCCAGCTGCGAGGCGGTCCGCTCGTACAGGCGGCTGCTGGAGCTGTAGCCTGCGTCATATAAAGCGCGGGTCACGGAATGCCCCGCCTGCAAATTTCGTTTGAGCTGGTTCATACGGCAGGAGTCGGCATAGGCCTTGGGGGTAATCCCCAGCACGGCCTTGAATATGCGCTGCAGATGAAACGGACTCTGGCGGAACTCCCGCCCCAGTTCGGCCAGAGTAACGGTTTCATCCAGGCGCTGTTCCAGGTAGCGGCACACCGCTTTGACCATTTCTGATTGGGGGTTTGCAGCCTCGGCCTTTGGACGGCAGCGCAGGCAAGCCCGGTAACCGGCGCGCTCGGCTTCCTGCGGCCCGCGGAAGAAGCTGACGTTCTCGCGCCGCGGGCGCCTGGCTGCGCACGAAGGGCGGCAGTACACGCCGGTGGAAGTGACGGCAAAGACAAATTTGCCGTCAAACTCGGAATTCCGCGCCAGCACCGCCTGCCATTGCTGGTCCTCGTGGTTTCGCGTCATGGGTGCTTCCGTCAGATTGAGTATCACATTGGATGTCATGGCGGCAGAGTAATTCCATTCCGGGCGTTGAGCTATCCAAATCTTGCGCTCAAAGTGATTTCGCTGGGTTTGCCTGGGGCGCTCACCAAAGCGTAGATTGTTGCCATATTTTTGCTGGCAGACTTTCGGAGGAACAATTCTATGAAACGGCTCCATGTGGCTCTGCTGATCTTGACCTTATGCTTCCCGTTCGCGTCGGTTGTGCGGGCGCAGTCGCCAACGGGCGTTCTTAGCGCGGAGCAGGTCAAGAAGGTCGCGCCCGGCGTGTACTTCTTCCGTGGTCAATCCGCGGGGGTGCAATTGCGCAATTCGGCCGGGTTCGCCGCCGAGGGCGGCAAACTGGTTCTCGCCGGGCTGGTAGATACCTCCGGCTATTCCAGCGATGTAGCGGCAAAGTATCAGGGCTTCCTCATCACGGAGGTGAAACTCGAGGTTGAGGGGACCGAACTGGCGCCAGGCGAGTATGGCTTTGGCTTCTCCAAAGAGGGCAAATTCCTGGTAATGGATGTAGGCGCCGACGACCTGTTTACGGTGACCGCGCACCGCGATGAGAAACTTCACCGCCCTGTCCCCTTGCAGATTGTGAAGGAAGGAGACGGATACCACTTGTATGCGGGGCGTCAGTGGGTCAGCCTGAAGGTGAAGTGATGACGGGCTGGCAAGAATTTCGCCGCCCGGGAGATTGGCAAAGGGCAGCGGCGGCTCAGTGAGTGCGAGGCTGTAGCGGCCCGAGAACCGCTGAGATGCCGGCCCGGCGGTGCAATTCGCCGAGCAGTGCCTGGGCGGCGTTCTGGTAGGTTTTGGTGGGATCGGAAGGGTCGGCCCAGACGGCGTCGTAAACCAATTGGGCCGCGGCCTTCATATCCATGTGCAAGGCAGCTTCCAGCAGATCAATGCGGGCCCGCAGCTGGTCATAGCAACTTTGGCATACCGCCGCCGGCTCCATTCCGCCGGCGTGGCTTTGGATGCGGTTGCAGCAATAGCTCTCGGAGGCGTTGATTTGCATGGCCTGGCCCGAGAGCTGGGACTTAAACTCGCGCAAAAAGCGCTCGCGCTCAGCCTCCAGCGCTGCCGCATCCACCGGTGCTTCGGCAGAGATTTCAGCGGCAGGAATGACCGCGACCGTGGGCGAAACACGCTCGGCGCTCTGGCACACGGGGCAGGCTGCGAGATCAGCAGCGTAATAGGTGCGGCACTTGGCGCAGGGCAGGCCATAGCCGGAATGCCTGGGCCCCAATTCCAGACCTGGAGCCGCTCCGCCCGGAAGCTTTTCCGCGCGTCCCAGGGGAGCGGCCGGATTCACTACCGCCTGCGCGGGCCCGCCTGGCCGCGCTGCATTAGTTTCGGTTGGGTTCATCATTTGTATGGGTAACCCGAGCTATGCCTTGTATGGGTAACCCGAGCTATGCCGTCCGCTTCCAGAAAATAAGCCTGGGCAAGCTCCATTCGCTAGGTTACGGAGGTGCAAGGAGTGCTTTTTTCATTACCTTTTCCCGAATTGGGAACATCATGCTTTCAGGCCTAGAAATTGCGTTCGGTTTTAGAAGAAGGCAGGCGAAGGCCCGCGGCCGCCCTTGGGGGGTTGAAATGATATACTCGTGCTGAGTTTTGTGGAGGAAGTTGTATGCTTGAAGGCCTGCTTCAACCAATGCATTTGCTGGTGATTTTTTTTATTGCTCTTCTGGTCTTTGGCCCGAAGAAGCTGCCGGAACTGGGCAAGGGCATTGGCGAGGGCATCCGCGCGCTTAAGGATGGGATGAAAGACCAACCTGAGGCTAAAGAGCCTAACCCTGAAGTCAAGAGCTAGTTTTCGCCGTTCCCGCCCGCAGCCGCTCCGCTTGCGTCCCGACAGCTGGACCGCCCAGGGCTGAGCCGCTCTCGAAGCGCTGGCTCAGGCTGGTGCGCCTTGCCGCCAGGCTAACAAACTGTGCATCGCCGTAAAGGGCGGGAGAATCCAAGTTTGAAGCGGGAACCCCGCCGGGATTGCCGCGTCCGAACATTCAGGCTCAGCATCCAGGATTGAGCAGGCAAAGGGCATCGGCTGTACGGGCAGTAACCGCCCCATAGGAAACCTATGTGGATCGTCCGGCTGGCCTTGCGCCGGCCTTACACATTTGTAGTGCTTGCGCTGTTGCTCCTGATTCTGGGGCCGCTGGTTATTCTCCGCACGCCCACCGACATCTTTCCCAACATTGATATTCCGGTGGTCAGCATCATCTGGAACTACCAGGGCCTGGATGCGCAGGACATGTCTAACCGCATCGTCTTCGTGACTGAGCGCGCACTCACCACGCTGGTGGATAACATCGGGCACATCGAGTCGCAGTCTCTGAACGGCGTGGCCGTAGTCAAGGTCTTCTTTCAGCCCAATGCCGATATTGACAAGGCCATCGCGCAGGTTACGGCCATCTCCCAGACCCAGCTGCGGCAGCTTCCGCCGGGCACCACGCCGCCCCTCGTCATCACCTACACGGCCTCCAGCGTGCCCATCCTGCAGCTTTCGCTTTCGGGAGAGAAGCTTTCGGAGCAACAGCTGTTCGACTACGCCACGAATTTCATCCGCACGCGACTGATTACCGTGCCTGGCTGCGCCGTGCCCTGGCCCTATGGGGGCAAGCAGCGCCAGGTGCAGGTGGACCTGGATCCGGCGGCGCTGCAAGCGAAAGGCCTGTCGCCGATGGATGTGGTCAATGCCATCAGCGCGCAGAACCTGATTCTGCCCAGCGGCACCTCGAAGATCGGCTCGCTCGAATACCAGGTGAATATGAACGGCAGCCCGCAGACCATTGCGGAGCTGAACCGCCTGCCGATCAAAACAATTGGCAATACGACCATCTACATCCAGGACGTCGCCCACGTGCGCGACGGTTTTCCGCCGCAAACCAATATCGTGCGGGTGAACGGCCGCCGCGCCACGCTGATGACCATTCTCAAGGCCGGCAATGCCTCAACCCTGAGCGTGATCTCAGGCGTGAAAGACATGCTGCCGGAGATTCTGTCGTCTGTTCCCCCCGAACTGCACGTGCAGCCGCTGGCCGATCAGTCCATATTCGTGCGCGCTTCGATTGATGGGGTGGTGAAGGAAGCGACCATCGCCGCCTGCCTGACGGCGCTGATGATCCTGATCTTTCTGGGCAGCTGGCGCAGCACCATTATCATTGCCACGTCGATTCCGCTGGCCATCCTGACCTCCATCATTGTGCTCAGCGCGCTGGGCGAGACGATCAACATCATGACCCTGGGAGGCCTGGCCCTGGCGGTGGGCATCCTGGTAGATGACGCCACGGTCGAGATAGAGAACATCAACCGCAATGCGGCCATGGGCAAGGAAATTCAGCACGCCATTCTCGATGGCGCGCAGCAGATCGCCGTTCCGGCCTTCGTTTCCACGCTCGCGATCTGCATCGTGTTCGTGCCCATGTTCTTCCTCACCGGCGTGGCCAAGTATCTGTTTGTGCCGCTGGCCGAGGCCGTGGTTTTCGCCATGCTGGCGTCTTATCTTCTGTCGCGGACCCTGGTCCCGACCCTGGCCAAGTATCTTCTGCGCGGCCACGAGGAAGACGCGGCGCTTATCGCGAAGAGCAGCCGGAACCCCTTCGTCCGCATGCAGGCGCGCTTTGAAGCAGGCTTCGAACGCTTCCGCGAACGCTACCACCGCTGGCTGCAGGGCTGCCTGCACCACCGCAAGGCTTTCCTGTGGGGATTCTTCGGCGCTTGCGTGCTCTCCTGTGTTGTGCTGGTTCCCTGGCTGGGCGAGGACTTTTTTCCCTCCGTGGACGCCGGCCAGTTCAAGCTGCACATTCGCGCCCGCGCCGGCACGCGCATTGAAGAGACGGCGCGCATTTGCGACCTGGTGGAAGGCTCCATCCGCCAGCAGATTCCGCGGAGAGAGATCGCCAGCATCATTGACAATATTGGCCTGCCCTACAGCGGCATCAATCTTTCGTACAGCAACTCCGCGCCGGTGGGGCCGGCTGACGCCGATATCATGGTCAGCCTGGCGCCCCGGCATCGCCCCACGGCGGATTACATTCATGATCTGCGCCTGCGGCTGCCGCGGGAATTTCCCGGCGTGGAGTTTTCTTTTCTGCCCGCCGATATCGTGAGCCAGATTCTGAACTTCGGTCTGCCTGCGCCCATTGATATTCAAGTGGCAGGCTATAACCTCGAAGGCAACCGCGACTTCGCCGATAACCTGATGCGGCAGATTCGCCGCGTCCCCGGCACCGTGGACCTGCACATTCAGCAGCCCTTCGACGAACCCTATCTCAATATTGATGTGGACCGCACCAAGGCGCAGCAGGTGGGATTCTCCCAACGCGATGTGGCCACCAACCTGCTGGTTTCTCTAAGCGGCAGTTTCCAGACCACGCCGGAGTTCTGGCTCAATCCTCAGACGGGCGTGAGTTATTCCATCGCCACGCAGACTCCGCAATACCGCGTGAATTCTCTGCAGGACCTGGAAAATATCCCGGTTAGCGGCGAGAGCGGAGCACACCCCGAAATTCTGGCCGATCTGGCTTCCATACAGCGCGGCACCGGCATGGCCGCAGTTTCGCACTACAACATTCAGCCGCTGATTGATATTTACGGATCGGTGCAAGGGCGCGATCTGGGCGGCGTGTCATCGGATATCAACCGGGTGATTGCGCAAGCGCGCAACCAGCTGCCACGCGGCTCGCAGCTTCACGTGCGGGGACAGATCGAGACCATGGTTTCTTCTTATACAGGCTTGCTGAGCGGCCTGTTCTTTTCGATTCTGCTGGTGTACCTGCTGATCGTGGTCAACTTCCAGTCGTGGCTCGATCCCTTTATCATCATTTCGGCGCTGCCGGCGGCCTTGACGGGCATCGTGTGGATTCTGTTCGTCACCCACACCACTATCAGCGTGCCCGCGCTGATCGGCTCTATCATGTGCATGGGGGTGGCCACCGCCAACAGCATCCTGGTGGTCAGCTTTGCCAAAGAACAGATGGCGGAGGGCAAAGACGCGCTGGCGGCCGCGCAGCAGGCCGGTTTTACGCGCTTCCGCCCGGTGCTGATGACCGCCCTTGCCATGATTATCGGCATGGTGCCGATGGCACTGGGGCTGGGCGAAGGGGGCGAGCAGAATGCCCCGCTGGGCCGCGCCGTGATCGGCGGGCTGCTTTTTGCCACGGTCGCGACCCTGTTTTTTGTGCCAGTATTCTTCAGCCTGCTGCACGGAATGCGAAAGACGGCGGCGGAGAAGGAGGCGCGCCACTAGACCTTGGCTTAGCGGCCGGCGCATATGAAAACGGAACAGGACTTTCGGGAAGGCACTACGGCCCCGGCCCCGGAGCCGCAACCGGCACGCCGCCGGGGGCGCTGGCTGCTGGCGCTGCTTGCCTTCGTGGCCGTCGTAGTGGTGGTCATCGCCGGCATCCTGCCGCGCATTCAGGCCCGAAACACTCTCGCCCGCGAAACCGCCGAGATGGCCATTCCCACGGTCTCGGTCGTTGAGCCGCAACGTACGGCGCCATCGCAGGAGCTGGTTCTACCCGCGAACGTGCAGGCCTACATGGATGCTCCGATCTACGCCCGCACCAGTGGATATCTCAAACGCTGGTATGCGGATATCGGTACGCACGTGAAGGCCGGCCAGCTTCTGGCGGAAATTGAAACTCCTGAAGTGGATGAGCAGCTTCGCCAGGCGCGCGCCGACCTCGCCACCGCACAAGCCAACCTCAATCTCGCGAAGATCACCGCCGACCGCTATGCCGGCCTGCTCAAGAGCGACTCCGTCTCGAAGCAGGATGCTGATAACGCCGCAGGCGACTACGCCGCCAAGAAAGCCAGTTTGCAATCGGCCGAGGCCAACGTGAGCCGGCTGCAGCAGATGGAATCCTTCAGCCGCATTTATGCGCCCTTCAGCGGCGTAATCAGCGCCCGCAACACTGATATCGGCGCGCTGATTGATTCCGGCAGCAGCGGCGGCACCCGCACCGAGCTGTTTCACATCGTTCAGCCCGATAAATTGCGCGTGTACGTGAATGTTCCCGAAGCTTATTCGCAGGCGGCGAAGCCCGGCATGAGCGCCGATTTGACTTTGGACGAATTCCCCGGCCGCCACTTCCAGGGCACTCTGGTGCGCACCGCCAACGCCATTGATGCCTCCACCCGCACCTTGCTGGTTGAGATCGAAGTCAACAACCCGACCGGGACTCTGCTGGCGGGCGCTTATGCGCAGGTGCATCTCAAGCTGCCCACGCCTGCCACCTCTTTCATCCTGCCGGTGAACGCGCTGATTTTTCGCCGTGAAGGCCTGCGCGTGGCCGTGGTTCCCGATGGCCATCATGTTCAGCTGAGACCCATTACCATGGGGCGCGATTTCGGAACCGAGGTAGAAGTGGCGGCCGGCCTCGAACCAAACGATCAGGTGATCGTGAATCCTCCGGATTCGATCGGCTCGGGGGAAGAGGTCCGCGTCACCACCCAGCAGACCAAAGGACTGCACTAGTGATGGGCGGCATGGCACCAGATGCCTCGCGAGAGCGGAGCACTCCCTCCCTGGCCTTCCGAGCAGCGCAGCGGCGAGGAATCTGCCTTTGGCTCTTTGCTTTGCTGTTGCTCTGTGCCGCCTGCTCCGTCGGTCCGCGCTACTCACGGCCCTCCGCTCCCATTCCGCCCGCGTATAAAGAAACGCCCGAGAACTGGAAGCTGGCCCAGCCCGCCGACCAGGCGCTCAAGGGGAACTGGTGGGAGATTTACCAAGACCCGCAACTAAACGCGCTGGAAGAAAAGATCGCGGTCTCGAACCAGAGCCTGAAGGCGGCGCAGGAGCAATTTCTGCAGGCGCGCGCCATCGTGGGCGAGAACCGCTCGCAGTATTACCCGACCGCGACTGTTGGCGCCTCAGCCTCGCGCAACCGGCTATCGAAGAATCGCCCGCTGCTCGGGGCCACCACCGACTACACCGATCTGAATCTGCCGGTGGACGTATCGTATGAATTTGATGTCTGGGGACGCGTGCGGCGCAGCGTCGAAGCCGCCCGCGCGCAGGAGCAGGCCACGGCCTCTGACGTGCAATCGCTCAGCCTGAGCCTGCACGCCGAGCTGGCTATGGATTATTTCTCCGCCCGCGCGCTCGATGCGGAGACGGAACTGCTCCACTCCACGGTGAAGGCCTATGAAAAGGCCCTGCAGCTCACCGAAAACCGCTTCCGTGGCGGCGTCGCGTCGCAAGTGGATGTCACCCAGGCCGAGACGCAACTCGAAACCACGCGCGCGCAGGCGCTTGACCTGGGAGTTCAGCGCGCGCAATACGAACATGCGATTGCTGTATTGACCGGCGAGCCGGCTTCCGCTTTCACTTTGCCGCCTGCGCCGCTGAAAGCCGCTCCGCCCGTCATTCCACCCGGGTTGCCCGCGCAACTGCTCGAGCGCCGTCCGGATATTGCCTCGAGCGAGCGCCTCATCGCCGCCGCCAATGCCCAGATCGGCATCGCTCGCGCCGCCTATTTTCCCTCGCTCACTCTCAATGCCAGTGGAGGCTTCGAAGGCACCACCATCTCCAACTGGCTGACCGGCCCCAGCGGATTCGCCGCCGCCGGACTGTCGGCTGTCGAGCTGGCCTTCGATGGCGGCCGCCGCCGCGCCGTCTCCGACCAGGCCCGCGCCGCATACCATCAGGCGGTCGCCAACTATCGCGGCGACGTGCTCACCGCTTTTCAGGAAGTGGAGGACAATCTCGCGGCCCTGCGCATCTTGGAGCAGGAAGCCAGCACGCAGGATGCGGCCGTGCGCGCCGCCGAGCATTCTTTGTCGCTCTCGAATAATCGCTATCGTGGAGGCGTGGCCAATTATCTTGAAGTCATCACCGCACAAAGCGCCGCACTCTCGGATGAGCGCGCGGCGGTGCAGATCTCGGGCCGCCGCATGGTGGATAGCGTCCTGCTGATCAAGGCGCTGGGCGGGGGCTGGGCTATCTCAAGCCTGCCTACCACTACACAGAATGCGCCGGGTAAGGCGTCGCCGACCGGGCAGTAGCACTCCCTCCGCGTTCTCGGTGGTTAGGCCGGGCCTTATTGAATCCCGCCCAGGCAGAGATACTTCACTTCCAGAAATTCCTCCAGGCCGTACTTCGAGCCTTCGCGGCCCAGGCCGGATTCTTTCACGCCGCCGAACGGCGCTACCTCGGTAGAGATCATTCCGGTGTTGATGCCCACCATGCCGTACTCCAGGGCCTCGGCCACACGCCAGACGCGGGCGATGTCGCGGCCGTAGAAGTAGGCGGCCAGGCCGAATTCGGTATCGTTGGCCAGCGCGATGGCATCGGCCTCGGTCTTGAAGCGGAACAGCGGCGCCACCGGGCCGAAGGTTTCCTCGCGGGCGATCAGCATGGCCGGAGTCACCTCGGTCAGAATCGTGGGTTCAAAGAATCTGCCGCCGAGTTTGTGCCGCCGGCCGCCCAGCAGCACCTTAGCGCCCTTGGCCTGCGCGTCACGGATGTGGATTTCCACTTTCTCTACCGCATTGTTATCAATCAGCGGGCCTTGCGATGACCCCGGCTCCAACCCGGAAGAAACCTTCAGCCCTTGTACGGCCGCGGCCAGTTTCCGGGCAAAGGCGTCATACACGGAATCCTGCACCAGGAGCCGGTTGGCGCATACGCAGGTCTGGCCGGTGTTGCGGTACTTGGAGGCGATGGCGCCCTCTACGGCGGCGTCAAGGTCGGCATCGTCGAACACAATGAAGGGCGCATTGCCGCCCAGCTCAAGCGATATTTTCTTTACTGTACCCGCGCACTGTTGCATCAGGACTTTGCCGACCTCGGTGGAGCCGGTGAACGAAAGCTTGCGCACAATGGGATTCGCCGTCAGCTCGCCGCCGATTTCGCGCGCCGCGCCGGTAATTACATTCAGCACGCCTTTGGGCACACCGGCCCGCTCGGCCAGCTCAGCGAGCGCCAAAGCGGAAAACGGGGTCTGCGAGGCCGGCTTCAAGACCACAGTGCATCCCGCGGCCAGGGCCGGCGCTGCCTTGCGGGTGATCATTGCCAGGGGGAAGTTCCACGGCGTGATGCAGGCCACCACGCCGACCGCCTGCTTGATGACCACAATTCGCTTATCGGGCTGATGCTGCGGAATGGTATCGCCATAAGCGCGCTTGGCCTCTTCGCCAAACCACTCGAGAAAGCTTGCCGCATAGGCCACTTCGCCGCGCGATTCCGCGAGCGGTTTGCCCTGCTCGAGCGTCATCAGCTTGGCCAGATCGGTCTGGTTGGCGATCATCAGGTCGAACCAGCGCCGCAGCACCGCGCCCCGCTCCTTGGCGGTTTTGGCTCTCCAGGCGGGAAGCGCGCGAGCGGCGGCTTCAATGGCACGGCGGGTCTCGGCCGCGCCCAGCTTGGGCACTCGTCCGATGATTTCCCCAGTGGCCGGATTATCCACCTCGATGGCGCCTTCGCTCCCAACCCATTCGCCGTCAATGTAAGCGGCCTGATGAAAAAGATGGCGATCTTCGAGAAGGTTTTCGACTGAAGCTGGAGCTTGGGTCAACGTTTGGTGCATCTCGTCTCCTGGCCGCCGGCGCTCCGGCGCCGCCAGGCTTCATCGTATCACCGATCAACCTTGCTAGAAATCCGTAGAGTCGCTGCTGGCGGGGGCATCGCGGACCGACGAATCGGGAACTGAAGTTTTAACCGGATATTAACTTGACCCTGCCAAAGGCCGCGCCGATCATGGGTTCTCCTCGCTAAACCCAGACGTAAAAACCAGGAACTTCGTTTCTATCTCCCAGGAGGCATTTTGCACATGAGAAGAATTCTCCCTTTCGTCGTCTTGATGGCCCTGGCTTTTGGCCTGCTTGCTGTCCCTCAATCGAATGCCCAAATCACTCTACTGGCGGTGGGCTCGCTGACCCACACCCGGGCCGGTACCTACGAAGACCTTTCCGGCCTGCACTATGTGCTGGAAAACGGCGTGCGCGCCGATGAGCTGGGCGGCTTCGGCTCAGGCATCGCATACGCCGGCGGCTATACCTTTCTCGCGGTGCCGGATCGCGGCCCCAACGCGGTCGAGTTCGATGACGCCATAGACAACACCGTGAGCTACATCAACCGCTTTCACACCATCAAGATGGAGCTCGAGCCCAATCCATCGGGCAGCGGGTTGCCGTTCACACTGACGCCGAAACTGCGCAAGACCACCCTGCTTTTCAGCCTGACTCCGCTGAAATATGGCAGCGGAGATGGACTTGGCGTCGGCTCGGGCACGCCTCCGCTCAACACCTTCTTCCGCCACTACTTCACCGGCCGCTCTGACAACTTCGATCCTAACCACGATTCGGGCTATGCCAAGGATGCGCGCCTCGACTCGGAAAGTATCCGGGTTTCGAACGACGGACGCAGCGTTTTCATCTCCGACGAATACGGCCCTTATGTTTATCAGTTCGATCGCGAGAGCGGCATCCGGTTGCGCAGCTTCCAGTTGCCTTCTGATTTCTTCGTGACCGACCTGCAGCCCGTGGGCGCCGACGAAATCACCGACAACAAGGTGGGGCGCACCGCCAACAAGGGCATGGAGGGTTTAGCCATTACGCCGGACGGCAAAACCCTGGTCGGCATCATGCAGAATGCCCTGATTCAGGATGCAACCGCCGCCAAGAAACTGCTGCGCATCGTTACCATGGACGTCCGCAGCGGCCAGACCACTCACGAATATGCTTACCTGCTTACCGCGGGCAGCGGAGTCAGCGAAATTCTGGCTCTGAACAATCATGAATTCCTGGTGGACGAGCGGGACGGCGATGGCCGCGCCAATGGTGACGACGCGGTGGTCAAACAGCTTTTCAAGATCGATCTTTCGAATGCTGTGGACGTAACCAACATGGATGGCGCCACCGCAGCGACCCATGCGGTCGCCAAAACCCTGTTTCTGGATCTGGTTCAGCTGCTCACCGCCAACGGCATTGCCGCGGGCAACATTCCGGCCAAGATCGAAGGGCTGGCGTTTGGGCCGGATATCAAGTGCGGGCATAGCAAATTCCATACTCTTTGGGTAGCCAACGACAACGATTTTCTGGAAACCGTGGCCGATGCCAACGGCAACCAGATCCCCAACCCCAACCAGTTCTTCGTCTTTGGCTTTACCGATGCGGATTTGGCAGGATCAAAGCTGATACCGCAGCCGTTTGGCCAGGGTTTCCATCACCGCCTCTAGGTCTTAAGCTGTGTGGCGCGGGCGTTCGCCCGCGTTTTTTTGTGCGATCAAAGCCCCGATGGCTGGATCAGAATTCCAGATATCCCCCGGAGCTTGCCCGCCGGGCAATGCCGTTGGTTCCGTCGGAAGGCAGCAGGCCGGCGATTGCGCGCAAGTCTTCCCAGGCCGTCTCGGTCAGGGCCGGGTCGGAGCTGACCAGCTCGCGAATCATGTTCCACGCCGCGAGATTCAGCGCGCCCTCCGGGGCCGGCCCCATGGCCAGCGACACGGAGCATTGTGGGCAAAAGCAGATGCGCTGTGCAGCCGATTTTTGCCTAGGGCGCACCCCCACGGTTTGCGCGAACATGTAAACCGCCACGGATTTCTGGCCGGGCTCGATCTCGCGGTTGCAACGAAGACAATACAGATTTTCCAAGGCCCCTCCCAGATTTGCCGGCGGCGCAAAGGGCCATACTGGCCTGCCTTTCCGGCTTGGCGCAAGTATGTAGAAGGATTCCGGTGCGCGGGGCGGCACTTTTGTACGCCGGGTACGGAGAACGCAAAGCTAAAAAGGTGCATAATCTCCGAGCTTCCCCTTTTGAATTAGGAGGCTCATGAAAAACTTCGCTCGCGGAATTCTCTTCGCCCTGATCGTGCTCGCCCTTGGCACATGGTTCTATTTTCGCCTCGGCTTCCTGGATTTCCGCGCTGACGCCGCTCCCGGAATCGAATCCGGCCTCGCCATCTCGGCGCTAAAGGCTTCCGCCGCGCGCCACGCCCCGGAGCAGAAGAATCCCATCGCCCCCACTGACACCAATCTTCTTGATGGGGCTCGCTTATATCGCGACAAATGCGCCGACTGCCATGGCCGGCCGGATAATCCTGTAAGCGATTACGGGCAATCCTTCTATCCCCGCGCTCCCCAATTCATGCGTAGCCACCCGGCGCTCCCGGAGAACCAGAATTTCTATATCATCAAGAACGGCGTGCGCTGGAGCGCCATGCCCGCCTGGGGCAACATCATGGCCGACAGCGAAATCTGGCAGGTGGTAACGTTTCTCAGCCACCTGAACAGCCTTCCGGCCGAGGTACAGCAGAGTCTCCACCAGCCTGCCGGGAGCCCCGATTAACCGCGGACGGGGAAGAAGCACAAAGAAGAATAATCCTGCATAAAGTCTTCGTGCGTTCTTGCTTCATTGCCGGTTTGATGCCTTGGGCGCATCTGTCGCCCACGCCGGGTGAGGCCGCGAGGAGAGCTGTCGCGATAACCTTGGTGCGAGGTCCCCGCGCTTGGCTCTGCTAAAATCGTGGCTAACGGAGCCTGCTCCGCCGGTTTATGGCGTTTCCCATCACTCGCCTTCGCCGTCTTCGCCGCAACGAGCCGCTGCGTTCGCTGGTGCGCGAGACCCGGCTCACGGCCGAAGCCCTGGTCTATCCCATGTTTGTCTGCCCAGGCGAGGGGGTGCGCAAAGAGGTGCGCTCCATGCCGGGCGTGTTCAACTTATCTGTGGACCAGGCTGTTGTGGAGGCGGCCGAGACACATGCGCTGGGCGTGCCGGCGGTCATGCTCTTCGGGCTTCCCGAGAAAAAAGACGAGGTCGCGAGCGGCGCCTGGGCCGATGACGGAATTGTGCAGCAGGCGGCGCGGGCGATCAAACGCCAGGCGCCCGATCTTCTTATCATGGGAGATGTTTGCCTGTGCGAATATATGTCCCACGGGCACTGCGGCGTAGTGCGCGCTACCCCGCAATCTTTGGGCGCGGCGGTTGCTTCGCCTCCGACTGCCGATACCGAATACGAGATTCTCAACGATGCCACTCTGGAGCTGCTGGCTCGCACTTCGGTCTCGTTAGTCCGCGCCGGCGTGGATATCGTGGCCCCTTCCGACATGATGGATGGGCGGGTTGGCGCTATTCGCAAGGCGCTCGACGCCGCGGGGTTTCTCAACGCTCCGATTCTTTCTTATGCGGCCAAGTTCGCCTCGGGCTTCTACGGTCCGTTCCGCGAGGCGGCCGATTCGGCGCCGCAGTTCGGCGATCGCCGCTCCTACCAGATGGACCCGGCCAATCTGCGCGAGGCCCTGCGCGAGATCGAACTCGACATCGAAGAAGGCGCCGACATGATTATGGTCAAGCCCGCGCTGCCCTATCTGGATGTGATTGCGGCCGCCCGCGCCCGCTTCGATGTGCCCCTGGCGGCCTATCAGGTTTCGGGCGAATACGCGATGATCGAAGCCGCGGCCCGCAACCATTGGATTGACCGCGACCGCGTGATGATGGAGTCGCTGCTCTCGATCCGCCGCGCCGGGGCCAGCATCATCCTCACTTACTACGCCAAAGACGCTGCCCGCCTGCTGGCGTAGCTCTGCCGATTCTTCCGAAGAAAAGACTGCATCAGGCTCGGGCAGAAAGCAGGGTAAGGATATCCTGCAGTCCCTGGCGGATATATTTCAGGTTGCGGGTTGAGCTGGCTGGGAAGGGCAGAGGCGCCTGTTTCTTGTCGCCCCTGATCTCTGAGCGCAACTGCTGGCGCGCGCCGGCAATAGTGAAGCCCTCTTCGTAAAGCAGCTTCTTGATGTGCAGCACGCTCTCCACGTCCTTGCGGCGGTACATGCGCTGGCCGGTGCTGCTCTTGATGGGTTTGAGCTGAGGAAATTCGGTTTCCCAGAAGCGCAGCACGTAGGCAGGCAGGCGGCAGAGCCGCGCCACTTCGCCAATGCGGAAATACAGCCTTTCCGGGATCAGGACATCCGAGGTCTTGGCGGCTTTGGCCGCAGTTCTGGCGCGGGGGCTCATGGGTTAACCGGGGAAGCGGGCTCGGACGGCAAGCGGAGATTCCCTCTCCGCGTTTCTAGCATGAGCGGGCTTCCGGCCACAACGCCGAATTTCAGTGCATTAGCAGTTTCAGCCGCTCAGAGATCAAAGGCCCCGCAGCCGGTACTTCTGCTTCGGGGCCTGTACGTCGGTTGGAAAGAAGCGGCCGCTCGCAAGCGGCTAGTGCTTCTTCTTTTTTGCCTTCTTCTTTGCAGGCATCAGGTTCCTCCGTTGAACGATTTCCCTTGAACCAGCACAACAGGCCCGAATTACATAGCATGCCCAACCACTAGGGTAAGGCATCATGGTTAACTCAAGATATTGAGTACAGTTCCGATTATTGTCAATAGAATTTTCTTTTTTTTGATAGCGCCAGGGCCTGGAAGGCGGCTTCGCGATCCGGAGAAGTTTTGTACACTGGCGCCCTATGCCCGGCGATGGGGTCGAACTCGAAGTTTTCAAGAACCTTTACCGCTCGATTGCCGAGGAGATGGGGGCGGCGCTGCGGCGCACCGCCTTCTCGCCGAATATAAAAGAGCGGCGGGATTATTCCTGCGCGGTGTTCGATTCCGCCGGCGAAGTAATCGCCATGGGCGATCACATGCCGGTGCACCTTGGCTCCATGCCCATGTCAGTGCGGGCGGCGATCAAGGCGTTCACGCTTGCGCCCGGCGATGTGGTCATGCTCAATGATCCATTTTGCGGCGGGACCCATCTGCCCGATATCACGGTGGTGGCGCCGGTACATCTCGCGCCGGGCCGCAAAGCGCAGCCTCGAGCCGCGAGTCAGCCCGATTTCTACGTGGCGGCGCGCGCCCATCACGCGGACGTAGGCGGAGCTTACCCGGGCTCAATGGGACTGTGCCGCGAGATTTACCAGGAAGGCGTGCGCATTCCTCCGGTCAGGATCATGCGGGCGGGCAAGATCAATCAGGACGTGCTCGCTCTGCTTTTGCATAACGTGCGCACTCCTGAAGAACGCAAGGGCGACCTGGGGGCGCAGATTGCCGCTTGCCACACGGGAGAAGCGCGCCTGCGGGAGCTTTGCGGGCGCTACGGAGTGGTGCGGGCGAAAAGGGCGGCGGCGGACCTGCTCAATTATTCCGAGCAGATGATGCGGGCATTTTTGCGTCAGGCGCCGGCCGGAAGTTACAGGGCTGAGGATTTTCTGGACAATGACGGCATCACTCCCCGCGAAGTGCGGATTGCGGCCAAGGTTACGCTTCATGCCGCCAAACCCGGGAGTGAGCGCCTGCGCCACACCGTGACGGTGGATTTCACCGGCAGCGACCCGCAGGTTGAAGGGCCGCTGAATGCCGTGCAGGCGATCACCGATTCGGCTTGCTTTTATGTATTTCGCTGCCTTCTGGCCGAAGACGTGCCGGCCACGGCCGGGCTGATGCGGCCGGTGAGAGTGATAGCGCCGGCGGGCACTGTGGTGAACGCGCGCCCGCCGGCGGCGGTGGCGGGCGGCAATGTGGAGACCTCGCAGCGCATCGTGGACGTCCTTCTGCGGGCGCTGGCCCAGGCCTTGCCTTCGCACATTCCGGCCGCGGCCTCAGGCACGATGAACAATCTGACAATCGGCGGCATAGATCCACGCACCGGGCAGCCTTTCGCATACTACGAGACAATTGCCGGGGGCATGGGCGCGCGCCCCACCAAAGCAGGCGTCTCTGGCGTGCACACTCATATGACCAACTCGCTGAACACGCCGGCTGAGGCGCTGGAATACGCCTACCCGCTGCGCGTTCGGCGCTATTCGCTGCGGCGGGCAAGCGGTGGCGAGGGGCAGCATCGCGGCGGAGACGGCATGGTGCGTGAGATCGAAGTGCTTGCTGACTCCGAGGTGACGTTGCTCGCCGAGCGCCGCTCGTATGGTCCGTGGGGGCTGAATGGGGGCGGCGAAGGTAAACGCGGCGAAGCCGGCATCGTGCGGCAGGATGGTTCGACGGAGAAATTATCCGGTAAATTTAACCTACGCTTGCGCCGGGGCGAGCGCATTCGAATCGAGACGCCCGGTGGGGGCGGGTTCGGGCGGAAAAATCGAAGACCGGCCGGCAAGCCGGAACCAGCCTGAAATTCCTGTTCGATTGCCCCGCTATGGGGATTCAATTCGACCCCTTGTGGCAACTCCAAGCCCTTCCCACACGTCGCAATAGCACCGCTGGCTGGAATTTGATTGATCAAGCAGACCCAACTGCGACTGCTTCTGGTGGTTACGGTGCTCGGAGTGATCGGAGCCCTGGCGGCGCAGTTATTCACGTGGGCGCTGCGGCTTTGCGCACGAATTTTTCTTATCGGCATTGCCGGGTATCATCTGCCCGGCCTGCCGCAGGAAGGCGGCGCCCTTCGCCAGGTCATCGGCCCCCACGGCTTGTGGCTGGTTCCCGTCGCGACCACCTTGGGCGGCCTGGTTTCCGGGGTTCTGGTGTATACCTGGGCCCCCGAAGCCGAAGGCCACGGCACCGACACGGTGGTCAAGGCGTTTCACCGGGCCGGCGGTTTCATTCGCAGCCGGGTGGCGCCGCTGAAACTGGTCGCCTCAGCCATCACCATCGGCTCGGGCGGCTCGGCCGGGCGCGAAGGGCCGACGGCGCTGATTGGCGCCGGCATCGGTTCCATCTATGCCACCCTTACGCATTGCAGCGACGAAGAGCGCGAAGTCATCGTGCTCTCGGGTATGGCGGCGGGACTTTCGGCGGTCTTCCGCTCGCCCATCGGCGCCGCGTTCTTTGCCATCGAGGTGCTTTATAGCGGCGTGGATTTCGAATCGCGCTCGCTGCTCTACACCATGCTGGCCTCAGTAGTCGCTTATGGCGTGAATGGGCTTTTTGTCGGCTGGCAGCCTTTGTTCTACTTTCCGCCGGCGCCGGGCAAAATCGCCGCCCTGGATTATGCCTGGCTCGGCGTTCTGGCGGTCGCGGCCAGCCTGGTAGCTACCCTGCTGCCCGAGGTCTTCTACCGGCTGCGGGACGTGTTTCGCTCTCTGCCCTTCCCGCCGGCCTTCAACCCGGCCCTGGGAGGCCTGATGGTCGGCTTGATAGCCATCAAATTCCCTCAGGTGCTGGGCGGCGGCTACGGCTGGATTCAGGAAGCGATTGACGGCAGGCTCGCGATCAAGCTGCTGGTGGCTTTGCTGTTCCTGAAGGTTCTGGCCTTTGCCTGCACGGTCTCCTCCGGCGGCTCCGGGGGCGTTTTCGCGCCGACATTATTTGTGGGCGCCATGCTGGGCGGCTTTCTGTCCTCGGTTTCACACTTGCCTTCCGCCATGTTCGTGGTCCTGGGAATGACGGCGACCTTCGGCGCGGCCGCCCGCGTGCCTATCGCCTCCATGATGATGGTCACCGAGATGACCGGAGGCTATCGCCTGCTTCCGCCGGCGGCATTCGTGGTGTTGTTGAGCTATCTCATCCAGAACGTGCTTTCCGCGCGTCTGAAATACAAGAGCCTGTATGAGGCGCAAGTGCCGGGACGCGCCCAGTCGCCTGCCCGTTACGTGGAAAATGTTCAGCTGGCACTCAATCTGCTTGCCAACCGGCAACTTCCTCGCGCCGCGAAAATTGGCCACCTCGATCTGGTGGCCGTTCTCAACTCCGGCGTGCCGGTGCAGATGCCGGGGGGAAGGGAACTGAGCGTAGGCGCGTTGCGTCCGGAAAGCCCCATGGTAGGAAAGACAATCGGGGACTGGCGTAAGGCGGAGGGCGGAAGGTGGCCGCAGGTCATCGCTATTCTGCGGAAGGGAAATATGATGCTTCCGCAAAAAGACACGATCTTGCAGAAAAGCGACTCGATCTTAACTGTAGGCTCGAGCCGGGCACGCAAGTTGATCGCTGAGCAACTGGCCCCTCTGCAGCTGGCAAAACCGCAGGATGCCGGCGATGACCGTTAGCCCCCGGTCCGAAAGCAGACTTGGCGCGCGCACGTGCGTAACCTGCACCTGCCCGGCGGCGGGCGCTAGGGTGTGATTGCGGTGGTAAGATCAGGTTTCAGCCCCAGAGGATAGTTAGAGCTCAGCCATGCCCACAACCATGCTGGCGGTGGTTAAGCCGGAGCCGGCGCCTGGCGCAGAGGTGCGGGAAGTCAAGATTCCTGTTTTCGCTGCTAATGAGGTGCTGGTCAAGGTCTCAGTGGCTTCCATCTGCGGCACCGACCTGCACATTTATGAGTGGGACCGCTGGGCGCAAGGGCGCATTCACCCTCCGCTGATTCCCGGACACGAGTTTTGTGGGGAAGTTGTCGCTTACGGCGGCGAAGTGACCAGCGTGAAAGAGGGAGACTTTGTTTCCGCCGAAATGCACGTCGCCTGCGGCAAGTGCCTGCAATGTCGCACCGGCGAATCGCACATCTGCCAGAACGTAAAGATTATCGGGGTAGATGCCGACGGGGCCTTCGCCGAGTATGTGGTCATTCCGGAGTCGAATATCTGGAAGCTTGATCCCGCCATTCCCAAGGAGTACGCCTCCATTCTCGACCCGCTGGGGAACGCGGTGCACACGGTTCTGGCGGGCGAGATTGCGGCCAAGACGGTTGCGGTTACCGGCTGCGGCCCGATCGGATTGTTTTCCATTGCCGTAGCGCGGGCGGTGGGCGCGGCCCAGGTGATCGCCATAGAAGTCAACGAGCACCGGCGGCGAATCGCCAAAGAGATGAAGGCCGACGTGGCGCTCGATCCTTCAAGAGAGGATGTGCGGGCAGTGGTGGCCGAGCGAACAGGCGGGCTGGGCGTGGATGTGGTCCTCGAAATGGCCGGCCACCCCAGCGCGATACGAACCGCCTTCGACATCGTGCGCCGCGGCGGCAGAATTTCTCTTCTCGGGCTCACCAACAAGCCAATTTCTCTCAACTTTTCCGAAGACATCATTTTCAAAGGGATCACCGTTCAGGGCATCAATGGTCGGCGCATGTACCAGACCTGGTACCAGATGACGGCTCTCTTGAAAGCCGGCAAGCTGAACCTTCATCCCGTGATTACCGATCGCATCCCTATGAAAGACTTCCCGAAGGCCATGGAGCGGCTGAAGACCGGCGAGGCAAGCAAGATTTTGGTGTATCCGAACGGAGTGCGATAGCTTGCCGCATCAAGCTCCCGCGGGCAGCTTCACAATTCTTTGCCGGATGGCGTAGGTGACCAACTGCGCCTTATTGTGGATGTTCAGCTTGCGCATGAGGTTGAACTTGTGGGCTTCGACCGTCTTCACGCTTAAGCCCAGGTGCTGGGCAATCTGCCGCACGGAATTTCCTTCGGCAATGAGCTTCACCACCTCGCGCTCGCGGGGCGTCAGGAAAGAGCCACGAATGCGACCTCCGGCAGCGGTCCCGCCCGCCGAAGCGGATTCCCCCATAACCGCCGGACTTACATACTGGCCGCCTTCTGCGATCTTTCGCACCGCCTGGATCAGCTTGGGAGCTGGCGTATCCTTCAGCAGATAGCCGCCCGCGCCCGCCTCCATCCCCTGGCGCAGATAGTCCTCATCTTCATACATGGTCAGGAAGAGGACCCGGGTCTCCGGGCAATGCGCGGTGATGAGGCGCGCCGCCTCAAAGCTGGAGAGGCCGGGCATGCCGATATCCATCAGAACGACTTTGGGGCTGAGCTCCTGCACTAATTCCAGGGCGCGCGCGGCATCGCTGGCATCGCCTACCACTTCAAGGTCGGGCTCGCCTTCGAGCAGGCGCCGCAGGCCCTCGCGGAACAGGGTGTGATCGTCAACTACCAGGCACGTGATGGACATGGTACCGGAGTTGGATGTCAGTAGTGGCATTAGCGTGCAGCAGCCAAACGCGGAGAACCGGCGTGGGTGGGGGTCGCCGGGGCCGAACTCTCGCGGGCTGAACCAGTTCGGGGCATTCCCGGACCTGGCAATTGGGCCACATTGCGGCCGCCGGAGGGCGCCACCGTGGCCATAGTTCTGAGAGTTTGCCCGGATTTGGCTGTTGTCTCGAACCTTGCAACCCGGGGGGCCGGAAGCACCACCTTGATGCTTACGCCGCCTTCTTTGCGCGTGCTGATGCGAACCTTTCCGCCCAGCGCAGCCACCCGTTCCCGCATCCCGAGGAGGCCGAAAGCTCCGCCTCGTGAGCCGCGCTTGGCAGGAAATCCGATGCCATCATCTTCCACCAGCAGGCTGGCCCCGCCCTTGCCGCCTTCCAGGCGCACGCTGAAGTTTCGCGCCTGCGAGTGCTTGACGATGTTGTGCAGAGCCTCCTGCAGGCAGCGGTAGAGCGCAATTTCCATCTCGTGGCCCAGCGGCCCCGGGTCTCGTGGAATCGTGACCGAAGCCAACATGCCCGTGCTTCGGCACAGCTCGCGCACTTCTTTGCGGATGGCGGCCAGCAACCCCATTTCTTCCAGAACTCGGGGCGAGAGCCGCCCCACGATGCGGCGCAGGTCTTCAATGGCATGATCGAGCAGGCGCAGCGCCTCCTGCGCTTTCAAGCGCGCCTCGGGACTCAGGCTTTCGCTGGCCAGCATGCCCAGGTACAAGCGCAGAACCATCAACCCCTGGCCGGTGCCATCATGCAGCTCGCGGCTGATGCGCTTGCGCTCTTCCTCCTGCGCCTGCACCAGGTGACGCGACAGCTCCGAGGCGTAAGGCCCCAGCGCCTTCAGTGCGCGAGCAGACTTCTTCCCTTTTGCGGGGGAGCGTGCAGGCATCATTGACCTCGGGGCCAGACGAGATGAAAACGGCGTGCGGCGCGGCTTTTGGTGCGAATCGCGCACCGAAGGTTGCACGTAAAACTGCCCTATTCTATCAAGCCGAAGGCTGGTCTTCCAAGGTCACAGGCGGCAAAAATCTACCCAAAGGCCTATGTCTTCCGGCGAAAGCCAGCCAATCGGATACAATCCAGGGTTCCATGTTGCGCTATTTCACCTCCGGAGAGTCGCACGGCGAAGCCCTGGTGGCCTTCCTCTCCGGCCTGCCCGCAGGGCTGCAGGTGGACCTTGCCTTTGTGGACCGCGAATTGTGGAGGCGGCAGCAGGGCTACGGCCGCGGCGGGCGCATGAAAATCGAAACCGACAAGGCCCACATCCTCTCTGGAGTGCGCCAGGGGGCTACGATCGGCTCGCCCATCGCCGTATTGCTCGAGAACAAAGACTGGAAGAACTGGCAGGAAGCGTTGCCCGTTGAGCCGGGAAGCCCCGAGAAGCACAAGCCTGTGGCCTCACCTCGCCCCGGTCACGCTGATCTGGCCGGGGCATTGAAATATAACTTCCCCGAGGCGCGTTACGTGCTGGAACGGGCTTCGGCCCGCGAATCGGCCGCCCGCGTGGCCGCAGGCGCGCTGGCCAAACTGTTTCTTAAGGAGCTGGGCATCGAGGTGCTGAGCCACGTAGTGGCCGTGGGCGGAGCGGTTCTGGCAAAAGAAGCGGCCTGGCAGCAGATTTTCGAAGCCTGCGCCCGGAATGAGATATTGCTCAACTGCACCGATGCGGAAGCCGAACAGCGCATGAAGGAAGAGGTGGATAAAGCCCTGCGCACGGGAGACTCCGTGGGCGGAATATTCGAAGTCGTGGCCCACAACGTTCCTCCCGGGCTCGGCACCTACGCGCAGTGGGATGAGCGCCTGGATGGATTGCTGGCAGGCGCGGTCATGTCTCTGCAGGCGGTCAAAGCGGTCGAGATCGGCGCGGGGGTTGTGGCTGCGACTTCCCTCGGCTCCTCGGTGCATGATGAAATAGGTTATGGGGCGGAGCATCGTTTTACCGGCTTTACCCGCGCCCGCAACAATGCCGGCGGAATTGAAGGTGGGGTTTCCAACGGCGAAGAAATCCGGGTGCGCGGTTATCTCAAGCCGATTTCTACTCTGCGGCGGCCATTGCAATCGGTGGACTTTGCCACCCGCGAACCGGTGAAGGCGGCCTACGAACGCTCCGATGTGTGCGTGGTGCCCGCCGCCGGGGTTGCCGCCGAAGCAATGGTTGCGCTTACCCTTGCCCGCTGCGCCCTGGAGAAGTTCGGCGGAGACTCCATGCAGGAAACCCGCCGCAATTGGAACGGGTATCTGGAGCAGCTCAAGAATTACTGATTACGGACGACAGACGAGGCATGATCTATCCCATTGTGAAGTTCGGCGATCCGGTTCTGGAGAAGACCGCCGAACCCGTGACCGTCTTTGACGAGGCACTGAAGAAACTGGTCGAGGATATGTTCGAATCCATGTACGAGGCGCGGGGCGTGGGCCTGGCTGCTCCGCAAATCGGCATCTCCAGGCGACTGGCGGTGATTGACGTCAGCTTCAAAGAAGACCCTGCCGCCAAGCTGGTTCTGGCTAACCCGCAGATCATTCATACCGAAGGCAAGAACCGGCAGAATGAAGGCTGCCTGAGCCTGCCGGAGTTTCGTGAGCCGGTCACCCGGGCCAAGAAAGTGACCATCCGGGCGCAGGACGTAAACGGTAAGTGGTATGAGAAAACCGGCGAGGAGATTCTTGCCCGTGCTTTTCTCCATGAAACCGACCACCTCGACGGCAAGCTCTACATCAGCCACATCAGCGCGCTCAAGCGCGACTTGATCAAGCGCAAAGTCCGTAAACTGATGAAAGCGGGAGAATGGTAAAAACGATTCCCCATTTTGTAGTCGGATAATTTCGCAATTTTGTAATGTGGCGGGTTTTCAGATTACCCAATTACCCGGTTATCAAATTACAAAATCTCCTTGCCTCGATCCCTCAACCTCGTCTTCTGCGGCACGCCGCGCTTTGCCGTGCCCACTCTGGCCAGGGTAGTGGAAACCGGGCTCCAGGTGAACCTCGTGGTCACCCAGCCGGATCGGCCGCGCGGCCGAGGGATGGAGGTTGCGTTCTCCCCCGTCAAGCAGTTGGCGCTGGAGCTTGGCCTGCCGGTGGTGCAGCCGGAAAAAATCAAAAACAACCAAGAGTTTCAGCAACAACTGACCGCGCTCGGTTCCGAGGCAATCGTCGTGGTCGGCTACGGCCGCATCATCCCGCCGTGGATGCTCTCGCTGCCGCCGCTCGGCAACGTCAACTTGCACGGCTCGCTTCTTCCCAGGTACCGCGGCGCCGCGCCCATTCAGTGGGCCATCGCCCGCGGCGAGACGGTCACGGGCGTCACTACCATGCGCCTTGACGCCGGCCTGGATACCGGCGACATTCTGCTGCAGAAATCCGTTCCCATTGCAGCCAGCGACACTGCCGATTCGCTCGCGCCACGCCTCGCGGAAATCGGGGCTGATCTCATGGTCGAGACTCTTCGCGGCCTGCAGGCTGGCTCCATCCATCCACGGCCCCAGGATCATTCGCAGGCGACGCTGGCCCCGATCCTCAAGAAAGAAGATGGGCGCATGGATTTTCATCGCCCCGCCTCTGAACTCTACAATCGGCTTCGCGGCTTTCAGCCCTGGCCGGGGGCGTATACCACCTTCCGCAACAGGAATCTCGCGGTGTGGGCGGCGCGGCCGGTTGAGCACGAACTTGTGCGGGCGGAATTGAGCGTAAGCGCTGACCAACTGATCGTGGGCTGCGCTCCGGGCACTGCGCTCGAACTGCTTGAACTCCAGCCCGAAGGCAAGAAACGCATGCCAGCAAAAGATTTCATCCACGGTTACCGTCCTCACAGCGGTGAGAAGCTCGGCGAGCAGCCGGCTGTTCCTGAGGGCTGAAATCCGAGAGCTGGGAATCCCGGCGGCATTGCGTCGCGAGCAGCTTTGGAGTGGAGTTGTTCCAGGAGGCAGAAGCCTAGGCCCGCGACTGAGAGACGAGTTGCGGCTCAGCCGGCTCGCCCAGGCGCTCGCGCAGAATGCGCAGCATGCGGCGTAGAGGCTCAGCGGCGCCCCACAGCAGTTGATCGCCCACGGTAAAGGCGCCCAGGTACTCGCGCCCGAGCGCGAGCTTGTGCAAGCGGCCGATGGGGACCTGCAGCTTGCCCGAAACCGCGGTCGGGGTCAGGTCACGGATTGTAGACTGCTTGTCATTGGGCACGACGCGAACCCATTCATTATTTGCCGCGATCAGTCCTTCGATCTCCGGCAGAGGCACGTCCCGCTTGAGCTTGATGGTCAATCCCTGGCTATGGCAGCGCATGGTGCCCACGCGCACGCAGATTCCATCCACGGGCACGGGTGGGTTGAGACCCATGATTTTGTTGGTCTCGGCCATGCCTTTCCATTCTTCTTTGCTCTGGCCGCCGGGCATTTCTTTGTCAATCCAGGGCAAAAGACTGCCCGCCAAAGGCGCCCCGAACTCCGTGGTCGGAAGCGATGAAGAGCGCTGCGCTGCAATCACCATGCGGTCCACTTCTAGCGCATTTTCGGAGGGGGATTGGCGTACCGGATCCACCAGGCAATTCATCTGCTGCACCAGTTGCAGCACCTTGGCTGCGCCGGCGCCGGAGGCCGCCTGATAAGTCATGGTGCTGATCCACTCCACCACGCCCGCCTTCAGCAGTCCGGCAACTGCCATCAGCATCAGGCTGACCGTGCAATTACCACCCGCATAGGTGCGAACGCCCTTGGCCAGGCCGCGCTCAATGACATCGGCATTCACCGGATCTAGAATGATGACCGCGTCCGGCTCCATGCGCAGAGTGGAAGCGGCGTCAATCCAGTAGCCCCTCCAGCCGCTCTGGCGCAGCGGGCCGTAGATTTCCTGGGTGTATTCCCCGCCCTGGCAGGTGATGAGCACGTCGCAGCCGGCCAGCGCCTTCAGATCGCGGGCATTACGCAGAGTTCCGCCAGCCCCCTCCTTGGGGGCCTCGCCGCCGGCGTTCGAAGTCGAAAAGAACACCGCCTCCAGGCCAGCAAAGTCGCTCTCCTCGCGCATGCGCTGCATGAGGACGCTGCCCACCATCCCTCTCCAGCCGATGAATCCAGTGCGTAGCATAGGGAAAAAGTACAGGTATTAGTGTACTAGATGGAATGCACCATCGTAGCCGACGCGCGGAGACGGCAATTTCAGTTCTCCGTTACCTTGGGCACATCCGGCGGAGAAGGAACCTTCGGCGGCTTAGGGGGAGCCGGAGGCATAGGCGCCTCAGCAACCATCGAGCCCTTGCGCAGTTCGATCGTGCCGTGTTCGTTGTTGATCACCAGATGGGGGCCGCCGCTGCCAACTTCGCCGCTGCCGGTCGCCAGCTCATCGCCGTTTTCGATTTTCAGGCTGCCGAAGTCGGATTGAATTTCGCCGTTGCGGGCGCGGGCCTCGAGTTGAAACGTCGCTTTCTCCGGCAGGTAAACCTCAATATCGCCCTGCCGATTGTCAATCTGCATATTGCCCATCTTGCTCACGTGCACTTCCACCGCGCCATTCTTGTCGTCCAGCCGCAAATCTCCTGACAGGCCGTCGAGGCGAATATCTTTGGCACGCGTCTCCAGCCGCACCGGCCCGAGAATACCGCTGGCCTGCAGGTCGCCGGAGTCCAGGTCCACGTCGCCATCCACCCGGGCGAAGTCCATCTCCGTGCGCGAGGATTTAAACGTTGCCCCCTTCGCGATCCGCGAGAGCTTTACGCTCTCCATGAAGTCGCCATTCAGATGGGCCGCCCCCTTCACGTCCTGAATGGAAACGTCATCGGCGCGGCCATCGAGCACCACGTCGGAACTCACTTGCGAGACCCGCGCCGAGCTGTGATCGAGATGCAGGCTCACCTTGCCGGTGATGTCGCTCGCAGCCACATCGCCGTGCTGGCTGGAAATCTCCACATCGCCGGTGCGGCCGAGCACGCTGACGTCGCCGTGGCGCGCGGAAATCGTCACTGCGGCGTTGCGCGGAATGGAAATATCCAGGTCGGCCGCCACCCAGTGATCGCCGGCGCCGTGCGTATTGGCGTCCACGGTGACCATCTGGCCGCTGGCGCTGATGCGGGGTTTGGCGGCGGCGTTCCATTTGTCGGCATCTTCTTGCGATTCCGCATTCACCCGCTTATGCACGGCCACGTGAATCTGGTTGTCGTCGGAGGCGGTCACATTGACCGCGCCGCGGTCGTCCACCACATCCAGACTGGAGCCGGCCGGAAACGGCTGCGCCATCTGATCGTCATAGGGGTAGGTATGGCCGAAAAGTGGGAAGTCGCTATCGCCCATATCCATCTGATTGCGCAGTTCGCCCCAGTTGAAGCGGACGGCCTGGGTCGCCGCCAGGCCGAAGACGATGAGCACGATCAGCAGAAAAACTCCGCCCGCGCCGATGCCGCGAGGCCTCAGGTTGCGCCGCTGCGCCTCGTAATACTCCACCAGCTTGATGATGCCCCACAGGATGAGCAGCGCCGGCCAGTAGTGGGCAAAGAGCCGGCCAATGTGCTCCACGTGCACGATTCCCATCGTGCACAGCAGGAACATGACGCCGATGAGGATGAGCACGACAGGCCCAGCCACGGAACGAGGGGCGCGGGGCGGAAGTGGTGGAACCGGCGCGGGACTAGACATTGTGCACCTCCCCGGAAGGCGGTGGTGGCGGCTCGGGCGTCGAAGCCGGAGGCGGCGGAGGGCTGGCCACACCGTAGTTGACGTGACCCTCTGACGAAGCATGACCCTGCAAAATCTTGACCAGGCCGATCACTATCAGAATGATGGGCCAGGTATGGTTCCAGCCGCGGCCGAAGGAATCAAGCAGGCCGAGCAAGCCGACAGTCGTCAGAACCGCGGCGCCGGTTACGCCCCGCATGCGGCAACGGTCGCAGTAGCAGCGGTTGGGGCTCATTCCCAGTAAGCCCCATCTGCGCGCAAAGAGCCAGCCTCCCAGCGCGATCAGGAAGAAAGGCCAGATGCGGTCCCAGTTCAGCTCGAAAACTCCCATGGTCTGCAACAGGAACAGCACGCCCAGGCCGATCAGAATCACGGCCGCCATGGGAATCTTTGCGGTATCAATCTTCTCGCCCGCGCCGAAGGCCTGGGCCAGGCCAAAGGGATCGGGAGCCGGCAGCCCGCGTTGCAGCGCATGAGAAGAGCGTACCGCGTCAATGATCTGGTACACGTAAAAGAAAGCGAAGGTAAGCCCACAGACGGTATCGAGCGGGCTGCCCTGGTTCATCCCGACGATCAGCAACACGAACGTGACCAGGTGCGCCAGACCCTTGGCGTATTGCCCGGTATAAACCGCGCCCACGCCGAAGGGGAAGAAGCCGGCCAGAATCCCGGCCAGCGCCGGGTTCGGACCCGTGCCGGAAAGAAAAGGCGGAGTTTGCCCGCCGGAGGATGGCGCAACTACCGCCGGCACCGGCGTAGTCCCCAGCCGCGAGGCGAGGCAGTTTTCGCAATAGATCACACCCCGCACATCTCGCGTGCAGCTCGAGCACAACGGCTTTCCACAGGTGCGGCAGTAGGCGACGGCCGGTGCCTCGCTGTGATTGGCGCAGTTCATACGAACCTCCTGTAAGTGGCCACCATCACTACAGGCGGGTCATCGGGAGCGGAGGCCAGCACCGGCTGGTCCCCGTCCTGGCTGTAGTTGCGTTCTTGGTTGGTATCGGGTTGTCCACTGGTGTTGTTGTGCCGATTCTTTTCCTTCTCCTCGGGCTCCGGCTCCGGAGGCGGCGCGGCCTGCTTGAGCTGCCGCATGCGTGACTCGATTTCATACACGAAGCGCATGTTCTCGTAGTACTTCACCACTTTGCCCGAGGTCTCATAATACTGCCGCTTGAGCGCGCCGGGCCGCAGATCGAGATGCCGCAGATCGCCCAGCCGTACTCCCGCCAGGCTCAAAGTGATGGAGAGCGAAAAGAACGCCATGCCAAACGACATGGCAAAGCGCGGCTGCCGCGCTACCGCCGTCATGGGCGCAAGCACCGAGGCGCGGAACCGCTCCCACCAGCTGGGCTGCGTTCCCGTAGTCGCCTCAAGAATATTGCGCACCAGCGCGGCCGAAGGCTCGACCGGCTCCAGGGATTTCAGCCAGCGCTGGCCCGCCTCCGCCTCCTGGAACAGAGGCCCGCAGGCCGGGCAGGTCTGAGCGTGGGCGTGAAAGGCCGCTAGCTTGGCCGCAGCCAGGGTATGGTCAAGGGCGTCGCTGAGCAAGGCGTCGAACTCGGCGCACGTCATGGGGCTTTCGCCGTGATGGATTTCGCCTGGCATCAGATCACCTGCCTGTATGTACGTTGTAGAAGGCGCGCAAGTTCCGCCCGCCCCCGGTTGATTCTGGATTTCACGGTTCCCTCCGGAACTCTAAGTGCAATCGCGATTTCCCGGTAGTCCATGTCCTGTAGATCACGCAAAATCACCGCTTCGCGCAGTTCGGGAGAAAGCTTCTGCAAGGCCACATGGACCTTATCCCGAACCTCGCGGCTTTCCACCCCGGCATCGGGGGAAGGTCCTTTGTCTGCAATCTGTTGGCCGAGCGGCTGGGCATCTTCGTGCTCGGAGGGGGCGGCGTCGAGCGAGTCGGTCAGCCGCTCCTGCTTGCTCTTGCGGAAATGGTCCACCAGCAGATTGCGGGTCATGGTGGTCACCCAGGTCATAAAGGCGCCCCGCTCGACGTCATAGCTGCTCAAAGTGCGGTACATCTTGATGAAGACCTCTTGGGTGAGGTCCTGGGCGTCGTCGGGCGACCCCGCGAAACGATAGCAAATGTTATAGATACGCCGATGGTAGCGCTGCACGATCTCTTCCCATGCCGCGGCCTCGCCGGCAAGGCACCGGCGAACCAGCAACGTAGCGACCTGGGCGTCGTCCAAACGGCACTCCCCGGAACTCCTGGGCTTTCAGCCCCCGGGGCGGCTCTGGCAAGCCTCGTGCCCCAAGGCCTAACACCACTTCACAATTACGTTTTCGTGGCGCCAAAAGTTCGTGACGTCAATGAAGCAGAGCATTGTAGCAGGAGAAGGCCAGAGGCGAATATATGGCGAACATGGGCGGGAATCATGAAACCACAAAGGCCACGAGCGTACACGAAGGACTCAAATTCCTTCGTGGTCCTTCGTGCCCTTTGTGGTTTCCAGCCTTTACCAAACCCGGCACTGCTTCGCGTGCACCATAGGCTGGCCGGCATGGCAGCCGAAGGCGTGGGCAAACTCCGGCATGTTGGCCACCACGTTGTTCACACGGTAACGATCAAGCGAATGCCCCTGGCTCAGCACAGCAGTGTGGGCCAGTTCGGGGCGCAGCTCTCCGCACCACACGTTGGCATAGGAGAGGAAGAAAGTTTGCAGTTCGGTGAGGCCGTTACCCTCGGGGGAATCGAGCGCCTTCCCCTGCGCTTTGAGCGTCTTCTGCAGGGCTGCCAGGGTGAGATGAATTCCGCCGTTATCCGCCGTATCTTCCCCGGCCGAAAGCTTGCCATTCTGCTTGACGCCGGCTTCGGGAACTTCCTGCGTGTACTCATCGGTGATGCACTCATCGCGCTGGTCGTAATTGGCGGCGTCCTGCGCCGTCCACCAGTCGCGCAGGTTGCCCTGGGCATCGAACTTGCGGCCCTGGTCGTCATAGCCGTGGGTGATCTCGTGGCCAATCACCGCGCCGATGGCGCCGTAATTTGCGGCATCGCTCTGCGCCGCGTCGAAGAACGGCGGCTGCAGAATGCCCGCGGGAAAATTGATGGTGTTGCTTTGCGGGTCTTCGTAGGCATTCACCGTCGGCGGAGTCATGTTCCAGTCATAGCGATTGGTGGGCTTGCCGAAGGTGGCCATGCGGCGCTGCAGCTCGAAGCGCGCCGCCCGCTCCACATTGCCCAGAAAATCGTCGCGCTTGATCTCCAGGGCAGAATAATCCCGCCACCGGTCGGGATAGCCGATCTTGTCAATCTGCGCCGCCAGCTTGACGTGGGCCGCCTGCTTGGTGGCCGCGGACATCCAACTGGCGGAATCAATATCTTCGCCCAGCGCGGTCTCGATGGCCTTCACTATCTGCAGCATGCGCTCCTTGCTCGAGGCGGGAAAATACTTGGCCACATAGGCCTGTCCCACGGCCTCGCCGAGATCGGTATCGGCATTGATGGAGCAGCGCCGCCAGCGCGGCTGGATTTTCGTGGCTCCGGCCAGCGTGCGCCCATAAAAGTCGAAGCTCTCATCCACAAGTGGCTGGCTTAGAAACGGGGCCATGAAACGCAGCGTGCCCGCGCGCAGATAAGCCTTCCAGTGCTCCACAGGCTCATCTTCCACGAGCTGTTCCATGCCGCGAAAGAAATCCGGCGCCAGCACCAGGTATTGCGGTGAAGGCGGCGCGTTCATGGCCGCCAGATAGTGGCTCCAGTTGAACGATGGAGTGAGCGCCTGCACCTGCTCGAGCGTCATCTTGTTGTTCTGGTTCTTGGGATCGCGGCGCGCGACGATATCCATGGCAGCCTTGGCCAGCGCAGTTTCGAAGCTCAGCACTGAGGAGGCGTCGGCGGCAGCCTGGGTGTGCGGCTCTCCGCTCAGCTCCAGCATGCGCGCCACGTATTCCACATATTTGGCTCGAATCTGTTTCGACTTGCCGTCATCGTTCAGGTAAAACTCGCGGCCCGGCAGCCCCATTCCCGATTGGTCAAGCGCCGCCAGCGTGAGGCCGGCATCACTGAAGTCAGGTTCGCCATACAGGCCAAAAAGCAGGCCGTTATACTGGGCGTCAATAAACACAAGATTCGCCGGCCGGATCATCAGATGCAGGTAGGCGATCAACGCCGGCAATTGCGACTTCTCTTTGAGGTTGTCTATGCGTTCAAGGGCCGGCCGGAGCGGTGTAAGGCCAACCCGGTTGATCGCTGTTTCGTTCATGCAGGCGGCATAGTAGTCGCCGGCCTTCTGCTCGACCGGAGTTCGATTGGTGGCGTGGGCCGCTTGCTCCAGGGTGTGGTGCACCGCGGCCACATTCCAGATGGCCAGCAGATTGAACGTGCCCCAGGCGGCCTGGTCGGCCGGAATGGGATTGGCCTCATTCCACTTGTGGCAGGCGTATTGGAAAAAGTCAGTGCAGGGATCGAGGGTCTTATCAATCTGGCCGGGGCTGAAATGTTCAAGCGGCGGCATGGCAGCCGGATCGGAAGACGCTGGCGCGGCCACGGTTTGAGCGGCGGAAAAAGCGCAAAGAAGAAGTGCAACAGCCAACGCGGAGAGCGGACGCATAGGGTTGCCTCGCTGAAGGAAATAACGGGAAAGTTAGACGAAGAGAAGTGGAAATGGTCAACTGAAATGAGGCTCAACCCCTGCAAAACCTGCTTAGGCCCTGCGCCTTCCGGCGCGCCGAGATGAGAGTAGAAATCTCTACAACACTTGACTGGCCAGTGTCAGCCGCCGTATTAGACGTTTACCTCAGCATTTTTCGTGACGAGTCCGTATAGGCCTTTGCACTGTCGGGGGCTCCAGGGCGGCGCGATTTCGGAGCCGTCGCCGACTGCGTACTCACCGTCAGCTTCACCACCGCCGTTTGCTTGTAACTGCCGGCGCTGGCAGTAAGGGTCACGGTAAATGTGCCGGTGCTTCCCCCGGTAATCCGAGTAAGCGTGAGTGTGGCGCTGCCATTCCCCGGGGCGGCGATGCTGGCTGCGCTCCAGCTTGCCCTGACCGAAGTAGGTATGCCGGAGGCGGAAAAAGAGACCGGGGAGTTGAAGCCGCCGCTGGAGCGAGTAGTCAGGGTTACGACCGCATTGCGGCCGCTGGCCACGGTGGCGGAGGTGGCGTTCGCGGTCAGGGTAAATCCCGGCACATTCACCGAAAGGGTCGTCCGTTGGGTGACGCCGCCGCCGGCGGCGGTCGCAACGATCGAGTAAGTCCCCGGGACCATCGTTATCCCGGCCGTCAGCGTCAGTGTCACCGTGCCCGAACCCGGCGAGGCCAGACTTGCAGGCGTAAATTTTGCCGTCATGGCGGTGGGCAATCCGCTCACGCTGAAGCTGACGGCAGCCTTGAAGCCGGATTGCGCCGACGTGGTCAGGGAGACGTTTTGGCTGGCCCCCGGTGCAACACTCGCCGTCGGCTGCGAAGGCGTCACGCTGAAGGTCGGCGGGCCGGTAACCTGGATGCTGAATGATGCCGTTTTCGAGGTGCTGCCGCTCGTCGCCCTCACCGTCGCGGAATACGTGCCCACCGGCGCCGTGGCCGCGGCCGTGAGCTTAAGCGTGCTCGTGCCTGAGCCCGGCGCATTCAAAGTAGCCGGCGTGAATGTGGCCGTCACTCCGCTGGGCAATCCGGTGATCGAGAAGGTCACGGCCGCGCTGAATCCCCCGCTGACGCTCACCGTCCAGCTCGAAGAGATATTCGCGCCCTGCGCCAGAGCGGTCGAAGATCCTGGAGCGGTTAGCTGGAACGTCGGCGTTACCAGCGCATCGCTCCAGTGGTTCACCAAAACGCTGGCGTCCACCGAGCCCAGGCCGGTGGCGCGGTCGTAACCGGCAGTGGCGTTGAAGCCGGTAAGCCCCGGAACGGAGTTATTTCCGGTGGTGATATCGTGAAACACCGCCGCGCCGCCCGATCCCTGCCGGGTCGCCAGAGTGTAGAAGGCGGTATTGGCATTGCCCTGACGCGCCGCCGCCTTCTGCACCACCAGGGCCATCAGGCTGGCTAGCGAAGGCGAAGACGCCGAGGTCCCGCCCACCGAGTACAGCCCGCCGTTCATGTAAATCAGGTAGCCGTCGTGTCCCGCCGCAGTCAGCGAAACGTCGGGCACATCGCGCTTGGCATCCGCCGGAACGCCGCTGCCGGTTTGCCACGACGGCTTGGCGTACATGATGCTGGCCCCGCCGCCGCTCGACCACAGGCCGGAGCCTCCACTTTCATTCCAGGTAGTCTCTGGAATGTAACTCAGCGCCGAGGCCTGCGTGCCCGCGGCATTTGAGGCTGCCCAATACAGGCTGGAGTTGCTTCCTTCATTGAGCTGCGTGCCGCCGACGCAAACGCTATAGGGCGTGGAGCAAAGGCCGTTGACACCCAGCCCGGCGGTGGCTTTCGTAGCCGAAGAAGAATCGCATCCGGCGGCGCCATTATCTCCCGAGGAGACAAAAACCGTAATTCCTTCCGCTGCCGCCTGCTGCCAAAGGCTGTTGATGAAGCTGTTGCCGGAAGCGCCCAGCGCGACTTCGCAAAGGCCGAAGCTGGTGCTCATCACCGGCGCCAGGTTGTGGTTGACGATGTACTGCGCCGAAAGATAAACACCGTCGCTCGAGTTGGTGGAAGCTGAAGTGACGAACTTGACCGCCGCATTCTTGGCCACCGCTCCCGCCCACTCCACGTCCAGGTCGGCCTCGACCTCTTCATTCACGTTGGAAGTCCCAGGGTCGGTCCCGTTGACGATAATCTGCGGGTCGTTGGCGGGCAGGCCGAATGCGCTGCGGAACTGCCGCACGTCGGCGATGTTGATATTGCTGCGGGCCACTATGGCAACGCTCTGCCCGCTGCCGTTGACCGATTGCTGGTAGAGCGGCGCCAGGTCGTAGATGGTCGCGAAGTCTCCGGGCGTGAGGTAATGAACGTTGCCTCCGGCCGTAAACTGCGGCTGCACCGCCGAAGCCATGCGGTGCAGCGGCTCGCTGCGGAAGTCATGCAGAGAAACCACGCCGCCCACCACCGCGGCCAGCGCCTTGGGAATTTGCGGGTCGCTCACGTTGGCGTGATGCAGCGCCCCATTCACCTCATAGCTGTGAATCTGGGTATGAAAAGCGGAGACGACCTGCCCGGCGGTGCCGCTGAAAATAATCGCCCGCCGGCCGGCCGTGACCTCCTCGATCTGCAGGCCGTGCAATTCCAGCCAGCCCTTCACCAGGGTGAGGTCATTTTCAGAAATTCCAAAGCGCTCGCCGTACTGCTCGGGCGTGAGCCACCGCTGGTAATAGGGGGAGCTGGGGTCGTGCTGGTCCGCGACCAGTTCATCCAGGGCCTGTTGCTGCGCCGCATCCGGCTGCAGCGTCAGGATCATATGCTGCATGCGGTAGCTCTCCATTACGGCGCCGCGGTCATACTTCGGCCGCGCCAGCGGATGCAGGTTGCCATACAGCACCGCCCTGCGCTCATCATCAATTGGGCGCGTGACGCGGTCGCGCGGGTGCGCCTGCATAGGGCTCAGCGCCTGCCCCAGGCAAGCGGCTGCGAGAATCAAGAGGCTTGAAAGAATGAATGCTGAATGGGAAAGACGGCGCGAAGCACAGGCGAGCCAGCCAGAACGGAACATTCGCCCTCCAGAGCCGAACCACGGCTCCAGTGGGCTATCGGCAGAGAGCGCCGGTTCTGTAGAAAAAAGTGGAAATTTCGCGCGGCACGCCGGTAATCTTCAGCCCAAAACCGGCGGCATCCGCCGCGTGGGCAGGAAGTTGCGCGAAAGGGAAAGGGAAAGGCGGCGATGCTCAGAATGGTTTAATTCAAGCGCTGCCACAGATCCGCACCCACATCCACGAAGCGGCCCGAAAGCGGAGCCACTCGGCCGCAGGCAATCCCGGCAAAGGAGATTCACCTCAGCCCTGGGTGCGATCGAGAAACTCCGTCTGCCAGGCCATCTGGATCGCTTCCAGCTTGCCCTCGTTCGACTTTTTGGGATCGTCTTTGAACTCAGCCAGCTCCGTCACATAACGATGCAGATCGGTGTAGCGCACCGCCAGCGGATCCAGGTCAGGATGCTTCTCGGAGAGCAGGATTCCAATGTCCTCGGCATCGTCCCAGGTCAAATCTTTCAGCATGGATGTTCCTCGAAAGCAGTCAGCGCTGGGCACCTGGCACTTAGCGCTTAGCCAATTCTGGCATCAACCGCAGTGGCCAAATGCCAATGCTGAGTGCGCTTCAGTGCCCCTCTTGCACGTAATTCCGGTTCCAGGCCGGAATTTCCACCACGACTTTGCCGGGCTTGGTAATCACCGCCTGGCAGCCGAGACGCGAGTTTAACTGTAAATCGGCTGCCATGTCGAGCCGGTCGGCTTCGTCGTCATCCATTTCCGAGAGATTTTCGGCGCCCTCCTTAACCCACACGTGGCAGGTAGTGCAGGCGCAGTTGCCGCCGCAGGCATGGTCGAGCGAAACCCCGTTGTTCAGCGCCACGTCAAGAATGGACTGCTCTTTACCGTGATCTTTGTAGGGCAGCTTGCCATGCTCGAACTGCACCGTCTTGCCCTCGGGCAGGAAGGTCACCTGCACCGTATTTTCGCCGGGGGCCTCCACCGTGGCCGTTCCCCCGCCTTGTGTTTTCTCTTCCGCCATGATCACCTCTTGCCTGTCACCGATCGTGCTGAAATACCTCAACCCTCATCCTGAGCGAAGCAAGAATCCGCGAAGCGTATTCTTGCGCAGTCGAAGGGTCCCTATATTCTTCGCCTGAATAAGCCGAATCAGGGAATCCTCTCTGCTCAGGAGAACACCCACATTCGGGATGAGGGTGTCACGCATCATCACTCAAACTCCGCCTTCGCCACCGGATGCGGCGCCGCCGGCCCTTCCCCCAAATCGGCTTCATCCATCGTCTTACCCTTGAGCGCCGTGGCCACCGCGCTATCCATCATCAGTTCCGCCAGGCGGGTCGTGGCCTGGTTCAGCGCATCCACCGCCGCCCGGATCGCCTGGAAATCTTCTCCGCCTTTCACCTCGTTCAGCGATTTCTCCAGAGTCGCGATCTTCTTCTGCTCATCCCGGCCCAAGCCCTGCCATGCTCCGCTCTTCCTGCCCTTGACCAGCGCCGCCAGAATAGTTTCCGCCTCATTACGCGCCTCGATGATCTGCCGCTGGCGGAAATCCTCTTCCGCGTAGTCGAAGGAGTCGAGAATCATCCCTTCCACCTGGTCATCGGTCAGCCCGTAGCTCGGCTGCACTTCGATGTTCGCCTCTTTGCCGCTGCGCTGCTCGCGCGCCGAAACATGCAGAATGCCATTGGCATCAATCAGAAATTTCACTTCGATGCGCGGCATGCCCGCCGCCATGGGTGGAATGCCCTTCAGATCGAAGCGCGCCAGCGAGCGGCAGTCCTTGGCCAACTCGCGCTCCCCTTGCAGCACGTGGATGGCAACGTTGGCCTGCCCATCCACCTGCGTGGTGTAATACTGCGTGGCCGAGGCGGGAATGGTGGAGTTGCGCAGAATAATCTTGTCGGTCACGCCGCCCGCCACCTCAATGCCCAGCGAGAGCGGCGTGACATCGAGCAGCAGCATCTCTTTCGTGGCCTCCGAGCCGCCGCCCAGAATGTTCGCCTGCACCGCCGCGCCCAGCGCCACCACTTCATCCGGATTCAGACCGGTGTGCGGCTTGCGCCAGAACAGCTGCTCGGCTTCTGCCCGCACCCGCGGAATGCGCGTCGAGCCGCCCACCAGCACCACCTCGCCAATCTGGTCGGGCTTCAGGCCGGCATCTTTCAAAGCCTGCCTGCAGGGCCCCACCGTGCGCTCAATGATGGGCTGAATCAAAGGCTCGAACTGCTCGCGCGTGAGTTCACGCTCGTAGCGCCTGCCGCCGGCGAGCGGCAGGTCAATCATGGCGGAAGTGTGCTCTGAAAGATGGATCTTGGCCTCGATCACGGCCTTGCGGATGGCCTGCACCGCGTCTGCGCTGCGTCGTACGTCCAGCCCCAGATCGCCCTGAATGTCGTCGAGCGCAATCGTGATCAGCAGGTTGTCAATGTCATCGCCCCCAAGGTGCGTGTCGCCGTTGGTCGCGATCACCTCGAAAATCCCGTCGTGCAGCTTGAGAATGGAGATATCAAAAGTTCCGCCCCCCAGGTCGTACACGGCGACAACTCCGTTCTGCTTTTTGTCGAGGCCGTAAGCCAGTGAGGCGGCCGTCGGCTCGTTCACCAGCCGCAGCACGTCCAGGCCCGCGATGCGCCCCGCGTCTTTCGTGGCCTGGCGCTGGGCATCGTTGAAGTAGGCCGGTACGGTGATGACAGCCTTGCTGACCGGCGCGCCAAAAAAACGCTCGGCGTTGCGCTTGAGCTGGCGAAGAATGAAGGCGGAAATCTCCGGCGGAGTGAACGTCCTGTCGCCCAGCTTGATGCGCAGCACTTCTCCCGGCTGCAGGTCCTCGGCCAGGCGGAAGGGAAAGAGCTTCAGCTCTTCCTGAATGTCCTCGATGCCGCGCCCCATCAGCCGCTTGATCGAATACACCGCCCGCTCGGGCGTTTCGATCAGATAGCGGCGCGCCGCGTTGCCCACAATGATCTGATCGCGTTCATCCAGCGCCACCACCGACGGCACCAGGTTCGAGCCGTCTTCCCCCGGAATCACGACCGGGCTCTCCCCCTGCATGTAGGCCACGAGAGAGTTCGTGGTTCCCAGGTCAATGCCGACAATGTGATCTGTGGACATAAAGCAATCAGCAAGCAGGCGCTCAGTCAGCTTTTAGCACTTGGCCGTTCGGGTTCTCGCCAGATCCCAGCAAACACCGGACGGCCAAATGCCAAGTGCTAAAGGGCTAACTGCCGGTCTCCAATACCTCCTCCACCGTCCTTACCAGGTTGCGGATGTAGTTTCTCCGGTTCAGCAAATCCACCATCTTGTCGCGCACCACGGCGCATTTCATCTCGGGTATAGCGTGCTCCGCTGAGGCTCCCACCAGCTTGTCCCATTCGTGCCAGTAGCCCTTCAACTCGCTCATGAGCTCATCGAACTGGTGCTCCAGCTTGGCCTTCTGCTGCTCCAGCTCTTTGGTCAGCTCGGGGTCGCTCTCCCCCATCTTCTTGTTCATGCGCGCCTCTTCCAGCTGCATGTTGAGCTCGAAGATCTCCTCCAGCATGGCCGGAGGAATCACCTGCTGCTTCAGTTCGCCCTTGGCCCGTGCCTCCTCGCTAGCGATCTTGGATTGCTCCTCCAGTTCCACTCCTTCGAGCTTCAGCAAATACTCGGTGCGGCGGATCGGGTCCCGCAGCACGCGGTAGGCGTCGTTCAGATGCGAACTCTGCTCCAGGCTCCACTCCCGCTCGCGGCTGTCGGCCCGGGCATACAGATCAGGATGCAGCTTGCGGCTCAAGTCATAGAAATCGCGCTCCAGCCGGGCCATGTCGAGATCGAGTTTGCGCGGCAGGCCGAAAAAAGCGAAGTAGTCCACCGGCATCGGCGGCTGCACCTTGCCGCAGGCGCCGCAGAACTGGGCCGCCCGCTGGTCGCCGCACGACCAGCAGGCCGTGCCGCTCAGCGCCTCGCTGGAAACCGCTGTCTTGGGTGCTTCAGTCGCCATGCAATTCCACGCCGGCTCACTCATCGGGGGCGGACACTTTTCTCCGCCGGCAAACTGTTCGGGGCAGCGGGCTTTGTGGAAAGACCGCACGGGCTCGACGGACACAAATCCGGATGTGGCGGAAAGGAGTGTCCGCCCCACACGGCTTTCAACCTGAGAACGACGTTCCGCACCCGCACGACTTCGAGCTATTCGGATTCACGAACACGAAGCCCTGCTGCATCAGGGTTTCCTGGTAATCGAGCGTCATGCCGTGCAGGTAGATGAACGATTTGGGGTCCACGAAAACCCGCACGCCGCTGAACTCGAAGATGCGGTCGCGCTCCCGTGGCTGCGTGTCAAAGCGGATGTTGTAGCTCAGGCCCGAGCACCCGCCGCCTTGCACACCCAGCCGCAGCCCGCCCTGCTCCGGCGAAATGTTTTCTTTCGCCATCGCCGAGCGGATCCTGGCCACCGCCTTTTCCGTCACCTGAATGCCCTTGGCCGGGGCGATCTTCGGCGCATCTTCCGCAATCGTCGTCATCTTCGACCCGATTCTTACTTGGCCGCCACCGCCTCCGGTTTGGGGGCTTCCTGCTTCTTCTTCCAGTCGTGGATCGCCGCCCGGATGGCGTCTTCCGCCAGCACCGAGCAGTGAATCTTCACCGGAGGCAGCGAGAGCTCCTTCACAATGTCGGTGTTCTTGATTGCCAGCGCCTCATCCACCGTCTTGCCCTTCACCCACTCGGTGGCCAGCGAAGACGAGGCAATGGCCGAGCCGCAACCGAAGGTCTTGAATTTCGCCTCCTCGATCACGCTGGTCTGCGGGTTCACCCGAATCTGCAGCTTCATTACGTCGCCGCACTCAGGCGCGCCCACCAGGCCGGTGCCAACCTCGGGGCTGTTCTTGTCCATTGACCCGACATTGCGGGGATTGTTGTAATGGTCTATGACCTTATCGCTGTATGCCATGACTGGTTTTTCTCCTGAAAATCGGCGTTCTCGAACCCGTAATTAAGCTCCTGAATTCACACTGACAGCAGGAGGCGCCTACTCCGCCGCCCACTTCACCGTTTTCAAATCAATTCCTTCCTTCGCCATCTCGTAGAGCGGGGAGAGCTCGCGCAGCTTGCTGACTGTCTCCACCACGCGGTCGGCCACGTAATCCACCTCGGCCTCGGTATTGAAGCGCCCCAGCCCGAAGCGAATCGAGCTGTGCGCCAGATCGTCGCCCGCACCCAGCGCCTTCAACACATACGATGGCTCAAGCGTCGCCGAGGTGCACGCCGATCCGCTCGAAACCGCCACATCGTTAATGCCCATGAGAAGCGACTCGCCTTCCACGTAAGCGAAGCTGATGTTGATGTTGCCCGGCAGCCGGTGCTCCATGGAGCCGTTGATATAGGTCTCATCCAGGCGGCTCATGATGCTGTCGCGCAGCCGGTTGCGCAGCCCCGCCAGCCGGCAGGACTCAGTCGGCATTTCTTCCTGGCACAAAGCGCAGGCTTTACCCAGGCCCACAATGCCGGGCACATTCAGCGTGCCCGAACGCATACCGCGCTCGTGCCCGCCGCCGTCAATGAGAGCGGAAAGCTGCACCCGCGGGTTCTTGCGCCGCACATACAGCGCGCCCACGCCCTTGGGCCCGTACATCTTGTGGGCTGAGATCGAAGCCAGATCAAGGTTCTGCTTGCTTACGTCAATCGGGACCTTGCCCACTGCCTGGGTGGCATCGGTGTGGAAAATCACCCCGCGCTCGTGACAGAGCTTGCCGATCTCCGCGATCGGCTGCAGCACGCCGATCTCATTGTTCGCCGCCATGATGGTCACCAGAATGGTCTTGTCATCCATGGCCCGCTTCAGGTCGTCCAGATCAATCAGCCCGTCTTTCTGCACCGGCAGGTAAGTCACGCGGTAGCCGTATTTCTCCAGGCGCTTACAGGTATCGAGCACGGCCTTGTGCTCGGTCACCGCGGTGATGATGTGATTTCCCTTCTCCTTGTACATTTCGGCGGCGCCCTTGATGGCCAGGTTGTCGCTCTCGGTCGCGCCTGAGGTGAAGATGATCTCTTTGGCAGTCGCCCCGATCAGCTTGGCGATCTGCGCCCTTGCCTGCTCTACGCCTTCTTCCGCCGCCCAGCCAAAGGCGTGGTTGCGGCTGGCCGCGTTGCCGAACTTTTCCATGAAATAGGGCAGCATCTCTTCCAGCACCCGCGGATCCATGGGTGTGGTGGCGTGGTTGTCCATATAAATGGGCAGTTTTATCCCCAGCGGTGCAATGTGCTCCTGGGGAAGGGTCTTGACGTCCGTGCTCATGATTCCGTCTCCTGAATTAACTCCGCGTCTGAATCTCTGGGTTGCTCTGGCCTATTGAATCTTGATCAGCTCCGCTGCCACCTTGGATTCTGCTTCCACCGCATCCGATTCGTCCTTCATCGCCGAAATCGTGATGCTGCGCAGCACATCTTCAATGCTCTGGTTCACCCGCCGCAGCGGCTCGCGGATAGTGCAATGCTCGCTTTGCCCGCATTCGCCGCGCACCGTGATGCACGAGGTGATAAACAGCGGCCCGTCAATCGCGCGGATTACCTCATAGGCGGTAATCTTCGCGGCATCGCGGGCCAGGGTGTAGCCGCCGTTGGTTCCGTGCTGCGAATGCAGCAGCCCGGCCTTCACCAGGCGCTGCAGCACCTTCGCCAGCAGTTCCTGAGGGATGGCATAGGCGTCGGCAACATCTTTGGCGCTGCATGCGCCCTCCGGCGCGCGCTCGGCCAGGTGCTTCATCGCCATCAAACCGTAATCGGCCTTCTTACTCAGCCTGAGCATGCCACCCCGAATATCCGACTGCTTCAGTCGTATATCGTTGATTGTAGCCACCCTTTGCTGTGAGCGCAAGGGCTTGCATCCATTTGCGGGATCTGCAAGCGAACGGTAAATTATGGCAGCTGAATGGGTTATGCCTTTACGATCATTTCGGTCGGATATTTTTTAATCTCGCCGCCCTTTAGGGTTGCAAGACGCTGCGGCCCCATGCGATGCTCCCCCAGGTTCCAGGGCGGCTTACCCTTGGGACTTGACAACATTATGGGCCGTTCTAAAATACGGCCAATTTCCGGTGATTTTCCCTGGGACCCGCTCGGGCCCTTCGCCGACCGGATTTATGACTTCCATCCCGCCGACTCCATCCCACGACAAGAGCAAACGCACGGCGGCGTGCAAGCACCCGCGTGTGCAGATCGTCTCCCGCGACGAGGATGCCGAATTCGTGGAATGCCTGGAGTGTGGCGAGATTTTCGATTCCAGTGAGTTCAAGGACATGAGTATCGAAGAGACCAAGCTGAAAGAGGAAGGCTGAGCTGCCCGCTCTCGATTGCGCTCCAATGAGTGATTACTACCAGGCCATAGGATTCCCGCCACTAAGTAACCTTTCCGTGACCAACGTAATACGTCGTCAACTGTATGACCTTGTTGCTGCATTAACGTTTTGTTAACTTTGCGGCTAAGGGGGATTTTCTTTGCAGCGGAGAGCCAGATGTCACACGTAGCGCTGGTGGTGGATGACTCCATGCTCATCCGGCACACAGTATGCCGATTTCTGGAAGAGCGCGGCTTTCAGGTGGAGTCTGCCTCCAACGGGCAGCATGCCCTGGAAATCCTCGAACGGATCCAACCCCATATCATCATTACGGACATGCAGATGCCGAAGATGGACGGCAGCGAGTTGATCACGGCGCTCAAGAGCCAGCCGCGCACGTGCGAGATTCCGGTGGTGATTGTCGCCGGCCGGCAGAGCGGCTTCGAGAACAAGGAAAAGCGCGCGAACTTCGCCATCTTCAAAGACATTGACATCGAAGAGCAGCTGGCCAAGGCGCTGGAGGTCCTCATGGGAATTCCGGCGGCCAAGGCGGAAGCCTCAGGCAACTAGTTCCGGCGGTCTTCAAAGGCAGAATCCGGGCCGCTACGCCAGCGGGTTGGAGCTGCGCCGATCTCTCAATTTCACAATCTTCGTTTGCTCCCCGATACGTCTGGGGCGCTCTTATCGGCGTACCGTTCCTCTGGTAGGTGGCGTCGCTATCCGGGCCCCTCGATGTCAGAGCAGGAAGCCACCCAGATCGTCCCTGCCTGGATGATCCGTTTAGCCGTGCGCGGGTTTGCCGTCTGGAGGCTTTACGAGGCCCTGGCCGGGTGCTGGAAGAACCTCAGGTGAGAAGTCGTGGAGATCAGCTGCCGCCGGAGAAGCCGCTGCCGGCCTGTGCCCAGGTCAGGCGAAGATACTTGTGCGGATTGACGGGAATATCATTGATGCGCACTTCGTAATGCAGGTGCGGGCCGGTGGAGCGGCCACTCAGGCCGACGTAGCCGATGACCTCGCCGCGGTGCACGTGCTGTCCCGCAGATACCGCAAAGCTGGCCAGGTGGCCGTAGCGGGTGGTGATGCCGTGGCCGTGGTCAAGAATCAGGGCCCGACCATAGCCGCCCAGGAAATCGGCGAAGATGACGATTCCATCCGCGGGGGCCACGACCGGTTGACCGTAGGAAGAGCCAATATCCACTCCCTCATGGAAGGCGCCCTCTCCGTTGAAGGGATCAATGCGCTCGCCGAATGAGCCGGTGATCTGGCCCTCGACCGGCCAGAGGTCGGGCGCGGAGTTGGCCTTGACCCAATCCGCCATGGTGACGTTGCGGGTCAGCCCGAGAGAAATGCCGGTGGTGGCGGCGCCGCTGAGGGCGGTGGTCTTAAGCGCGTAAAACTGGTCGAGCGACATGCTGACCTGCTGCTCGCGCAGCCTGCCGGAAGGCTCGCCCGTCAGAATCGGGTCTGACTTCAAGCCATACAGGGCGGAAACCTCGCTGGCCAGCGAACCCAGCGACGCCACCTGAATGTCGCGCACCTGCGCCACTTTTTCGAGCTGCGAGTACTGCTTTTTGAGCTGATCTTTTTCCGTGCGCAGCTGGTTGAAGCGCGAAACCTTGGCCAGCATGCGTACATAGGAGCTGGCTACCCCGGTGAGACTGAGAATTCCGACCGTCGCCCCCACCACCAGCACGTACACGTAGTACATGGGGATGGGAATCTTGCGCAGCTGGCCATCTTCCCCGCGCGCAACAAAAAGTATGTAGAAGCGACGACGCAAGTGCACTCTTCCTAAAAGATCGTCTGAACTAAGAGATCATCTTTCGAAGCTGCCATCGGTAATCGGCAGCGGCACCCTTTCGGGACAGCCTATGTATTCATCGGCACGCCGTACGTTTTGCAAAAGTCCGCAGGCGCCAGCCAGATAATCTGCAATCCTCCTGCTGGCGGAAACGCCGCTGTCGGCGTCACCCGTTCCTACCGGAACCGGATCGAAATCCACAGACTTGATGGCTGCAATTCTCGGACAATGCAGCACTTACGTTCGGGTCAACAAGGGTCTGAAAACAGCGAAGCTCACGGTAACAAAGCAGGTTCCCCCCTGTCAATGGCTCCAGACGTGGACTTTGCCATTACCTAAGGCGGAGAGTTCGACCCCGTACCCGTGAGCAGAGTAGCTCTTCCCATAACCGGAATCACACTGTCCTAGTGGTTTCCGATGCCTCCCATTCCGGTCGGGTTGGAGCCAAAGAAGGCCCATTCCCCGCCAAAGGGAACGACAGATGCTACAGATGCTAAAGAGAAATGCCGAGGCAGGCGGCCTTTAGAGGCGGCGGGCGGCAGCTACTCTTTGAATGCCCTGCAAATCGGGGATCAGGCGGGCATCTGCCCAGCCCACAAGCAGCCCGCGGACGCCTTCGGCGATGCCGCCGCTGATCTCCATCACCAGCCAGCCGCCGGGCTTAAGCGCGGCCTGGGCCTGCGGGACTAGGCGTTCAACCACTTCCACGCCGGTAGGTCCCGCAAAAACTGCACCGCGAGGCTCGAATTTGCGCACTTCGAGCTGAACCTGGCCGGCCTCCGAATCACCCACATAGGGCGGGTTCGAGACCACGAAGTCGAAGCTTTGCTCTGGCAGGCCAGCCAGTAAATCCGTTTGGTGAAATTGGATTCTCCCGGCGAGCTGCAGGCGGGCGGCGTTGGCGCGGGCGACTTCGAGGGCTTCGGGCGAAATGTCGGTAGCGTGGATTTCGGCGGAGGGCAGCTCCTTTGCCAGGGCCAGCGCGATGCAGCCGGAGCCGGCGCCGACATCGGCAATACGGAGCGGAGTGGCGGGCGAGAGCGCCTGCCCCAAACTGGCCAGCTCGAGCACGGTTTCGATTACGTGCTCGGTCTCGGGGCGGGGGATGAGGACGGCGGGCGAGACGATCAGGTCCATGCCCCAGAATTCCTGATGGCCGGTAATGTACTGCGCCGGGACGCCGCGGCAGCGCTCGGCGAGAGCGTGATCGTAGCGGGATTGCTCGTGGGCAGAGAGTTCGCGCTCAGGATGGGCGTAGAGATAAGCGCGGTCGCAGTTGAGGGTGAACATCAGCAGCAGCTCGGCGTTCATGCGCGGCGAGGGAACGCTCTCGGCGGTGAGGCGGGAGACAGCGGCGATGAGGGCATCACGGAGGAGCACGGGGATATTTCAACACAGCAGTCGCGGCGAAGATGGGGATATATAATCGTGTAGAGGGTTGATTGAGAACTAGCGCGGAAGCCTTTAGTGAGCGTCAAGACAAGACGGTACTTTCGCGAGCAGGTTTTGCGCAAGCGCCCCTATATCCAAATGGAATGGTGTGAACGGATTCTTGCGCGACCGACCGCCCGAGTGACTCAGCCCGACGGGCGGATTCGATTTTGGGGAGTTGTGCCAGAGTTGGGAAATAAGGCACTTCGTGTTGTGACTCTAGCTGACGGGGAGACCGTGCATAACGCCTTCCCCGACCGTGATTTCAAGGCTCCTTCACCATGAGCTGTGGTGGCTATGAAACTGCATTACGATAAGGAAACCGATTCGCTCTACATTGACCTGAACTCCCGGCCCAGCGTGGACTCCCGCGAGATTCAGGAGGGCGTAGTGATCGACCTAGATGCCAAAGGGAAGATCGTAGGGATTGACATCCAGCACGCGTCAGAGGTTCTGGACTTGGCCAGTTTGGAAGCTGACTCTCTGCCAGCATTACGGTCGTCCGCAACCGAGCGAAGATTGCCCTGATTCCGTCGCCGTGTGGTCTGGAGGGACCATTGCTATTCCGGCAGTGAAGGACGCTTCGTCCCCGATCTGCCGGAGTTCACGGGCAGATTCGAACGCGATGGATATCTCGCTCTTTGAGTTTTTCGCTTGCGTCAAATGAAAGCACAACTTGAATCTCGAAGCCGCACGGAAAATCAAAGGCACCGGTATGGGTTTTGCCCACGAGGGTGGGTCCGGCCATCTCGCTAAATGCGACCCCGTGAGATTTCAGGATCGACCGCGCTTCCTCAATACTGATTCCGTTGGGAAAAGACGCCTTCAGTCCGGTTTCGGTTTTGGCGACTAAGTCCATCCCGCTCGGCCACAGCGGATCGAGGGATGGAACACACGCTAACACAACGAGAATCGCTACGGGAGCGACCAAACCGATCGGAGAAATCAGCGAAGTAAATCCGGCACCGCACAGCAAGGCAAGAAATATCTTGTACTTCTTCATGGGTCTGCCCTTATCGAGCGCCCTTCGTTACATCACCCTCCCGCTCTCGCCCTTCAACTTCTCTGCCTGATAGTGCGTGACCAACCCCTCGACCAGCGGTTGCAGCTTGCCGTCCATGACTTCCTGCAACTGATGGATGGTCAGGCCGATGCGGTGGTCGGTGACGCGGTTCTGGGGAAAGTTGTAGGTGCGAATCTTTTCGCTGCGGTCCCCTGAGCCCACCATCGCCTTGCGCTCTTTCGCCAGGGCTTCTTGCTGCTTCTGCATTTCCATCTCGTACAGGCGGGAGCGCAGCACGCGCATGGCCTTGTCGCGGTTCTTGATCTGCGATTTCTCGTCCTGGCAGCTGACCACGGTGTTGGTGGGAATGTGGGTGATGCGCACCGCCGAATAGGTCGTATTCACCGATTGGCCGCCGGGGCCGGAAGAACAGAAAGTGTCAACGCGAAGGTCTTTGGGGTCAATCTTGATATCCACATCTTCGGCTTCGGGCAGCACCGCGACCGTCACGGCCGAGGTATGCACGCGGCCCTGCTGTTCGGTGGCAGGCACCCGCTGCACGCGGTGCACGCCGCTTTCATACTTCAGCCGGGAGTAAACCCGGTTGCCTTCAACAAGTGCGATCACTTCTTTCAGCCCGCCTACGCCAGACTCGGAAGTGGAAAGCACCTCGACCTTCCAGCCCTGCATCTCGGCAAAGCGGGTATACATGCGAAACATCTGGGCAGCAAATAAAGTCGCTTCATCGCCTCCCGTGCCGGCGCGGATTTCAAGCACCACATCTTTCTCGTCGTTCGGGTCCTTGGGCAGCAGCAGGACTTTGAGCTCTTCTTCGACCGCGGTCACCCGGGCCTCAAGCTTTTCCAGTTCTTCCTGGGCGTAGGCGCGCATTTCGGCGTCCTTCTCTTCCGCCAGCACCACCTTGCTTTCGACGATTCCTTTGCTCAGGTCCTTGTACTCGCGGTACTTCTCGACGATGGGGGAGATCTCGCTGTGCGCCTTGGCAGTCTTCTGGTATTTCGAGGAATCGCCGATCACGTCGGGCGAGGCCAGGGCGTTGGTCAGCTCTTCGTAGCGGGCTTCGATCTGGTCCAGGCGTTCGAACATGGCGGTCTTTGCCGTCGTCTATTGTAATGGCTCGGCGCCTATTCGATGATTCGCGTTGCTGGTGAGGTTCTTCCGCCGCCGAAATCAGAACTTTCGGGTATGACTTCGTGTTCTAATGCAGTGAGAAGCGATTGCCGCCAGCCGCAAGCGGCAGCGAACCTGAGCCGAGAAGCATGCTGGCTGCATCTAAAGATCAGCTTATGTTAAGGGTGGAGGGCCTCAAGAAGGTCTTCCGGTCCGGCAACTCGGACCTGGTGCTCTTTGAAAATCTTTCCTTCGAGGTGGCCAAGGGGGAAATGCTGGCGATCGTGGGAGAGTCGGGGGCCGGCAAGAGTACCCTGTTGCACATCCTGGGCGCGCTTGATAGGGCTTCCGCAGGTGACGTATACTGCGCCCACTCGCGGTTGAGTTCCCTCGCGGAGAACGAAGCGGCCCGCTTTCGCAACCGTGAAATTGGTTTTGTATGGCAGTTTCACTACCTGTTGCCGGAATTCACGGCGCAGGAAAACGTGGCTATGCCGTTGCTTTTGCGGGGAGATTCGCGGGCGGCGGCCGAGGCCGAAGCTTTGCGGTGGCTGCGCGAGGTAGAATTAGAGCAGCGCCGCCTTCACCGTTCGGGGGAGCTTTCGGGTGGGGAACAGCAGCGCGTGGCTCTGGCGCGGGCGCTTATTACCCGGCCCAGGCTGCTGCTGGCGGATGAGCCCACCGGCGACCTCGACAGCCGGACGGCGAATTCGGTTTTTGAATTGATCTCCCGGTTACATCGCGACTATCAGCTCACCTCCCTGATTGCGACTCATAACTTCGCCTTTGCCCGGCGCTGCCATCGCGTGTTGCGGCTGGAGCGCGGCCAGGTCGAGGAGGTAGTGCCGGAGACGCTCACCGGTTGAGCGCCGTCTTAAGAGTCGCCGCGCGACGTGCCGATAGAGTAGTAAGCAGTCGCAACAGGAAGCCGCAAAGAGGTGGCGATGTGTTGCAGCCATTTGCGGTGAAAGAAGTTCGGGGTGTCTTTGGTAACCAGTCCGAGTGCGCCAATGGCGTGATTTTGGGCTTGGCTTCGTTGGCACCTTGATTGCAATATGAGTTAGGGGCAGAAGGGTTTCCGAGGGCTAGGGCCGAACCGTTGACCCGCGCCCCCTGGAGAGCTAGGGGGAAAAGGGCTATATGTTTGAACGTTATACGGAGAAGGCAAGGCGCGTCATCTTTTTTGCGCGCTACGAAGCCAGCCAATTCGGTTCTCCTTATATCGAGACGGAGCACCTGCTGTTGGGGCTTCTGCGCGAAGATAAAGCCCTGACCAACCGGTTCCTGCGCTCGCACGCCTCGGTGGAGTCCATCCGCAAGCAGATCGAGGGGCGCACCACCATCCGGGAGAAGGTCTCGACCTCGGTGGACCTTCCACTGAGCAACGAATGCAAGCGGGTGCTGGCCTACGCCGCGGAAGAAGCCGAGCGCCTTTCCAACAAGCACATCGGGACCGAGCATCTTTTGTTGGGATTGCTGCGGGAAGAAAAGTGCTTCGCCGCCGAGATTCTGCACGAGCGCGGCTTGCGCCTGTCTACCATCCGCGAGGAACTGGCACGCACCAGCCAGGAGAAACCGCAGCAACAGCGGCAGCGAGAATCCTCACTGCTGAGCGAGTTCTCACGCGACCTGACGCAGGCGGCCATGGACACCCAACTTGATCCTCTGGTGGGTCGTGAAGGCGAACTGGAGCGCGTGATCCAGATTCTCTGCCGCCGCACCAAGAACAACCCGGTGCTCATCGGCGAGCCGGGTGTGGGCAAAACGGCGATTGTCGAGGGCCTGGCGCAGCGCATTGCCGATGGCGAAGTTCCGTCGTTTCTTTCCGATAAGCGCATCCTGGCGCTGGATCTTTCCCTGATCGTCGCCGGCACGAAATACCGCGGCCAGTTTGAAGAGCGCCTGAAGACCATCATGAAAGAGCTGATGGAGTCGCAAAATTCCATCATATTCATTGATGAGTTGCACACCCTGGTGGGCGCGGGCTCGGCCGAAGGTTCGCTCGATGCCGCCAACATTCTTAAGCCGGCGCTTTCGCGCGGGGAAATTCAGTGCATTGGCGCCACCACGCCCGGCGAGTACCGCAAATCCATCGAAAAAGACCGCTCTCTCGAGCGCCGCTTCCAGGCAGTGAAGGTGCCGCCCCCGGGCGAAGTCGAGGCTACCAAGATTCTGTTCGGCATCAAGGACCGCTACGAGAAGTTCCACGCGGTAACCTACACCGACGATGCCATCAACTTCGCGGTCTCGCATTCCAACCGCTACATTCCCGACCGCTTCCTGCCCGATAAAGCCATAGATTTGGTGGATGAAGCCGGTGCCCGCGTGAAGCTGCGCCAGACCTCGCTGCCCGAGGAGATCACCGAGGTCCAGAAGCGCATTAAGTTCATTGTCCACCGCATGGAGAACGCCATTGCGAACCACGAGTTCGAGAAGGCGCGCTTCTATTCCGATGAAGAGCGCAAGGAGCGCGAGAACCTGCGCGCCCTGCGCGAGAAGTATCATCTGGATGAGTCGTCCACCGGCGTAGTGGGCCGGGAAGACATTGAAGACGTCGTCTCCCGCTGGACGGGCGTGCCCATCACTTCTATCAAGGAAGAAGAGACGCAGAAGCTGCTGCGCATCGAAGAAGAGCTGCACAAGCGGGTGATCTCGCAGGACAAGGCCATCAGTGCTCTAGCCCGCGCCATCCGCCGCAGCCGCGCCGGGCTGAAGAACCCCAACCGGCCCATTGGCTCATTCTTGTTCCTCGGCCCCACCGGCGTGGGCAAGACCGAAGTGGCCCGCACCCTGGCGCAGTTCATGTTCGGCAGCGAGAAGTCTCTGGTCCGCTTCGATATGTCGGAGTTCATGGAAAAGCACTCGGTTTCGAAGCTGATCGGTTCACCTCCGGGATATGTCGGCTACGAAGAGGGCGGCCAGCTCACCGAGCGGGTGAAGCGCGCGCCCTACTCCGTCGTGCTGCTCGATGAAATCGAGAAGGCGCACCCGGATGTGTTCAACATCCTGCTGCAGGTCTTTGAAGACGGGCAACTGACCGACGGTCTGGGCAACACGGTGGATTTCAAAAACACCATCATCATCATGACCTCGAACATCGGCGCCCGGCACCTGCAGAGACGCGAAGGCCTGGGCTTCCAGTCGAGCAAAGAGGAAATGGTCTCTGAGAAGGTCGAAGACCTGGTGAAGAACGAGGTCAAGCGCACCTTCAATCCTGAGTTCCTGAACCGGCTGGATGAGATCATCATCTTCAACGCGCTCAGCGAGAGCGACCTGATCCAGATTCTCGAGCTGATGGTGACGCAACTCAACCAGAACCTGGCGCAACGCTCGATCACGGTGACCGTGACCGACGAGGCCAAGAAGTGGATTCTGAACCAGACGCTTACCGACCGCAGCTACGGCGCACGCCCGCTGCGCCGGGCCTTGCAGAAGTACATTGAAGACCCGCTTTCGGAGGCGCTGATCCAGGGCACCATCACCACTCGGCCGGCCTTTATCGAGGTCTTCCTCGATAACGGCAAGCTGTACTACCGCCCGGTGGATTCACAGGAAACCGAGGGCGTGCTGCTCTACGAGAATTAACGCTGAATTTTCTCTACAGCTTAGATTTTCATGCCGTCAGCGAAAGTTGGCGGCTTTTTGCGTTTTGAGCAACTCGTGCAATTCGTATGAGCGACACACTAAGCGTACCTCACACGTTGGGCGCCTTGACCGGCCTTGTCTAGCAGTTTCATTACCTGCTGCCGGAATTCACGGCCGAGGAAAACGTGGCTATGCCGTGGTTTTTGCCTGCGTGATTGGAGGGGTGGGAGACACATGGAACAAGATCTCTCGTGGAACAGCGCGAAAAGACGTTTCCTGAGGCCGCATCCACCGTGAGGAAACGAGTGGCAAGCGCTATTTCGGAAGAGAGAAACATCGGAATTCCCTCTTTGCGGGCTCTGATCAACGCGGCCGTCGGCTGCCGACGAATAAAAGCAAAATAGGTAACCGTCCACCAGATCTGTCAATGCTCTCGGCTCCAGTCCTCAATCTTCAGTCCCTTAACCCTCCGGAATCCCCGATCGTGCGTCACGAGCACACAGCCCGCCGCCAGCGCGTGGGCGGCGATCATCATGTCCATGCTCCCAATCAGGTTTCCTTCGCGCTCCATTGCAGCCCGGAGGCTGGCATAGATTTTCGCTACCTTCGAATCCCATGGCAGGATTTCGACGCGCGCCAGGAACTCCTCGACCACGAAACCTAGCCGTGATGCTTCAGGATTGCGAGCAAGGCCAAACCTTAGTTCTGCTTCAGTGATCACCGAGAGGCCGACACCGGCGACCGGCACGCCCTGCAGCCTTTCGCGCACTTTGGGAAATCGTCCGTTGATGATGAAGCTGGCGATGTCGGTGTCGAGCAGGTAATGGATCGACATGGCGTCTAGAATGTCCTCCTACCTAAGGTTGGAAAGTAGGAGTTTCACGGGCATAGACTCATTTCCTCAGAACAGCTTCCGCTTCTGCGGCGGCAAGTCGGGGATGTCCGAGAGAAAATCCTCGGGAATATCAACCGTCTTCAGCAGCTCGAAAAAATCATCCCACGAATTCGGTTTGCGGGAGAGGATCACATCGCCCGTCGCGGGATCGCGGCGAACGTAAACTTCCGCGCCCTCAAAGCGGTACTCCGCCGGAAGCCGGACCGCCTGGCTGCGGCCGTTGCGGAAGAGTTTGGCGGTGTGGGCCATCGAAACCAGTGTATCACATGATATCTATCATGGTATATATCATAAACTCGGCCCCCCGGCCGAGGTTCCGTCCGTGGCCTGTACCGCCGCTGCCGCCGGATAACCTTCACAAATCCCCTATATAATAACTTCACTTCTTTCCTGCCCGGATTCCTGCGATACGTTGAGCCCTGCACGAAAACGTACGAGGGACGACCCTGTCCATGACGACCAGTGAAGACAAGTTCTACCGGGCCAAAGTCACCAAACGGGTGGATCTAGCCGCCGATCTGTGGTTGCTGCGCATTCATCCCGGCGGCGACTTCAAATTTACGCCCGGCCAGTACGCCACCTTGGGCCTGCAGAACGGCGGCAAACGTTCCGAGCGGCCCTATTCGATTGCTTCCTCACCCTATGAGAGCGAGATTGAATTCTTCTTCGAGTTGGTGCCCGAGGGGGAGTTGACGCCATCGCTTTACGACTTGCAACCAGGGGCAGAGGTGATGGTGCGCAAGGTTCCTAAGGGCCTGTTCACACTCGATCCCAAGAAAGGCCGCAGCAACCACCTGCTGGTCTGCACGGTTACGGGTGTCGCGCCCTTCGTGAGCTACGTTCGCACACTCTATAAAGACTGGAAGGACGGCAAGTTCGCCGGCGAGCAGAAATTATTCCTGCTCAACGGCGCCAGTCGCTCCTGGGAATTCGGCTATGTGGATGAGCTGCGGCAATTCGCCCAGCAGGTCCCCTGGTTCAAGTATGTACCCACGATCAGCCGTCCCTGGGACGATAGCGGCTGGCACGGCGAGGTGGGCCGGGTGGACGAACTGGTGCGCAAATATACCGATCTGTGGGAGCTGAATGGCAGCAATTCGGTCGGCTACCTGTGCGGCCATCCGCAGATGATCGAAAACGCCAAGGGAATCCTGAAGCGGATTGGCTTCACCAAGGAAATCTTGAAGGAGGAAGTGTACTGGATTCCGGCCAAGTGATGGGGGCAGGTCTCCGGCCGGCGCGCGGAGGGCCAAAGGCTCACCCAGAAGAGTCAATCAATTCCTGCTCCTTCGTGACCTTCGTGGTTAATGCGGCTGCGCCGCTCCATTAGAAGCACGTCTCGCCAGCGGTTCCCCATCTTGCCAAGGCATTCGCGTGTGCCCACGCGCCGAAAACCGCAATGCTCGTGCAACCGGATGCTGGCAAGGTTCTCCGGGAAGATGCCCGCCTGCAGAGTCCAAATGCCGTTGCGTTCGGATTCCTCTACCAATGACTCAAGCAGCCTCTTGCCCACCCCCATTCCTCTGGCCGCGGCCGCGACATAGACGGAAACCTCGGCCACTCCCTCATATACTCGGCGGCTGGAGACCGGGCTGAGCGCCGCCCAGCCCAGCACTCGGGAATTAGCCCGGGCGACCACCCGGCAATTCCGGCGGTGCGCGGCGTCCCACTTGACCCACTCCGGCGCCTCGGTTTCGAAGGTGGCGTCCCCGGTGGCAATGCCCTCGATATAAATCTCGCGCACAAACGGCCAGTCGTCGGCCTGCATGGGTTGAATGTGAACCTCCATCGGCTGTCGGCTACTTCCTTTCAGCCGGCGCAAAAAAGACCAGGACGGCCAGCTCCTCCTCAATTTCGTAGAACCGGTGTTCCTCCCTGGCGGGTACAAAGATGATGCTGCCGGGCGCGACCGCCTCATCCAGCAGGCCCACGCGTATGCGGGCCCGGCCGCGGACTACGTAGTACATTTCATCTTCGGCGTGCGGAGATTGAGGGTCAGCGCTGCCCGCTGCCAGCACATAAATTCCCGCGCTCATCGCAGGTATGCGCAGGAATTCGAGGTAGCGGCGGCCGCCCTGCCGGCCGGCTGCTTCCAGCTCGGCGAACGTGGAAAAGGTCAGTGGCGGCATAGGTTTCGGTTCAAGCATACGCCGGGCTAGCGCACTCGGCGATTTCTCCGCGCGCACAGGGGTCAGGAATCTTAACCGCAGGGTTCGCGAAGGACTCACAGAGGCCGCAGAGCAAAGCGCGGCGCTTTGTCATTCCCCCGGCCCTTGTCGTAATCTTCTAACCCTATGGACCTGAAACATCGCAGCCGTGAGATCACTGACGGGCGCGACCGTGCCGGCGCTCGCTCCATGTTCAAGGCGGTTGGCTTTACCGATGCCGACCTGGCCAAACCGCTCATTGGCGTCGCCAACACCTGGATTGAAACTATGCCCTGCAACTTCCATCTTCGGCGCCTTGCCGCCAAAGTGAAAGAAGGCATTCGCGCCGCCGGGGGCACGCCCATGGAGTTCAACACCATCGCCATTTCCGATGGAGAAACCATGGGCACCGAGGGCATGAAGGCTTCTCTGGTGAGCCGCGAAGTGATCGCCGACTCGATTGAGCTGGTGTGCCGGGGGCAGCTTTTCGATGCCGTCGTTTGCGTGGTCGGATGCGACAAGACCATTCCGGCGGCGGGCATGGCGCTGGCCCGCATGAATCTTCCCGGGCTGGTGTTCTATGGAGGCACTATCGCGGCCGGCAGCTACAAGGGCAAAGACGTCACCATTCAGGATGTCTTTGAGGCGATTGGCGCCAATGCCGCAGGCAAGATGTCGGACGCCGAACTCAAGGAACTCGAGAACGTTGCCTGCCCCGGCGCCGGCGCCTGCGGCGGCCAATACACTGCCAATACCATGTCCACCGTCATGGAGCTGATCGGCCTTGCTCCCATGGGCTTCAACGGCATCCCGGCCATGGATGGGCATAAAGATGAGGTGGCCTACGGTTGCGGCGAAATCGTGATGAACCTTTTGCAGAAGGGCATTCGGCCCCGCGACATCCTGACCCGCGCCGCCTTTGAGAATGCCATTGCCGGCGTGGCCTGCACCGGGGGCTCCACGAACGCAGTGTTGCACCTGCTGGCCATAGCGCGCGAAGCCGAGGTTCCGCTGCAGATTGACGATTTTCAGAAAGTCAGCGAGCGCACTCCGCTGCTCGCCGACCTGAAGCCCTCGGGCCGCTTTGTTGCCGCCGATGTGTACAAAGCCGGCGGCATTCCGGTCATCGCCAAGCGCTTGCTGGAGGGCAGGCTGGCGGCGGGCTCGGCTCTGACGGTTACCGGCCGCAGCTTTGCCGAAGAGGCCAATTCCGCCAAGGAAACGCCGGGCCAGCCGGTGATCATGCCCCTGGACCGTCCGCTGAAAAAGACCGGCGGGCTGGTGATTCTGAAGGGCAATCTTGCGCCCGAAGGCTGTGTGGCCAAGATCAGCGGGCACGAGCGGCTGAGCCAGCGCGGCCCGGCGCGCGTCTTCGATTCCGAAGAGCAGGCCATGGCCGCCGTCACGGGAAAAAAGATCAAGGCGGGCGATGTGATGGTGATCCGCAACGAAGGGCCGAGGGGCGGCCCGGGTATGCGCGAGATGCTGGGGGTGACCGCCGCCATCGTTGGCGAGGGGCTGGGCGAGTCCGTGGCCTTGCTGACCGACGGCCGCTTCAGCGGCGCCACCCGAGGCCTGATGATGGGCCACGTTTCCCCCGAGGCGGCTTTGGGCGGCCCCATCGCCGCCATCCGCGAGGGCGACATGATCCACATTGATATCAACCAGCGCCTGCTGGAGGTCGAGTTGAGCGACTCGGCCTTGAAGCAGCGCCTGGCCGAGTGGAAGCCGCAGCCGCCACGCTACCCCACCGGTGTATTCGCCAAGTACGCGGCCCTGGTGTCCTCCGCCAGCGAGGGAGCCGTCACGAGGCCGGCAAAACTGTAGCGACCTCCGATTCGAATTCAGAGTAGCGGGCCGCGGCCGGGACCAGCCGGCCGCGAAGCGATTACCTCCGAACTCCAGGCCACAAACAGAAGGAGACTGCATCTGTCCGGGCGCGATGCCACAGCCCGCCGCAGCCAAGTCCCTGGCATTATGAGTTGTCATAGCTGCCTTGTGTAGGGGGCTATGTTATTCCATATGTAAAATAGGCCATACCGTATGTAAGCTGTTGATGGCAAAAGGCTGTCTATTTTGGTCGAGTGATTGCCATGTCTATCAAGGTTTCGTTTCGGGAGAGACCAGGTTCCTACGCTGTTTTTCGTCTTCTTTAAAGCTTGAAAGTTAGGAAGTGCCGTCGTGGCGGGTTTCTTGTTCCCGTCG
>DATIYF010000004.1:0-42487 GCA_035517775.1 Terriglobales bacterium
ATTACCTCGGTGATCTGGGCATTGCCGCCTGACCCAGCACATTATCACGGTGCAGTTACTTCCCTGAGGAGATTGTACCGTGAAAAAGACTCTACGCTTGCTGGCAGTTCTGGTGTTCCTGACCGCGATTGGCGCCCCGACGATGATGGTGGCAGACGGCATGCCGAGCCCGGCCTGCGGCGCTGGGATGTGCGTACCCCGGCCCACCTTGAAGTAATTTTTCTGTTCCGCAGCAGGCACGCATCGGAGCATAGCGGGTTGCGGGCCACCGGGTAACATACTGTATAGTGCGAAATGACTGTGGCCCGGTGACCCTTGCTCGTCGCGCTTCAGTACTACCTCATGATCGCTCCTCACGTTCTGCTTGTGGGGGTGCTCGTCTGTCTGTTCCGCCACCAGCTTTACCGCAGGTTTCCCTTCTTTTTTGCTTACGTCGCGTCTGAGATCGTTCAATTCACTATTCTTTTCACGATGATCCTCCTGCCCACCACCACGGGCCGGGAATATGGCATCACCTACTCGATTGGCTCGGCGATCAGCACCGGCCTGCGCTTTGGCGTCATTCACGAAATCTCCCTCCAGCTCTTCGAGGGCAATGCCACGCTCAATCGGCTGGGCAGACCTCTTCTTCGCTGGCTCGGGGCGGGCCTGTTGATATCAGCTCTGGCGTTGGCCCTGTACTCAGGAGGCAACCGCTTTAATGAAGTGATGTATTTTCTGTACCTTTTGGATCGTACGGCCAGCATTTTGCAATGCGGCCTTTTGATAGGACTGCTTTTATTCTCCAGGTACTTTGCTGTGTCCTGGCGGAGCCACGTGTTCGGTATCGCCTTCGGGCTTGGCGTTTTCGCCAGTGTCGAACTGGCAAACTCCGCGGTCCGGACCCATGTCGGCTATGCCTATAGCCGTTATCTTGACCTGCTTACTATGGCCACCTACCACGTCTGCGTCTTGATCTGGATTTGGTACTTATGGGCGCCGGAAAAAATTCCGGCCAAAAACGTGCAACAATTGCCCGAGCATAACCTGGAAGCGTGGAACCAGGAATTGCAGAGGTTCATACAGCAGTGATTGCCGCCCTTCTGGTTGTACTTGCTTTTCTGGCCCTGGTCTTCTTCGTCTGGCTGGCCAAGGGCCGCGCCGCCACCCCCGAGCCGCAGCAGTTGGCCGGCCGAATCCGCCCGGTGGATGTAGAAGCCTTCCGCAATCTGATGGACCCGGCGGAGGAGAGCTATCTGCGGGAAAATCTCTCTCCCGCCGATTTCCGCACCATTCGCCGGGAACGGCTGCGGGCCGCTCTGGCATACATCTTCTGCGTGGCGGGCAACGCCGCCATCCTGGTGCGCATAGGTGAGGCGGCGCGCCACAGCCCTGAGCCTTCCATTGCCCAGGCGGGCGAGCGCCTGGTGGAAAGCGCCCTTCGCCTGCGGCTTGCCGCTTTTCAGGCCGTTGCCAAGATCTATCTGGGGATTCTGTTGCCCACCGTGGATATCTCTTCCACCCGCCTGGCCGACGGTTACGAGAGCATGACCGGGCTGGTCTTCGCCCTTGGCCGTTTGCAGCACCCGGCGCGGAGGGCAACCGCTATCCTCTAGCACCCCGGCTTCATCTGCGAGGTGGCCTTCCCAGGCATAATCTGCATCTCAGGCTTGCAAGTAGGGCCTCGCCTTCGCGAGGCTTTCTGCCTTACCCTGATGCGGCGTTTTCGCCGGCACTGAGGCTCATGCTTGGGAGCGTGCAATGGTTGAAGTTGAGCGGAACCACAAGGACAGGGCCCTTCGCTGGACTCTGATCGCGGCCGGGATTCTGCTGGTGTTGTTCGTTACCCTGCGGATCCTGGTGAAGCACGCCACCCCCTATTTGCACGACCGCGCCGAGGATATGCTTAGCAGTCGCTTCCACGGTCAGGTGGAAATCGGCAGCATGGATGTGCACCTGCTGCCCAAGATGGAGCTGAGCGGTTCGGGCATCGTTCTGCGGCACCACGGGCGGACCGACGTTCCGCCACTGATCAAGATTGACCATTTCTCGGCTTCGGCCAGCCCTTTCAGCCTGTTCGGCAAGCCCTGGCACATTGGCCGGGTAGAACTGCGCGGCTTTCACATCACCATTCCGCCCAAAGAAGAACGGGGGCAGTCGCACGTTTTCTCGGTGAAGCACGACGTGCCGGTCAAGATTGACGAACTGATCGCCGATGACACCACCCTGACCATTCTGACCGACAAGCCGGGCAAGTCGCCGCATGAATTTGTGATCCATCATCTGGCTATGTACAAGATCGGCCCTGATCAGCCGGCCGACTTTGAGGCCGCTTTGACCAACGCCACACCACCGGGGGAAATCGAGACTAAGGGCAAATTTGGGCCGTGGCAAGCGGATGACCCCCGCACCACGCCGCTGAATGCCACTTACACCTTCGACCATGCCGATCTCTCGGTGTTCAAGGGGATCGCCGGCATTTTGTCATCGAAGGGCAAGTTTGGCGGGCCGCTGGAGAGCATGGAAGTGGAGGGCGAGACCACCACCCCGGATTTCTCCGTAGATACCGGCGGGCACCCCATGATGCTCAAAACCGACTTCAAGGCCACGGTCGATGGCACCAACGGCGACACCCTGCTGCATCCCGTGATCGCGCATTTGGGGGATTCCACGTTGCTCTGCCAGGGCAGCATCGTCAAACCGGCCGAGGGTAAGGGAAAAGAGGTGCTGCTCGACGTGACCACGCAGGGAGCCAACATCCAGGACATGCTGCTGCTTGCGGTCAAGAGCAACCAGCCCCTGATGACCGGCGACTTGTTCTTCCACACCAGGTTCGATCTGCCTACCGGCAACGAAGAAGTGATGAAGAAGTTGAAGCTGGAGGGCACTTTTCGCATCACGAAAGCGAAGTTCACCAACCCCAAGGTGGAAGACAAGATCGAGAGCCTGAGCCAGAGAGCGCAGGGCCATCCGGGCGAGCCTGCGGCGCACGATCCGCTGGCCAAGCTCGATGGCAAGTTCGGCCTTGGCGGCGGCATCATCACTTTTCCGCAGCTCGGCTTTGCCGTCCCCGGAGCCAATGTGCGGGTACACGGCACGTTCGGGCTGGTTTCAGAGAAAATTGATTTCCACGGCGATGCCCGGCTGGAAGCCAAGCCCTCTGACATGGTGAAGGGCTGGTTCAAATCATTGCTGCTCAAGCCGATTGATGCGTTCTTCCGCAAAAATGGGGAGACGCAGATTCCGATCAAAGTCACCGGCAGCCGCGAGCATCCTTCTTTCGGTCTGGATTTCGGCCACAAAGACGAGAAAAAAGAGAGCCAGCTGCGCCGGCCGTAAACTTTCTTCGACAGCACGGGCTTTCGCAAATCTCGGCCGCCAACTAGGATGGCTGCATGCGAATCTATGGCCCGGCCGGGTTCATCGTCTTCTGTTTTCTGCTCAGCGCGGCGGCGCAAAATTCCAGCGCTCCCACCTGGCTGCCCAATGGGCGGCCTTTGGGCGAGGTGCCCGGGGCGCCGCAGCCGACCAACAGCCTGCCTGCGACCGCCGTGGTTTCGCCCGATGGGCGTTACGTGGTTCTGCTTAATGGCGGTTACGGAACGTACACCTCAGGCGAGCGGCAGTCGCTGGCGGTGTTTGACCGCAATACGGGCGGGCTGACCGATTTCCCCGACGACCGGCTGGGCAGCGATGCCAGGCAGACATACTTTCTCGGTCTGGCTTTCAGCCGCGACGGCAAGCGGCTTTATGCCTCGATGTCTTCATTGACCGATCCGCTGGGAAAGAAGTCCGGCGACACCGGCAATGGCATCGTGGTGTATGGCTTCGAAGCAGGCAAGATCACTCCTGAAAGTTTTCTCGCGATGCCGCCGCGCCAGCACATTCCAGCAGGCAAAATGCGGCGCGAAGACATGCGCGACGTAACTTACCCGGCGGGGCTGAGCCTGGGTGAGAGCGGCGGCCGGGAGCGCATTCTGGTCGCCAACAATCTTTCCGATGAAGCCGTTTTGCTCGACGCGAGCGATGGCTCGGTGGTTCGCCGCTTTGATCTCTCTGTTTTCCGGCGGGTGCCGTCTTCGCTGCCTTACGGCGCCCTCATGACGAGTGACGGCAAGACGGGCTATGTCTCCTTGTGGAATGCCTCGACCGTAGCCGAGCTGGATTTAACCAGCGGCCGGGTGGTGCGCCGGATTGCGCTCTCCCGGCCAACCTCAGATATCGAGCCCGGTTCGCACCCCACCGCCATGCTGCTGAGCAAAGATGAAACTTTGCTCTACGTGGCTTTGACCAATCGCGATGAAGTGGATGTGATCGAGCGAAAAACCGGAACCGTCATTTCGCGGCTTTCCACCAAGCTGCCGGGGCAGAAATACGGCGGCAGCGATCCCAATGCCTTGGCTTTTTCGCCACAGGACGGCCGGCTGTTCGTGGCCAATGCAACTTCGGATTCGGTCGCGGTCTTCGATGTGGCCCGTGTGCGCGCGCAAGCGCGCATCGAGCCGTTAGGATTCATTCCAACGGAGTGGTATCCGATCGCTCTGGCGGCGGCGGGCGATGATCTTTTTATCGCTTCCGGAAAAGGCCGCGGGGCCGGGCCGGTCACCAGGTTCGAAGCGGCCAAGCCGGGAAGGCGGCGCGAATATGAATATGTAGCGGCGCTGATTCACGGCTCGCTGGCACGGATTTCGCTCGCCGGCCTGGAGCAGCAACTTTCGGCCTACACGCAGCAGGTGCTCGAGGCCAACCGCGCCCGCGGGAATACCGATCAGGTGCAATTTGGCGTGGGCGGCAATCCCATCCGGCATGTGATCTACATCATCAAAGAGAACCGCACCTACGATCAGTTATTCGGCGATCTGGGCGTGGGCAACGGCGATCCCGCGCTCACCATGTACGGCGAAGACATCACACCCAACCAGCACAAGCTGGCACGCCAGTTCGGCGTGCTCGATAACTTCTATGACAGCGGCGATGTCTCCGGCGACGGGCACGTCTGGTCCACTTCGGCCACGGTCACCGACTACGACGAGAAGACCTGGCCCATCGGCTATCGCGGCCACGAGCGCACCTACGACTTTGAAGGCGAGAACCTGAAAGAAATTCCGCTGAATGACGACGATCCTGACGCGGCCGAACCTTCCACGGGTTACCTCTGGAAAGATTTTGCGCAGCACGGTGTCAGTTACCGGCATTACGGCGAATACATTTCTTCCAAGTGGTGCAATAGCGCGGCCAGCGGCGGCAAGCCGACTCAGGGCACGCCCCATCCGGAGGGCGAGCCGTGTGCGCGCGGCGTGGTGCGCAGGGGCGAGCCGCTGCCGGAAAATGTTGGCGAGCCGCGCGGCGGGCCGAGCCCTTATCCGTGGAAGATTCCCCTGCTGGCGCGCAATGTTCCAACCAAGCCTGAGCTGCGCGGGCACTTCGATCCGCTGTTTCCGGATTTTGAGGTCAGCTATCCCGATCAGTTGCGGGTGGATGAATTTCTCAACGAGTTTTCGGCCTTCGTGAAATCGCGGGCCGCAGGCAAGGACACCATGCCGCAGTTCATTCTGCTGCGCCTGCCGGATGATCACACTGCCGGCGGGCGGCCGGGCGAGCCCACGCCTTCCGCTTCCGTGGCCGATAACGACCTGGCCGTGGGGCGCGTGGCCGAGGCCATCTCGCACAGCTCCTATTGGGACGACACGGCGATCTTCATCCTCGAGGATGACGCGCAGGATGGGCCCGACCACGTGGACGCGCACCGCAGCATCGCGCTGGTGATCAGCAAGTATGCTCCGGCGCCGGGCCCGGCGCCCTTCGTGGACCATAATTTCTACACCACCGTGAATGTGGTGCGGACCATGGAGGCGCTGCTGGGCGTGCCGCCGATGAACGTCAACGACGGGCGGGCGGCGGTGATGTCATCTTCGTTCAGCGGAAAAGGCGACCAGCCTGCATTCCAGGCTGACCGGCGCAATCGCGAGAACGGCCTGATCTACCAGATGAACACCAGGCCCTGGCCCGAGGGCGCGAAGCTGGATTTTTCCCACGCCGATGCCGTGGATACCGCATTGCTGAATCGCTATTTATGGAAAGACCGCAAGGGAGATCAGCCCATGCCTAAGCCGCAGCACCATGTATTTCCGAAGTGACTGTGCGGGCCCGTGCTCAGCTTGTGTGGGCACAGCCGTGCTTCAGCGCTTGAACTTTCCCATCACTTCCGCATGCGCCAGGATGTGGCCCTGCATGGCCTGTTCCACTTGTTGCCTGCTGACGCCAGGTTTGAGGCCAAGCATTTTGTCGAGCGCGTAAAGCTTGAAGAAATAGCGGTGAGGCTTGCCCGGCGGAGGACAAGGTCCCCCATAGCCGACTTTGCGAAAGTCGTTCTGGCCTTGCCGGCCGCCGGCCGGCGGTTCGTCCACCTTGCTCACTCCTTCCGGCAAGCCGCTGGTCGCGGGCGGCAGATCGTAGAGCACCCAATGCGTCCAGGTTCCCACCGGGGCGTCGGGATCGTCGGCGATCAGGGCGAAGCTCTGGGTGCGGGAAGGCGCGCCGCTCCAGGCCAACTGGGGAGAAACGTCGGCGCCGCTGCAGGTATATTTCGCCGGAATCTCCGCCCCTGCGGCGAAGCTGCTGCTGGAAATTGCCAGGCCCATGGCCGAAGCTCCTGAAGAGGATGCAGCTTTGGAAGGCTGTGCGGCGTAAGCGGTTGCCACGCTGGCCAGCAGCCACGCCGCCAGCGGCAGAACCCGCCCTGCTTTTCCGGCCGGCAAAGACGCTCCTGCAAGAATCAGTAAGTAGAGATAGTGAAGTTTACGGTAATGCGGGCTTCGGTTTCCACCGGCTGGCCTGACTGATAGTAAGGCCGGAAGTGCCACTGGCGCACCGCGTCCATGGCGGCGGTGGAAAGGATGGCCGGTCCGCTCAGCACGCGCAGGTCCTGAATGGAGCCTTCGCGGCCGATCAGGGCCTGCAGGATGACCGAGCCCTGCACTTTCATCTGCTTGGCCAGCATGGGATAGTTCGGTTCCACCGGGCGCTCGACCGCCTGGGCGGTTGCTGCCGACATGTGGACCTGCTCCACCGGGCGCCGCGAATCTGTGCCGGCATTGCTGCTGGCGGGCGGCGGCGGGGCGGAGGCGGCCACGGTCGAAGGCGTCGAGGGGGCCTCGCCCGACTGCATATCCACGTGAACCGAAGGCGTGCTCGGCTGAATGGTCTGGCGCGGGCCGCCGGCCACTACTTCTACATCGAGCGGCGGCAGCGCGGCGCGATTGGAAGCAACAATGCCCGGACCCAGCTGCTCCTCGTTATTGCCGCTATTGCCCGAAGGCTTGTGATTGTGCGCGGCTGAGACGGAGGCGTGATGCTTCGTCTTCTCAGCCGGGGCCGTAACCGCCGGGGTTTGGGTTGTAGCGGCTGCAGTATCCGTGCTTTGCGCCGGGGCCGGTTGCTCGGGCGCGGGCTGATTATCACTGGCGGCCTGCTCGGTCGCCGGCGGCGGCCCGAACCACGACTGTTCATTCTTGATCAGTACGACAATCAATGCCACCACCAGCAAACCCAGAGCCAGCAGCATCTGGCGGCGCTGCTTGTGCTGGGTGGCCGAGCTCAGCGAAGCGGCCCGGCGATCGGCCAGCGATTGCCGGTTTTGACTTCCGCCCCCTCCCGGCTCGTACGAGCTGCGGTAGTCCTGGTTGTCGTCGCCATCCCCTCGGAAACTCATTCTTCCCCCAACGCGACCCCGCTTGCGTCGCTCTAGTATGCCCTGAAACCCCCGCCGACGCTAGCGCAAGCGCCTGTGCTCCGCTGTTGAAAATGATAAAAGCAAACCCTTTCGGGAAGGGAGACAGGGTAACTGGCCGCGCTATCGAAAGTCACCAAGCCGGCGGCGCGAGGGCGTTACCGGCGTAATCAAGCCGGTTCACCACCAGGGACACGAAGTCTCACGAAGGAATGCTTCGCGCATCAACCGCCAGGGAAACAGGGAACGGCCGCTCATTCTAGCGCGGCCCGCGCCTTTTCGTGCTCCTTCGCGTCCTTCGTGGTGCAGGCGCTTTTGCCATTCATCTTCTCAAGTGGTAACTTTTCCCCGTCCCGAACATCCCAGTTAAATGCCGGCGGTTTCACGGCAAACCGCCATCTCTCTCAGGAAAGGCAATCGAGCCGCAAATGGAGCCGCGAATCACCGACCGCAAGTTCAGCAAAGTGAGCCGGCGGGAGCTGCTCAAGTTGTCTCCGGTCGTGGTGCTGGGAGCGTTCGCCATCCCCAAATTGCAAGATAAGCTGCTGGCCACCGGCCTGCGCTTCAGCGACTGGGCTTCGGCCGCGATGTTTCGCCGGGGCCACCTGGCGCCCACTTTTGCGGACGCCAGGCTCACGCCCTTCGACAGATTTCCCATCAATGACTACGACGTGGATGATCCGGGAATAGATCTGGATAAATGGACGCTGGCCGTGGGCGGCGCTGTGCAGAAGCCCGGCGCCTACACGTTGGCCAAGGTTCAGGCCCTGCCCAGGTTTCGCCAGAATACACGGCATGTTTGCGTCGAAGGCTGGGACGTGATTGGCCGCTTCGGCGGGGCGCGGCTCTCAGATTTCCTGAAGCTCATTGGCGCCGATCTCACCGCCCGCTTCGTTACCGTGCAGTGCGCCGATGATTATTACGAATCGCTCGATATGCCCACGGCGCTGCATCCGCAGACCCTTCTCTGCTATGAAATGTACGATCAGCCGCTGACCGCCGGGCACGGCGCGCCGCTGCGGCTGAATATTCCTACGAAGATCGGCTACAAACAGGCCAAGTGGCTAACCGATCTGAAAGTCACCCACGTGCTCGACCGCGAGGGGTATTGGGAAGACCAGGGATATTCGAGTTTCTACGGATTGTGAGGAAGGCAGTGCCGGAAACTTTCACGGAAATCGAATCGGCAAAAACCGGAGCCTTGACCCCCGCCGCATATCAGCATCCCTGGCCGGTGCGCTTCTGCCACTGGCTGAACGCGATTTCGCTGTTTGTGATGGTAGGCAGCGGGCTGCAGATTTTTCGCGCCTTCCCCAGCTTCGGCGCCAAAATTCCGCAAAAAGACCTGGTCAACTGGCCGAAAAGCCTGGCGCTTGGCGGCTGGCTGGGCGGCGCCTTGCAGTGGCACCTCACCTTCATGTGGATTTATATCGGCACCGGCTTCTTCTATCTCGCCTACGAGATTGTCACCAGGAATTACCGCCAGGTGCTGTTGCTGCCGCGCGACCTGCGCGGCGTATGGCCCATGGCGCGGCATTATTTTTTCTTTGGCCCCAAGCCGCCGCTCACAGAAGCTTATAACCCGCTGCAGAAGCTGGCTTACACCTCGGCCATCGTTTTGGGTGGGCTCTCGGTGTTGACCGGTTTCGCCATCTGGAAGCCGGTGCAATTTGCCTGGCTGGCCTGGTTGATGGGCGGCTTTCATCTTGCCCGGGTGTGGCATTTTGCCGTGATGTGGGCCATTTTGTTCTTTTTGTTCGGGCACCTGGTTATGGTCGTGCTTCACGGCTGGAACAATTTTGTTTCCATGCTGACCGGCTGGAAAAAAGATCCGGACTACGCGCCTCACTAGCGCCCGGCACGCGAGGTCACCGCGGTTGATATTGATATTGGCGATAGTGGAGGCGGTCAGTCCCCTGCCCGACCCGGCAGCCGGGGCCGTGCGCGAGCGCGAGCAGGAGCTCATTCGCCGCGTGCAGAACGGCGAGCAGGAGAGGTTTTATGAGCTGGTGCGGCCCTATGAGCGGCGGGTGTACAGCGCGGCATTCTCCATTCTGCGCAACCAAGCCGACGCCGAAGACGCCGCCCAGGAAGCCATTCTCAAGGCCTTCGCCAACCTGGGGCAATTCCGGGCTGAAGCCCGCTTCAGCACCTGGCTCATCCAGATTGCGGTCAACGAGGCCCTGATGCGGCGCAGAAAAGAGCACGCGGCGATCATGGAGCCCCTCGGCGGGCACCACGACGAGGAGGGCGCCTACACTCCCAGGGATTTTGCCGACTGGCGTGAAATTCCCTCTGAAGCCCTGGAGCGCAAAGAGGTGCGCGGCCTGTTGCTGGAAGCGCTGGCCGCGCTGAGCCAAAAGTACCGCGAAATTTTCATTCTGCGCGACGTGCAGCACTTCAGCATTGAGGAAGTTTCGAAAATGCTGGGAATCTCCCCGGCCTCGGTGAAGACGCGGCTGCTGCGGGCGCGGCTCATGCTGCGCGACCTGCTGGCATCTAAGATCAGCGCCGGGTGGTTCAGCCGCTTGCCCTTCCAGAAGGGAAGTAAACCATGGTAGTCACTTGCGAGCAGGTTTGGCAGGAGATTTCGAATTACCTGGAAAACGACCTCAGCCCCGAGTTGCGGGCGGCGATGCAGGATCACTTCCGCCAGTGCAAGCACTGCACCGCGGTGCTCGACGGCACCCGCAATGTGATCCATCTTTACGGCGATGGCCGCCTGTTCCAGCTTCCCATGGGCTTCAGTTGGCGTTTGCGCCGCCGGTTGAGCCGCGCCATGCGGCCGCGGCGCGGCACCGCCTTCGGTTGGCTGGTGGCAGTCGCCGCTTTAGGGCTGATCGCCGGCGGCGTGACCCTGGCCAGTTCCACCCCGCGCCGGGTGGCCTTGCGCTCGGAACACGCGCAGGCCGGCCATGGAATCCCGGCTGGACTGGTCGTGCTCGTAGCCGCTCACAGCAAAGTTTTCCATCTTCCCGGCTGCCGCTTTTTGCACGATAAGGACGAGCCCGTCCACTCCATGAAAGCCGAGGAGGCGATCAAGGAAGGCTACGTTCCCTGCGTCCGCTGTCTGGGAAAGTACGTGGCGCATCTGGCGGCAGAATTCATCCGGAAGCATGCCTGGCGGATGGCATAGCGGACGGGCATAGCTCTAAGAATCCAAATCCAAGAGCTCGGGCCTGCCCTTGTCATTCCGAGTCCGGCTTCCCTGGGGCAGCTTGCCGGAGGACGTCTCAGCATGGAAGAGGCGCCCGACAAGTGCCGGACAACGGCGAGGCAACTCCTCCAGGCTCAGGATGGCGTGTGTGAGGCCTCGATACCACCTGCGGGCCGCGCCCGAATCCACGGCGCGGATTTCCTGGTACAGAAGATCGAGATCGCGTTCAGCTCGTGACGCAATCCTAACTACGTAAGCCATGTCTGGCTTCGAACTCCTCGAAGAACTCCTTCGCTGGACGTACTCTGCCCTTTCTTACATCTTCCTTGCCCTGCCGAATGCCTTCCAGAGCATCCGTGCGGGCCGCCAAATCCAGCAAGCGCTGGTAAGCCGCAGCATCCTGCACAACGGCCGCAGCTTTGCCGTTCACCGTCAGCACCACCGGCCGCTTGCTCTTATTGAGTTGCCGCATGAAATCGCCCGACCGCCGGCGAAAGGTGGTCAGGGATTGGATGTCTTTGGTCAGATCAAGCATGCGGACAGGATAGCACCTTTTAAGGTGCTAACGTTGGTGCTCAGCCGAGGAAATCTGAAAACCAACAAGGCACCTTAAGACGCCCAGTTTAAACCGGGTGACCGTTGCTTCGCGTATCTACATATGAGCAGAGTCACCGTTCGCCGAGAGTTGGCGCGCCACGCTGCACCGATTACCCCGCCAGGGTGACGCGGACTAAGATTCGGCAAGGGGTCGCACGCTGGGAGGGGGGCCAATCGCACATCGTCGCAGTTCTCGCAGTAACATTGACGCAAGCCTCGCGCGGACTTAGGATTCCTGCTAACTTGGCAGCCCGTTCGGGGGTTCCAAATGACGCCAACGAAGAAGATCGCTGTATCAGTCTGTCTCCTAGGTGGACTCATCTCCCTTTCACGAGGCCAGGACGCCAACAAACTCAAGGTTCCCGCCTCTTGCAAGGTGCTCTATTCAATGGTCGAGGAAGATGCCCTGCATAACATCAATCAAGGCTTAATAGCGTCAGGCTTCAAAGAAAAGGGCGGATTGAAGTGGCTTGAGAAAATGTACAAAAAATATCCCGACGTGTGCTACGTGTCGCCTAACACGAAGGAGTCCGTCGTATTCTTCATAATTGCTACGCCTGCTGTTTACCATGGAACGCGCGTCGAGACTGAGACCCATAATACTCAGTCCACGACGACCGGAACCGTGAGTGATAACGAGGGGAACACCGCTGATGTCAACACCAACACGACTGGGACGACAGAGGATTCCGTGGCTGTTCCGTACGAGGTGAACTACAATTCCTTTACACTAACCGTCGAGCGGAAAACCAAAGACGGACATTTCGAGCCTCTCCGACACTTCAAAGTCGACGGGCTATACCGCTCGCTATATGGGCTCTCATGGGGAAAGGGAAAGCATCCGATTGCCAATGTCATGGAGGATGCGATCAAGTGGATCCATGAGGGAGGGCTGAATAATTCAAATCAAAGAGTCATGGAATGAGCCCCCAAGCCCATTTCGCTCCTCACGCGAACAGAAACTCTTTCGTCCGCAACTCCTTGATCGTATCTCTTAGCTTGGCTGCCTTTTCAAACTCAAACCGCTTGGCGGCTTCGCGCATGTCGCTTTCCAGCTTCACGATGTAGCCATCCAGCTCTTGCTGCGATTTGAACTCCGGCATGCCTTCGGCCTCGCCGCCGGTCAGGTCGGTGTAGTCGGCCTCCACAATGCTGGCCAGCGACATGGTCAGCGGCCGCACAATAGACTCCGGCGTAATGCCGTTGGCCTCGTTGTAGGCCACCTGGATGGCCCGCCGCCGGTCGGTCTCGTCCATGGCCTTCTTCATCGAGTCGGTCATGCGGTCGGCATAGAGCAGGGCCCGGCCATTCAGGTTGCGGGCGCAGCGGCCGATGGTCTGGATCAGCGAACCACTCGACCGCAGAAAGCCTTCTTTGTCGGCATCGAGAATCGCCACCAGCGAAACTTCCGGCAGATCGAGCCCTTCGCGCAGCAGGTTGATGCCAATCAGCACGTCGAATTCGCCCTTGCGCAGATCGCGCAGAATCTTTACCCGTTCGAGGGTTTCGATCTCCGAGTGCATGTAACGGCACTTGACGCCGACTTCAGCGTAGTATTCAGCCAGGTCTTCCGCCATGCGCTTGGTCAGCGTGGTCACCAGCACGCGCTCGCCCCGGGCCACGCGCCCGCGAATCTCGTGCAGCAGGTCGTCAATCTGGCCTTTCACCGGGCGCACCTCGACCGGCGGATCGACCAGCCCGGTCGGCCGGATGATCTGCTCCACCACCACGCCCGCCGATTTGGTCAGCTCGTAAGGCCCGGGCGTGGCCGAAACGTAAATCAGCTGGTTGCTGCGGTGCTCGAATTCCTCGAAGGTGAGCGGACGGTTATCCAGCGCCGAAGGCAGGCGAAAGCCGTATTCCACCAGGGTTTCCTTGCGCGAACGGTCGCCGTGATACATGCCGTGCAGTTGCGGCACGGTCTGGTGCGATTCGTCAATGAACATCAGGTAATCGCGGGCAAAATAGTCAAGCAGCGTAGGCGGCGGCTCGCCCGGCAGACGGCCGGTGAAGTGCCGCGAGTAGTTCTCGATGCCATGGCAATAGCCCATGGACTTGATCATCTCCAGGTCGAACATGGTGCGCTGGTGCACGCGCTGCGCCTCCACCACGCGCCCCTGCTTTTCCAGTTCCGCCTCCCACCAGGCCAGTTCTTCCTTGATGGTGCGCACCGCGTTGGCGCGGGTTTCTTCCTTCATCACGTAGTGGGTTTTGGGATAGATGGGCAGCCGCACATATTTCTGCTTCACCGTGCCGAACAGCGGATCAATCTGCGAGAGCGCATCCACCTCATCGCCGAAGAGCTCGATGCGGTAGGCCATGTCGTCGTAGGTAGGAAGGATTTCGATCACGTCGCCGCGCACGCGAAAGGTGCCGCGGCGGAACTCGCCGTCAGTGCGCTCGTAGAGAATCTCCACCAGCTTGCGCGTGATCTCTTCGCGCTTGATCTTCTGGCCTTTCTCCAGAAAGAGCAGCATGCCGTAATAGGCTTCGGGCGAGCCCAGGCCGTAGATGCAGCTTACCGAGGCCACAATCAGGCAATCGCGGCGCTCGAAGAGCGAGCGCGTGGCGGAAAGCCGCAGCTTGTCGAGCTCATCATTGATGGTGGCTTCTTTTTCAATGTAAAGATCAGCCGCCGGAACGTAAGCCTCCGGCTGGTAGTAGTCGTAATACGAAACGAAATACTCCACCGCATTGTGCGGAAAGAAGCTCTTGAACTCGTGGTAAAGCTGGGCGGCCAGAGTTTTGTTGTGGGCCATCACCAGCGTGGGCCGGTTCACCTGCTCGATCACCTTGGCCATGGTATAGGTCTTGCCCGAGCCGGTCACGCCCAGCAGCACCTGGTGCTGCTCACGGTCGAAGACGCCACGGGTCAGAGCCTCAATGGCTGTGCCCTGGTCTCCGCGAGGCTGGTAGTCGCTGATGAGCCTGAAGTCCATGATCTGAGCTGACGCTGGCCGGGAGAACGCCGCCCGCTCCCAGAGGAGAGCGAAACGGATGCTGGATCTTTCTATTATACGGTCTCTGGCATTCGGGCCTGGCGCGCCTGCGGAAGCCCGAGGTTGCTCGATTTGAGAGCCCATTACCACCAGGGACACGAAAGCGCACAAAGCAAGACCCCATGAAAACAATGTCTTTGTGAACGTTTGTGGTCCACTGGCTTTCCTGGGCTGCTGCGAAGCCGGCCGGCGTGCCGATTTAATCCCGTTGTGCGACTTTCGCACAGGGTCTAATTTCGAAAATTATTGCCGGGGTGATAGCGGAGGCCGTCCGGGCGGGAAAGCGGGCTGAAATCGCCGACCAATTCCCATTTTGGGAAACCGGTGGGTAACGCCGCTATCTTCTCCACCTCAGCTCGAAGAACAACCCCACGCCCAATACCAGCAGTTCGGGTTCAATGGGATGGCGATAGCGCGCATGCGGATAGACGATGTAGTACACCGTGGGATAGGACAACACCAGCCATAAAAACAGCCACGCCCCCGGCAGTCTTCGCTTGAGCGCCAGCCCCAGCCCGCAGAGCGCGAGCAGGGAAGAGGCAAGAAAGAGCGAGTCGCGAAAATCCACCGGGGCCACGCTGTTGGTCGGCTTGGGAATGCCATTCCAGTAGTAAAAGCATTTCTTCAGCGTGATCACGGCGAAGCGGCCGGGGTGCCCGCGAATCCAGTCAAGCGCCAGCCGGTTGCAGCGGGCGGCGTAGGCGATCTCGCCCATCTGCTTGAATTTTTGAAACTCCGGCACGCTCAGATTGGGCTGCAAATACACCCGCGACCAGCCATCCGCATAAGGCCCGTTGCCCAGGCGGAACTGCAGGCCAAAATCGTCGCGGATGAACACCGGCCGCCCGAACGTCTGGTAGTTGCGCACCATCCAGGGCGTGATGCTGGCAAAGAAAACCACCGCAGCCAGGGCCACACGGCCCAGAGAGGGCGCGCCGCGCTTATGCCGCCGCCACCAGATCCACAGCCCGGAAAACGGCAGGAAGGCAAGGATCGAAGGGTTCGCCAGCGCCACCACCCCCCAGAGCGCGCCGTAAATCGCCCAGCCCTTCCACCCCTTCCACTGCTCCAGTTCGAGCGAGAGCCAGAAGATCCAGGCCAGCGCGAGGGGCGAAAGAGTTGTATCCCAGGGCCAGTGAATGGCCCAGTACATTTCGTAGGGAACGAGCGCCCAGATCCAGGCCGACCACCAGGCCACGCGCTCGCCGAAGGTTTTTCGCGCGATTAGAAAAACCGGAATGCAGGTGAGCGCATTCAGCAGGCTGTTGAAGCTGAGCAGCACCCAGGCCGAGGCGGTGGAGTACACGCCGAAGATTGTGAAGACTCCGCCCATGATCCAGGGGTAGAGCGGCGGCTCCCAGGCGGTGGGGCCGGTGGAATCTCCATAGGGATTGCTGAAGCCCTGGCCCAGGGCCAGCGAGCGGGCAATGCGGCCCATTTCCCAGCCGAAGGCGAAGTGGTCGTCGCCGCTACGGTAATGGGTTTGACGGAAAAGGCCGATGGCCGCAATCTGCAGTACCAGCGACAGCACGGCCATTCGCACAAGCGAGCTGCGCACGGAGGAGGACACTGGGCGCGAAGCAGCATACTAACATGCGAGCCAGAAGGGAGCGGGCGGCGCTTTTTCTTTGCCGTTAGGGTCTGCGGGCGAGAAGGCTTGAACCGCAAAGGATTCGCAAAGTTCGCAGAGAAAGGCTTTCCACCACGAAGGACACGAAATATCACGAAGGGAATCGCGGACAGAACTCTGCACCACGAAGGACACGAAGTATCACGAAGGGGGAATTGGTTCCTTCGTGTAACTTCGTGTCCTTGGTGGTGAATAGAATTGGTGATTTCTTGCCTTGCATCCGGCCTGCCTCCGGGGCTAGCATTCGCGCTGCCGAAGAAACCCTGTCGTTTCGATTCCTCCCGGAGGAGGCGAGTTATGAGTCGCGATCGGTTCTTGGTTGGGTTATGCGTGATCGCGCTGCCGCTGCTTCTCTACGGCCAGAGCGGTCAGATTGTCATTCCGGCGGGCACACCCGAAGACCAGGCGCTGCAAGCTATCTCCAAGGAGCAGGACCCGCAGAAAAAGCTTTCCATGTATGAGGACTTCGTGCAGAAGTTCGCTTCGAACCCGGCGGCACAGGCCTATGGCAACTGGCAAATCGCGCAGTACTACCAGAATGCCGACCGGCAGAAGTCGCTCGAATATGGAGATAAGGCGCTGGCGGCCTCTCCCGGCAACCTCGACATTCTGGTGATGCAGGCCAACACCGCGCAGCAGCTCAATGACAACGCCAAAGTGGTTGATTACGCAGTGCAGGGAGGCGAGGCGTATAACGCCCTGGGCAAGAACAAGCCGGCGGGCGTGAGCGACAGCGACTTCGCCGCGCAGACCGCGCAGGCCAAAGAGGCCGGGCTGAATGCCTATCAGTTTCTGGAAGCGGCCGCCTTCAACGCCATTGCGGGAGAAAATGACGCCACCAAGCGCATGTCTTACATCGAACGCTTTACGCCGGCGTTTCCCAACTCGCGCTTTCAGGATTCGATCGCTTCCTATGCCATGGTGGCGCTCTCGCAACTCAACGACATGCCGCGCCTGTTGGCCTACGGGGAGAAAACGTTAGAGGCGAACCCCAACAGCCTGCCCACGCTGTTGCTGATGGCGAATGCCTACGCGGATGATCCCAAGCCGGGCAGCCTGGCCAAAGCAGCCTCCTATGCGCAGAAGGCAATTACCGTGGCCAAGGCCGATGCGCCCGATGCCGATGCCTCGCGCAAGCTCTCGGCCGGCGTGGCCCACTCCACGCTGGGCTATGTATATGAGAAGCAGGAGAAGACCGCGGCCGCGATTCCAGAACTGAAGACGGCCTGCACGCTGCTCAAAGCCCAGACCGACCAGGCGGCGCAATACGCGATCGCGCTGTATCGCCTGGGATTTGCCTACGCCAAGCTGAACCGGGTGGCGGACGCCAGGCAGGTGTTGATCGAAGCCGTCGCCATTCCCGGGCCGGTGCAGCAACCGGCGCGCGATCTGCTGGCCAAAGTGAACCAGGCGCGAGCGAGGAGGTGACATTGCTCGCGGGATCGAATCTTGAGAAGTACACGGCCACGCTTTGAGCGAAGAAGGCCATCGGTGGCGTGGGCGCTGCCGTGGAGGGCGGGGCTTTAGCCGCGCCATCAGACGGAGAGGTCGAGTCGGGCGGCGATGAGGCGCAACCGCTGAAGCGCGTCGCTTCCACGGCACGCCTGCGTGCCTTTTGCGGCGGCTTGGGAAGCAGTGCCTTGCCAAGTCCCTGCGGAGCTTCGCTCCCCCGGACAGCCCCTTCGACTTCGCTCAGGGCAGGCTACGGGCGGCTGTTCCCACATGAGCTGTTCCCCCTGGGCTGAGTGGTGGTTTTTTTCGGGCGCCTTATTGCGGCTGCTTGGCCAGGTTATCCGCCAGCAAGTTGGCTTTGGTGGCCAGGTTCTCGGCCCGCTGCAGGTCGCTGCTGGCCATGGCTGTCTTCGATTGCTCCATGTACATGCGAATCTGATCTACGATTTCCTGCTCGCTCCCGCTGAGCTGGCGGCTGGAAAGTTTTTTCAGGCTGGCATCGCTGGTGGCGAGCAGTTGATTGATTTTGCGGCGCTGCTGCTGGGCCGCCTGCCGCGACTGCCCGGGCGTGAGCTGCATCTTGGGATCGGTGGTGCTGCCGTTTGGCACAACCACCTTCGGGGGGCCACTGGCGGACTTTTTCGCATGGGTTGATTTCCCGGTTGACCCCTTTTTCGCCGTGTTTTTCTTCTTCGGCGCCACTGGCGGCTTTTGAGTTTGCGCCGGAGCTGTGCCGGGTCCGGCCTGGCCGCCTTGCTGGGGTGAGGAGTTGGCTTGCGATCCACCGGCCTGGCCCCACTGCACGCGGGCTGAGTAAGCGAGGGGCGCGGCTCCGGCAAGGGGTGCGGAGCCCAAGAGAAAAGACACTGCGACAATACGGGCCAGAGGCATCACGACCAGGCTCTTTCGGTAATCCGGGCTGCGGTTCGGGGCGCTCCGAACCGGTGCAGACTGTTCCGATTGTACTCTCGGCACCGTCACCGGGCGATGGCCCGCTGGGGGGAGCCGGGGAGTCGAGCATCCTCCTTGCTGCCCTCCGGGCGGGCCTCAGCCGCCGGCAGTTGCAGGCGAAAGACCGTGCCTTTGCCCTCCTCCGACTCGAAATCTATGGAGCCGTAGTGCCATTGCAAAATCTGGTAAGCCTGGGCCAGTCCAATGCCGGTTCCGCCGGTCTTGGTGGTGAAGTAAAGCTCGAAAACCTTGTCCTGGACTTCGCGGGGAATGCCCCCGCCCTGATCGCGAATTTCGGTCACCACGGCCTGCTCCAGGCGCCGCGCGGAAATGGTGAGGCTGCCGCCCTGGGGCATGGCCTGCACTCCGTTGAGGACGACGTTAAGAATGGCCTGCTTCATCAGGTCGCTATCGGTCTTGACCAGAAGCGGCTGAGCCGGAAAGTTGCGGCTGATGGTGACGCCATGCTGGGCGGCATCGGGTGAGGCCAGGGCAGCCACATCTTCGAGCAGCCGGCGCATGTCGGTTTCTTCCAGATGCAGGTCGCGGGGGCGGGTGAAATCCACCAGAATCTGCACCACGCGGTCCAGGCGGTGAATCTCGCTGCCGATGATATCCATATGGCGGCGGGTATCAGGGTCCACCTGGCGCAGCTTGTTTTGCAGCAACTGCAGGTGCAGCACGATGGCGTTGATGGGATTTTTGACCTCGTGGGCGACGCCGCGGGTGAGCCGTCCGCTGGCCGAGAGGCGCCGCGACATTTCGATCTCATCTTCAATGCGGCGCACCGATTCGGCATCGCGCAGGGTAAGCAGCGCGCCGATGGGGGAACCGCCCTCCTGGATGAAGTCGAGCGCCACCTGAATGCGGCGGCCGTTGCTGGCCTCGATTTCGCGCTGCGGCACCGGGCGGCGCAACTGGAAGGCTTCGAGCAGCAGTTCGCCCATGGGGGTGGCGGGAGAAAAGATTTCCCGCGCGGAGTGGCCGAGCAGCTCGCGGCGCGGCCGCCCCAGAAAGCGCTCCACCGAAGCGCTCACCAGCACCACGCGCAGGTCGCGGGTGAACAGCATCAGGCCGTCCTGCAGGTTGGCCATGATCTGGTCCACGTTGTCTTTGAGGGCAGAGAAAATTTCCTTGCTGTCGCGAATCTGCCGCCCCAGGTGTGCGATCTTCAAGGTCACCAGGCCATACTCGTCGCGGGTGGGTTCGTGCGCCGCCAGGGCGTCAGCATCGCCCGCGCTCACGCTGTCGAGGCTGCGGCTGATCGCTTCCAGCGGCCCCAGTGCCAGGCGGGAAAGGCCGGCCGCCAGCACCAGCGACAGCAAAATGGCAATGCCGGAAAAGATCACCGCATGTTGCAGCCGGGGAGTGATCTCGCTCTCCAGGAAGACCGTAGAGACTCCAACCCGGATGGTGCCGAAGGGCGCGCCGTTCAACTGCAGCGGCATGCTCACGTCATAAACGGTGGGCGGGCTGTACACCAGGCGCAACTGCTGGCGGAACTTGGCGCCGCGCACCACTTCGAAATCCGGACGGTTGTCCACCACCTTGCCCAGCAACTCAGGATTGCTGTGAAGAATGGCTTTGCCGTTCAAGTCCACAATGGCGGCGTCGTACACGATGGGCCAATTGCCGACCACAGATTCGAGCATCGCGTTCAGATCGCGGTCGGTGCTCAGGTAGTAGGCGATGGCTTTGTGCACCGCCACCGGATCGCTGGTATCCACCTTGGTGCTGCTGAGGTCAGGAACGGCGTTGGTCGCCAGGTAGGCAAGTTGTGAAGTCAGCAGCGAAGCCGTCTCGCTGGCGGTGGTAATCCGCTGGCGCAGCAGCTGAGAAATGTAGATGTAGGAGGAGGCAGTCACCAGCACCGCCACCATGAAGGTGATGGCCAGCACGAGTTTGGTCCCACGGCGCATAAGGAGTCAGGCTTATTCGGCGGTCTCGGCCTTTTCCTCCTTCTCGCTGGCTTCGGCCGCGGCGCTGCCGTATTCCTTCAGCTTGTTGTGCAGAGTTTTCAGGCTGATTCCCAGAATCTCGGCGGCGCGGGTCTTGTTGTTGTTGGTGGCCTCGAGCGTCTTCAGGATGAGAAGTTTCTCCGCCTCTTCCACGGTGGTGCCGACGCCCAGCCGCACGGCATCGGCATCATCGGCGGTGGTGCGCACCGGGGTCTGGCCGAAGCCGGGCGGCAGGTGCTTGGTCTCGATCACCCCGCCTTCGCAGACGATGATGGCGCGCTCCAGGGTATTGCGCAATTCGCGCACGTTGCCCGGCCAGGAGTAGTTGTGAAACAGGTTGAGGACGGCCTCGCTGACGGTGGCGACTTTTCGCCCGTGGCGGGCGTTCATATCGCCCAGCAGCGCCCGTACCAGCTCGGGAACGTCCTCCTTGTGCTCGCGCAGCGGCGGCATGTGGATGTTGAAAACGTTCAGGCGGTAGTAGAGATCATTGCGTAACTCGCCGTGCGCCACGGCTTCCTCGGGAACCTTGTTGGTAGCGGCGAGCACGCGTACATCCACCGTGGTTTCCACCTTGCTGCCCAGGCGGCGCAGCTTGCGGTCTTCGAGCACGCGCAGCAGCTTGGCCTGGGTGGCTACCGGCATTTCGCCGATTTCATCGAGCAGCAATGTGCCGCCTTCGGCCAGCTCGAAGCAGCCGGTGCGGCGCTCCAGGGCGCCGGTGAAGGCGCCTTTCTCGTGCCCGAAGATTTCGCTCTCGATCAGAGTTTCGGGGATAGCCGCGCAGTTGATGGGCACGAAGGGCTTGCCGCGGCGCGGGCTGAGCTCGTGAATGGTGCGCGCCACCAGTTCCTTGCCGGTGCCGCTGGCCCCGGTGATGAGCACCGAGGCGGTGCTGGGCGCCACCATCTCGATCAGCCGGAAGATCTCCTGAATTTTCTTCGACGAGCCCACCAGGCTGCCGAGCGAACCAGCATCGCGCAGTTTTCGCCGCGTGACCTCGAGTTCGTTGCGCGTGCCCAGCAGTTCGGAGGCTTTTTCCAGAATGGTGCGCAGCCGGTGGGTATCAATCGGCTTGGTAATGTAGTCGTAGGCCCCCATGCGCATGGCCTGCACGGCGCTGTCAATCGTGCCCTGGGCGGTCACCACAATCACGGCCATGGTTTGCGAGTCCGAGGCCAGCTGCTCCAGCAGCTCCAGGCCACCCATGCGCGGCATCTTCATGTCGGTCACCACGATCGAGGGGGCAAAGCTGGCCACTTTTTCCAGGCCATCCACGCCGTCGCGGGCGGTTTCAGCGCGGTATCCCCAGGAGGAGAGCAGCTCGGCCAGCCCGGTGCGCTCGTTCTCCTCGTCTTCCACGATCAGCACTTTTTCGTGATTATTTGGAATCTGGTTCATAAGGGGTAATGAGCTTAGGCCATTCCCGGGCAGATGTCATTAGCAACGAGCGCGCAGACAGCCTGGGCAAGGCCTTGCACGGCAATCACTTTGCGGGGTCTCATCCTGAGACAACGGCGTGCCGTTGTCTTTTCTCCGGCGCTTGTGTGTTCGAGTGGTAAATAAAACCCAGGCATTGGAATTTCGCAGATAAATCTGTGCGCTACAATAACTTGTTGCATCAAATTATATCTCTTTAACCTGGTGTTCTGCGTCCATGCCGGCCCGGTTGAATTTCGAGCATGGATATCCCTGGGCTTAACTTAGCTGCTTTTTCGGAGGTTTGCATGTCAAGTCCCTGCAACGCAGCTCCTCGCCGTGTACTTAGCCGCGGTCTTTTCATTTTGATCTCGGCTCTGCTGCTGCTCCCCGCCACCGCGCTGGCCCAGGACCAGACCACCCCCAAAGTGGACGTGTTCGCCGGCTACCAGTGGGTCGCGCCTACGGCCATCAGCGGAAAAGTGCCCACGCCCTACATGAACCCCAACACTCCGATCGGGGAAAACATTCCCGGCCTGAACGGATTGGGCTCCGCCCTCACCTACAACTTCGATCCGCATTGGGGGCTTGAGGGCGACGTTGGCTACAACTGGAGCAAGTTCGGCTCAGTGGCCGCTATCTCGGCCGGACCGCGATTCATGTTGCGCGGCGACACCACGAATTTCTTCCTCCATACTCTGCTCAGCTATGCCCCGATCCACGTCAATGGCTTGACTACCAGCAACGGAATCGGCGCGCTGCTCGGCGGCGGCATGGACCTGAAGATGTGGCCGCACGTGCACTGGCGCCTTTTCGAAGTGGATTACATGTGGTCGCACCAAAATTACGCGGACTTTGCCGTGCCTCAATTTCCCAATCTGCGCCGGCCATCTTTACAGGGAGTGCGGCTGCGCAGCGGCCTGGTGTTTGACTTTGGCGGCGCTCCGGTGGTTCCGCCGGCGGTGAGCTGCTCGGTGCAGCCCTCGGAAGTTATGGTAGGAGAGCCGATTACGGCCACGGCCAATGCCACGAACTTCAATCCCAAGCACACCCTCACCTACAACTGGAGCAGTACGGGCGGCAAGGTGGCCGGCAAAGACGCCAGCGCGACGATTGACACCAACGGCGTGTCGGGCGGCAGCTACACCGTGACCGCCAACGTCACCGATCCCAAGGCCAAGAAGAACAACGAGGCAAGCTGCTCGGCGAGCTTCACGGTCAAGGAGCCGCCAAAGAATCCGCCGACCATGTCTTGCACCGCCAATCCTACGAGCGTGCAGGTGGGTGGGACTTCTGATCTCTCCTGCACCTGCACCAGCCCAGACAATGTTCCGGTCACGGTCAGCGGCTGGACGGCCACGAGCGGGACTGTTTCCGGCAACGGGAGCACTGCCACGCTGAACACCACCGGCGCTTCGGCGGGACCGATCACGGTCAACGCGACCTGTACCGACTCGCGCGGCCTGACGGCTTCCTCTTCGGCGCAGGTTACGGTGGAAGTGCCGCCGCCTCCGCCGCCGCAAGCCAGCAAGCTGAGCGAATGCGACTTCTCGAAGATGGCAAAGATCGGCAAGCCGTGGCGCGTAGATAACGAATGCAAGGCCATCCTGGATGATGTGGCCCAGCGCCTGCAGCACGAGCCGGATTCGAAGCTGGTGATCGTGGGCAACGCCGAGCCAACCGAGAAGCGCCGGAACCTGGCGGCAGAGCGGGCGGTGAATGCCAAGGCCTACCTCTCGGGCGGCGAAGCCAAGCAAGCCATTGACGCCAGCCGCATCGAGACCCGCACCGGCAGTGCAGGCACCCAGACGGCTGAATTCTGGGTGGTGCCCGCGGGCGCGACTTTCTCCGGTGAAGGCACGCAGGCGGTGGATGAAATGAAGGTGAAGCCGGTGCCGGATCATCCGCGCCCGGCGGCGAAGAAGAAGGCTATGAAGAAGTAAAAGGGGCCAGAGTCAAGAATGGGGAAAACCTGGGCAAATTGCCAATTTTGCGGCTTGTGGATTGGCAGTTCATGCCCGAACCCGGCCGGCCGAACCGCAAGGTTCGACCGGCCTTTTTTCCTGCGGCCTTAGGTAACTTGATTGGGCCGTGTTACGCTGTCACGCTTCCTCTCAGAGCTTCGCCACGGGAGGGAAGAGGGGCCATGGGTTTCGCTTCGGTTTCTTATAAATCATTGATTACGTTGGTGATCGTATTTTGCCTGGCGGCCACGGGATGGGCCGCGGCCTGGCCGGCGCTGGGCCCGGATGGGGGCGATGTCCGCAGCCTGAGCTATGACCCGCAGAAGCCTGACCACTTGTACCTGGGCACGGCCACGGGCACGATTTACTTTTCGAAAGACGATGGCCGCACTTGGGAGCGCTTCGCTCACCTGGGAGTGGGCGATGACTATGTGCTCGACCATATCGTGGTCAATCCGCAAAATTCCAAAGTGATCTATGTTGGGGCCTGGAGCGTTGAGAACCAGACCACCGGCGAACTGTTTCGCTCCGGAGATGGCGGCAAAACGTGGGCTTCTCTGCCTGGCATGAAGGGCAAGTCGGTGCGGGCGCTGGCCATGTCGGCCTCGAACCCGAACGTTCTGGTGGCGGGCGCCCTTGATGGCGTCTATCGCACGCTGGATGGCGGCGATACCTGGCAGCGAATTTCGCCGGCCAGCGACATGCAGATCAAGAACATCGAATCCATTGCCATTGATCCCAAAGATCCGAATGTGGTGTACGCCGGAACCTGGCACCTGGCCTGGAAAACAGCGAACGCGGGCGCAGCCTGGGAGCACATCAACAAAGGGATGATCGAGGATTCCGATGTGTTTTCGATCATCGTAGATTCCTCGAACCCCTCCGTGGTTTTCGCCAGCGCCTGCTCGGGAATCTATCGCAGCGAGGATTCAGGCGAACTCTTCCACAAGATCCAGGGCATTCCGTTTTCCGCGCGGCGCACCCGGGTGCTCAAACAGGACCCGGGCAATCCGGCGATCATCTATGCAGGAACGACCGAGGGCTTGTGGAAGACCACCGATTCGGGCCGCGAGTGGCGCCATGTGAGCAGCTCGGAGATCGTGGTGAATGATGTGCTGGTGGACCCGCGCAATTCCCAGCGGGTACTGCTGGCCACCGACCGCGGCGGAGTTCTGGTCAGCGATGATGGCGGCCAGACCCTGGCGGCTTCGAATCATGGCTATTCGCACCGCTACGTCACCTCGCTGGTGGCGGACCAGAGCGATCCCAATACGCTTTACGCTGGAGTGGTGAACGACCGCGAGTGGGGCGGCGTTTTCGTATCGCATGATAACGGGCAGCACTGGCTGCAGGAAAGCTCAGGCCTGGGCGGACGCGACATTTTCACCTTGCAGCAGGGCGTGAACGGCACTCTGATCGCGGGCACCAACCAGGGCATTTTCCTGCTCGAGCGCGGGGCCAGCGAATGGCGGCCCTCGAAGAGCGTGGTGATCGAAAGTGTCTCCATGCACACGGTGCGCCGGGGCAGAAAGAGAATCCAGGTCGAGCGCAAGACGGTGCGGCACACGGTGCTGACCGCCCGCGTGGATGACATCAAAGTGACCCCCCGGGGATGGCTGGCGGCCACCTCGGCCGGGCTTTTCCTCAGCACCAACGACGGCAGAAGCTGGAACGGGGGCCCGGTGCTGGGTAAGCAGGATCTGATCGCGGTGGCGGCGAGCGGCAATCTGGAAGTGACTGCCACCCGCATCAGCCTGCTGATCTCGAGCGACCGCGGCTCAACCTGGGGGCAAGCCACGCTGCCGGCGTTCCTGACCATTCGCGACCTCGCGATTACGCCTGAGGGGCAGATTCTGGTGGCCGCCCGCGAAGGCGCCTACCGCAGCTCCGATGCGGGCGCGAGCTGGCAGCATCTGCTCAATGGCTTGCCCGATAAGAACATCAGCTCCATCATGTACGACGAAGCGGGCAAGCGGCTTCTGGCCACCAGCACGGTCACGGGCGTGGTCTTCGAGAGCCAGAATGGCGGCTCCAGCTGGCAGCGCGGCCCGGATGCGGGCTATCCCCTGCGGCGGGTGGCGGTCATGAACCGCCGGCTGGTGGCGGCCACTCCGTTTGATGGCGTGGTGCTCCAACCCGCCAGCCAGATGGAGAGCGCCGCGGTAGAGCAGGGCGCATCGAACTGATGTAACCGCCTCACCCCTGAAGCTGGCTGGGCCGGCGAGCGTGTTCTCGTCCCTGGCGCCGCTTGTCCGCCTGATTCGAATGTCCGATAATCAAGGTGTCTCGGCTTAACCAGAAAGGCGCCTTCTTGAGTTCCCAAACTCCTCCACGTCCCGCACCAGCGCCACCGCCGCCACAACCTCTGCCGGGCGTGGAAAGCATTATTGCCGTCGGCTCCGGCAAAGGCGGAGTCGGTAAAACCACACTGGCCGTGAACCTTGCCGTTGCGCTCGCCCGGCTGGGGCACAAGGTTGGGCTGCTCGATGCCGACGTGTACGGCCCCAACGTTCCCTTGATGTTGGGCTCGAACGCGCAGCCGCAGGCAAACCCGGATGGCAAAATTGATCCCATCGAAGCCTACGGGCTCAAAGTCATCTCGGTTGGTTTTCTCAATCCTGGCGACAAGCCGGTGATCTGGCGCGGGCCCATGTTGCACTCGATCATCCGCCAGTTCCTTGGCTCGGTGCGCTGGGGCCAACTGGATTACCTGGTAGTGGATTTGCCCCCCGGCACCGGCGACGTGGCGCTCTCTCTGATTCAGACCGTGCCTCTGACCGGCGCCATCGTGGTTTCCACCCCTTCCGATGTCGCCTTGCAGGACGCGCGCAAGGCCATCGAGATGTTCCGCCAGATGAAGGTGGATTTGATCGGCATGGTGGAAAACATGAGCTACTTCGTCTGCCCCCACTGCCATCACGAAATTGACGTCTTTTCGCGCGGCGGAGCAGAGAAAACCGCGCAGCACTTTGAGGTGCCTTTCCTGGGCAGCATTCAACTCGATCCCCAGATCCGCCAGGCCGGCGATACCGGCAAGCCGATGGTGCTGGAAGGCGAGAGTTCTCCCCACGCCAGCTCGCTCTACGCTTTCGCTCACAAGGTGGTGGACCGGGTGGAGGGGATCAAAGCCAGCGCCCCCAGTGGCGTGATCCAGATCCAGTAACCGAAGTGCCTCGCAGGTCATCAAAGCAGTTAGCATTCTGCGGGGGAGAGTGCTACCTTGACAGCGTTGACCAGCGCTTCCTAAAATTGCGAAGGGGGCACTCTGGCCGGAGATTCCGCAAGTGCATGTTTTTATAAGCACTTAGCTCTTCTTGGCTGGGCAGGTATTCGCCTTCTGGCAACAACCGCCTTATGCAGACAGGCCAGCCTATCGGCGACCGGGAACGTGAGGTCCTTACCGCCATCGTGGAGACGTTCATCGCCACGGGGGAACCGGTGGGGTCGCGCACGCTGGCGCGTTCCAACCGTGAAGGCCTGAGCCCGGCCAGCATCCGCAATGTGATGGCGGACCTGACCGATGCCGGTTTTCTCGAGCAGCCGCATACCTCGGCGGGCCGCATGCCCACGGCTGAGGCCTATCGCTACTACGTGGAACAGCTCACCGGCAAGACGCGGATTTCGCAGGAGCTTTCGCAGGAAGATGAAGGCATCATTCGCGATTCTCTGCACGGCATCAGCGACGTGCAGGAGTTCATGGAGCGCACTTCTCACGTCCTGTCGCTGATTTCGCACAATGTTGGCGTGGCGGTGGCCCTGGGCGGGCCGAAAAACGCGCTGGAGCATGTGTATTTCTCGCGGCTGGGCGATCAGAAGGTGCTGGCCGTGGTGGTGACGCGTTCGGGCCTGGTGCGCGACCGGGTGTTGCGCATGGACTTGCCGCAGGCCGATCTGGACGTGGCGGCGCGCTTCATCAACGAGAATTTTCGCGGCTGGACCATGGAAGCCATGCGCACCGAGATCGAGCGGCGCATCGAACAGGAGCGCAGCGAATACGACCGGCTGATGGCCTCAGTCGAGCAGCTCTACCGCCAGGGAGCGCTGGCTTCTGACGATGCCGCCCAGGCCGTCTTCATCGAAGGCGCCGCCAACCTGGTGGGCCGCGATCAGGACCTGCAGCGCTTGCAGGAGATGCTGAAGACGTTGGAAGAAAAGCAAACCATCGTAGAACTGCTCGGGGCCTATCTCGATGTGAAGCAGGAGGCGGTGCGGGTGGTGATTGGGCTGGATGAAGCCCAGCCCTCGATGCAGAACCTGGTACTGATCGGCGCTCCCGCCCGTATCGGCGGAGAGGTGATGGGCTCGATGGCGGTGATCGGCCCCACGCGCATGGATTACCAGCACGCCATCACCGCGGTCTCCTATATTGCGCGCCTGTTCGATAAAGTGCTCAACGATTAAGCGGAGCGGGAAGTTCTTATGGCAAGAGGTAACGGAAAATCAGAAGTGGAACCGGAGCTGGATTCGTCGCACGAGCTGCCGGCAGGCGAGGATGAGGTAAGCGCCGGACCGGAAGTGGCGGGGGTGGCGGCTTCTGCACGCGACAGTGAGCTGCAAAAGCTGCGGCTGGAGCGCGAGACCCTGCTTGACCGCCTGGCCCGCCTGCAGGCGGAATTCGAAAACGCCCGCAAGCGCGCCGCCCGCGAACAGCAGGAGTTTCGCGACTTCGCCCTTGCCGATGCCATCAAGACTCTGCTGCCGGCCCTGGACAGCCTGGAGCGCGCCCTGCAGACCAGCCCGGCGGATAAGGCGGAGGGCCAATTCCGCAGCGGAGTGGAGCTTATCGCCCGGCAGTTTCGCGATGCCATGGAAAAGCTGGGGGTGAAGGCGGTTCCAGCCAAGGGCGAGCTGTTCGATCCGCGGGTGCACGAGGCGATCGAGCTGGTGGATACCACGCGCGCGCGCGATCACGAAGTGCTGGAAGAGTTGCAGCGAGGCTACAAGTTGAAAGAGCGGCTGCTGCGCCCGGCCTTGGTGAAAGTGGCAAGAAATCCCAAGCACTGAACTTCGGGGGCGCGGTTTCGCATCGGGAGAAAGCTATTCTGGCCAGCAATGTAAAACGCGATTACTACGAAGTGCTGGGCGTGGGCCGCGAGGCCGCCGAGCAGGAGATCAAGAGCGCCTACCGCAAGCTGGCGATGCAGTTCCATCCCGACCGCAATCCCAATAATCCCGCCGCGGAAGAGAAGTTCAAGGAGGCCAGCGAAGCTTATGCCGTGCTGGCGGATAGTGAAAAACGCGCCCTGTACGACCGCTTCGGCCACGCCGGGGTGAATGGCGCCGGGGGCGGGGCCGGCTTCGACCCCACCATCTTTCAGGATTTCAGCGAGATCTTTGGCGAGTTCTTCGGCTTTGCCGACCTCTTTGGGCAAGGCGCGCGCCGCCGCAGCCGCGCCCAGCGCGGGGCCGATCTGCGCGAAGACATTACCCTGGAATTTGAAGAAGCAGTCTTCGGCACCGAGACCCAGGTCAGCATACGCCGCCATGAAGCTTGCGAGGAATGCCGCGGCACAGGCGCGGCCGCGGGCAAGGCCCCAGTCGCCTGCCGGGCCTGCGCCGGGCGCGGCCAGGTGCGCTACCAGCAGGGTTTTTTCAGCGTGGCCCGCACCTGCCCCACCTGCCAGGGCGCGGGCACGGTAATTGCCGACCCCTGCTCCCGGTGCAAGGGCGAAGCCCGGGTGGTGCGCCAGCGCACCGTAGATGCCAAGGTCCCCGCCGGCGTGGAAGATGGAACCCGCATACGCTTTGCCGGACTAGGCGAGGCTGGACTTTTCGGCGGTCCGGCGGGCGATCTTTACCTGGTGCTGCACGTGAAGGAGCACCCCTTCTTCGAGCGCGAAGCCAACCACCTGCACTGCGTGATTCCCATTTCCTTTACCCAGGCGGTCCTGGGCACTGAGCTTTCCGTTCCTACGCTGGAAGGTGAGTACAAGCTCAAAGTTCCGGAAGGCACTCAATCCGGAACCACGCTGCGCATCCGCAGCAAGGGCGTACCTGAGCTCAACGGTCACGGACGCGGCGACTTATTCGTTGAGGTGCGGGTGCAGACCCCGGCGAAGATCAGCAAGCGTCAGCGGGAGCTGCTGGAAGAGTTCGAAGGAATCACTCCGGTGGAAAATCGCCCCCAGCGCCGTACTCTGCTGAGCAAAATGAAGGATATGTTCGGATAGCGCGCTTCAGGCCACTGCCACCTTGCTGCCCACCAGTTCCCCGTAGAGTTGCAGGTACTCATCCACCATGCGCTTGGCGGAAAAGCGCTCGCGCGCCCGCTGATAGGCGCGGTTGGCATAGCCGCGGCAAAGGTCGCGGTGGGTGCTCAGGCGCTGCACCGCTTCGGCCAGGCTCTCGGCGTCGTTGGTGCGGAAATAGACCGCGGCATCTTCCCAGACTTCGCGCAGCGACGGGATGTCATTGGCCACAATGGCGCAGCGGGAAAGTGCCGCCTCCACCGCGGCCATCCCGAACGGCTCATAGCGCGAGGTCAAGGCAAACATCGAAGCCCGGCTGTACAGGACGCGCATCTGCGAATCAGTTTGCGGGCCTTTCAAGGCCACCGAAAGCGTCGCGGTTGCAACCTTGACGTCGGCGCGGATGGGTACCCGCAAAGCCTGGGCCGGAGCTTCGTTGCCCACAATGCACACGGGTACGGGATGACTGTTCTGCGTAAGCAGCGAGAGCTGCTGCCCCGCATCGGCCATGCGGCCCACGGCCAGAACCGAATCTTCCTTATTGACGTAGGGATTGAACAACAGCGGATTGCGCCCCGGGTGGATGACCTTGCAATAGCCGGGTTGGGTATACCACTCGCAGATGGAATCGAGCATCCAGGCGGTGGGGGCAATCACGGCGCTGGCCTGGGCGAGGCCGCGGCGGATCACGCTGCGATACCAGCTCACCCACTCCCGGCTTTCCGGCTGGTTAGCGTGCACCGCACTCCACCAGGTGATGAAATCCCGGTGCGCCACCACCACCCGGGGCACAGCCACGGGCAGATTGCCATAGCACATCTGGTTGAGATGAAGCAGATCGGGGCGAAGCTCGCGCGCCAGATCGGTCAGATAGGACGAAGAATCCCGCAGGTCCTGCTCCGCGTATTGCATCCAGTCCAGGCGGAAGGCGGTCGGGCGGTAATCCAGCTCCGGCAGGTTGTCCATCCAGGTGGTCTGCTGAGGCAGAGGTATCTCCCCGAAGCTGACCAGGGTGACGCGCGCCCCCCGGCCGATCAGCCCGGTGACCAATTCACGGGTATAAGTCCACACACCACTCAGGGTGTCAGTGGTAACGAGTATGTGCACAGAAACCCCAGGGAGAAAGCAGGGTAAAGCTAGCACGGACGGGCCATTCCCCCGCCCGAATGGGGTAGATTGTAGCCCGGAAGCGGCCTTTGCGCGAGAAGAATTCTGAGCATTCCAAAGGCCGGAATGCAAGAGTTTGCACACCTCGGACTGGCCCTGGGGCTGCTGTCAAACCCGAAGTTCAGTCCACCATTCCCAGCTTGCCTCGCAGGCTTTGGGCCAATTCCTGAACCGTTTGCAGGCGGCCGGCCGCATCCGCGGAAAGTTCCGCACCGCGTAGCGCCATTTCACTCGAGAGCAGCAGGGCGGTAAGGGTGTCCTTTAATTCATTGCGCAAGGCCTGCTCGGCAGCCTGCCGGGCCACGGCCACCTCACGCTTGCGGCGATGCAGCGCCGCCCGCAGCTCGCGGACGACCCGCTCAATGCCGCTGATGGCGAAGTTCACGTACACCGGAATCGCGGTCCCGATGTGTTGCAGCACGAGATCGCTTTCCTCGGGTTCGGCCTCCACCAAAGATTGGTCCACCACCACCGCCAAAAATTCCTGCTCCCGCAGTTGCGTGGCCGCCTGGCGCAGGCTGGCCGCGACTTGAGCCGGTTCCGAAGTGGCCTCCTCAAGCGCGCGAGCGCATTCCTGGGCTCGGGCTGACGGAGTGATTAACAGAATCATACCGATGGTTTGTGCACGTCCTACGCCATAGCCCCAGGCATTGAAAACACAACACTTACTACTTTGCTGCCCCGCAGCCTTTCCCGTCACGGGAAGTCCGCGGCGGTTTTCTTACTATTCCTGGGAAGCGTACTCCTTCAACTTGCGGTAAAGCGTGGTCTTGCCGATGCCCAGCAGCTTGGCCGCGGTCAGCTTGTCACCATTCAGCTCCGCGATGGTGCTCAGGATCGTCTGCCGCTCCAACTCCGCCATAGGAACGATCTTCGAGGAGCCGTTGCCGTTATCGGGCCGCACGCTGTGAATCGCGCTCGGCAAGTCCGCCAGATTGATGACGGGGCCAGTTGTCAAAGCACAGGCGCGTTCCAGGCAATTTTCCAGCTCGCGCACGTTGCCCGGCCAGTCGTAGGCGAGCATGGCCTTCAGCGCCTCATCACTCACCGTGCGCTCCTGGCCGGTGGAGCGCTCCAGCCGCTCCAGGAAGTAGCCTACCAGCAAGGGAACGTCCTGGCGGCGTTCGCGCAGCGGCGGAATGCGCAAAGTGAGCACGTTCAGGCGAAAGAACAGATCGCGCCGGAAGGCGCCCTGCGCCACCGCCTGCTCCAGATCGCGATTGGTGGCCGCCAGAATCCTCACGTCAATCGCCTGCCGCTTGGTGCTGCCGACCGGGCGAATCTCTTTCTCCTGAATGGCCCGCAGCAGCTTGGCCTGCAAGTCCACGGGAAGCTCCCCCACTTCATCCAGAAAGACCGTCCCCCCTTCCGCAATCGAGAGCAAGCCCTCCTTGGCTTGCATGGCGCCGGTGAACGCCCCCTTCACGTAGCCGAAGAGCTCGCTTTCAATCAAAGTCGGGACCAGCGAGCCGCAATCCACGGGAATGAACGGCTTGTCGCGGAATGGCCCAGAAAAGTGGATGGAGCGCGCCACCATCTCTTTGCCCGTGCCGCTCTCTCCCAGAATGAGCACGGGATGGTTGCTATGCGCCGCCTTGGCGATGATGCGATAAAGTTTTTCCATCTCCGGGGCGCGCCCCACAATGCCGCCGAACCCCTGCTTCGACTTGATCTTCTCGCGCAGGATGCGGTTCTCGGTTTTCAGTTTCAGGTGCCCGGCCACGCGCTCCAGCAGCAGCTTCAGTTCGTCCATGCTGAAGGGCTTGGTCACATAGTCGTAGGCGCCATTCTTCATGGCCTGCACCGCCGATTGCACTGTGCCGTACCCGGTCACGACCACCACGGCGGCCTCCGGTCGGCGCTCTTTGATCTGGCGCAGCGCCTCCAGGCCGCCAGCGCCGGGCAGCCTCAGATCAAGCAGAACTACATCTATGCCCTGGCTATCGAGCATGCGGTAGGCGTGCTCGGCAGAGTCGGCCGCCGAGGTGTTGAAGCCCAGCGATTGCGCCACCTCGCGGCACACGTCGCGGATGGCGCGTTCGTCATCCACGATCAGCAGGTTCAGAAAATTCGCCCCTTCGATTTGCGGAGCGGGCGCAAGAGTAGCGGCAGCACTGGTCATCATCATCACCTCTGATTCTTTTCCGGCTCTTCGCCGGCTTGGTTCCATGGCGGCAGGAAGACGCTCACCCGCGTGCCCTGCCCCGGCTGGCTTTGAACTTCGACTCGCCCGCGCCGTTGTTCCACCAGGCGGCGCACGCTCCCCAGGCCGAGGCCGGTCCCGCGGCCGTTGGATTTCGTGGTGTTTGTTTTCGTGGTAAAGAAGGGCTCGAACAGGTGCGACCGGGTCTCACCGTCCATGCCGCAGCCGGTGTCGGTCACGGAGAGCTCAACCTCGTCCCGGGCCTGCGCTGTGCTGGGCGGGTGGTCCCTGACTGCCAGAACGATTCTTCCACCCTCCGGCATGGCATCGCGCGCGTTCAGCACCAGATTGAGAATGATCTGGCGCATTCCGCCCGCCTCGATTTGTACTTTGGGCGCGCCGGGGGCAAGGTCGGTGGCCAGTGCGATATGTTCGCCAATCAGCCGTGAGAGCAGGTTGTGCATTTCGGCGATGACCTCCTGCCAGGAGGCCGCGCTTTCGCCGCCCGCCTCACCGCGCGCCAGCGCCAGCAACTGCGCGATCAGCCCGGCGCTATGCTCGCCGGCCCGGCGGATTTCACGCACGTAGCCGGCATGCGCCGGTTCACGCAGGCCGGCGAGCAACAGATCGCAGTAGAGCAGGATTCCGGTGAGCAGATTGTTGAAGTCATGCGCCACGCCACTCACCAAAAGGCCGAGGGCCGCCAGTTTCTCCGATTCCGGCGAGGGCTGCGTGCCTGGGCCAGGCCCGCCCGCGGTAAGGAGAAGCAGTTCGCCGCCGGTTTCGCTTCGGCCCGCATTCACAAGCCGAATTGGGAGCTGCATGCCATCTCGCCGCCTCACCAGCCATTCCCCGGATGGGAAGTTCAGGCCGGCCTGCTCGGCGCTCCCAGCTTTTGCCCCCGTGGAAGAAGCTTCCAGCTCGGGGAAACACTCGGCGAGTGCTCGGCCCCGCATTTCTGCAGCGCCCTCTGACCCCGCCGCCTCGGCGAAGGCCAAATTGGCATAGACGATTCGCCCCGCTTCCGCCACGGCCAGGCCCACGCGGCAGGCCTCAAGCGCAGCCTGCAGGATTGCGGGGTCGGGAGTGGCCTCGGTGCGCTCTCGAAACTGCAGCATTGCCGTCATACCAGCGTTCCTAATCAGGAATCAGCCCCGAATTTTTGCTTCGGGGTCGAACTCCCCATTCGGGAAGTCTAGGCGGTAAGCGCGGCTCTGCTAAGGCTATTCGTCACAAGTTTTTGTGACGGTCAAACAGAATCGGGAACGCGGCCGGTGGATTTCAAAATGGAACCGCCGTTCTTTAAGGCAGATCAGAGTCAGCGTCTCTACTTGCTGGCTATTGAGGAGGCTTCGGAGTGAAGGGGTAGTGCCCGAGTAAGGCGGAAGGTGAGCCGGCCGTCAGCCGGAATGTGGACATCGGGCGATTGCGCCGCCGGCCCGAGCCCGGTATGACCGCCCGCGCCAACCAGTGAAATGCCCGGTTTTTTCGGAGGGCTGATATTCGCCTTGGCAAAAATGCTGGAGCTTTGCAGAGGGAGCTTTCTTCCGTCCAGCGAAATGGCGGTAAGGGTCAGGCGAAGATAACCGGGATCATCGGGGCTGGCCGAGGGCTTTGCGCTTACGATCTTTCCGCTTACCGTCGCCCCGGCCGGGGCGACCAGTTGGCCCTGAATGTCGATAGGAGCATCCAGGGCAGCCTCAAAAGGATCCCCGGCAACTGCCGTAGCGCTCGAAAGCGGGGCCAGCAGGCGAATCGTGATGAGTGTGCCGGCGGGAAGGTCGGAAGGGGCAAGCCAGGCAGTGGGAGAACGCCCGGAAAGCGAGCCTTGCTCAAAAGGCGCCTGGCGCAGGTGCGCCGGGCTCTCAGTTGCAGCCTGAATGGTGGCCTGCCGGGAGCAACCCGTGGTCGCCAGCAGCGCCGCGATTACCGCGAGGCAAATCGTTCTGGATCCCCGAGGCATGGCCCCAATCCTGTCTTTAACCTTTGATTCTGACAAGTCGCAAGGCGGATGCCAACTGGAAGGCGATGCAGCCCTAGTGGTTAGGAGGGATTGGCGCAAGCCGGCGGGCAGTTTTTACAGGTAGTTTTTGCACAAGAGAGGAGTGTCATCCGAGCGGCGCCTTGAACTCCGGGAGGACCCCCGGCGCCGCCCAGCCTCGAGCTAAGTCTTGGCCCCGGCCATCTTCTGCGCTTGCTTGCGGATGAAGGCGTAGTTCAACTGGGGCAGCGAATTGAAGGTCGCGGCTTTGCTGTAATAGTCGTGCGCCTTGGCGCTGTCGCCCTTGGCCCTATAGACATCGCCCAGGCGGTAGAGGTTGCGCGGGTCCTGCAGGTTGGCCTGCTGGAGTTCGGCAAGGGCGGTATCGTAGTCCTTCTGGGCGAGCGCCAGCCTTCCCGCCAGTTCGTGGGACTGCCGCATCTGCGCGGTGTTCTTGGCACCAGCCTGGAAGGCTGCAATGTGCTGTTTTGCCGCGGCGTAGTCTTTCTTCCCAATGGCGATCTCGGCCAGGTTGAATTCATACTGCAGTTTGGTGTTGTCTTTGATTTCCTGCGAAAGGCTCGAAGCTTCGGTCACCTGTAGGGAGTGCTCGAACTGCTTCGCGGCCTCGTCAAATTTGCCCGCGGCGAGAAGAATGTTGCCCTTGGCGAGCAGATCGCCGGCCATCCCCGCGGCGTCATTCTTCTTTTCGGCGATGGCGTATTGTTTGTCCATCTCATCCAGAGCCGGCTGCGTTTTGCCGCCGTCGGCATCTACTACCGCCATGCCGAACAGGGCGGTGCGCAGTTCGCCATCGTTGCGCGCGGCCCCAGCCATCTTTTGCAGTTCCGTCATGGCGTCGCTGGATTTATCCATGTAAAGCAGGTCGGCTGCAATGCCGAAATGCGAGGGGTTGAACTGCGGGTCCACCGAAAGCGCCTTGCGGTATTGAGTGATGGAATCGTCGAAGCGCCCCATCTTGAGCAGCAGCTCAGCGTAGGAGTCGTAGGGGTTGGGGTCGTTGGGGATCAGCTCGGTGTACTTCTTGAAGGTCTGCTCGGCATCGGCATAGTCGCCGTTTTGACGGTAGGCGTAACCGAGAATGTTGTAGGCGGGGGAGAACTTCGGCGCCACCTCGGTGGCTCTCTTGTAGTGCTGAATGGCGTTGGCGAAATCCTGCTGGCCGAAATAGAAATTGCCCAGCGCCACCTGGGCGCGCTCATCGTCGGGATAGGCCGCGACCAGCTTTTCCAGATCTTCTTTCTGGGTGGCGGTATCGCCATTGGCGCCGGCCTGCGTGGCAAGAATGAGAAGCCTTTCGCCCTCGGAGACGCCGCCCGAGAGACTCACCGCTTTATTCAGGTGATCGAAGAAATCTTTCGCGGTAGCCGAGGAGGTAGCCCGGCCCAGCTCGGCCAGGGCGAAGGCCGGGTCAAGAGCGATGGCTTTGTCGAAGTGCGCGATCGAGTCCTGGGCGAGAAGGCGATCGGAGAAATCCTGCCCTTGTAGAAATTCCTTGCGAGCTTCATCCGACTTGGTAGTGACGGGAACCTTGCCGGCCTCCGCCGAGGCCGAGGGCGGCTTCTGGCTCTGGCACGAGGTGCCAATCAGAGTGCTCAGCGCAACCAGAGCGGCCAGGGTGAAATGCAACATGTGACTGGGGCGCATAGTTTCTCTCCTTTGAGCTGGTCCTTGGACTTTGCTCGCTTGAACCTGTCGGTGTTGACCGGGAATTAGACTTCGGAGAGGCGCGGCGGATATCAGGCTAGGCCTGTTTTGGCATGACTTGTTGAAAGAGTGGCGAGGGCGCAGCCGCCGCACCGTCGTTCCTGACAGATTTCACCGCTCGACAATTCGTTCAGGCTGGGATGGAGAAGGATGAAAAGCTCCCGAAGGCATTACCAAGGAGACAATTCTCATAACTAACACGGCGTGGCCATTCCGCAGTTACCACCGGGGCGGGTGCAGCCATGGATTTTGACCGACCCATTTCTGTTAGATAATCCGTCTTGGGACAAAAGAAGTGGAGCGGCTACCGCGCAGGGGATAACTCGACAGCGGGAGGCGACCGATGAAGGCGATTGTAGTGACGGATCAGGCTGCGGGAACGGCCGGGGCGAAGCTGGTGGAGCGGCCCGAGCCGCAGGCGGCGATAAACGACGTCATCGTTCAGATTCATGCATCGGGATTCACCGGGGATGAGCTGACGTGGCCTTCGACCTGGACTGATCGCGCCGGCCGTGACCGGACGCCTTCAATTCCCGGACACGAACTGGCCGGAGTGGTCACCGCTCTCGGCTATGGCACGACCGGACTGTCGCTTGGACAGCGGGTGTTCGGCCTCACCGACTGGTATCGCGACGGCACGCTGGCGGAGTATGTTGCCGTCGAGGCGCGCAACCTCACGCCGCTGCCGGGCGACGTTGACTTCACCGTGGGCGCGGCCCTCGTGATGCCGGGCCTGACCGCTTGGCAGGGGTTGTTCGAGCACGGTCGTCTTCGGGCGGGGCAGAGCGTTCTGGTGCACGGTGCGGCCGGCGTAGTCGGTTCGATGGCCAGCCAGCTCGCACGTCAGGCCGGCGCGTACGTCATCGGCACCGGGCGCGCTGGCGGCCGTCAGGCGGCTCTCGACTTCGGCGCACAGGAGTTCGTCAACCTCGATAGCGACGCACTGGAAGACGTCGGCGAGGTCGATCTGGTTTTCGATGTCATCGGCGGCGACATCGGGAAGCGCTCTGCGGGCCTGGTTCGCGCCGGAGGAACGCTGGTGACCGTCACCGGCCCGACCGAGGCGCGGCCCTCCGGCGGCCGGACTGTTGACTTCGTCGTCCTACCAGATGGCGCCCAATTGAGTGAGGCCGTCCAGCGAGTCCGGGATGGCCGGCTGCGGACAAACATCGGCAAAGTGGCTGCCCTCGACGATGCCGTCGCCGTCTTCAACCGGACCGAACGGATCAAGGGAAAGACGATCATCCGCGTTCAACCGTGAGGACTTGGGGATTGCCCAACGCCTCCGGCGCTCTGACCTGCGATGCCCGGCAACCTCTTTAGCCGAGGAACATGACGTGGATGTAAGTGCCCAGCCTGACGTTGTAGGCCAGGTACCAGCCATCGTGGTCGGGGTCTTCGTAGATGACGATGTCGTCGCTATCCCAGCGCCAGTCGTTGCAGTAGGTGTAGTCCACCGCCGCCACGCTGAAGTAAAAGCCGTTGAACCAGAAGCGCTCGCGGTTGCCGCCGGCCAGGCGCCAGACGTGCTCGCGGCCGAAGCCGCCGGTGAAGCGTCCATGCTCCCAGGGATGGTCGAGATGGTAGTGAGGATCATTGCGAGCGGTGTGGCCGATCCACTTGCCGTCGGAGTGAACGTGGGGAGCATCGGGATGCCCCTTCTTATCTACGAAGCCTTTCTGGGTGCGCGGAGCGGGTTTGTAGTTGCCCTTCGACGGCGCCGGGCCATGAGCGGGAATATGTTGATTGGCGGTTTCGTGGCCGTGGTCGCCGTGCTCCTCATGTTGTGTCTGAGCGAGCGCAAGTGTAAACATCAGCGCGACAGAAAGCACCAGCAGTGCGATCAAGTTCTTCATTCGCTGCCTCCGGGGACGAGCTACGTTAACACCTTAGCGGCGAATCGCCAAAGTCACCAATCGGGCACGCCGGGAAAAATCCCGGGCTAGCGGAACCGGCGGATCATCAGGTTGTATCGGTCGGAGCGGTAGATGCCCAGAACGTAGACGGCGGCTTTGCCCTTCGTGGAGTAGAGCACCTGGCGCATACGCAGCAGGGGGTGCCCGCGCGGCACCTGGAGCAGATGCGCGGTCATGGAGTCGGCGGCGGTGGCGTCTACTTCTTCATCGGCGTAGGCCAACTGAATGCCGTAATCGTTTTCCAGGCTGGAAAACAGGGAATCACGCGCCAGGGAAGCGCGAGTCAGGTTGGGATACTCGTCGGCAGAGAAATAACAGGTTTCCAGGGCAAAGGGCTCGTCGGAGCCCAGGCGCAGACGTTCGACCTTGGTCAGGCGGGCGTGGTTCAGGCACCCCAGGCGGGCGGCGACATCCTGTTCATTCTCGACGACGCTGAACAACAGAATCTTGGAGTTGGCCATCAGATTCCGTTGCGCCATCAACTCGGTAAAGCCCATCAGCTTGTTGAAGTGAATCTTGGGGGGAGCGACGAAGGTGCCGGCGCCGCGGCGGCGCTGCACCACGCCTTCCTGCTCCAGAGCGCTGAGGGCGTGGCGGGCGGTCATCAGGCTGACTTCATGGATCTTGGCCAGTTCGCGCTCCGATTCGACCGCGTCGCCCGGCTTCAGGCGCCCGCTTTCAATGCGCCGCAAAATCGTGGCCTGGATTTTCTTGTACGCCGGGGTGCCGTTTTGCCGGTTTTCGGGCATAAGTGATCGAGCGCTCCTTAAAGCAAGAATACAGCTTTCCGTTCTCTCTCCCTGTTGACGAATCCGGCCCCGCGGCCTCAGGTTATGTGCTATAGAGCTACCGGCCAAAATTGCCGTGGCCGCCGGACCTGCGGCAAATTGCACCAATCTCGCTGCACCCTATAGCGGCTGCAGGCGCTATAATCCGGCCGGAATTCCTAAAGACCCACACCTTAGCCTGCTTCGCCGAAGTTGTAAATAGGTTGTAACGTTATTTTTTCGCCAAAGTTCCCTACTGGAAGCGGAAATTCATCGGTTCCAGCCAGTCCTGGCGACCCTGGTGGCCCCGGCTTAAGGCCCTGGCTTCGACTGGCCGGCCGGGCGGCGTGCTCTCGCGCTATAGGTCGGTGCACTTGGTCCAAAAGGGAAATAGTTTTGCCGGATCGCTATTTTTTGCTTGACGACCGTCCTCCATCTACTATATAGCATTTGCCCATCAGCGTTGGATGTGGGTTTGCGTGGCGCTGTCAGGCTCCCAAACAGACGTCGTCTTCCAGGAGGTTCGTGATGCGGCAACTAAGATTTGGGCTTGCGCTTATGCTGCTGGCCGGAGTGATGAGTGTCCTGAAGCCCGCCCTGGGCCAGGAGGTCACGGCCGGCATCACCGGGACAGTAACAGATCCCAGCGGCGCGCCGATCAACGGCGCCACCATTAAAGCCACCGATACCGACCGGGGCACGGTGTGGAGTGCCCAGACCAACGATACCGGCTTCTTCAATATTCCGCACGTCCCGATCGGCAATTATTCGGTGGCCGCCTCAGCCCCCGGCTTTCAAACCGCCACCTACCCCAAATTCACCCTGGTGCTCAACCAGACGGCGAACCTGAGCTTTCAGATGAAGCTGGGCAACGTGAGCGAGCACGTCGAGGTCTCTGCGGCCGCGCCGGTGCTGCAGACGCAGAGCACGGAAGTGAGCACGCTGATTGACGCCAACACCAACGTCAGCCTGCCCCTGGCCTCGCGCAATTACCTGCAGTTGACCCTGCTCGCGCCCGGCGTCACCAATGTGGACCCGAGCAGCATGCGCGAGCCGCAGAACATGCTCAGCTCCGGCCGGCCTTATATCAACGGCAACCGCGAGCAGGCCAATGAGTATCTGGTGGATGGCATTCTCAACAGCGAGGACAAGAACAACGAGACGGGCTACACGCCCAGCGTGGATGCGATCCAGGAATTCAATCTGATCTCGCAGAACGCCTCGGCTGAGTTTGGCAACTACCAGGGCGGCGTGGTAAGCGCCAGCATCAAGTCTGGCACCAACAGCTTTCACGGCGACGTGTACGAATTCTTCCGCAATGACGCGCTCGACGCCAACAAGGCCTCCGCTGGCTGGACGAAGGGCGTGGACAACGGGCTGCTCGGCTTCAATGCCGAGGGCGTACAGAACAAACCTGAGCTACGCTACAACCAGTTTGGCGTGACCTTCGGCGGACCGATCATCAAAGACAAGCTGTTCTTCTTTGCCGATTACCAGGGCCAGCGACTGGTGAACGCGGGCGTGACGGAAGCGCAGGTGCTGACGCAGCAGGCGCGCAACGGCGACTTCGGGCAGCTATGCACGGATTTCGGAGGTTCTTTCGATGGTGCGGGCACGTGCACCGGAGGTACGGGAACTATTCAACTAGTCAATCCGAACACCCAGGCTCCCATCCCGTACAACGATCTGGCCAGCGCCGGGCTCGCGCCGAGTCCCGTAGCTTCTAACTTGTTTGCTCTAACCAAGTACTATCCCCTGCCGGCCATCAACACGCTAGCGGGAAATAACTTCTTCTACAACAGCGGCAACGACCTGAACAACAACCAGGGCGACCTGAAGATTGACTACAACGCCAGCGGCAAAGACCACATCTTCGGGCGCTGGTCGCAGATGGATTTGAATCAGCCTAGCCTGACCGGCTGCATCTTCTGCAATGCGGGCGCGGGCGAGGAGACCGATGAGCCGGTGCGCAACGCGGTGGTGGACTGGACCCATAGCATCACGCCGAACCTGCTGAACGAGGCGCGATTCGGCTTCAATGCGGTGCGTTTCGATTCCTCCCAGACGCCGACGTCTTCGCTGGGCAATATCAGCGAACAATTGGGCATCGCAGGCGGAAATTTCCAGGCCCCGGGGCTGGTGGAGATTGACATTCCGGGCTCGGGCCCGGGAGCGGCTGCCAGCCTGGGACTACGCAACCTGATCCAGATATTCCACTCCACCCAGGGTCAGGCGGAAGACAACGTGATCTGGGTGCACGGGCGGCAGCAGATCAAAGCCGGCTTCCAATTTGTCCGTGAGCGCCAGGACTATATTTACCAGGGCAACAACGGCGCTCTGGGATTCCTCAACATCGGGACCTTGACCGGGTCCGGACTGGCCGACTTTTATCTGGGCGACGTGGCTGGCTCCTCGTTCCGCGACACCGGCGGCGTGGTCAGCTCGCCGGCCAAGCTGCGGGGCAACGTCTATGGCGCGTATGTGCAGGATGACTGGCGGATCACGCCCAGCCTGACCCTGAATCTCGGTCTGCGCTTCGAAGACCATACTCCGCTTTACGAACTCAATGACCGGGTGGTGAACTTCGGTCTGTACAGCGGCACTATCTACACGGCGGACGGCAGAGACAGCACCGCCAAGTTCGGCAACCAGGCGCTCTACAACAACTACACCGGCATCGGAGACTGGCTGCCGCGAGTCGGATTCGCCTGGTCGCCGGCTATGCTTGGCGGGAAGACGGTCATCCGTGCCGGCTTCGGCAT
>DATIYF010000005.1:0-10187 GCA_035517775.1 Terriglobales bacterium
TTGGAGCACTCGTTACCAGCAACCCATCCGCGTGACGTGGAGGGCCCCTCAGAATACATCAAGAATCAGATACTTCCTTGAGGGTGGCATCAGGGATGATTTCGCGAGAAGTGGAGGCCTCGACTCCGGCAAAGCGAATCAACTAACCTCGCTGGGGATAACCGGCAAGGGTTGATGCCTGTGCCGTGCGGGGCAGAACCACAGGTTACGTGCTGGTTCGGTCGTCCCGTCGCGGGCCGGGCGCCCGCGCCACATTCGCGCTAAATCTCCAAAATCACCGGCATGATGAGCGGGCGCTTTTGCGTCTGGCGGGAGATATAGCGCTTGAGATCGGCGCGGATTTTTTCTATGATCACGCCGTAGTCGGCTTTTTCCTCTTCGCTCGACTGCGCGAGCGTTTCCATGACCAGCTGGCGGGCGCCATCCATAAAACCGTCTTCGGCGGCGGAAAAGCCGCGAGTGACAATTTCCGGCGAAGATTCCACGCGGCCGCTGAGCTTATTGATGGCGATGATGGGCAGTACAATGCCATCTTCGCTGAGATGGCGGCGATCTTTGATGATGAGGTCTTCGACCACGTCGGTGCGCGAGCCGGAGTCAATGCAGATGCGACCCACATTTACCCGGCCGGCTTTGCGGGCGCCGAGCTCGTCGAATTCCAGGATGTCGCCGCTTTCGATCAGCATGACGCTGCCGACCGAGCCGTGCATGGAAGCGGCCAGCTCGGCGTGCAGCTTCAGCTGGCGGTATTCCCCATGGACAGGAATGAAGTATTTGGGCTTCACCAGGTTGATGATCAGCTTCAGCTCTTCCTGGCTGGCATGGCCGCTGACGTGGACGGGCGGCGAGGAGCCGTCGTCGTAAATCACGTGCGCCTCGCGGCGGAAGAGGTGGTCAATCATGCGGTAGATGGCTTTTTCGTTACCCGGAATGATGCGGGAAGAAAGCACGACGGTATCGCCCTTTTCGATCTTGGCGTGCTTGTGGTTATCGACGGCGGCGCGGGAAAGCGCGGACATGGGCTCGCCCTGGGTGCCGCTGATCAGGGCGCAGACTTTTTCCGGAGCAAAGTTCTTGATCTCGCCGGGATGGATGAGCAAACCCTCGGGAATCTCGATGTAACCGAGATCCTCAGCGATTTCTGCCGAGCTGTTCATGGAGCGGCCGATGAAGGCGACTTTGCGGCCGTGCTCCCAGGCCAGCTCCACCGCCAGCTTGATGCGATGAATGGAAGAGGAAAAGCAGGAGATAAACAGCCGCCGGTCGGTGTAGGCGAAGACCTCGTCGAACTTGCGGCGCACGGCCCGCTCGCTGGGGGTGTAGCCGCGGCGCTCGACGTTGGTCGAATCCTGCAACAGCGCCAGCACCCCGTCTTTGCCGAACTCGGCAAAAGCGTGCAGATCGAAGAGCTTGTTGTCTGTGGGAGTGGGGTCAACCTTGAAGTCGCCGGTGTGAATAAGCACGCCCAGCGGCGTGTGAATGGCGAGCGCGACGCAATCCACCAGGCTGTGGGTGACCTGTATGGGATGAATAGTGAAGGGGCCGATCTTGAAGGCCTCGCCGGCGCGGATTTCACGCAGGTCGGCCTCGTCGAGCAGGCCATGCTCATCGAGCTTGTCTTCCACGTAGGCGAGGGTGAACTCGGTTCCCCAGACCGGAACGTTCAGCTCGCTGAGGACCCAGGGAAGGGCGCCAATGTGGTCCTCGTGGCCATGGGTGAGAATGATCGCCTTCACTTGCTCGCGATTTTCTGTAAGGTAGGAAATGTCGGGGACGACGATATCCACGCCGAGCAGCTCGGACTCGGGAAACATCAGGCCGGCGTCAATGACGATGATGTCGTCTGCCCAGCGCAGCGCCAGGCAGTTCATGCCAAACTCGCCCAGCCCGCCCAGGGGCACGATGTGTAGCTTTCCAGATGGCATTGGGAACCTTTGATGCTAGCACAGCGGCGAAAAGGCAGGCTGCTGATCTTCGTCGCGGTACAAGGGCCGGAGGGCGCGCGCCTCGGTTTGAGCCATGAACCGCAAGGGATATGAAGGCGCACGAAGGAGGCCAAGGCATGCGTGCTCTTCTGAGTCAACACTCGCGCTGGCGGCGAAACTGGCCGAATAGCGCGGCCGCTTTCCTTCTGCCCTAGCGTGAGTTAATGTGTAGATATGGCGGAGCAGGTGCGCAAATCGTGGCTGCGGGGGCGGGTGGAGAAGGCGCTGGTGCGCGGCTTCAACCGCGCCTATGAAACCGTCAAGGTGGACCCCGGGCATTTCCTGATGCAGCTGCGCGTAGGGTATGGCCTGCCGATCAGCAGCTTTCGGGGCGTCTATTCAGTGGAGGTAGGCCAGCTGGATGACGCGGCGGGCCGGATCATTCGCGGCAGCATGAAGGCGGCGGCCGCCGAGGGCGCGGGGCTTGGCCTGGGCGGAATCGTGACCATTCTGCCCGATCTCAGCATTCTGGCGGGGATCACGCTGCGCATGATCCAGAAGCTCAGCCTGCTTTACGGCTTTGAATACAGCACGGAAGAGGAAAACGCTGAATTGTGGATCGCCGCCGCCAGCGCGGCGGGAGTGGACATCAGCCGCGAATTGCTGGAAAAAGAAGTGGTGAACCGTTTTGTGCCGCGGGTGATTCAGCGCATTGCGGTGCAGGCGGGGGCCGATGTGGTCGAGAAATGGTCGGGGCGGCTGATTCCCCTGGCCAGCTCGGCGATTGGCGCGGGGCTGAATTATTACTTCGTGCGCGCCTGGGGTGAGCGGGCGCGGGCGCACTTCCGGGCGCGGCATCTAGAAATCCGCAGGAAGCCGACGCTCGAAGCAGTGGCGGTTTCGGGCGCCTCGCTGGCGTTTCCCTCCTGAGGGCGCTCATCCTTTCATGCCTGCCACTTCACCCATGCACGGCGCCAGAGGCCACTAATCAACATGCCAACCTTCCAATGTTCTGCCATTCTGTTCGATCTGGATGGTGTGCTGGTGGATTCGACGGCTTCGGTTTCGCGCCAATGGCGGCGCTGGGCGGAAGAGAACGGGGTGGACCCCGAGCTGGCGGTTTCGCTCACGCACGGTGTGCGCACGATCGACACGGTGCGGCTGGTGGCGCCGCATCTGGATGCCGAGGCGGAAACGAGGAAGATCGAAGAGCGGGAAGCGACCGACAGCCAAGGAGTCCTGATCATGCCGGGTGCGGCCGAGCTGCTGCGGTCGCTGCCGCCAGAGCGCTGGTGCATTGTGACCTCGGGAACGCGGCGCGTGGCCAGTTCCCGGCTGGTGGCCGGGAAGCTGCCCGTGCCCCAAGTGATCGTGACCGGAAACGATGTGAGCAGGGGAAAGCCTGATCCCGAGCCTTATCTGACAGGCGCCGAGTTGCTGGGAATGAAACCCTCCGAGTGCCTGGTGATTGAAGACGCGCCGGCGGGCATCCGGGCGGCGCATGCGGGCGGAATGAAGGTGATCGCGCTGCTGACGACGTATCCGGCCGCCGAATTGAAGGAGGCGGATGCGGTGGTCAAGGCGCTGGCGGAGATCAGGGTGGAGAGTTATGGAACAGGGTTGAGAGTAGAGATCTAAGAACGCCGGTCCTGATTATTGTTTTCCGCTGGCCGGCGAATAGCCGTACAGGGCATTGAGGCGGCCGATGAAGCCCCGCGTCAGAGCCTCGAACTTCTTTTGCGATGGCGGCTCAATCAGATTGTCGAGCCCGTACCAATCGTCAGAGAGATGAAAGATTGCTTGGTTGTCATCCACCGCATCGGCCACGTAAAGAGTCTGACTGCTGTCTTCCAGAACGGCAAACACGGCCGAATAGCTCGACATAAAGAAATGGTAAGGCCGGGCGTAGCCCGCCTGTTCCTGAGCGGTTTGGGTAAAGAGCGGCCGCCCGTAGAATTCTCCCTTCCGTAAGGCGCGATGCCCGAGCAGATAGTAGAGAGTTGGAGTAATGTCGGTAAGAAATACGTCCTGCTCCACGTTGCTGTACATGTTGCCGGCAAGAGCGGGCGGCAAATGAATGAGCAGCGGCACCTCGATGATGGGGGAAAGTAACGATTGCCCGTGCCCCCAGCGGCCATACTCGCCCAGCCAGTCACCGTGATCGGAGGTGAGAATAACGATGCTGTTCTCAAACTTGCCCTTGGCCTTCAGATTGGAAATCAACTGCCCGAAAGCGGCGTCCACCTTGTTGAGCTCTTCGGCGTATCTCGGATAGAAGCCCGGGTAGCTGCCCTGCACCCGCTGGCCTGACTGTGCCAGATTATTCAGCGTGAGGGGATGCAGATTCTGGGGCTGGGTGTAAACGAATCGCGGGCCAGAGATGGAGGGAAGCTGGCCGATTTCGCGCACGGCGTCACGGATATCGAGGCCGAAGTAACGCGTGCCCTTAACATTGAGCAGGAGGTCGTTGGGCGAGGGCCGCAGCACCTGCCGCAAAATCTGGTCAGGCGTAATCACGCGCTGGTATCCGTCCGCGGCAATGAGTTGTTCCAGGGCGTTCATCTCTGAAAACGGCTGCACGTACTGTTTGGAGGGAATCATCATTCCCGCCCAGATGGCTGGCTCGGAGAGCGCCGTGCCTCCGTAGTTGGTGTAGGCGTGGCGAAAGACGAAGCTTTCTTTGGCAAAGGCGGCGATATTCGGAGTGAAGCTGACGCCCGGGTTGTAAGGAGAGAGATAGTCGCGGCGAAGAGTATCAACCACCACAATGTAGATATCCGGCCGGGGGCCGGCCGCGGGCACGAACGACTCGACCAGTTTGAGGGCAGGGGGATGGATATCGGCGCCGATGAGCGCATTGCTCCGCAGGTACGGGAAGAGCCCGGTTCGGTCGCTATCGTGAACCAGCGGGTGAAAAATCAACTGCGCCACCTGGAATGAGGCGTCCATCCCGTTGTAAGCGGCGCTGGCGCGCGAAACGGCCTTCCAGCCCTGGTGGCGCGACCAGCGGCCGAACCCGACCAGAAGGAAGCAGCCGGCAGTCGCAGCCAGCAGCCAAGCCAGGGTTCGCTTCCAGGTGTAGGGTTTCGCGGCAGGGCGGGCAAACCAGCGCCAGGCTGCGCAGAGGGCGATGATCCAGATGCCTACGCTCGCCAGTCGCTGGAAGAGAAAGTCCCAATCCACCGCCTCGAAAAAATACGGGACGGTGAAGACAGCAAGCAGCGCCAGCAGGGCGGCGATCGCAGTCCACATGCGGCCTTCGAACAATAGCCCGGAGAGAATTTCCTCGGCCCCGCCTGAGATTTCTTCTCGAAGGGCGGTGCTGCGGCGAACGTGCCATCCGGCCAACAGGACCACAAATCCGATGGGATAGGTCCAGGACCAGAGATCGGCAAAGCCGTTATTGAACGAAAACGCCGGAGTTACCAGGTGCCGGAGTAAAAGGCTGGCGAAGACCCAGAGTAAGATTAGCGACCCGGCGAAGGTGAAATGCGGTTTTATTCTGCCGACGGTCTGCGGGATGAGCGAGAAGGCAGCAGCGAGGCTGGCAAACAGGCATGCGTGCAGCAGGCAGGTGGCCGCAAGAATTGGAAGAAAGGAACCAAAATGCGCGCCCACATCCCGATAGCGCAGGGCAGCGATGCCGAAGCACCAGGCGCCCAGCAATGCGCCGCAGGCGAAGGCCGCGGGCAAAGGAATTAGCCGCGGAGCTGAGGAACGGCGCCATCTTTCGGGGCGGGTGAACATGGCGAAGTCGTGCACACCGAGCGCGGCCAGCGGCAGGGTAAGCAGCACGCTCCACCAAAGATTGGAAAAACTCAGGGGCACGTCGTAGAGCCAATAAACGCGCGTGAGCAGCAGGCCGATGATGACCATCACCACCAGGGCGGCTTCCGCGCACCAGCGCGAGCGCCGCCGGCCAAAGGCGGGAAGCAGGGTGGCGGCATTCAGTCCCAAAACCGCCCAATAGAGCCAGGTGTAGTTCCTTACTATTTCGGGCACCCAGGCGACGTTCTCGTTTCGAATGATGTTAAGCCACGAGAAGGTAAAGCTGGAGAGCAGCAGGAACGTGGTGGTGAGAAGTACGAATGCCGCGGCGCTGGCGCGAGCGATTCGCAGCAGAGCGAGCGAAAGAGAAATCTGCCGGAGTCTCGCTCCGAAGCCAGTGCTCGCCGGCAAGAGGGTTGCGGCGTGCTGAGTGAATGCAGGCTCCTCAAGCTGAGCCGTAGAGCCTTCGTTGATGGCAGTGGGCACGATGGGTCCAGAATTCAGCGGCAATCTTCAAGTTAACTGCAATTTGGTGAAGGCGCGAAGTTACCTTCGTACGCTGGCGGGCAGACCCGCTGGGTCAGGATTGGCGGGCCGCCACTAGGCAGTGGCAGCAGTTGCTTGCGCTGGGCTTTGCGCATTTCGAATGGTGATGAAAAGCAAAGCCAGCACCACGAAAGGTATGGCGGCGGCGGTGCGCACGGGCAGGAACAGGATTGCTGCCGCCGAAGCGGGCGCGGCGACTTTCATCGCCAGCACGACTGGCGCTGCAAGCCACGGCCAGGCGATGACCGCCACGGCCAGGGCCGCCACCCCGCGAGAGACGGCGCTGCCGGAAGCAATTTGCCGCCGGCTTTGCATGGCCAGCATGATGCCTGGCAGCAAAATCAGGTGGTCGTACACCGCGTGCTCAGGCAGCAGGGTCACGGCGGTGACGGCCAACAGCAGAGCTACTGCCGCAGCAAATTCCGGGGTAGAGGGCGAAGCTTTCCGCCTGCGCCAGGCCAAGACCGCAGAGGCCGCGAGTAGCGCCACGATCACGATCACCCCCGGATAGAAGCCGAACAGGGCGCAAGGCAGAGGCGGACGTGAATAATCGCCGTAGGTCAGCAGCGAGTGTATCCAACTGGCGATCCAATTCGGCCACACCAGCATGGCCAGCAAGCACAACCATGCCTCGGTGGCCAAAAAACTGATCACAAATCTTCTTCTTCGCTTCCACTCCGCAAGCGCCCATACCATCAGATAGAAGATGAGCAAGGCACACATTTGAGGTTTGACGGTTGCAAGCGCGAGGCAGCATCCACTTCGCACCAGCTTGCCGTCAATGAGTGACGCGGCGGTCATGGCCAGCAGAAAGACCGAAAGCACGCCAATCTGCTCGGCGAACATGCCCTCCAGACCCTGGTAGCTGAACCAGGTGAGGATGACGAAAACGAGCAGCTGGGGCGTCTCGAGATTCCAGCCCAGAGTTTTCGCCCATAAAAACACGCTCACCGCGATCAGGAAGAGGAACACAAATCCAACCACGATTCGCGCTGCCGGGAAGGGCAGCCACGAGACCGGCAAGCCGTAGAGATCCACGAATGCGGGATAGGGAAGGGTGCGGTAATCGGATGCGGGATCGCCGGGCCGGGGGGAAAGCAGCGATCTGCCAACCAGGCCGCGTTGAATGCTGCGGGTGATCTCGGGGCTGTAGGGATCAATGTGCCGCCACACGCATTCCCGCGAAGTCAGCCAAATGGGATAGAAGTCATTTGCGAAAAAGTACCCTCCGGCAGCGTCCGCCGCCGCCCTGACCGCCAACGAGTGCGGCAGAAACATTTCGAAGTAATAGCAGCCCATGCCGGCAGCCATCACAAGGGCGAGCAACAGCTGGCCGGGCCATCTCCGGGTCATGCCTTCTCACCTGATTCACCGCTTGAGCAGGGTCTTAGCGTAACCATTCTTCGAGTTCGGCGCCCTGGTCGGTTTTTTCATCGCGGTACTTGACAATGACCGGAGTGTACAGCGAGAGGTTCCATTTTGCGGAAACTTTAGTGACCGCGCGCGAGCCGGGAACGACGACCGCGTTCTCCGGCACTTCCAGAGTTTTCCCGCCCTCGGCGCGATAGACTTCGCTCTTTACCAGATCGTAGAGCGGAGTGGAGCGGGTGAGAATGGTGCCTGCGCCCAGCACAGCGCGCGACCTCACCAGCGTGCCTTCATAGACTCCGCAGTTTCCGCCGACCAGCACGTCATCTTCGATGATGACCGGAGCCGCATTGGCCGGCTCGAGCACGCCGCCGATCTGCGCCGCCGCGCTCAGGTGCACGCGTTTGCCAATCTGCGCGCAGGAGCCGACCAGCGCGTGCGAATCCACCATGGCGCCTTCATCCACATAAGCGCCCACGTTGATGAACATGGGCGGCATGCAGATGACCGAGGGCGCCACGTAGGCGCCGAGCCGCACCGAGGAGCCGCCGGGCACAACCCGCACGCGGTCGGCAAGCTGGAAATGACGGGCCGGGAACGTGTCTTTATCCACGAATGAGAGCTCGCCGGCGGAGGTTTCCACCAGTTCTCCCAGCCGAAAACCAAGCAGGATGCCCTGCTTCACCCAGGCATTGACCTTCCATTGACGGTTGACCTTTTCGGCGGCCCGAATCGCGCCCTGGGTCAGGGCATCGCGAAATTCGAGGAAAGTCTGGCGCGAGGCGGCATCTCGCGGAAGCTCCTTCAGCGATGCGAGACTCTCGATGGCAGATTGCAGGGAAGAGGAAGACATGCGGGAGAAGTATAAGGATTTCCAGTTGCCGATTGCCAATTTCCGGCGCCTGGCCGCTCCATCGCCAATCAGCCCTCGAAAATCGGAAGTGGTTCACACGCACTTGCACTCGCTGCGAATCAGGATGTTCGGCATCGTGTGGGCGCTCTCGCGGGCCTGGGCCAGCGTGCCGAAGGGCCCGTGCCAGCGGGCGTGGTTGGCATCGTGGCCGGCGGGGCGTCCTTTGCCGTGATTGCACTGCCCACAGGTGGAGCGATGAACCACGATCTTGTGCGGCCCAGCCAGCCAGTTCTCGTAGATGTAGAACTCGACCGCTTCCGCCGCCGGCCCGGCGGACTTGCTGATCAAGCCGGCCTCCGTAGCGATCTTCTGCAGCCGGGAGCGCGTGTCGCGCCGCATGGGCAAAAGCGGCAGGCGATAAACTTCTTCGATTCTGCCCATCATCGCCAGCACGGCTTTTACCGGCATAGGGTTCGATTCGAGAAAGTTGGCCTGCATCAGAGGCAGATACTTGCGGTGAATAGCGCGCGCCGCGGGCCAGTCGTTGTTGAGCGCGGCGCGGGTCATCTCCGCCATTTCGCGCGGAATCTCGTTCGAGGCCACGGAAATCACTCCCGCGCCGCCCAGCGCCATCAGCATCAGCGTGCTGGCATCGTCGCCGGAAAGAATGGTGAAGCTTTCCGGCAGGGCGTTGCAGGTCTCGACCATCTGGTTCAGGTTTCCGCTGGCCTCTTTTACCGCGGTGATGTTGGCGACTTCGGTCAGCCGCAGCAGAGTGGAAACGTCAATGTTGGCGCCGGTGCGGCCGGGAATGTTGTAGAGAATCACCTGCTTGTCTATGGCCTCTGCGATGGCGCGAAAATGGCGGTACTGGCCCTCCTGCGTGGGCTTGTTGTAATACGGGCTGGCGGTGAGGATGGCGCTCACCCCGGGGCGCCCGGCTGCTGCTTTCGCTTTCTCTACCGCATCGGCGGTGGCGTTCGAAGTGGCGCCGGCCACGAGGGGAACCCGCCCCGCAGCCACCTCAGCCGTGATGTCAATGACCTGCAGCCACTCATCGTGCGAAAGCGCGGGGGTTTCGCCGGTGGTGCCGCATGCGACCAGAAAATCAACCCCAGACTCTACCTGCCAGGCCACCAGGTTGCGTAATGCAGTTTCATCAAGGGAACCATCCTGGCGGAAGGGCGTAATCAGCGCCGTACCACACCCTCGGAGTTGCATGTTCATAAGATAGCGCGAACCGGCGGCGAGTGGAACATGCCGCTGCGGGGAAATTACTGCCCCGCGGTTACCCGATCAGAGGGCTACAGCTCCCGCCACACGTCTTTGAAGTCGTAGAAGCCTTTCTTGTCCGCCAGCCATTCGGCGGCGCGCACCGCGCCTTCGGCAAAGCCTCGCCGCGATTTCGCGTCATGGCAGAGATAGATCGTGTCATTGGGCGAATCGAATATGAGCTCGTGCATGCCCACCACCTCGCCCTCGCGGAAGGAAATAATTTCCAGCTCGTGACTGGAGGCCTCCTGCACAATTCTTTGCAGCGCGGCCGCCGTGCCCGAAGGCGCGTCTTTCTTATGAGCATGGTGGCGCTCGAAGATCTGGCCGAAATATTGATGGCGCAGCGCGGCCGCTGCCGTATGCGCAACCTCGAAAAAGAGATTCACCCCGATGGAAAAATTTGCCCCATAGAGAAAGCCGGTGCCCGCCGCCTCGACCATCTGCCGCACCCG
>DATIYF010000006.1:0-63902 GCA_035517775.1 Terriglobales bacterium
GCAGCACATCGCGGAGAAGATCGTGGCCGGCAAGATGGAAAAGTTCTACGAAGAGGTCTGTCTCTACGAGCAGCCCTTCATCAAAGACCAGACCATTTCGATCTCGCAGCTGATTGCTTCGAAGATCGGCAAGCTGGGCGAGAACATCGCCGTGCGGCGCTTCGCCCGCTTCAAGGTGGGTGAGGCCAACGCCACCGTGGCTTTTACCAGCGGTAAGCCCGATGAAGGCGAGGCCGGGGCTCCAGCGCTAAAGTAGGGTACAGGGGCTGCTTCGGCAGCCCTTTTTTGATGTCGGCAACTAAATGTTACCAGCTCGCTCAGCCGGCAGGAGCACTGAGTTGGATGGTAACGGTCCCCGAGAACATGACCACTGCTGTCTTCAAACGCGTTCTGCTTAAGCTCTCAGGCGAGGCTCTGGCCGCGGGCCAGGGCTTTGGCGTGGATCCCCAGCACATCCACTCCATCGCGGGCGAATTGGCCGGCGTTCATAGGCTCGGCATTCAGGTAGCCATCGTCGTTGGCGGCGGCAATTTCTTCCGCGGCGTGGCCGAGCAGGCCCAAGACATGGACCGGGTTTCGGCTGACCACATGGGTATGCTGGCCACGGTGATCAACTCTCTGGCCTTGCAGGATGCGCTGGAAAAGCAGGACGTTCACACTCGCGTGATGTCGGCCATCGAGATGAATCAGGTGTGCGAGCCCTTCATCCGGCGGCGCGCTATCCGCCACCTGGAAAAGGGCCGGGTAGTGATCTTCGCCGGCGGCACGGGCAACCCCTATTTCTCCACCGATACCGCAGCCTCGCTGCGCGCCATGGAGATCAAAGCCGATGCCATTCTCAAGGCCACCAAAGTGGATGGCATCTACGACGCCGACCCCATGCTGGTGAAAGATGCGACCAAGTTTGCCCAGATCAGCTACATGGAAGTGCTCAAGCGCGGCCTGAAGGTAATGGACTCCACTGCCATCTCTCTCTGCAAAGACAACAACCTGCCGATTATCGTTTTCAATCTGAACCAGCCCGGCAATATCAAGCGCGTGGTGACGGGGGAGAAGATCGGCTCGCTGGTAAGCGCCTGAGAAGCGGAATGGGCTGCAAGAAGCTCGGAACGGCACCGGAAGTGCGCGCCGGAAGACCGCGGGTTATAATTCAACCTCTTAACATCTGACTTTTCACCGGAGCTTCCGATGGCGCAAGCGACCATGGCAGCGCTGCCTGCCCTGAAAGAAACCTACGCCCAGCTTAAGGGCCGCATGGACAAAGCGGTGGAAGATTTTCGCCGCGAAATGGCCTCCACTCGCACTGGCCGCGCCAATGTTCACATGCTCGACAGTGTGAGCGTGGATTACTACGGGACGCCCACTCCCCTGAACCAGATCGCCACGGTTCACGCCGAGGCACAGCTCATTACCGTGCAGGCCTGGGATACCTCACAACTGCAGGCGATTGAGAAGGCGATTCGCGCGGCCGACCTCGGCCTGAACCCGATGAACGACGGCAAGATCGTACGTGTGCCGGTGCCACCGCTTACCGAAGAGCGCCGCAAAGACATGGTCAAGCATCTGCACAAAGTGCTTGAGGAGCACCGCACGGCCGTGCGCAACATCCGCCGCGACGGCAATGACGCCATCAAGAAGGCGCTCAAGGACAAGAAGATCACCGAGGACGATGAAAAGCGCGCGGGCGAAGAAATCCAGAAACTTACCGACGACGAGATCAAGAAGATGGAAGAGATGAGCAGAGCCAAAGAGAAAGAAGTACTGGAAATCAAGTAACCAACTACGGAACCAAGCCGGAGCGCGCGCCAGCGCGGTCTCCGCCGTATGGCTTCATCCCCCTCGGTCGTGCCGGCACTTTCTTGCACTCGCCTTTGAACGCCTTGCCTGGCGAGGATTTTGGTGAGGTACATGCCCAAACGGGGGCAACTTTCCCAATCCAGCTGTGTTTCAATCCGGCAAGACAAAACGCGTGCTCCCAAAATCTCCGCCTTTGGAGCTACTTTATGAAGCGTTTCCTGACGTCCTTCGTAGTCCTGCTTTCCATTGCCTTCACATTTGCCGGTTGCGGCGGAAGTGGCAGCGCCTCTTTTTCGGGCGGCGGCAGCCCCTCGGCCGTGTTTGTAACGGGCGAGGATGCTCCTCTACCCTCCGTACTAGCCTTCAACGTCACCATCAACAGCATTACTCTCAATAACAGCAGCACGAGTGTGCAAGTTCTTGCACAGCCCACCACTGTAGATTTCGCCCGTCTGCTCGGGCTGCGCACTCTTCTCGGCTTCAACACCGTCGCTCCCGGAACGTATGACAGCGTTACCTTTCAACTTTCGTCCCCGGTAATTTCCTACCTTGACCTGACCACTACTCCGCCTTCGGTGGGAACGATCAATGGCACGCTCACTTCTTCGACCGTGACGGTGGCGCTACCCAAGCCCATGGCCGTGGCAGAGAGCGGCCTGGCCGGGCTGCACATGGAATTTGATCTCAGGCAGTCCATTCAGCTGGATACCAACGGAGAGGTAACCGGCTCCGTGGATCCCCACATAAACGCGAAGGCGGTGCAGGCTAGCGATGACGATGCGGAGATCACCGATCTGCGCGGAGGCCTGGTCTCGGTCAACGTCTCGGGCAATTCTTTCGTGCTGCAGCGTGCCGGCGGCCACGACATCACCATTGACGTGAACAGCAACACCCAGTTCAACGGATCGTATTCGCTGGGCAGCCTGGCGACCCCGATGATTATCGAGGTGGACGGCACGGTGCAAGCCGATGGCAGCATCCTGGCGGAGGAAGTCGAGGTCATCTGCACGGATGGCGCCTTTGTCATGGGTCATATTGTTGCTGTCAACCCAACCAGCGGCCCGGCGCAAAGCGTTACGCTGCTGGTGGGAGAAGAACTGCCGGCAATCTCGGGAGTGCAGGCCGGTTTTCCTGCGACCATTGATGTCAGCGCGGTCACCGACTACGACATCCGGCATTTCAACAACTGGTTCACCAGCTATCTCTTCAACAGCTCTTCGTTGGTGATCGGGCAGCGCATTCTGATCGGCGGCACGGTGGATAGCTCGAGCAACTTCACGCCGCGCCGCGTTGTGCTGCGCCGCCAAGGCGTAGTCGGGCAGCTGGTGCAAGGCAGCGTGAGCATCACCAGCGGTAATCTCGGCAGCTTTCAACTGCAGAACAACGGCCTGCTGGGTTATGTGCTCAATGCGCCGCTCAGGGTGCAGACCGGCGACTCCACCCGCTTCCTCAACGTGAATGGCTTGCTGGGCCTTTCGACCGCGGGAAGCGCGCAAGTAGCGGCCGCTGGCCTGATGCTCAAAGACCAGACCAGTGGCAATGTGCAGATGTGGGCCCACCACGTCGCCATTTTGCCCTAGTTGAGTGGTGAGGTTAGTTTGAGAAGCTATGACCACGAAGGGCGCTAAGGTACACGAAAGAAGCCTTTTGATCGGTAACGACTTCGCGAACCTGGGTGTCCTTCGTCGTCTCCTCGTACATCGCCGAAACTGAACCAATATCCATGGCTGACTTAGCGGGAGCGAGGGGCGGCCGATGGGCCGCCATTTTTCCACTCCGCCAACGAGCCACAGGAAACAACTGAAAGCCACGCCGAGCCGCTTCATGAGGTGGTTGAGCTGGCAGTTCCTCGTTGGAGATGTCAGTTTCCACGGCGACTTTCTGCGGCGTGCCCTTTTATAATCACAAAACCATGAAAAAAGTGGTCCATGCTGCCTGCCCGCACGATTGCCCGGACGCATGCGGCGTTCTGATCACGATTGAAGACGGTCGCGCGACCAAGATTCAGGGTGATCCAGCACACCCGGTCACGCGCGGGTTTCTCTGCGCCAAAGTGGCGAAATACCTGGATCGCGTGTACTCGCCTGAGCGCGTGCTCTATCCCATGCGGAGAGTTGCGCCGAAGGGAGTCGGCGCCGGCCGTGTGGGGCACAGCCCCGCTTCCACACAGCCCGGGCCTGTTTCCGCAAAAGTCTTTCAGCGCATTACGTGGGATGAGGCTCTGGAGGAGATCAGTTTCCGCTTCCGCCAGATCGCAGCCGAATTCGGCAGCGAAGCCATCTTGCCCTACTCCTACGGCGGCACGCTTGGTCTGCTGAACGGCGCTTCCATGGACCGGCGCTTCTTTCACCGCCTGGGAGCCTCGCAGCTCGACCGCACCATCTGCTCCATGGCGGGAGAGACCGGCCTCAAATCCGTGCTGGGCGTCAAGCTGGGCACCGATCCCGAGCAGTTCGTTCACTCGCGGCTCATCATCGCGTGGGCCTCGAACATTCACGGCAACAACGTTCATCTGTGGCCCTTCATCGTGGAGGCTCGGCGCAAGGGCGCAAAACTGGTGGTGATTGATCCCTACCGCACGCGCACGGCGGCGTGCGCCGACTGGTATTTACCTGTCAATCCCGGCACGGACGCTGCGCTCGCCCTGGCCATGATGCACGTCATCATCCATGATGGCCTTTACGATTCCGATTACGTCTCCCGCTATACGCTGGGTTTCGAACAGCTCCGGGAAAAAGTGAGAGAGTATTCGCCACAGCGCGCCGAGAGGTGGACTGGTATTTCCGCCGCCGACATTAGCAGGCTGGCCCGCGAATACGCGACTACACATCCGGCAGTCATTCGCCTCAATTACGGTGTGCAGCGCTCGGAATACGGCGGCATGGCCACCCGCGCGATTACCATGCTGCCCTGCATCACCGGATCATGGAAAGAAGTTGGCGGCGGGTTGCAGCTTTCTACCAGCGGCGCCTTCGGGCTGAACCGCGAAGCGCTGGAGCGCGCTGACCTGATGCAAGGCTCGCTGGGCCGCCCCGCCCGCGTGGTCAACATGGTCGAACTGGGCAAAGCGCTCCATGGGCTGAACAACCCACCCATCAAAGCGCTGTTCGTTTACAGCTCGAACCCAGCCGCGGTTTGCCCCAACCATAATGAAGTCATCCGCGGGCTGAAGCGGCCTGATCTTTTTACCGTGGTGCACGAGCAGTTCTTAACCGATACGACCGATTACGCCGATCTGGTGCTGCCTGCGACCACGTTTTTCGAGCACAAGGACATGCAGGCGGCCTACGGGCACTACTACCTGCAGATGTCCGAAAAGGCGATCGAACCTTTGGGTGAATGCCGCTCCAATGTCGAAGTATTTCGCGGGCTGGCTATGCGCATGGGGTTCGAAGACGAGTGCTTCCGCCAGAGCGCGGAAGAAATGATGGACGAAGCCCTGTGTTCGCCCAACCCATGGCTAAAGGGAATTGACCGCGGCCGGCTGGAGCGGGAAGGGCACGTGCGGCTGAATTTTGAAGCGCGGACTTCCGCGCCTTTTCTGCCCTTCGCCCAGGGTAACTTTGCCACCGCCAGCGGCAAGGCTGAACTCTACAGCGAAGCGCTCGGGGCGCAGGGATTGGACCCGGTGGTGGAATTTGCGCCTCCCGGCGAATCGCGGCACGGCACGCTGGCCGGCACCTTTCCGTTGGAATTGCTTGCCCGCAAGGCGGATAACTTTCTTAACTCCACGTTTTCCAATCAGCCCAGCGTAGAGGCAATGGAGAAGAATGAAATTGGACTGCTGGAAATCAGCGCCGCAGATGCAAATGCCCGCGGAATCAAGGAAGGTGATCCGGTGCGCGTGTTCAACCGGCGCGGCGAAATTCGATTGCAGGCCCGGGTGGATGGGCGGGTGCAGCCGGGGGTGGTGGCGGCGCGCCTGTTTTGGGCCAAGCTTTCTCCCGAGCAGCGCAATATTAACGTGCTTACATCCGAAAAACTTTCCGACCTGGGCAACTCCGCCACGTTTTATTCCGTCTTGGTGGAGGTGGAGCTTTTTCGGCCCCAAGGTTGCCGCTAACCGGGCGCGCCGGTTTTGGACGCTCCACATTGCTCTACCGTATAATTGCCGTTTTGCAAACTCCCGTAGGCCGAGGTAGTAGCGATTCTTTGCCTTCATCACGATAGCCCTGCGGTTGCCAAGGGCAGGTGCGGTCGCGTGAAGCCGGCCCCGGCTAGCTCAGTGGTTCTATCTCCTTCCTTTATGCGCTTTTGGAGCAGCATAGGTATTCTCCTGGGACTGCTTCTAGCGAACCTCGCCCTGTCTCCTTTCGCGCAGGCGCAGCAGGACCTGGTGGTTGGAATCGAGGTTCACGGCAACCGCCGCATTCCCACCGAGACGATCAAGGCCCGCATCTTCACCCGGCCGGGCGATGTTTACGATCAGGCCGCCCTGGAGCGCGATTTCAACTCCTTATGGAACACCGGCTACTTCGAAGACATTCGCTTTGAGCGGGAGCGCACCGAGAAAGGCTGGATCATCCACATCTTCGTCAAGGAGCGGCCCACCATCCGCGAGATCGACTATCTCGGGCTCAGCTCGGTTTCCAAGAGCGACATTCTCGATCGCTTCAAGGAGGCCAAGGTCGGCCTTTATCCCGAGAGCCAGTACGATCCCACCAAGGTGAAGAAGGCCGAGGTCACGATCAAAGACCTGGAAGCCGAGCACGGCCGGCAGTTCGCCAGCGTGCGCACTGAAATCCGGCAGATTCCCCCGGCGGCGGTAAGCATCACCTTCGTGATCAAGGAAGGCCCCAAGGTTAAAGTTGGCAAGATACGCTTCGAGGGCAACCGGCATGTGAGCAGCCGAGTGTTGCGCCACGCCATGAAGAACCTGCGGCCCATCGGCATTCCCCACTCCATTTTCCTGGAGAGCCTGTTCGCCAAGACCTACGACGCCAGCAAACTCGATGAAGACATCGAGCGTGTCCGCGAAGAGTACCAGAACCGCGGATATTTCAAGGTTGTGGTGGGCGACCCCAAGACTGATATCCACGACGTCGGGCATACCGGCTTCCATGTTCCTCTGTTGCAGTCTGGGCAAGGCAAAGCGGTGGATATCAGCATTCCCATTGACGAGGGTGAACGCTATCGCCTGGGGAGCATTACCTTCTCACACAACAAGGCCGTCTCTAACGTCAAGGCTCTGCGCGGGCTGTTTCCCATCAAAGATGGCGACATTTTCGACCGCAGCAAGGTTGCAAAAGGTCTCGACAATCTGCGCAATGCCTACGGCGAGCTGGGCTACATCAACTTCACCTCGATCCCCAACACCTCGTTCGACGAGAACCAGAAGCTGGTCAACCTCAACATTGACGTGGATGAGGGCAAGCAGTTCTCCGTGCGCCGCATCGAATTCCAGGGCAATACCACCACGCGTGACAAAGTAATTCGCCGCGAAATTCTGCTGGAAGAAGGCCAGGTATACAACGAGCGCCTGTGGAAGCTGAGCCTGCAGCGGCTGAATCAACTGGGCTACTTCGAGCCGCTGAAGCCCGAAGACCCCGATATTACCGAGCGTCACTTGAACGAAAAAGAAGGCACGGTGGACCTGACGCTCAAGGTGCACGAAAAAGGCAAGAACAGTATCGGCCTGAGCGGCGGCGTCAGCGGGCTGGCGGGCGCCTTCGTGGGCATCAGTTACAGCACCAACAACTTCCTGGGCCTGGGCGAGACACTTTCCATCCAGGCGAATATCGGCAACCTGGAACGCGACCTGATGTTCGGGTTCACCCAGCCCTACCTCTTCGATAAGCCGCTGCAGTTCGGTTTTACCGTGTACACTCGAAAGTACAATTACAACCAGGCGCGCGAGGCGGCCATTCTTACCGGCCAGCAGCTCAACATTCCGCAAGCCCTCTTGCAGAACCTGCAAAACTACTCGCAATCGAGCACAGGGTTTTCGCTCTCCCTCAGCAAACCGCTGCATCGCTCCTTCAAGCGCCTCGGCATCACCTATTCGTTCGATAGCTCGTCGCTGGTGACCCTGAGCACCGCCTCGAAGAACCTGTTCAGCTACCTGCAATATGAAGGCATCAGCGGTCCGAATTCACTGAACGGAATCGTCACCAGCAAGGTGTTCCCCACTTTTTCCTTCAGCACGCTCGATAGCGCATATTTCACCAAGAGCGGCAGCCGCATGACCCTGGGGGCGGAAATTGCCGGACTGGGCGGCACGGTGCGCTCCATCCGGCCGATTGTGGAGTACACCCATTTCCACCCGGTTCAGAAGCGGCGCAACACCATCGCCTATAACGTGGAGGCCTCCTTCCTCACCGGCTATGCCGGGGAAGTGGCGCCGCCCTTCGAGCGCTTCTATATGGGCGGAGAAAACGACATTCGCGGCTTCGATATCCGCTCCATTTCGCCGGTCGCCTATCTGCCCAGCTCCACCTCCATTCCGCTGACCAATCCGGATGGCTCCGTGGTCCCCAAAGATCCCAATAACCCGGCGCGTGGCGCCTACACCATCCCTATCCCGGTCGAGCAGATTGTGTTCCCCGGCGGCGACTTAAGCGCCTGGGGGAATCTCGAATACCGCATCACCATTGCCGGGCCGGTGGTGGTGGCGCCCTTCCTGGACATGGGAATTGATCCCATTCTGCGGCCCTCGCAATTGAAAATCACGCCGCAGGAGTTGAGCATTTTGGAGGCCGAAAAGTTCGGCTGCCCGGCGCTGGATGTGGCTCTCAATTGCACCAACCAGCTGACCGGGGTCTTCTCTGGCGCGGGTGATCAGAACCTGAAGATTGACAGCAATACCAACTGGACGCCGCGCATGTCCACCGGCCTTGAGCTGCAGGTTCTGCTGCCGATCGTCAATGCTCCTTTCCGGGTTTACTGGGCGTACAATCCTTTGCGGCTGGATACCACCAGCACCGCGCCCATCCAGCTTGACCGCAATCTTATGTTCCCCCCGGGAGCGGCCGGCGATTACACCTTCCAGCAGGCCAAGACGATTTACACCCCTCACTTCATCCTGCGCGAGCCCCGCAAGACCTTCCGCTTTACCGTGGCTACTACGTTCTAGCAGGCGGTTTACCCTGGCTCGCCAGAAACCCGGAAGGCAACCCGGGCGGTTTGACGCTGTGGGGGGCTGTTTCTATAATGGTTAGCACCCAGACCCCTGAGAAGCGCGCCGTCCAGGGTGAGGGCCAGGCCTTCCTGGTTCGGCGTGGGAGCCTTTGGTATTGCGAACCAGTTCCCGTCGGTTTGGCCATGGTCCGGCAGCTGGGAAATCCGAGATATTTCCGGGAGCGATTTTCCGAGGAGTCCAGACGAAACTCATGACAAGCAACTTTTTCCGTTCCTTGATGGCCCTTGTGTTTTTCAGCGCGGCTTCGGTTCTCGCCCAGGCAGGGGCCGCTAACTCTGAGTTGCCTTCCGCCCCCAGCGCAGCCGGCGACGCGGTCGCCACCAGCACTGGAAGCAAGGTGGGAACCATCAATATTGAGCAGGCCATCTTCGCCAGCAACGAGGGGCAGCGCGACTTTGAAACCCTGACCAAGAAGCTCGAGCCCAAGCAGACCGAGCTGAAGAAAATGAGCGACGAGCTCGACAGCCTGAAGAAGCAGCTCAACGCTCAGGGCAACAGCATGAACGAAGAAGCCCGCAGCACTCTGGTGAACTCAATCGGGCAGAAGCAGAAAAGCCTGGATCGTTCGGTGCAGGATGCGCGTGACGATGCCCAGGCCCAGCAGCAGGATATTGCCCAGAAGATTCTGCAGAAAATGGCCCCGCTCATCGTGAAATACGCCAACGATCACGGTTACGGTGTAATCATTGACACCTCAAACCCGTGGCCCAACGGGCCGGTGCTTTGGGCCGGGCAGTCGGTGGATATCACCAAGGCCATTGTGGAGGCGTACAACGTCGAATCGGGCGTGGCTGCCCCGGTCCGGCCGGCGGCGGAGAAAACGCCTGCTGCCACCCATCCGACCACCAGCAAGCCGGGCGCAAAATAGCCTGCGACACCTGAAACGGACTGCAAGTTCCCGAAAGGCCGCATTCTCTGCGGCCTTTTTCTTTTGCCTGCTTTCCGCCTTTTCCATCCGGTCGGGCTCGGCCCGGTGTCCTTAGAGGTATCGCGATCTCAGGAGGACACCATGTTTGCGGATTCTCTGTCGCATTCTCCCTGGGGCAATCGTTCCCATCGCGGCTTGACCACGCTGGCTTCATTCGCCCTGCAGGCGCTGGCTATTGCCGGACTGCTCGCGCTGCCGTACTTTTACACCGAGGGACTGCCGCATTTGCAGGCCATCGTGCCCGAGTCGCCCATCCTGATGCAGCCGCCAGCCCCTGCTCCGCCCCCGCGCCTTCGCAGCGCCGCCGCGCCCGTGAGCAACGTGCTTTCGAGCGGGGAACTGATGCAGCCGCGTTCCATTCCCAGGACCATCTCTGCGCTCACGGAAACGGTTCCGCCACCGCCTGTGGATGCCGACCAGTTAGGAGTCGCGGGTGGAACCGGCGACCGGGCCGTCGCCAATGCAGTCTGGGGCGCTAGGGGCAGGAATATGGCTGTTCTCGCCCCGCCCCCGGTTACTCAACATCCGTTGGTCTCGCGCATGATGCAGGGCAACCTGGTGTACCGGGTGCAACCGGTGTATCCGCCGCTGGCTCGCGCCGCTGGAGTGCAGGGAACGGTGGTGCTGCGCGCGATCATCAGCAGGCAGGGAACCATCGCTAATCTGCAGGTCGTGAGCGGCCATCCTATGCTGGCGCCGGCCGCCGTGGAGGCGGTCCGCCAGTGGCGCTACCGTCCCTATCTGCTCAACAATGAACCCATTGAGGTTGAAACCCAGATTACAGTGAATTTTGTTCTCTCGGGTGGATAGGGCTCAGCGTTGCCGGCAGAGTGCGCCTATGCAATGCTCACTTCGGTATAGGCCCCATAGACATGGCGCAGGGCGTCGCAGATTTCGCCCACCGTAGCGTAGGCGCGTACCGCGGCAATGATGTGGGGCATGGTATTGGCGGAAGAAACGTTGCCATTCAGTTCGGACCGGGGTTCCTGCGCGGCGGCCTTCTTGAGCCCATCCAGGCAGCGGCGGACTTCGTCATGGGAGCGCCGGGAGCGCAAAGCCTTGAGCTTGGCCGATTGTTGGCGGGCCACGCTTTCGTCAATATAAAGAATGTTGGGCGGCTCTTCCTCCACCGTGAATTCATTCACGCCCACGATGATTTTTTCCCTGGCCTCAACCGCACGCTGATATTGGTAAGCCGCCTCGGCGATCTCTTTCTGCGGATATCCGCGCTCAATAGCTTTGACCATTCCGCCCATGGCGTCGAGTTTTCCAAAGTAATCGAAGGCGCCCTTTTCCATCTGCAGCGTCATATTTTCCAAAAAGTAAGATCCGCCCAGAGGATCAGTGGTCTGCGTGACGCCCGATTCATAGGCGATGATTTGCTGCGTGCGCAGGGCGATGCGGGCGGCTTCTTCGGTGGGAAGGGCGAGAGCTTCGTCGTAAGCATCGGTGTGCAAAGATTGCGTGCCCCCCAGCACCGCTGCCAGAGCCTGCAGCGCCACCCGCGCAATGTTGTTCATGGGTTGCTGCGCGGGCAGTGACACGCCTGCGGTCTGGGTGTGGAAGCGCATCAGCCAGGTGCGCTGGTTCTGCGCGCCGAAGCGGTCTTTCATCACCTGGCACCAGATCTTGCGCGCGGCCCGGTACTTGGCGATTTCCTCGAAGAAATCGTTATGCGCGTTGAAAAAAAAGCTGAGCCGGGGGCCGAACTCATCCACCTCCAGGCCGCGCCGGCGCGCCCACTCCACATATTCAATGCCGTCGTAGAGCGTGAACGCGAGCTCCTGCAGCGCAGTCGAGCCTGCCTCGCGAATGTGATATCCGCTGATGGAAATGGTGTTGAAACGCGGCGTGAACTTCGAACCGAACTCAAAGGTATCCACCACCAGGCGCATGGAAGGCGCCGGCGGATAGATGTATTCCTTCTGCGCAATATATTCCTTCAAAATGTCGTTCTGAATCGTGCCGGAAATCTTCTTCCAGTCGGCGCCCTGTTTTTCCGCGACCACCAGGTACATCGCCCATAGCACGGAGGCAGGCGAATTGATGGTCATGGAAACCGTCGTCTTCTCCAGATCAATTCCACTGAACAGAATCTCCATGTCTTCCAGCGAATCAATGGCGACGCCACACTTGCCAACCTCGCCTTCGCTGGCGGCGTGGTCGGAGTCGTAACCCATCAAGGTCGGAAGATCGAAGGCCACGGAAAGGCCGCTGCCCCCGTGCTCGAGAAGATATTTGTAGCGGCGGTTGGTCTCTTCCGGCGAGGCGAAGCCGGAAAACTGCCGCATAGTGAAAAGCTTGCCGCGATAGCCGGAGGCATGGATGCCGCGAGTGAAGGGCGGCTGGCCGGGGTAGCCGAGATATTGTTCGTAGTTCCAGTCTTCCGGCAGATCGGCCTGCGTATAAAGCCGGCGGATGGGCACGCCGGAAATCGTGGTGAAGCGGGCGTGGCCATGCTCGTCGAGATTCACTCCGCTGGCCGCGCCGATGGGCTTCTCCGGAGCCTTCTCAAGAGTTGGAGCCAGGGTCTTCTCCGCCCACTCTTTCTCCGCGGCCGATGGATGCCGGCCCTCAAACACCTCCGAGACCGGACTTTCCGCGGCAGCCGGCTTGTTGGGGTTTTTCGGCGCCATACGCAAACTGCCACTTCCGATGATATGGGGTTGCCGTGTGGGGAGCAAGCCGGATGAGGAGGGAGCCTGCATCCCAAGGTAATCAGGGCCGTTTGCGAGTCAGCTCCCACACCTTGGCATATTTCCAGGAGACGTAAACCGCGTGGTAGAGGTGAAGCAGCAATCCTTCGCGGCCATCGAGAAAGCCCAGACGCACCCCGTAGTTGTAGAGAAACGTTAACCAGGGCCGCACAACGATGTTGGCCAAACTGAAGCCGCGATAGCCCTTGGCCAACGCCGCCTCCGCTCCCAGCGAGGAGTAGCGGTTCATGTGGCTGATGTAATAAGAAAGGGTCGGATAGGTGTAATGGATAAGCGCGTTCCGGAACTGCCCGGTGCGCTGGTCCACATCCGGTTTCAGCTCACAACGGTCGTGAGGATCGTGGCCGGTGACGAAAGCTCGCCCCCGCCGAAACAGCCGGAGCTTGGCATCAGGATAAAAGCCGCCGTGCTTGATCCAGCGGCCGAGAAACAGATTCTTGCGCGGCGTGCGGTAACCGTTGAAAGCATCCGGCCGGGCGATCGCAACGCGGATTTCTTCTGCCAGGGCAGGGCTCACATCTTCATCGGCATCGAGCAGCAGCACCCAATCTTTGCTGCAGAGCTCCAGGGCAAAATTTTTCTGCGCCACGTAGCCGCGCCAGGGTTCAACCACGACTCTGGCCCCATATTCGCGGGCGATCTCGCAGGTGCGGTCGGTCGAGCCGGAATCCACCAGCACAATTTCGTCGGCCCAGCGCACACTGGCCAGAGTGCGGCCAATGTTGGCTTCTTCATCCATGGCGACGACGGCGATGGAGAGAGTGGCACTAGACATGGCCGCTTCGAAGGCAAATTGCGAAGCGGTATTGTCTCACAAGGCCCGGGGCGGCATGGCGCAGCGATGGCATGCAGCCCGGTAGGATTCAGATTCCTGCGCCGTCGTTCACCGAGCCCCATTCTTCATCGAGCTTCAGGTTGGGTTCGGGGGCGAGCACGGCCTGGGTGTGCGCCTGCAGTTGCTCGCGCAGTTCGTGGACCTCGGCCACCAGGCGAATGATTACATCGGAGAGTGGATCGCTGATTTCGTTGGGATCGGTAATGACCACGCGGCGGCCGTTGCGCAGCACGATGTGCCCGGGCACGCCGACAATGGTGGAGTTATCCGGCACGTTGCGCAGCACCACGGAGTTGGCCCCCACCCGGCAATTTTCGCCAATATGGATATTGCCCAGCAGCTTCGCGCCTGATCCAATGATGACGTTGTTGCCGATTGTGGGATGGCGCTTGCCGCTTTCCTTGCCCGTGCCGCCGAGGGTTACTCCCTGGTAGACGGTGACGTCATCGCCCACGATGCTGGTCTCACCGATCACCACGCCCATCCCGTGATCAATGAAAAGCCGGCGCCCGATTTGCGCGCCGGGATGAATTTCAACGCCGGTAGCAAGGCGCGCCGCCTGCGAAAGAATGCGCCCCAGGAAATGCATGTGGTGGCGCCACATCCAGTGGCTCAGGCGATAAGCCCACAGCGAGTGCAGGCCGGGGTAACACAGCATTACTGCCAGCCAGGAAGTCGCCGCCGGGTCGCTCTCCAAAACGGCGGCGATGTCTTCCCGAACCGATCTGAAGAATCCGATCATAAGCTAGGCAAAAACGGCGATCACGCCGAAGCAGCCAACTGCTGGGCCTGGTTGCGCAGACTTTCGAAAAGTATAGTGCTCAAATAGCGCTCGCCGAAATCGGGCAATACCACCACGATCAGCTTGCCGGCGTTTTCTTTGCGGTTGGCGACCTGCACCGCCGCGTGGGCCGCGGCCCCGCAGGAAATTCCGCTCAGAATTCCTTCTTCGCGGGCCAGGCGGCGGGCCATATCGAGGGACTCCTCCACCGTGACCTGAATGATTTCGTCAATGTAATCGGTGCGTAGAATCTCAGGGATGAAGCCGGCGCCGATGCCCTGAATCTTGTGCGGGCTGGGCTGTCCACCGGAGAGCACCGGGCTGTCTTTGGGCTCGACCGCAATCACCTTGAAGCTGGGCTTTTTGGGGCGGATGAATTCTGTCACGCCGGTCAACGTACCGCCGGTGCCCACCCCAGAGACCAAAATATCAATTTCGCCATCGGTGTCATCCCAGATTTCCGGGCCGGTGGTTTCACGGTGCACCTTGACGTTGGCGGGATTGGCAAACTGTTGCGGCATGAAGGCGCCGGGAGTATTGGCTACCAGCTCTTCAGCCTTGGCGATGGCGGCTTTCATGCCTTTGGGGCCGGGTGTGAGCACCAGCTCGGCGCCAAGCGCCATCAGCAACACACGCCGCTCCATGCTCATGGTATCGGGCATGGTAAGAATCAGGCGATAGCCGCGCACGGCCGCGGTAAAAGCCAGACCAATTCCGGTGTTGCCGCTGGTGGGCTCGATCAGCACGGTTTTGCCCGGTTGGATTTTCCCCACGCGCTCGGCCTCGGTAATCATGCTGACGCCAATGCGGTCTTTCACGCTGTTGCAGGGATTGAAACTCTCGAGTTTGGCGGCTAGCTTGGCGGGGCAGCCGGCGGTGACTTTATTCAGATAGACCAGCGGAGTGCGCCCGATCAGCTCGGTAACGTCTTTCGCGATTTTCAAAAGACCACCTCGGTCATTTTCTAGGTTACGTCGGTTCGATTGTAGAAGGCAGGACAGAAAAATGGAAAACGAAAAGCCCTGCGGCGAGGGGCCGCAGGGCCGGGACATCGTTGGGCACCCTATTGGCTGGGCGGCTTCTGCTGCTCCGGCGGCGCGCTTTCCGGCGCGGGCTGGGGCTGCGTCGCAGGCGTGGTGCTTGGCGGCGCGTTTTCCTGCCGGGGCATGATGCCGGGTACAGTCGGCATGTGGGTAACTTCCCCGCGTATCGCGTCCTGAATCTGGATGCCGGTATCTTCCAGCAGCGAGCCGGTGGCGCGGTCCATCTCCAGCTTGGCCTTTTCGTAGGCTGCCGTGGCCGAGACCAGAGTGGATTCAGAGGTGGCGAGCGCCGATTCGTTTTGCAGCACGAGAGTGGCCGTCGAAGCGCCCAGCGCATATTTTTTCTGCTCGGCGTCGAGCGACTGCCGCGCCAGGTCTACCGCCGCCTGCGCGGACTGCACCGCTGCCCGGTTCTGCTGCAGTGAGAACTGGGCGTTGCGCACTTCAATGCGTACCTGGTTCTCGATCTGCTGCAAACGCAACTGGGCCTGCCGATATTCCAGCTCTGAGCGCACCTGCGTGGCCTGGGCCACGCGGTTGCGCAAAGGGATATTCAGCGTTAATCCGATGCCTTTGTCAGGCGACGAGGAATCCACCAGCTGGCTCAGAGTATTCGAGTAGCCCACCGGGCCGCCATTGCGGAAGGGCGGAGCTGCACGGGTAGGATCGAAGCAGAAGTTCAAGCTCCCGCCCGAGCCGCCGGAGCAAAGCGGCACGTTGGGGTTGAGGTCGCCGCCAATGCCGGTGCCGCCGTAATAGGCATAGAGATCCAGCGAGGGCAGCAGCGCATTGCGCACCGCCTTGTTGCTGATCTGCGTAGTGGTCAGGTTGATGCGCGCCTCGGCCAGCTCCGGGCGATGACTCAGGGCGTCGTTGATTAAATCTTCGGTGGGGGTCACCGGCTCCTGCTGCGGCAGCTGCATGGTCGAGGTCGGAATCACCTCGGCCTCGGCCAGCGCCGGGTCCACCATGGTCCGGCTCAAGGCGTTTTTCATCAGCAACTGCTGCAGCTGCAGATTGGTTTCGGCCACGGTCAGGGTCTGCTGGTCGCTGGCCACCGTGCTCTGCGAGCGCACCACTTCGATGGGCGCAAGCGTGCCGATCTGCACCTGCTTTTGCGTATCGGAGAGGGTCTTCTGCGCGAAGGCGAGATTTTCCTTCTGCACCCGCACGTATTCGTAGGCATAGACCAGGTCCCAATACATGTTTTCGATCTGGTCCACCGTGGTCGTGACCTGCAGGCGGAAGGCAACGTCGGAAATTTCGCGGTTGTTCTTGGCGATCTGAATGAACCGTGTGTTGGCCGCAAAGCCGAAGCCCTGCAACAGGTGCTGGGTCAGCCTGAATTGAAAGCCGGAGTTGAGAAACGGAGTATAGGTGCTGGTGGGGTTATCGGTGGTGGTGTGGGTATTGTTGAAGCCGACCGACAAATTCGTTCCCCACTTGAAGCCCTGAATGTAGTTGAAGTTGGCCGTGCCGGTGTTCTGGGCGACAATCGGTATGGGACTGAAGATGCTGGACGACTGGGTGAGGTTATGGTCCATCTGCAGCGTGCCGGTAATAATGGGGTCGAAGCTGGTGATGGCCGGGCCGCTGCCGAGGGTTGAGCCCACGATGCCGCCTAGTCCGGTGGCAGCGCCGCCCGCCGCGGCCGTGGTGCCGCCGGGGCCAGAGCCCACGGCTCCGCCCAATCCGCCCACGCCTCCGCCGGGCGTCCCCTGCACCACGCCGGTGTTGACGCCCAGCGTTGTGCCGCCGCCCTTGGCCCGCAGAATGTCGGTATCGGCGATGTTCAGGTTGTAACGCGCAATGGCGATGTCAAGGTTATTCTCCAAGGCCAGCGCGACCGCGTCATCCATGGAGAGGTAGAGTTTGCCATTGCGCATCAGGTCCTGAATTCGGGCCGTATTGGTCAGGTTCGGCGGCGGCAGCTGCCTCACCATGTAGGGCGCGAGCACGTTGGGGAATGGCGAGCGCGGCTTGGAATAATCCGTCAGGTTGAACGTGTTCGGGGCAGCCGACTTCTGGGGCTGAGGGGCGTCCGGCGTTTGAGCGAAACCCGTACTCCCCAGAGCGCAGGCTAAAGCCATTGCGGCCCCGAAGCGAGTGAGCTTTACCAGCGACATTTGCATTCGCTTATCTCCATGTATAAGTGCTGCTTGTGAAGAACTCCTGGAACAGGGCTAGGTACGTAAACGGTGCGGGTACGGTTTCATGTTTCGCGCCCGGCGGAACCTAGGCTGATTTCCTGGCGGCCAGCGGAATGCAATAGTATATCCGACGCAACTATGCGCGTTTGTGCGCTGACAGCAGCCGGCCGCGTAAAACTTTGTAAAGCTTTGCCGCCATGTATAGATGCAGGGAGCCGAGGCTTGGGCTTCACTTCCTTATGCGCAATCTCAAATTGACGCTTTCCTATGACGGCTCGGAGTTTTGCGGCTGGCAGGTGCAACCGGATGCACCCAGCATCCAGGGCACGCTGGCCACAGCTATTGGACGAGTAACCGGCGAAAACGTCTTGCCGCAGGGCTCCGGACGCACCGACGCAGGTGTGCACGCACTCGCCCAGGTGGCCACGTTCGGCACCAATTCGTTGGTTCCGACCCCGAACTTCATCAAGGCGCTGAATGATGTTTTGCCGCCTGCAATTCGAGTGCTCGAGGTGAGCGAAATGCCCGCAGCGTTTCATGCTCGCCATTCGGCTCGCGCCAAGACTTACCGCTACCGCATGTATCGCGGAGAAATCTGCCCTCCCTTCCTGGCCCGCTATGTGTGGCACTATCCGTATCCGCTCAGTGAGCGGGCGATGGTCGAAGCCGGAGAGCTCGTGATGGGCGAGCATGATTTCACCTCATTCGCAGCCGCGGACCCGGAGCGGGGAGCCCGGCTTGCGGAGGCGTTTCAGCCAGACGGCGATGACGCGCCCTCGAACATCCGTCGGATTTTCTCTTCCACCTGGAAGGTTGAGGGCGCCGAGTTCCAGTACACGGTGCGCGGCAGCGGATTTCTCCATCACATGGTGCGAAACCTGGTGGGAACTTTCGTCCTGGTGGGCAAAGGCACGGTGAAAGCCAGCGATATTTCAAAGGTTTTGCAGGCCCGGGACCGCTCTCTGGCCGGCCCCACTGCGCCCGCCGCTGGACTATATTTGGTGGGCGTGGAATATTGACTTCCTACCTGCGCTGCAAAGGAGAACGCTCCATGGCTTCTGATGCGAAACGCGAATTTCTGCGGCATACCGTCGCCACCCTCTCCTACCGCGGCGGCAAAGCAGTACGCAACGCTCCCGAGGGCTTCGCCGAGTTTTCTGCCGGCAAATCGGCCAGAACGCCGGGCCAGATTCTCGCTCACCTCGGCGATCTGCTGGATTGGGCGCTTTCCATGGCGGAAGGCAACCAACGCTGGCAGGATTCGAAACCTCTGCCCTGGACCCAGCTGACTGAGCGCTTCTTCGCGTCGCTTCAGGCGTTTGACGATTTTCTTGCTTCCGGGAAGGCGCTGGCCGTACCTGCCGAGCGCCTCTTCCAGGGCCCGATCGCCGATGCGCTTACGCATGTGGGGCAGATCGCGATGCTGCGCCGACTGGCGGATGCACCCATTAAGGCAGAGAATTATTTTGTGGCAGAGATTTCCGCCGGGCGGGTGGGAGCCGACCAGGCCGCACCCTCCCGTGAGTTTTAGATCCGCCAGGCGCTTGTGAAAATCACTCAACCAAGAAGGGCGCCACAGCCGCCGATATTCGCGGGTACGAATTCCACCTCCACTGGCCCGGCCAAAGTGCTTCGAGTAAAATGAAGCCGTAAGCGATGGCAACCGGCGGTTTCCGCCGCCCGAACGAGGGTAGACTCCTTGCCAACCACGGCCGCTTCCAGCACCCAGGCTCCTCCACAACTGCCCCATCACAAGGTGAAGATCAAAAAGCCGGGGCAGCGCGCCTGCAACGAGAAAGACGCAAAAGGAAAGCCCTGCGGTGGGCATTTAAAGCGCTGGTACTACACCGCCGATGTGCTGGAGCAGGCTTGCGGCGATGTGGAGAAGGCCTGGGGCCCGGACGCCGAGGTTTACCGCTGCGAGCATTGCCGCACCCTCTACCTGCCCAATCCGGAAGAGGCGGGCGGACTCAACGTGGCGGGCAAGGGCCAAATTTCGGTCTTTGGGCTGACCTTGCCGCCGAAGAAGTGAAGTTTTGGGCACATAAGCCGCATCGCTATTTGTGAAAGCTTCCGAGCTTATCTACGACTGGAACAGGATGCAGCCGGCATCGCTGCAGCCTGCAGGCCCGGTGTACCTGAACGATGAGACGCTGCGCGACGGCTTGCAGTCGCCCTCCGTGCGCGACCCTTCCATCGGAGAGAAAATCACCATCCTCCACTTGATGGAGGCGCTGGGCATCAACTTTCTCGATCTCGGCCTGCCAGGGGCGGGGCCGCGCGCGGTCGAGCACGTTACAGCGCTGGCCAGGGAGATCGCCGCGCACGGGATGAAAATCCGGCCCAATTGCGCCGCGCGGACCCATGAGAACGACATCCGGCCGATCGCTGAAATCGTGCAGCGCACGGGACTGAACATCATGGCAGCGACATTTATCGGCTCGAGCCCCATCCGACGCTACACCGAGGACTGGACGGATGACTTCCTCGTACGTACGACCGAAAAAGCCGTCAAGTACGGGGTCTCGCTTGGCCTTGAGGTCATGTACGTCACGGAAGATACCTCGCGCTGCGATCCCGGAATGGTCAAGCTGCTATACAAGACTGCGATTGAGTGCGGCGCGCGCGCAATCGTGCTTTGTGATACAGCCGGCCACGCCACTCCCGTGGGCGTGTTTGCTCTGGTCCGCTTCGTTCTGGAGGAAGTGGTTAAACCCGCGGGCAACGCCGTGCGGGTGGACTGGCACGGGCACTCCGACCGCGGTTTCGCGGTGGCGAATTCCATGGCGGCGCTGGTTGCAGGCGCCCACTGCGTGCACGCCTGCGCTCTGGGAGTGGGGGAGCGCGTCGGGAACACGCAGATGGACCAGATGCTGGTCAACCTGAAGCTGATGGGAGTTCCGCCCTGGGCGGAGCAGGACTTGACCCGGCTGAAAGAGTACTGCGAAGCAGTAGCGCGTGCCACGGGCGTGCCCATTCCGCCGAATTATCCGGTCGTAGGCGAGGATGCATTCCGCACCGCCACTGGCGTGCACGCGGCGGCGCTGATCAAGGCCCACAAAAAGAATGACCCGGCATTGCTCGATGCCGTGTATTCGGGCGTGCCGGCGCGCCTGTTCGGCATGGAGCAGGTCATTGACATCGGCCCCATGAGCGGCAAATCGAACGTTCTGTTCTGGCTGGAACGCCGCGGCCTGCCCCCCAGCGACGAGGTGGTAGAACGCATTTATAGCCGGGCGAAGGCCTCAGACCACACCTTGAGCGAAGCCGAAATTCTGGAGTGCGTGCGCGCCGCCGATCAAGCCTTCTCCTGAAGCGGCGGCACTTTCAACGTACTCCGGATTTTTCTCTTAGCGTTGAAGATGGGCTCTGCACGCCCAGCGGGGGCAGCGACTGCAACTCAAACGGCAGCGAACTGGTTCCCGTCGAGGCATTCCCCAGAATCACCACTGCCCCTTGCGCGCCGCCTGTAGTTGGCTGAACCGTGGCCAGCCCGTTCACGTCGGATTGCGCCGTCGCCTGCAGAGAGGAAAGGATCACCGGCATCGGGTTGCTGCTGATTCCCGTGTCGCCAATCCACACGATGGGCAGGTTCTGCGGCGCTCGCGCCACCAGCCATTGGAACGTGACCGCCGCCCCCAGGATTGGATCGCCCAGCGAATCGGTCACCCGAACCGTCACGGGCTGAAAATTTTCTCCTACCGGCGCAATTTGCAGGCTGCCGGCCACGGCTTGCAAAAACTGTGCGGAGGCGGGCACCGAAACGGCGTTAAAGTTTGCGCACGCTGCCGTACTCATGGCTGTGAGCATGGAACAAGCGCTCAGTTCCAGGTCTCCCGATGCGTTGGTGACCTGCAGAGTGGCCCCGGCGTTGCCGTTCGTATCCGTCACTGCCGATGATGGGCTCAAGACGGCCGAGCCTTTCTCTACTTGGAAAACGATGGTCTTGCCGCCCGAGGGTACGCCGTTCGTCAGAGTGCGGGCCACCAGGGGCAGGCTGATGGCCGCCCCCTGTGCGATCCAGGCCCGCTGGGGCATGAGTGCAACATCCATGCCGGCTACCGTATTGATCACGCCATCCACCGGTGCCTGCACCGTTTTCGGCGGATTGTACGATTCGGGGGCAAGTTCTGCGGAGATCGTGCCCGCCCCCGGGCTCAGCACGGTGACGTAGGTCGAGGCATAGCCGCTTTGGTCCGTGAGCACGGTACAACTGGCCGCGCCCCCGCAGGCAGAAAGCGAAGCGCCGGGCGAAGAGGTGAAAAAGACGCTGGCTCCGGCCACCGGCGCGCTGCCATCAGAAGTCACCACCTGCACCACCACTGGATTTTCGGCCTGGCCGCCGACCGGCGTAGGCGGGTTCGACACCGTGATCGGATTGATAATGTCGCTGGGCCCGGCGCCATAGGTCAGCACGCCAAACATGGTGGAGGCTCCGCCCGTAGTTGGGTCGTTGAGCGTGAGATTCTTCACTCCATCGCTCGAGGGCGGGGCCGAAATCAAAAGTTGATTGGCGGAGAAGGCCAGCACCGGCGTGCTGCTCGACGCCACGGCCGCGCCAACGCCCGAGCTGAAGCCCAGCCCCTTGATGGCAACTGGCGTGCCCCCGGCGACGCTGGCGCGCGCGGGTGCGAGCGTATCCCCATAGAAAACCCGCGCGTGATAGCGAAAATCCGGCCGGCCGTCGCCGCGGTAGTCGGCAATCCCGATGCGGAAGTCGGTGGTCGCATTAAGTTGGGCATCCAGGCGGCTCTCCCCTGCGATCACTGTATTGAAGGGCGATGGTGTGTTGGCCGGCGCCGGCGTGCTGCCCGGATCGAGCAACTGCCAGATGCCGATCACCGGCTGTGCTTTGCTCTCCGAGGGCGCCCCGTTCTCATCAAGCGCCGTCACGGAAACTGAGAGCGTGCGATTGGCTTGCGCTGTAAGCCGGAAGTAATCGGCATCCCCATAGGGGCTGAGCGCGCCCGACCAATCGCCCACCGCCGGTACCGAAGCGGGCGAAGCCAATGAGGTTGGCCCGAACCAGTTTGGGGTGGCAACCGTGCTGCCCTGCATTACCAGGTCTTGTTGCGCATCCTGGCCTACGTTGGCATAAACGAAGACCCGGGCTGCGCCCGAAGGATGTACCTGCATGGCTGCGTAAGGCCCCACTCCCTTGGACCACGCCGGGTCTATAGGCTCAATGCTCAACTCGAACTGGCCTATGCCCGTGCCATCCGGAATCTGCAGGCCGGCGAGATCGAAAAAGCCTTCGAGCGCCGGATCGTCAGACCCGAAACGGTCGAAACGCTGCCCGCTTGCATCGGTGAAACCGGTGATCACATTTCCTGCATTGCCGCGAAACAAGAAGCCGGAAACGGAAGTGACGACATAAGTCCTCGAGGGCAATCCGGTCGCCGGGTCCACCCAGCGGGCCACCACGTTGACTCCCTGCATCGGCTGCGCGGGCTGTCCCGAAGCGTCCAGAAAAAGGACCGAGCCGTGAATGCGCACTGTGTTCGCAGAAAAGAGCTGCTTGCCGGGGAAGGCGGCCTGGTTCGCGGGCGTGACCGGGTAAAGCCGTGAGATTGCTGCCGCGTCATCCAGCTTGGGCTGCGCCGGATCCACACTTGCGGGATAGCAGGAAACGATCGGAACGCAGTAAACCGGATCCACCGCATGCATGAGCGGAAAGCCGGCATAATCGGCAGCGGTGGGCGTTGGGCTGCCGGTGATCACGTTCAAATTCGCCTGCGACCAATCCAGGCCAAGCACCCGCCCCAGAACGCGCACCAGCCGGTATTGAAGGTCGCCAAGTTGGGCCTGGGTCTGCGCGCAGTTTCCGTTGAGAACCACGAGCGCGTGCACGATATGAGCGTCGGAGCTGAGATTGTCCGGCCCGCCGAAGACTGCATTGGTAAAACACTCGGAGGCGCTTCCCGCCCCCTGGCCAAGCAGCGCGTCGGTGACCGAGCCATCGGCGTCATAGACCACGGCCACCGGTTGGGCGGAGGCGCCGGGTAGAATGTCGGCGGGCATGCTGATGGTGCCGTCCGGATTGGCGGTGACATTCGAGCCGTTTACGTCTTCGCCCAACTCTCCGCCGCGGCTGGCGGAAACCGCGGCGGTTGAGATTGACGCCCAGCGGCTGAAGGCATCGGCCACCAAGCCGTCCGCGGCTGCGCCCGGAAGCTGCGGGCTTAAATCATCCTGATCGGTATAGTAGGTGAGGGTGCCCTGCGCCCAGGTCAGCTGCGTACCCTTTACTGCCGGATCGAAGTAGCTGACGCCGGCCACGTACAAAGGACCGCCGGCGAAGGCAGGGGGCGGCGGCATCAACATCAAGGCGGTCAGCGCAAGCCTGACGCTACGGCTCATGAGTGAGCGCAATGGCATGAGCTATTCCCTCGCCGCGCGCACAACCTGAATGAGTTCCTGGGGAGAGAGCCGAAGCTTGCTGCGCATCCGGGCGGTCCACCGCGGGTTGGCGGAGAGCGCCGGAACCTGAAAGGGCTGAAGAATAATTTGGCCCGCGCTGTCCACGGCGAAGCGCCCCAACGGCCCGCCCACCGGGCTGGTGAGTCCTACACGGCTGGGATGGTACAAGAACAAGGCGACCCGTTCGCCCTTCCGATAGCGCTCTCCCGCAAGCCATAATCCAGCCCATTCGTGGATTTCCAGCGTCTGTCCGGCACGTACCCCCTGAACGGCCTGCTCAACCCGAAACGTGATTCGCATGGTCGCCACGGCATTCGGTTGAGACGGGGTGAGCCGCTCGACGTCCATTACTGTCCCCAGGAACACGTAACCGGCGCTGCGAATCAGGGGCAAGCGAGATGCAATGGGATGCACAACCGCGCGTGGCGGCGCCGCGGCCGCCGAACAGACTAGGAGGAGCAGCGCCAAACCTCGGGGCAGAAACCCGCGCAGAGACAGTAATGGCATAGCAGGCCTCAGGGCATAGATCGAGGCCAGCCGCTGACGGAGGCGTAGCGATGCTAATGCTTCGCGCCGGGAAAGGAATGTGCCGGTCGTCACAGCAAGAGTGTGACGAATGAACATCGCCGGGCCACGCGCTGTGCGATTGGCCGCCGCGGGCGGCTAGCTTCGCCGCCTGGAAGGGGAAAACCCTGCCAGCCGCCGCTGGTGCTGCAGGGCAGACAAGTTGGCTCCGGTGAGCAGGAGCAATCCCAGCAGAAAGGCCCAGAACATCAGGCTCACGGAGAGAGCAAACGGTCCATACACTTCCTGAAAATTCAGCCGGGGCAGAGCGACGATGTAGGCGTACTTGAGCGTTTCCGAAAGCAGCCCGGTGATCACCGCCGCCGGCAGCACCGCCCGCACCGGCACCTTTCCATTGGGCAGCAGCCAATAGATGAGGAAGAAAATGGCAATGCTGGCCACAATGGCGGAAACTTTCATCACCAGAAACGCGACCAGCCGAATGAGAAACATGGCGTGCCCATGAAGCAGCGATTCCAGCAGGCCCACATTCTCAGCCGTCAAGGCGATCGAGAGCATAGCCAGCACGCCCCCGGCCAGCGCCAGGCCAAGCGCAATGAGCTGATTTCCCAGGTAGGAGCGGTTGTTGGGAAAGCCCCAGATGCGGTTCAGCGCCACTTCCAGCGGCATAAAGATTCCGGTGGAAGTAATCAGCAGAATGAGCAGCGACAACACCTGAGCGCGCTGATGCGCTTCCACCAGGGCGTTGAGGTTGCGGATGACGAAGTCCTGACCCGCGGGAAGGTAATCGCGCAACAACTGCAACACTACGGCGTACATGAGCGCCGAGTGCAGCACGTGGCGGATCAAAGTCATCAACAGCAGTACGAAAGGGAAAAAGGACAGAATCGCGTTGGCTGCCACCGAGAAGGCAAAAGTATGGACCTCGGTCCGCAGCAGGTACTTCACGGTGGAGCGGAACATGCCGGGATAAGCTTTGGCACTGGGCGAAGGAGCGCTGGAGAAAGCCTTTGCGGCCTCTGCCACCTCTTGTGACTGCCGGTCAGTCAGAAAACTTCCTCCATTTTTATCAGCCAGATGCGCTTGTGTGCGCGCCCGCTCACACTTGTTTTCCGCCGCCGCCAGCCCGTTGCTGAAGATGGCTATGTTCGAATTCTGCACGCCGGAAACGTTTTAGTCGATAATTCTTTTCTTGCCAGAAAAGGCTTTCCTGAATATTATTTCTGGCTCGCTGGGGCCACAAGCACAGCGGCAATGCTGTCTTGGATTGAAGTTCTGTGTCCTGTAGTCAAAAACTCGCGCAATACGACAGGCTCCGGAGCCTGGCGCCCCCTGCCGCAGGCGGCGCTACGCTCAGGAGCCTTTCCCGTTGACGCAGGTAAAGGGGGGACTCACGACTTCGGTCTGTTCGGTTCCGTGTGCTCCGAGGGGGGCAAGACGAAGCGCGTGCTTCACGGAGGATGCGGAATTATCACACCACAGATAAGAGGCGAAAGGAGTAACTTGTGAGAGAGAAGGGCACAGTAAAATGGTTCAACGGGGCCAAGGGCTATGGGTTTATTCAGCGTTCTACGGGGGAAGATGTCTTCGTTCATTTCTCCGCAATTCAGGAGAATGGTTATCGCACGCTGAACGAAGGCGAGACCGTAGAGTTCGACCTGCTGAAAGGCCCCAAAGGGTTCCAGGCGGCCAACGTCGTCCGCGCATGACGCCTCGCTTTGAGCCAATACCAAGACCCTCCCAGCCGGCGCTGGGAGGGTTTGCTATCGGCGGCTCTCTTTGGAGCGCGGCTCCAGAAAGCGCTTGGTCAGCAGCACCAGCCCCAGCAATTGCGTCCACTCGGAGACGATATTTCCCACCACCTGACCCCACTTGCTTTCCGCTTTTACCATCGCAAACAGCCAGACCCATCCTATTCCGGTCAGCAGAAGGAAAACACTGAGCGAGTGGTCGCGCAGCCAGTCGCGCCAAGGACCCAGCCATTGGGCGGGAGGGTGCCGGCTCTCCGCCGAGCCTTTCTCGTACATGTATTTCGTTGCCAGCACGCTTACTACCACGCCTGTCCAGTCGGCGATCGCATTGCCGAAGAACGAGCCCAGGTGGGTACCGGGATTGGAAAGGGAGTACAACACAATCCATGCCGTCAGGATCGCGACCGATGCCAGGCTGAGAGAGTGACGATGAAAAAAGCTTTGCTTTTTGGCCATTCAGCATTCCCCGGGGAGCAGCGTTTCGATGCGTGGAAATGCTTTGGGGATGAGCTATCTTCGGCGCAGCCGTGGCAGAAGACGGGCCGCGCCAGCTTCTACTGAATCTCGAGTGAAACCAGATCGCCGCTGGTTCTTCCACCGGCTTTATAGTTGATAACCACCAGGCGGTTCTTCCATTGGCAGGAGAACTCATCTGCCCCGATCAGGGCCAATGATTTGTAGTCTTCGGTGAGGAATCTGCGGACCCTTCCGTGGATTGAAATATTTACTATCGCGGCGGGCGAGTGGGAACAATCCACGGACAGCAGCCGGCCCTGCAGGTATTCCGTCTTGCGGCGGTCGGGGCCAGGCGCAGGCGAAGCCGCCGCACTGGCAGAAGCATCTTCCTCGTCATCCGGAGACGACCAAACCGGAGCCGGCTGTGCGCCGCCGCCCGCGTGTTGCGGCAGAATGCCGTATTTTTTCAGCGTGGGCAGGTCCTGCAGGTTCTGCCTGGCCGCGCTGGCCACTTTCGCGTCAGAGCTGGATTGCAGGCGCTCCAGTAAGGCGCTGGCGTCATCCCACTTCTTTCCGGCCAGGTAGATTTCGGCGAGATGCAATCGATAGGATTCGTCGCGCGGGCTGAGTTGAATCGCGCGCCGCATGGCGTGAAGAGCGGAGTAGGTTCCTCCGCCCTGCAACCGCGCCATCGCCAGCATGTCATAGGCCTCGGCAAACTCGGGGTTCCAGTCAATGACCGCCCCCAGGTCCTGCATCATGTTGGCCAGCCCGGGAAATTGCTGGTCGCCCGCCGCTCCCTCGCGATACTTCACCAGCGCCAGGTAATAGCGCACCCAGGGATTGTTCTTATCGCGATCCGAGGCGCTCGCCAGTTCATCCATCGCCGCCTGATATTCGCCCTTTTCCATGTGCACCCAGGCCAGAGCACGGTGCACAACAGCATTATCGGCCACGGGATCGGCGGCGATGCCCTCAAGCTCCTTCACCGCCGAGGCCCGCAGCTCGGGCTCTCGCACTTCCGCCTCGGCGACCAGCGCCCGCGCCTCCGGCAGCTTCACTTCCTGCGAGCTCATTCCCACATCGTTGAGCGTAAGTGCGGCGAACTGCTGCATGCTTGTGGCTGCTCCGCTTGCGCTCGGAGGAGCAGGGATGGAATTGAAATCCGCCCGGATCGCCTGCGCCAGTTGATCCGCCGGGATTCCGAAAGCCTGTTGAATCGCTTGCTCGACGGGAACTCTCTGCAACTCCACCAGGCCGAAATACGCTCCTGTTTCCGGCAGCTTGTTGTGAGTGATCAGGTAATGCACGGTGATCCACGACTGCGCACGAAAAATCGGAGCCGGATTCGGTTTGCCTGTGCCGAATAATGCTGCAATGGCAAGCCACGGCCGCTGCCTCAGCGCGGAGGTGAACGAGCCCGGGTCGGCTCCCAGCCGGGCGCCATCATCGAGCCGCAGGCTGGAAAAATACTCGGCGAAGCCCACGTCGAACCATGCCGGCGTCGGCGGATAGTTGTAGCGCAGCATGACTGCGGCAAAATCCCGCGAAACCGTTTGCCAGGAACGCTCATCGGAGAGATCCAGCAAGACGTAATTGCGATCCCCTCCGGGCAGAAAGCATCCGGAGGATGGCCGTTGACCCGCGGCCGCCGTGTACTCCTCCGTGCTGCGGAAGGCGATGAGGTCCATCGGCTCCGACATCAGCAGCTTGTCTTTCAGCAGCAGTTCGCCAAAGACCGCCCGCATTTGCTCGAAGCGCAATAAGGCTTCATCGCCTCTCTTTTCCCCTGCGTCGGTGAGAATGGAAAAGTGCCCCGAGTTGATTCTGAGCCAATGCGGCTCATTGCCGGCCAGCGCAGCCGGCAGATAACAGAAACTGAACAGGAGCCAGGAGATCAGATGAGCACGGCGCATGGAACACTACCGGAGCGGCCAACCAGGAAAATGCTACCACGGCGCGCAGGCTGGCCGGGAGCTGGGCGTGAAATCCAGAACTGGGGACTAACCTCCGGGAACCGAGAACGGGCAAATTTGATGCCGGGTAGTCAGCTGGGCCGATCCTCGGTTTTCACTCCGCGGTTCTCAGAATTCAGTCTTCGCAAAGCCCAGCGCGCATGTTCGGCGACCGCCGGGTCATGGTCGCGGGACAGCTCTTCGAGCCCGGACGTGAACTGCGCATCCCCGCTGTTGCCCATGGCGATGACCGCGTTGCGCCGCACTCCACTGCGTTTGGCGCGGCGTACCGGTGAGCCGCGAAACTTCTCGCGGAACTCCTCCTCGCTGATTTGCGCCAGCCATTCCAGGGCAGGATTGACCAAGCCTTCCCGCGCTCGAAACTCTTCGCCTGAAGTCGCCGGGGCCTTGCGATTCCACGGGCAAACGTCTTGGCAGATATCGCAGCCGAAAACCTGCCGTCCCATCCCGGCGCGCAGTTCCTCGGGAATGCTGCCGCGTTTTTCGATGGTCAGATAAGAAATGCAGCGCTTGGAGTCGAGCTGATAGGGAGCCACAAAGGCATTCGTCGGGCAGGCATCAAGGCAGCGGGTGCAAGTTCCGCAGCGGTCAGGCGCCGGCAGATCGGGCGCAAGTTCGAGAGAAGTCACAATCACGCCCAGAAACAACCACGAGCCCAGCTTCTGATTGATGATGCAGGTGTTCTTCCCAATCCATCCCACGCCGGCATATTTGGCGTACACCCGCTCGGCCAACGGGCCGGTATCCACGTAGCAGCGGGTTTCGATGGAAGTATCTTCTTCTGCCCAGCTCGCGCCTAGTCTCCTCTCCACTTCGCGCAGCCTACCCAGTACAGCGTCGTGATAGTCCTGCCGGCTCCAGGCGTAGCGAGAAACCCAGCCGCGCGCAGAATCCGGCTGTTGCGTCGAGTAGGGCTCCGCCGTGTTGTAGTTGATGGCGCAGACAACCACGCTGCGTGCCCAGGGAATCGCCGACCTCAGGGAAGCGCGCTTCAGCTCGCCTTCCTCATTCCTGGCTTCCATGTACTTCATCTCGCCGGCATGGCCGGCGGCGATCCACTGGGGAAAGTGGCGGAGTTCCGGGAAGTCCGAAACCGGGGCAATGCCGGCGAGGTCGAAGCCCGCCTCACGCGCGGCCTCTTTGACGAAGCCGGAAAGTGCGGAAATTTGCGGCAAGCTGCTCGACTCCGAATGCTGCGCTAGATGCCCAGCTTCTTCACTTCCTCGTTGTAGTACTTGCGGTAGAGGATGTCCCACTCCTGGCTGCCTTCGAGGATGGTGCGCTTCTGGCTTTCAATCTTCTGGCGGGCGGACTGATCAATCTTTTCTTCCTGGTTCAGCAGGTCTTCCAGAATTTTGCGGACTTCCAGGCGGATGGTATTGCGGTCTTCCACGAACTCTACATCATTCATTTCCGCCAGAGCGTCGGTGACCACGTGCGCCACCTTGTTGGACTTGTCCCGATTCACTCTCACAGAGGTGAATCATAACACGCGGACCCGGCGTGGCCCGGCTCAGACCCCCGGGGGTTTGGGCTTGTGTCCTCAAACACCAAAATTTTACCGCGGGCTAGAGCACCGCTTTGTACTTGCGCACCAGTTCGTTCTTTACCTTGCGAAACATCTCCTGGTAGTTGGCGCCGGTGTTCCGCATCTCTTCGGAGTATGCCTCCAGGATCACCCTCACCTCATCATTGATGCGGTCTTCCAGGGAGAATTCCTCGAGCATGGCGGCGTGCACTTTTTCCGTGACCGCAGGCGCGGCCTTGGTCTCGATGAACCCGGCGGCAATGAGTCGTTTAGTGGTTTCGCGGGCCAGGTAACTTACATACTCTTTCGAGAGCAGCATAGCGCAGGTCGGGAACTCGCTGTGAAACTAGGTAGTCTAGCACAGTGCGCTTGGGAAGAAGCAGCCGGTCCTCCTCGGGCAGCGGGATCAATTTCGCCGTAGCCCAGAAAAAACCATGGCGCCACAACGGGAGCGCAAGGGTGGGTTCACGAACATCGGCTCACGAAGACCGGTCCACGAAGATACTGTCTCATGGCTTCGTTCGTGCACCTGCGCGCCCTCCGTGCTTATGAGCTGTTTTGCGGCCCAGGCACGGAACATACTGATGCCCGGGAGCGGCCTGCTGCATTTCTCTCCCGTCCGGCATACAATGCTGAACTAACGAGCCGCCTATGTTCGCGCGTCCCGACAACCTCGCCAGCCTGAAAGACGACATGGTGGCCTTCGTGGAAGGCCATGGCATGCGCCGCTTTCCCGGCTACGTGGATCACGAAGAAGTCCCCAGCGTGATCTGGAAAGCGGAAGAAAATCCGGAAAGCTGGAAGGACTTCGTGGAACTGGCCAAGTCCACCGGCGCGTCCTTTCTGACCATGGATTCCTGGGTAATGCAGCGTGACGACCTCGATGACCTGGTGCAGCGCCTGGCCAACGCCGAGTTCAGCAACGATGAAGACCTGGAAGAAGTCCGCTGGCTGCGCACCTATCTGGGCAAAACCGGCTTCGTGCAACTCGGCTTCGCATATCAGGGCATGATGATGGTCTTTGAGGCCGCCACGGAGTGGTACGAACGCTATCAGCACGCTCTGGAGCTGGTGGAAGACTTCGGCGGCATTCCCATTGACGAGCCCGGCCAGGACGATGAAAGCTGATCGCGCGGAATGAGGTGGGTCCACAAAACCGCTGATCCGGCGCAGGTCGAACTTCTTATCACGGCGCTGGGCTCCGACTCTTCGTTTTCATTGAAAAATCGCCGCCTCGCTCCCACGTTGGCGCGCCTTCTGGCGGCACGTGGCATCGGCGACCCGCACTCGGCCGCGCGGTTTCTTGCTCCTTCCCTCGATCAGCTTCATTCCCCTTATCGCATGAGCGGCATGAAGGCCGCCGTGGACCGCCTGGAAGCTGCCATCGAGCGCAAAGAGCCGATTCTTATCTACGGCGATTACGACGTGGATGGCACCACCGCCATCGTCATCCTGAAAACCGCGATTGAACTCTGCGGCGGGTCGGCCGACTTTCACGTTCCCCACCGCATCCGCGACGGCTATGACATGCGCGATGACGTAATCGAGCGTGCCGCGGAGGCCGGTGTGCGCCTGATCGTCAGCGTGGATATGGGCATTCGCGCCCTCGTCCCCGCCGCAACCGCCCAGCGCATGGGCGTGGACCTGATTGTGACCGACCATCACCTGCCCGGCCCCGATGGCGTGCCGCGCGCTCTGGCGGTGGTAAATCCCAATCAGGCGGGCTGCGAATATCCCTGCAAATCGCTGTGCGGCGCGGGCGTTGCCTTCAAGCTGGCGCAGGGCTTGCTCGAACGCCGGCGCGCGGGCGCAGAGCTCCCCCGGCTGCTGGCCTCGTTCATGAAAGTGGTGGCCATCGCCACCGTGGCCGATGCGGTTCCGCTGGCAGATGAAAACCGTGTCTTCGCCAAGCTGGGCCTGGAGGGCTTGCGCTCGGCGGTAAATCCGGGACTGAAGGCCCTGCTCGAAATCGCACAACTCGGCGGCCGGTCGTTGACCTCCGGCGAAGTGGCCTTCCGCATTGCGCCCCGTATCAACGCTGCCGGCCGCATGGATGTGGCCCGCGATGTGATCGAGCTCTTCAGCGTGAAAGACCCGGCGCGGGCGCGCGAGCTCGCCGCCAAACTCGACCGCCTGAACGCCGAGCGGCAGGAAGAAGAGCGTCGCATTGTCGAATGCATTGAGGCCCGGCTGGAAGAAGATCCAGCCCTGCGTGAGGCCTTCTGCATGGTGATTGATGGCGAGGGTTGGCACCGGGGCGTCATCGGAATCACGGCAACTCGCGTGGTCGAGCGGCATGGCCGCCCAGCCATCGTGGTTTCGCGGGACGGCCCTGAGGCCCACGGCTCGGGCCGTTCCATCAAGGCCTTTCATCTGCTCAATGCCCTGGAGTCGTGCTCGCACCTGTTTTCGCGTTACGGCGGCCACGCCCACGCGGTTGGTTTCTCATTGCCGGCCGAGCGGGTCTGCCAGCTGCGCGACCATCTCGATGCCTACGCCCGTGAGCGCCTCACCCTGGCCGACTTCGAGCCCGTGCTGGAATACGACGCCGGCCTGCCCCTCGATCAGGTGACGCCGGAGTTCTTCCACCTGGTTCAACGCCTGCAACCCTTCGGGGTCGGCAATCCCGAGCCGGTCTTCGCGGCTGCCGGCGTGCGCATGATGGCCCCGCCGCAGATCATGAAAGAGAAGCATGTGAAGCTGCGCCTTGCGGCCGGCGCCCAGGGGTCCTCCTCTCAGTCCTCCGTCTCCTCTATGGTTAGCCCGGTTCGTGGCCATGGAACCGGGCTGGGCGTTCTTTCTACGCCGCAGTGCCATCCTGACGCGGCGGCCTTTCCACGCAGCGAAACCAACTGGCGGCGGGCGATCATTTTTCAGGCACTGGGCTGGCGCATGGCCGAGCGCCTGCAGCAGGAGCAGCTTCTGGCCGGCGATTCCCTCGATATCGCCTATACCCTCGATCACAACGACCACCCCGACTACGGCGGGCTGGAGTTATCTTTGCGGGATTTCAAACGTGCCGCGGTGACAGACGATGCCAGCAAAGCGCTGGAATTGTCCGTAGAGACCTAGCTTGCTACGCCTCCTCACTGACTTCTGCCGGTCTCACCCCAACCGGTAGTATCCGTCCCGCCTCGCGATCTCCACCTTCATTCCGAACAGCGCCGAGAGGCGCTCGGAGGTGAGCATTTCCGCCTTCGCCCCGTCGCCCACAATCCGCCCCTTGGAGAGCAGAACCACGCGCTCGATCTCGGGAATGATGTCTGACAGATCGTGTGTCACCAGCACAATTCCCATGCCCGCCTTCGCCAGCGCGCTCATGGTCTGCCGCAGGCCCTGGTGGGCGGACAAATCGAGCGAGTTGCTCGGCTCATCGAACAGCAGCGCCCGCGGACGGTGTACCAAAGCCCGCGCAATCAGCACCCGCTTGGCCTCGCCCGACGACATCTCGCGTACCGGGCGGTCGGCGAGATGCGAAATCTGCAGCTCGCCCAGGGCCGCATCGGCCAGCTTGCGCTGCGCGGCATCCACATTGTGATGGGGAAAAATTCGCGTGCTGCTGAAAAATCCCGAAAGCACCACGTCGCGTCCGCTGGTCTGGCCGGTGCACGAGGCCACCATGTCATTGGTCACAATCCCCAGCAGATTGCGCAGTTCGAAGACATTCCAGCGCTCGCGCCCAAGAATGCTCATGGCCGAGCCCTGGCGCGCCACGGGATAGCACTCGCGGGTGATGGTTTTCACCAGCGTGGACTTGCCGCATCCGTTCGGCCCCAACACGGCGATGTGTTCTCCGGCCTGAATGCGCAGGGTGAAATCCTCCAGCGCAACTTTTTCGCCGCGCATCACGCGGATATTCTGCAAATCCAGCAGGGCAGGCTCAGCGGACATGGTGCCCAGTTTAGACCACCGGGCCATTCAGGCAAGGCGGCCTTGCCGCGCCCATGCCCGCAGCCCTTCCATTACACTTATTGCAATGGTGCCGGTTTCCCGCCTTCGACACTGGTTTGCGCTTGGCGCGATCGTCGCGGTTCTCGTAGTCGCGGGAACCTACTTCTACGCCCGCCATCGCCTGCAGAATGCGCTGAAGGAAGTTCCCGGCAGAATGGGCATCGAGATCCAGCAGAGCGCCCAGGGGTTTACGGTTTCGAAGTCCGAGGAAGGGCATACCATCTTCAAAATCCAGGCCAGCAAGGCGGTGCAATACAAGCAGGGCGGTCTGGCCGAACTGCACGACGTGCAGATCACGGTATACGGCCGCGACTCCAGCCGCTTCGACCAGGTTTACGGCTCAGACTTCGAATACGACCCGCAAAGGGGCACGGCCACCGCCAAAGGCCAGGTGCAGATTGATCTTGAGGCAAACCCCGCTGGCCTGAACAGCCCTGACCAGACGGCTCCCCAGGAACTCAAGAATCCCATTCACCTTGTCACCAGCAACCTGGTCTTCAACAAAGATGGCGACGCCTCCACCAGGGAGAAAGTCACCTTCAGCATTCCGCAGGCCACCGGCAGTGCCGTCGGCGTGAGCTATCTGGCCAAAACCAGCACTCTGACCCTGCTTTCCGACGTGCAGGTGGAAGTCAAAGGCCCGGACGCTGCCACGCTGGCAGCCGAGCGGGCGACGATCACGAAAACTCCCCGCACTATTACTTTCATTCAGCCGCGGATCAGGCGCGCCGGCCAGTTCCTGCAGGCCGCCGAGGGAACGCTCTTTCTTCGCCCTGATAATGCCCTGGAGCACATGCTGGCGAAAGGCGACGTGCGGGTGCGCACGCAGGGGAAACAGCCGGCCGAGGTGCAGGCCGCTCAGCTCGATCTGATACTGGTTCCTCCAGATACACTTCTCCGCACCGCGACCTTTTCCGGCGGCGTGCACCTCGAAGGCGGCGGGCCTGAGCCCATGGAAGGTCAGGCAGGCACTGCCGTAGTGAATTTTTCCGGCAAGAACATTCTGAATTCTGTTCGCGCCGGCCAGAACGTGAGGCTGATTGAGCACCAGAAGTCTGCGGCTGGCGCAAACGCGGCGCAGGATGTCGAGATCCAGGCCTCGGCCATGGATTTCCGCGTCGCCGGCGGCCGCCGCCTCGACCTGGTTCAAACCCCCGGCGCAGGCAAAATCATGATTCGCCCCACCGGCGGAGCCGCGGCGGGCCAGGATACAGAGGTGACCGCAGCCCGGCTCGAAGCGCGATTTACCCCGCTGGGCCAACTCGCCTCCGTGCACGGCGCGCCTGAGGCGCGCATCGTCAACCACAATCCCGGCCAGCCCGACGGGGTGAGTACCAGCGACGCCCTCGAGGCCACATTCACTCCCGGGCACGCTATGGAATCCATCGTGCAGCAGGGGAATGTCACCTACTCAGATGGGCAGCGAAAAGCCTGGGGCGAGCACGCCCGCTACACCCTGGCCGATCAGATGCTGACGCTCACCGGAAGTCCGCGCGTTAGCGATGGCGGCATGACCACCACAGCCCGCACCATGCGCCTGAATCGTTCCACCGGTGATGCTGTTGCCGAGGGTGAGGTGAAAACCACCTATAGCGACCTGAAGCCTGAGCCCAACGGCGCTCTGCTGGCCTCGGGCAGCCCCATCCATGTCACCGCTCAGGGCATGACCGCGCATCGCAGCCCGGCCGTGGCTTTATACACCGGCGCGGTTCGCCTCTGGCAGGATGCCAATGTCGTGGAAGCGCCTTCCATCGAATTCGACCGCGATCACCGCTCGGTCCTGGCCCAGGGATCAGCCAGTCATGCCGTTTCCACCGTACTGGTGGAGACCAGCAAGCAGGGGAAGGTCACACCCGTGAACGTCAGTTCAGCGCGGCTGGCTTACGCCGACGCTGAACGACGCGCCCACTTCCAAGGAAATGTCATTGCCAGAGGCGCCGACTACACTCTTACCGCCCGCCAGATGGATGTTTATCTTCAGGCCCGAGGCATATCTGACAGTCAAGCCGTGGCGAACGCCGGAAAGATTGACCGCGTTGTCGCTCAGGGCGAGGTGAAGGTCACTCAGCCCACCCGCAAAGCGACGGGCGACCGTCTCATCTATACCTCGGCAGACGAAAAATTCGTCCTCACCGGCGGTCCGCCTAGCATTTTTGATGCCGAACGAGGCAAGATTACCGGCGTTTCGTTGACTTTCTACGAACACGATGATAGGGTGCAGGTGGAAGGCAGCGCTACTTCCCCAAGCGTAACTGAGACGCGAGTGGCACGATAAATGCGTACGCTGGCCACCGACGAAATTGGCAAGTCGTACCGTGGCCGCCGGGTCGTAAATGGAGTCAGCCTTCGCGTCGAGCAGGGTGAAGTTGTTGGTTTGCTTGGGCCTAACGGGGCTGGCAAGACCACTACGTTTTACGCCATTGTAGGGCTCATCCCCCCTGATACAGGCCGGGTCCTCGTGGACGATGAGGACATCACTGACGTGCCTATGTACTTGAGGGCACGGCAGTTTGGCATCAGTTATCTCCCGCAAGAGGCTTCTGTGTTTCGCAAGCTTACCGTAGAGGAGAACATCCTCGCGGTACTTGAGGCGCAGCCTATCTCCTGGCATGAGCGCCGGGAGAAGATGGAGAAGTTGATTGATCAGTTGGGGTTAGAGCATATCCGGCAGAATCTGGGATACGCCCTTTCCGGTGGCGAGCGGCGCCGCGTGGAGATCGCCCGGGCCTTGTGCATCAACCCGGCATTTACTTTGCTCGACGAGCCGTTTTCCGGGATTGACCCCATCGCCGTGCTCGATTTGCAGAAGATCATCAGCGATATGAAGGCCAGCGGCATAGGAGTTCTGATCACCGATCACAACGTGCGGGAGACGTTGTCGGTCACCGACCGGGCCTACATCATTGATGATGGCCGCATCTTCCGCCAGGGCGTGCCCGAGCAACTGGCCAGCGACCCGGAAGTGCGGCGCGTGTATTTGGGAGAGAGTTTTTCGTTAGTGTGAAGGCTTTCAGCGATCAGCCCTCAGCTCTCAGGGCGAGAGCTCCCGGCTGTGCCGGAAACGGATCGCTGAAGGCTGATGGCTGACAGCTCACTTTATGGTTCTACTCCAGCCAAAGTTGCACCTGAAGGTCTCGCAGCGGCAGATCCTTACCCCAGGCCTGGTGCAGATGGTCAGCGTGCTTGCGCTCAACAAGCTTGAGCTCAAGGACATGATTACGGCCGAGATGGTGGAAAATCCGGTGCTGGAGGAGCTCGAAGATTCGGTCCCTCTTATAGATGATGTCGGCCGCCGCGAAGAAGCCCGCGAACGCGAAGCCGCCGCTCCCGGAGAAGAAGCGCCCCCCGCTACCCCTGAAGAAAAGAAAGACCCTTTCGAAGAAATTGATTTCGGCTCGTTTTTTCAGGAATATCTTGATCCCGGCTATCGCAGCAACCGCGAGCTGGAAGACGTCGAGCGCCCCTCGTTCGAGAATTTCCTCTCCAAACCGAGCAACCTGACCGATCACCTGATGTGGCAGCTGGGCTCGGTGCCCACCACTCCGAAAGTGCGCGAGGCCGCCGAACTGGTGATCGGAAACCTCAGCGAAGACGGTTATCTCATCGCCAGCGACGAAGAGATGATGGGGATTGCGCCGCCCTCGGCACCCGAAGCCGACGCCAGCGCTCTGGAGAACGTAGTCAAAGACGCCGCCGCGCTTGGCCTGGGCGAGGCCCTGGCCGAAGATTCGGTCGAGCCGGTCGCTTCCTTCGACGACGCGTTACCCGCCAGCGAGCTGGCCGAACTCCCCGGCATCTCTGCCGCCGTGGCCGTGGCCGCTGCGCCCGAAGCACCCGCTGTCCCGGCCCGGCCCGTGCCGCCCGCTTTCAAGCCCAGCTTCAGCCGTGAAGATCTGCACGAGGCCATCGAACTGGTGCGCCAGCTTGATCCGCCCGGCGTCGCCTGCCGCGACCTGCGCGAGTGCCTGCTCTACCAGCTTCGCCATCAACAGCAGCAGTTGGCCGCCAGCAGCAGGAATGGCAATGCTGAGTCGGCCGCCCAGCTCATCGCCGACGCCATCGCCGTTGCCGATCAGCATCTGCGCGCGCTGCAGAATAAGCAATACAAAGAAATCTCGCGGGCGATCGGCCGTCCTGCAGAGGCTGTCCAGCAGGCGCTCGAGTACATCCGCACCCTTGATCCCCGGCCCGGTCTGCGCTACAACACCGTTCAACCGCGTCTCATCGAGCCGGATGTGGCCTTTGTCAAGCACGGCGACGAATGGCTGGTGATGATGAACGAAGATGACGTTCCCCAGCTTCGCCTCAACCCGGCCTACAAGCGCCTGCTCAGCCGCGATACCCAGGACAAAGATACCCGCAACTACGTGAAAGAGCGCTACAAGAGCGCCATTCAGCTCATCAAGAACATCGAGCAGCGCAAGCAGACCATTCTCAAAGTCTGCTATTGCATCGTCACCCGCCAACAGGACTTCCTGGAGCAGGGAATTGATCAACTGAAGCCGATGATGATCAAAGAGGTGGCGGAAGAGATCGGGGTGCACCCTTCCACCGTGAGCCGGGCGGTGGCCAACAAATATGCCCACACTCCCCAGGGCGTCTTCGAGTTGCGCTACTTCTTCAGCGAGAGCGTGAATGGGCCGGAAGGCGGCAACACTTCGCTCCTCATTCTCAAGCGCCGGGTCAAGAAACTGATCGAGGAAGAAGACCCCAGCCGGCCGCTGACCGACGAGCAGATCACCCGCATTCTGCAGTCACAGGGCATTCAGGTGACACGGCGCACGGTTGCGAAATACCGCGAAGATATGCGCATCCCCAGCACGCATCAACGCAGAGTGAAGAAGTAACTGAGAACCGGGTTCTCAGAACTGAATCAAAGAATGGAATAGCTGAGAGCCTGGCGTTTATAAAGGTCGAGGCTTTGTCATTCCAACAATCGCAGCGACGAGGAAGCTGCTCTTATCTGACACAGGAAAGGCAGATTTCTCGCTGCGCTCGAAATGACAATGATGCTCGAAATGAACAATGACAATGACAGGAACACGCCCCGGGTCGTCTTGCAGAACTAAGCTTTTTGCGGTCTCGGCGCTTTCTTTGCGTGCCCGTCGGTTAAAATCCTTTTGCAGGCGCCAGCAGACTTCTTAGCGCCAGAGGCTCCGCCGGGATCGCAGAAGTAGGGCCCCGCAGTCAGCTTCATCGCTCCTTCAAACTTCATTCCGAGGCTGCCATGAACGTCGAATACACCGGCAGGCAGTACGAAATCACTCCCGCAATCCGCAGAGAAGTAGAAACCGGCCTGGCAAAAATCCGCAAAATCTTAAGAGATAAATTCGAGACCAAGGTCATCCTCACCGTCGAGAAACACCGCCACCGGGCGGAAATCACCATCAGCCCGCGCAAGGGTCCGCTGGTGGGGCTGGCGCAGGCGCGCGACATGAGCTCCGCCATCAGCGAAGCCATCGAGCACCTGGAAAAGCAGGCGGTGAAGTACAAGACCCGCTGGCGCAGCAAGAAGCGCCACGATCACGAGAAGTGGAATGGCAAGTCCAAGCCGGAAGAGACCCGGGTCGCGGTCGGGCCGGCGAAGTCCACGGCCGTGCCCATGACCGTGCACAAGTTTCCCGCCGTGGCCAAAACCACCGAAGTTCACCTGGTGCAGGCGAGCGATTCCGTGGCCCTTCGCCCCATGACGCTCGAAGAAGCCATCAAGGAATGCCACTTCCGCGACCGCGATGTGTTTGTCTTTCGCGATCTGAAGGGCAAGGTGATGGTCCTGCACCGCACCCGCGAAGGCAAGATGGAGCTGATCGAAGCGCCGTAAATTGCGCGTCCCCCTTTTGCCCGGGTGGGGAACGCCGGCCTCCGCTGTCCCCGGCCTGCCTAGCGATAAGCGGCCAACTCTTTCGCCGCCCGCTCCAGCGCCGCCGTCAATGCCGCAAGCTGCTCCCGCGTGCGTTCGGCGTCCTGCTTGTCAATGGCCTCATTCACGCCCGGAATTACCACTGCGGCATATCCCGTATATTCTCCGGGCGCATAAATCGCGTGGTGATACCAGGGCCGGTTGGGCAGGCCATCGGGCAGCAGCAACGCGCGCTCGGCCTGACGCAGAGTCTGGTTCAGCTTAGCCAGATCGCGCGGCGTCTTCTGCTGTTTTGCCCAGATCTTCGCGCCCGCCTGCTCGAATTTGCGGGCGGCCTGCGCCGCCGCGTCAAAGCTCGGGGCCTGCGCCCCCAGTTGCTCTTCCGCCTTCTTGCGCGCCGCCTCAACGTAGGCCGAGATTTCCTTGCCATAGTCGGCGTAGTTGTAGGGCAGCACATCGGCATCTGCCATGCGCACACCCAGCAAGCCAAAGACTCGCGCCATCTCCTGCTCGTAAACGAAATCCGGGTCGCCGAATTTCGTGAACCACTGGAAATCATCGAACACCGAGTGGTAAACCCCGTAGGGCCCGGTGGACCCGATGTCGGTCGAGGGAACGCCCAGGTGCTGCAGGAAAGCGGTGTAGTCGGAGCCGCTGCCCAAATCGCCCACGGGAGCGTCTCCACCTGGCGCCGCCGGCTCGCGGCGGTTGTTGTTGTTCTCCTGGGTGGGTTCGCGGCTGGGCTGGCTTGCCTTGAGCCAGACGTCGTACAGCATGCCGCCCTGCGGGCTGGGCACGACTTTGGTTATATCGCGAATGTACTGTTTCAGGCTGGGCACCGCCGACGCCCCAAACTTCGGCCCGGCCACGGCCACATCCATATTGAAGTACGCATCCGCATTGGCCAGTTCTGCGGCGTGCTGCTCAGCCCATTCCGTCGAGCCCATCAGCCCCTCTTCTTCCGCATCCCAGCTGCCGAAGACCAAAGTCCGCTTGGGCTTCCAGCCTGATTTCAGCAGTTCCCCCACGCCCCGTACCGCTTCCAGCATGGAAGCCGTGCCGCTGTTGGGATCCACCGCCCCATACACCCAGCCATCGCGATGGTTGCCCAGAACCACCCACTCGTTGGGGTCCTCGCTGCCCGTCACTCGCCCAATCACATCCCAGATGGTGCGGTACTGGTAGTCCTGCTTCAGGCGCATATGCACCTTCACCGGCCCAGGGCCCACGTGATAGGTGAAAGGCAGCGAGCCCTGCCAGTCGCGGGGAGAATCCGGGCCGCCGAGGTGCTCCAGAATCGGCCAGGCATCGTGGTAAGAAAGCGGCGTGCAGGGAATTTTGGGCATCTGCGCCGATTTTTCCGGCGGAGTGCGCTCCGACTCGGGCAACGAAGGCACCGAGGCAATTCCCGGCGTGGTCGGGTCGCCGGCGAATTCGAACATGTAGCCGATGGAGCCGCGCTGCACTCCCGTATCCGGCCGCCACGGACCGAGGGGATACTTGTCGCCGCGCCGCCAGCCATCGTCGTAAGGATCGGAGTAGATAATCACGCCGGCTGCGCCATGCTCCTGGGCCACAAAGACCTTCACCCCCCGGAAATTCTGGCCATAGCGCACCAGCACGATTTTTCCCCGAACATCAACTTTCATCTGCGCCAGCTTCTTGAAATCTTCGGGCGTGCCGTAGTTGGCATAGACCACATCCGCTTCCACGTCGCCGGAGGGCGACATGCCCTGGAAGGGCATCACCACCCGCGGATCGTTGTCGTAAGGGTCGCCCTCCACATGCTCGGGTGTGGGCCCGTGCATATGAACGCCGGCCGGCGCGGTCACATCCACGCTGATCTCCGAGGGATAGTTGATCCAGACTTTGTACTCGACGGTTTCGGTCTCCAGGCCCGCCTCGCGGAATTTCTGGGCCACGAAATCGGCGGTCGCCTTGTCTTCCGGGGTTCCTGCCATGTGCGGCGCCTGGGTCAAAACTCGCAGGTCTTCTTTCGCCAGCTTGGGATCGGGTACCGCCAGAAAACGCGATTCGACCGAGTTTTCCGCGGCCGGGTCGTGAAATCCAGAGAGGGTTGGGCCTGCATCGGGCGCGGCGCCACGGCCGCTCATCGCCAGACAGGCAAACAGCAAAATGCTGAGAGGGAGGGCAAAATATAGGGCTTTCATTGGGCTCCTGGCGTGAGACTCAATAACTTAACACACCAAAGTCATGAGGAAGGGTTTGTGGTGGGGGTCTTGCGGGCTAGGCTTGCCCTCAGAGCACGCGGCGAGGGCAGTGGAAATCGTGGCCTCACAGCGCAAAGTCTTGCACATGGGGGATCGGCCGCCGGAGGGGGTCAACTTCATTCGCGCTTTTACTTTCAATACTTTACGCTGCGTATCGCAACCGCCCACAGGCACTCAAATTGCTTTTCTCACTGCCAGATAGCGCGGGATTTGTGGCTTGTTGGTTCACGCGCCGCCGTAGTAGGCTGAAAATGTTACCTATGCGATGTCCTTGTCCTAGCTTCCGCCTCGGCTGAACCGTCCGCCCGGAGTATTCTGGGCATCATTAGTTTCACCAAATACTTAAAAGCGAACCCAGGAGGTTCAAGGACTTGACCGCTCCCAGCAGCCATCTCATCCCCCCCCACGGTGGTGAACTTGTTGATCTGATTGCTCCCCAGGAACGCGCCGCCGAGCTGAAGGCCCATTCCCGCGAATGGCCTTCCTGGGACCTGAGCGCCCGCCAGCTTTGCGATCTGGAACTGTTGATGAGCGGCGGCTTTTCTCCTCTCCGCGGCTTCATGAACCAGGCCGACTACGAAGGCGTGAGCCACAAGATGCGGCTTGCCAGCGGCGTGCTCTGGCCCATGCCCATCACGCTCGACGTAAAAGAGGAATTCGCCAAGACGCTTAAGCCGGGCAGCAGCAAGATCGCGCTACGCGATCCCGAGGGCGTCATGCTGGCGGTGCTGCACGTGGAAGAAGTCTGGCAGCCCGACCGCAAGGCGGAAGCCGAGGCCGTGTTTGGCACCACCAGCCCGGCGCATCCCGGCGTGGATTATCTGCTGAACAAAGGCAACGCCTGGTATGTGGGCGGCCGGGTGGAAGGAATCCAGGGGCCTTCGCACTATGATTTTCGCGCGCTGCGGCTGACTCCCGCCGAGCTGCGGGCCGAGTTTGCCCGCCTGGGCTGGCGCCGCCTGGTTGCCTTCCAGACGCGCAACCCCATGCATCGCGCCCACGTGGAGCTGACCTTCCGCGCCGCCAAACAGGTCGAAGCCAACCTGCTCATTCACCCCTCGGTCGGCATGACCAAGCCCGGCGACGTGGATTACTTCACTCGCGTGCGCTGCTATCAGCTGCTGCTTTCGAAATTTCCCGCGGGGACGGTCAAGCTCTCGCTTCTGCCTTTGGCCATGCGCATGGGCGGCCCGCGCGAAGCCATCTGGCATGCCATCATCCGCAAGAACCACGGCTGCACCCACATGATCGTCGGCCGCGATCACGCCGGCCCGGGCAGCGACCCCAGCGGCAAGCCTTTCTACGGCCCCTACGACGCGCAGGAGCTGTTCAAAAAGCACGAGAGCGACATCGGCGTGGCCATGGTGCCCTTCAGCATGATGGTCTATCTCGAAGACCAGGACCGCTACGTGCCCGATAACGAAGTGCCCAAGGGCTCGCGCGTGCTCAATATCTCCGGCACCGAATTGCGGCAGCGGCTGAACGAAGGCCGCGAGATTCCCGCCTGGTTCACCTACCCCGAGGTGGTGCAGGAGCTGCGGCGCAGCTATCCTCCCCGCCACAAGCAGGGATTCACCGTATTTTTCACCGGCCTTTCCGGTTCGGGAAAATCCACCATCGCCAACGCACTGCTGGTCAAATTTCTGGAGACCGGCGGGCGCCCGGTCACGATTCTCGACGGCGATATCGTGCGCAAGCATCTTTCCTCCGAGCTGGGATTCTCCAAAGAGCACCGCGATATCAACATCCGCCGCATCGGATTTGTCGCCTCTGAGATCACCAAGAACGGCGGCATCGCCGTCTGCGCGCCCATTGCGCCCTATGATTCGGTGCGCAAGCAGGTGCGGCAGATGATCGAGCCGGTGGGCGGCTTCATTCTGGTGCACATCGCGACTTCGATTGATGTTTGCGAGCAGCGCGACCGCAAAGGCCTCTACGCCAAGGCCCGGGCCGGCATCCTTAAGGAGTTCACGGGCATCTCTGATCCTTACGAAGAACCCAAGGACGCGGAAGTTGTCATTGATACCGGCGACTTGAGCCCGGAAGAAGCGGCGCAGCAGATTATTTTGCACCTGGAGCGTGAGGGCTTTATCGGAGTGAACGGACACGCAGACTAAGCTGGCCTATGGAACTGATTGCATTCAAAATCGTGGTGGGATTTGTAGTCGGCACTTTGATCGGCATGACCGGCGTGGGCGGCGGCGTACTGCTGCTGCCGGTGCTGATCTTTGGCCTTAACGTTCCCCCCATCGTGGCCGTCGGCTCCGATGCCCTGTTCAACTTTGTGACCAAAATCGGCTCCGGCTGGATGCACTTGCGCAAAGGCACCGTGCGGAAGAAAGTCGTACTGGCGCTGGCCGTCGGCAGTCTGCCTGGATCCATCGTCGGCGTCAGCGTTCTGGCCCACCTGCGCGGCGTTTACGGGGCTGGCGTGAATGATTTCATCCGCTATGCGGTGGGCGCGTTGCTGATTGCCGTGCCCGCGCTCTTGTTCTTCCAGGGGCGCATCGAAGAGCGCGTGGCGCATCGCCCGCCGACCATGAGCTCGTTTCTTGGCATCTCCGCCATCGGCCTGTTGGCCGGCGTTCTGGTGGGCATGACCTCGGTGGGTTCGGGCAGCATCATCATGATGCTGCTGCTCCTGCTCTACAGCTTTTCGCCCAAAGTGATGGTCGGGACCGATATTGTGCACGCCGTCGCCCTTACCGGCCTGACCGCGTTGCTGCACTTCCGCCTGGGCAACGTGGATTTCCGCCTGGTTTCGGCGCTGCTCATCGGCTCCATTCCCGGCGGAATTCTCGGCTCGCATCTCAGCACGCGGGTCCCGGTACCCTGGTTGCGCCGCATCCTGTACGCTCTGTTGCTTGCCACCGGGGCGCGGATGTTGTGGGCATAGCTGGCCGTGTTCTTCGTCTTCCTTTGTGCCGTTAAGCCTTGGTTCTCAGCCGCGCCACTCGTCCGGCCGGCCAAATGCCAAATGCCAAATGCTAAGTGCCTGATGCGCAACCCATGACCACTCCCTCCCAAGCCGAGATCCTCGAACGGATCGCATCCGCCCTGGAAGCCGCCCGCACCATCTTCAGCCGCTACACCCCGGGTGAAATTGCAGCCGAGTACAAGTCCGGTCACGACCCCGTCACCGAGGCCGACCGCGCCGTAGATGCCGCCTTGCGCCGCGAACTGCTGCGCCCCGATGAGGGCTGGCTCTCCGAAGAGAGCGTGGATGACTTCACGCGCCTGGAAAAACGCCGCGTCTGGGTGGTGGACCCGCTCGATGGCACCCGCGAATTCGTGGCCGGCATTCCGGAATTCTGCGTCTCGGTTGCCATGGTGGATGATGCATGCCCGGTGGCGGGAGGAATTTGCAATCCGGCCACCAATGAGGTTTTTCTGGGCTCGCTCGATTCCGGCCTGACTTATAACGGAAAGCCTGCCCAGGCGAGCCGGCGCAAGAGCCTGGAGGGTGCCGTCATTCTTGCCAGCCGCAGCGAAACCAGGCGCGGAGAATGGCGCCAGTTCGAGCACGCGGCTTTTCAGGTGAAGCAGACCGGCTCCGTCGCTTACAAGCTCGCGCTCGTGGCCGCGGGGCTCGCCGACGCCACCTTTACGCTCACTCCCAAGCACGAATGGGATGTCGCCGGCGGCGCGGTGCTGGTCGAAAGCGGCGGCGGCTTCGTCAGCCTGCTGAATGGCGATCGCCTGCGCTGCAACAACCGCTCGCCTAAAATTACCGGCCTGCTGGCGGGAGGACCCTTCCTGCGCGAACCGCTGCAGGCTGCCTTGAGCGGTTATCTGCCGGCCGCGGCGCGCCATTAGCTAAGCGCTGCTTTCCCTAGCGTGGATTTCCTCTGCCAGCTCTCCGTGCATGCTTTTCCGTGACCCCAGGCAGGCCGCCGAGGCCGCGTACAGAATGGCCGCAAGCACCACCAGAAATCTCATTCCCGTCCATTGCGACAGCGGTTCCAGCAAGCCTCCCAGCAAGGCCCCGAAAAGATTCGAGCCCAGCGCGGCTCCGTTGAAGCCCGCCCCCGCGAAACTGCGGATGAAGATAATTCCCGCAAAAAACGCCGGCAGGCACAGCACGGCCGTTGCCGCCAGCGCCTTCACCCAGAGGGATGTGAAGAAGTAGCCCTGCAAAGGGATCAGGTAGGCGGCCGCTAGCGTGACAAACAATCCGACGTAGGCGGCGGGGCGCGGAAAATCTGCATAGCGGTGAACCAGCACATTAGCCGCAGCAATCAGTACCAGCAGCCCGCCCACCACCAGGGAATTCACCATCCAGGTGGTGCCGAACAGCAGGGCCATCTTGCTGACGATCTGGGTCTCCAGCAGCATGAAGCCCGCGCCCAAAAAGAGAAAATGCCAGTGCATGGACGAGATGCCGGCGCCGGTTCGCTCCAGCATCCACCAGCAGAACACCGCCAGCGCCAGGGAAAAGATCAATAAGGTCGGCGGCACCGACCGCGTCCGCTGATAAAAGTATGGCCAGTCGTCGGTAGTCAGGGGCACGTTCGCGGCGCGGGGTTCGCTGGGCAACAGATACTTGCGCAGCGCAGGGTCTCTCATGGCCTGCTGAATGCGCTGCTCGGATCCCGCAACGAAGAAGCGGCCGCCGGTGGTATAGCGCGAATACAACGAAGTCCGGTCCAGGGGCGGCTGGCCAAAGGCGGAACTCATCAGCTCAAACAGCCGTCCCGCAATCCACGGGGTGCGCACCTCAAACTTCACGATGAAAACGCCATCCGGCTTGAGCAGCTTCTTGGCCTGCTGCAGGGCTTCCCGGGTATAGACATAATTGTCAATGCGGATGTTCGAGTAATAAGAAGCGGTGGTATGGGAATCGAGCAGCGAAAAGACAATCAGGTCGAACTTGTCGTGGCTGTTCTGGATGTAGCTGCGGGCGTCGTCGGTAATTACGCTGACCCGCGGGCTCTGATAGGGATGTTCAAAGTGCAGCCTGCGGCCAAGCTCAAGGATGAGGGGGTCAATCTCGACGGCGGTCACCCGCCCGGCCCCGTTGCGTACCGCCGCGGCAACATCATTTCCCATTCCCGCGCCCAGCACCAGCACCGAGCCGGGATGGGGATAGAACCAGTAAGGAATGTTGTAAGCGTTGCCTTCCGCCGGAACCGAGCTGAACAACTCGGGATGGGCTGCCACAAACTCCGGAGAAAGGTTGATGATCTTCTGATACCACGCGCTGTTGGTAGTCAGTTCATAAGCGATAGGATGGTCGGCGGGAACCGGAGTCAACGTCACCTTCTGGTAGGGCGACCAAAGCACGCGGTCTGGCGGGGTCACGCCGAGAAGCGACAGTCCGGCACAGAAGGCGAATGCCGCTAGCGCCACCCAACGCAGCGCCGGCCGGCTCCAGAACAGAATCACTGCCAGCACTCCGCTCAAAGCAAACCAGACTGCCGGCGGCTGGTAGCCCAGGCACAAGAGTGTGTAGAGGAGAATCCCAGCCAGGCTGGCCAGAACATTCACGGTGTAGGCATATACGCCGTCGCTGGCGGTCTCGATCAGCCTGCCGATGATCTGTCCCAGGGGAACGAAGACGAAGGCGACCAGGCCGAACAGCAACACCAGAAACATGATGGCCACCACAGCCGCCAGCAGGCCAGCGGGCTTCACAGACTCCGTCCAGAGATCGAACTCCGAGGCTTGAGCAATGCAGAAGGGCAGCCACTCCAGCACCCGGTGCCCAATCCGCCAGGGCAGCTTGACCACCAGGGCCAGCGCCGCCAGAGGAAAGGCGAACGCCATCAGGTTAATGCTGCGCCGGCAGAAACAATACCCCAAGCCGAATCCCAGGAAGCACCCGATCAGCACCACGTTCTTGAAGTAGGCGAAAACCGGAACTTCGGCCGCGATCCAGCGGATCATCAGCATTTCGAGGAACAAGCTGAGCCCGCTGGCCAGGGCGAGCTGAAACCAGCGGAACCGCCCCAGGTCCGCCACGGTGAATTCCCAGCGCTGGCAGAGCGAACGCAGTCTGTGAGCGAAACGGCCGGCGGGTTGCTGATAGAACCCGGTTAGCAGAAATAGCGATAAGACACAAAAAAGAGCCAAACAGCCAGCGGCCAAAATGAACTGAACAGTAGCGGCCATGAGACCCGGAGAGGCATTTTATAACTGCGCACTGCCGATAACAAAGTGATTAAGCCAAAGAATCCGCCTGGATACGGCCCGCTTACACTGTCTTGTAAGCTCGATCTGCTCCTCTGCCCGCCAGGCTTGGCAGGCGGCGGAAGAAAGCGCGAAAATGTGCGGCTCCGGGGAAGTCTGGCCCTTCAGCGCCACGTGGCAGATTTTTTTGCCAGAAAGATAATTCTTCTCCGGTTACTGCACTGCTCACATGTTTCGCTCGGCATAGAAGGGCGCGGTTCCGGCCGCACCCTTTTTCCACCACTGTGGTTCTCACTTAGTCAGCGCTAATCCGAATCCAGTTGGCCGGTCGCGATGGTGCTGCCGCTGTACACGGTGGCCGCGCCATCATAAAATCCGCGCCCGGTGTTGAGAATGAGCTGCACGCTGACGTTTTTCACCGCGAAGCCGAGATAACGTCCGCTCGCCGTGCCCGCCAGCGTGTACTGGTGCGTGCCGTTAGAGAGAGTGGTCAGGCTCCAGCTGAGCGGAGCCGTGAAGCTGCCTTGAAACAGCGTTCCCGCGCGCAGATCGCCCTTGCCGTTGGCAGCGATGCACAGGCTGCCGCCGCCGGCGAACTTGGCGCCGGTGCCCAGCATGCCGCTGGTCAGCTTACCGGTGCTCAGGCTGAAGCTGCCCAGGTTCGCTCCCGTGACCGCATGCTTATCGGGCCCGATCACCGCCGTGAGTGTGGAGGCATTGATGGAGAGCCCTTTGCTCGAGCCTTTCAGCACGCCGCCAGTATCGGTGAAGGTCACTTGATCAGTGTCATGGTCATGGGCCACGACCGGAATGGCCAGCGCCAGGATCACCAGCAGTAGTAATTTGTTGCCCATAGGATTGCCCTCCCAAAAGAATTCTTGCCTAGCCGAGTGAGTCCCGCGGCCAGCTCTGAGAGCTAAGTGCAATGCCATGTGCGTGAACTCGCGGCGGCTACGGGAGAAGCGGGCATGCGGGCAGCCACGGAGGAACGGCTACGGCCTTTCGTGTGGAGGGGTTTCGGGGGCGGAAACTTACGGGGTAGGCTGGGTCGCTGATTCCTCTGCTGCCGGATGGGCGGCCGCCTCCTGGCTCGCCTGGCGGCGCGACGTGCGGTTCGGCGGCAGGCCGGCCTCGCGAATCTTGTAGAGCAGCGCGCGATAGCTGATGCACAGCGCGCGCGCCGCCCGCTTGCGGTTCCAGTGGTTGGCCTGCAGCACTTTCAGGATGATCTTGCGCTCCAGCTCGCGCGTCGCCTGGCGCGTCAGCTTCTTGAGCGAGATCGGGCCGTCGAGGTTGATCTCCGGGTTGAAATATTCTTCCTGACGCGGCGCCAGGTCGCCGGTGATGGCTTCTTCCGTGCCCAGAATTACATAGCGCTTCATCAGGTTCTCGAGCTCGCGGATGTTGCCCGGCCAGTGGTACTTCCGCAGCACAGCAATCATTTCGGGCGAAAGCGCGCGGGCGCGGCAATTGAACTTGTGGTTGTAATACTCGAGGAAATAGCCAACCAGCTCCTCGATGTCTCCGCGGCGCTCGCGCAGCGGCGGCATGTGCAGGTTCACCACGTTGATGCGGTAATACAGGTCCTGGCGGAAGGTTCCGTTTTCGATTTCGGCTTCCAGTTGCCGGTTGGTGGCGCAGACCACGCGCACCTCCACTTTCTTGTCCTCCTGGGCGCCGATGCGGCAGAACTGGCCATCCTGCAGCAGCTGTAAAAGCTTCGACTGCAGCGCGGGATCCAGCTCGGAGATTTCGTCGAGAAACAGCGTGCCGCGGTGCGCCATCTCCACCCGCCCCGGCTTCGCGCCGTAGGCGCCGGTGAAGGCGCCCTTCTCATAACCGAAGAGTTCGCTCTCCAGCAGAGTGCCGGGGATTGCCGGGCAGTTGACTTTCACGTACGGGCCCTGCTTCCACGGCGAGAGGCTATGGATCATGCGGGCGATAATGTCTTTGCCGGTGCCGCTCTCACCCTCGATCAGAACCGGAACATTGGCCGAGGCGACTTTATTCAGCCGGTCACGCAGGGCCTGCATGGCCTCGGAGCGGCCGAAAATGACCGCCTCGGGCGGAATTTCGCCTAATGACTGAACCAGTGAACTTACCGAACTGACGCTGCTAGGCATTGCCACGCGCTAACTCCTCTGAACCCGGAATGCTATTCAGCACCCCGAGAGCCAAACCCTGCGGTATGCCTGGGGGCGGCCTAAGATAGGAGTTAACCGCAAGATTGTCAAATAGTTGCACGAATCCCCAGCGGGCTTCAACGAACCAAAGTCACCGCCCGGTCGGCCTACAGATGTGGGTTTGGCAAGCGGAAAATGTTTTCACATGGAAGAACCGCGTTTCCCTCGCTGGGCCTTCTGGCCGGAGGCGCCATTGCTGAGCGGCTTGGCGAATTCCAGCCCCACCAGATGGTAGCCTTCGCCGTGGGTAACGCGCAGGGTCTGAGCCTCCAGGGTGCGGTTGGATTTGGGATAGGCGCTGGCCGTGGGCGTCGGAGCGCTGGGAATCTCCAGCAAAACCCGCGCCGGAAGCGGCAAAGAGCGCCGCACCGCCACCAGCGCGCCCCCCGCGGAAACGTTGAGGGCGCTGGCAAACTCCAGCAGGTCGCGCCCGCTGCGGTCACGGCTGCGGACGAAAACCGGAATGGTCAGGGGTAAACGCGGCCATTTACGGCGTTCATTTCGAATTGGGGGAGGGTTCACAATTACCTCGCGTTCCAGCATTCTGGGCTTGTTTCCCGCATCTGAGGGGCCAAACTTCAGGCAGTAATCGGGGTAACTGGGGGTAACCTAGGCAAAAAGCCGGTTTATTTCACCGTTTCATCCTGTAATTCAGGCTCCCGCCGGGGCAAGAACCGGATGATCAAAAAGCGCCCCCGGCTCCGCCCTCTGACGCCAATCGCCGTTGGTCCAACTCCCTTGCGTGCAAGCTTTTGCCCTTGAGTGACAATTTGCTGTCCTTTGCGTTTGACAAAGGGGAAAACTATGTCATACTTCAGGAAGTTCCCCCGAATTTGCTTTTTTCCTCCCCTTTGCTGCGCACTGCCGCGGCGCTTTTCACACTATGGCCTCCACGCCGGAGAATGCGTTTATTGCGCCCCAGCCAGGCACGGGCATGGCCCGCGAGACCGCCGCGCCCTCCGATGAGCCGCTTTCGCCCGAGGCGGCGCGCGAATTGCGCCAGGAACTGCTGTTGCTGCGCGAGCGCTTCACCCGCACCACCAACGCGCTGGCTTCCGCCGCCCACGATCTGAAAACCCCGCTCGCCATTCTGAATGGTTACGTGGAGCTGCTGCAGAGTGAAAAACTCGGCGGTCTGAATGACCGGCAGCGGGTAGTGCTGCGCGATATGCGCTCCAGCGGGCAGCGCCTGCAACACTTCATTCAGGATTTTCTCACCTACAGCGTGCTCGAAACCGGAGAGTTGAAGCTGCGCTGCGAGCCGGGGGAGATGAACTCCATTCTCTCGGAAGTCTGCCGCCTGTGGTCGCCGCGCTTTCAGGAAAAAGGGATTGCGCTTTACTTCCTGGGCAATGACAAGCTGACGGAATTTTCCTTCGATTCCGCCAAGGTGGAGCGGGTGATCTCGAACCTGCTGGAAAATGCCGCCAAGTTTACGCCCTCGGGGGGAACAGTGTGGCTGCACGCCGAGCCTTATCTGTGGGAGCGGCGCGGTACCAGTGCAGTGGCGGTGCCCAACGAGCGGCGGCGCCGGCCCTTGACCATTCCCAACGCCGTCAAGATCAGCGTGGCCGATACCGGCCCGGGAATTCCCGCGGAATATCACATCGAAGTGTTTGACGATTTCTTCCGCCTGCCGCACAGCGAAGAGCAGGTGGAGGGCATGGGCCTGGGCCTCGCCATCGTGCGCCGGCTGGTCAATGCCATGGGCGGAAAAGTCTGGGTGGAAAGCGAAGCCGGCGCGGGCTGCAAGTTCTCCTTCCTGCTGCCGCTTAAGGCTCCAGTCAACCCGGCTGATAAAGGGAAAAGCTGATGGGCAAGGCGGCCAACATTCTGCTGGTGGATGACGAACCTGGCATGCTGCGGTACATCCGCACCCTGCTGGAAGTGGATGACTACAAGGTCGAGACCGCCAGCACCGGCGAAGAAGCGCTGCAGCGCGTGCAAAAAGGCTTGCAGCCCGACCTGGTGCTGCTGGATGTCCTTATGCCCGGCATTGACGGCCTGCAGACGCTCGAGCAGTTGCGGCAGGCGCGGCCCGGCGTGAAAGTGGTCATGCTCTCCTGCGTCAGCGACACCCGCAAGGTGGTGCAGGCGATGCGCCTGGGCGCGCACGATTACCTCACCAAGCCCTTTCAGAAGGCCGAGCTCGATGCCGTGATTGACCAGTGCCTGGGAGTGAATCCCCAGAGCGTGACCGGCGAAGTCGAGGAGCTTTGCGACGATGTGTTCTTCGTGGCCGCCAGCCCGGCCATGCGCAAGATTCGCTCGCAGTCGGCGCTGGTGGCTAACGTGGACATTCCCGTGCTGCTGCTGGGCGAAAGCGGCTCGGGCAAGGAAGTGCTGGCGCGGCTGATCCACAAGCTTTCGCCGCGCGCCCACCGGACGTTTCTGAAAGTAAATTGCGCCGCCGTGCCCGCCGACCTGCTGGAAAGCGAACTGTTCGGCTATGAACCCGGCGCCTTCACCGGGGCAACCCATCCCAAGCCGGGCAAGTTCGAGCTGTGCAACAAGGGAACCATCCTGCTGGATGAAATCGGCGAGATGCCGCCGCTGTTGCAGGCCAAGCTGCTGCATGTGCTGCAGGACCAGCAATTCTCGCGCTTGGGCAGCCGCTCGGTGATCAAGGTGGATGTGCGCATTCTGGCGGCCACCAACATCAACATCCCGGAAGCGCTGGCCAGTAAGCGGCTGCGCGAAGACCTCTACTACCGGCTGAATGCCTTCACCCTTCAGGTGCCGCCCCTGCGCGAGCGCAAAGAAGAGATTCCCATTCTGCTCAAGCACTTCATGTCGCGGATGGCGGAGCGTTACGCGCGACCGCCGCTGCCGCTTTCCTCGACCCTGCTCCAGGCTTGTCTGGACTACACCTGGCCGGGCAATCTGCGGGAACTGAACAACTTCATCAAGCGCTACCTGGTGCTGGGCGATGAAAAGCTGGCCATCCATGAGCTCACTCCCAAGGGAGATGGCAACGGGGCGCAGTTTGATCCGGGCGCACCCCATGCCGCCGACGCCGGCGGCGGGCTGAAGTCGCTGGCGCGCAGCGCCAAGGACGAGGCCGAAGCCGAGGCCATCGCCAAGGCGCTCGAAACCACCAACTGGAACCGCAAGCAGGCGGCCGCCCTGCTCAAGATCAGCTACAAGGCGCTGCTCTACAAGATTCGCCAGTACGGCATTGCTGAAGCCAGGAGCCACAAGCTGTCGGCGGGCGCGTAGTCCTTGGCGGTGCCGCCTGCCGTGGCCAAGCGTGTCAGGGCCGCGCGCCGGTGCGGCGCAAACCGAGTGAGCTCCCCAACCTTCCATAGACCCCCTTGTGCGACTTTCGCACAGGCCCTAATTTCGAGAGAAAGCCTCCTGACCATGGCCGGGGACGGTTTTTCTCCAATCCGGCTGTGCGAACTTCGCACAGGCCCCAATCTCAAAACGAGACGAAATTAGCGGAGTGCCACTTCGTAAATCCGGGGCTTTCCCGGCGGCGGCCAGCCCTCAGGCCGTGACGCGCGGCGCTGAAACGAAACGAGATAGCTGCGCTGTTTCCACGCGGCCCCAGGTTTTCGGGCTTTTTCCGCAGTCCCTGGAACTCGTGCCTTGACCGATTCACCGGCACCTCCAAACCAGAAATTCGTGATATGCTCTCACCCCTTCCCCTGAAACTCACTCTGGTGAGGCAGGAGGGGTCTGTGCCGCAGCGGCCCTCCATCCTCAAGTTTTGGGGCGCGCCATGGAACTGTTCTGCAGCAGGAAGTGCAATGTCTGGTTAGTGGTTCTGTTTCTCGTCTTTGCCGGCCGCGGGCTGGTAGCCGCGGACTGGCCTCCCATCACTCCGGAAGAGCAGGCCATGACCAGTGTTCCCGGCCAGCCGGGCGCGCCGGCGGTGATCCTGCTGCGCCAGGAGACCGATGACGACATGCTGCATTACCACTCGGTGGTGATGCGGATCAAGATTCTCACCGAGGCCGGGCGCAAGTACGCCGACGTGGAGATTCCTTACAACCGCCATCGCTCGGGGATTGCCGCGGTCAGCGGCAGAACCGTCCATGCCGATGGCTCAATCGTCACCATGCAAGGCAAGCCGCTCGACAAGGTGGTGGTGAAAGCGCACGGGCTGAGGATTTACGAGAAATCTTTCAATCTTCCCGACGCGCAGGTGGGGAGCATTCTCGATTACCGCTATGAGTACCGCTACGCCGATCAGTGGCTGTTCCCGCCGGAGTGGATCGTGCAGTCTGACCTGTTTGAGAAGAAGGTCATGTTCAAGTTCGTGCCCTACAACAAGGAGTGGGAGCACAACGGCCACGAGGGTCAGGGGGTGGCCTGGACGCACTTTCTGCCCAAGCCGCACGAGCCGGTATTGCACAAGCCGATCCAGAACTCGCTGGGAAACTCATCCGCGGACTGGGTGGACCTGGAGATGGACGATGTGCCGGCCTTCGTGGAGGAGCCGTATATGCCTCCGCCCGACGAGCTGAAGTGGAGAGTGGAGTTTTACTATCGCACCGGCTACAAGCCAGACGAGTTCTGGAAGGAAGAGGGCAAGGACTGGAACAAAGAGGTGGATAGTTTCCTGGGCCGGAAGAAGGGCGTGGAGGAAGCTACCGCGCAGATCGTGAACGGCGCCGCCACGCCCGAAGACAAGGTCAAGAAGATTTACTACTTCGTCTCGCGCCTGGAAAACCAGAGCTATGATCCGCCGCGCGGCGCGGAGGAGGCGCACACCCTGGGCATCAAGGCCAATCGCGGCGTAGAGGATGTGCTGCAGCAGAAAAGCGGCGACCATGACGAACTGAACCGGCTGTTCGTGGCCATGGTGCGCGCCGCGGGCCTGCAGGCCTGGCTGATGCGCGTGCCCGACCGCAGCCAGAACTTCTTCGAGCCGCAATTCCTGAGCAGCGACCAGTTCGACGGCGAGGTCGCCATCGTGCAACTCGACGGTAAAGACGTAGATCTGGACCCCGGCACCAAGTTCTGTCCTTACGGCCTGCTCAACTGGCGCTACTCCGGGGACCAGGGGCAGCGGCAAAGCGCGGGCAAGGGAACGGAATTATCCACCAGCACCATGAGCAACTATAACGACGCCATGGTGCAGCGCCTGGCCCGGCTGCAGCTGACCGATCACGGCGCGGTGGAGGGCACGCTGGTAGTTGGTTTTTACGGCATTGAGGCCATGATCCGCCGGCAGGAAGGCGGTCACACCGACGATGCGGGCCGCAAGAAGCTGCTGGAAGATGAGATTCGCAGCTGGCTGCCCGGCGGCAGCGAGGTCACGCTCATTGAAAATCCGCTGTGGCCCAACACCGAACTGCCGCTGATCGCCAAGTTCAAGATCAGCAGCCCGCTGGCTGCCAGCGCGGGCAAGCGCTGGATCATCCCGGTTCATGTGCTTCAGGTCAACGACAAGGCTTTATTCTCCGCCTCCAGCCGCGAGAACCCCATCTACTTCGACTACCCCTACCGTGAAGTGGATGAAGTTCACATTACCATTCCTCCCGGGATGCAGTTCGAGAGCCTGCCCTCTGGCGAAGAGGACCGCCTGAAATATGCGGTTTACAGCACACAGCTCAAGCAGGAAACACCCGATACCATTATGGCGGTGCGGCAAGTGGCCCTGGCTACAGCGCTCTTCGGAGCCGGCGAATATAAAGATGTCAAAGGTTTCTACGACAAGGTGAAGGCCGGCGACGATCAACAGGCCATTCTGAAGGCGGTGGTGCATGTGGCGGGCAATTAGAACAGCCGGCTGGTTCGGGCTGGCGCTGCTGCTGGCCGCCGCGCCGCTGCGCGCGGCGGTGCCCGACTGGGTGCGCCAGGCCGCGGCCCAGACTTTGCCCGCCTACGCGGCAGATACCGACGCGGTGGTGTTGCTCGATGCCAGCGACAACACCCTCACCGGCAGCGGCGAGTATGTCGAGCACTACCGGCGGGTGGTGAAAATCCTGCGCCAGGAAGGCCGCGACGAAGGCGATTGGCGGGTTTATATCGGCCACCAGGAAAAGCTTCTCTCGGTTCATGCCTGGAGCCTTGACAGCGCGGGGCATGAGTATGAGTTGAAAGAAAAAGATTTCACCCTGGTCAGCCCATATAGCGAAGGCATGTATGAAGACATCCAGTATCGCGCCGCCACCGCGCCGGCCGCGGCCCCGGGCTCGGTCATCGCGCTGGAATCGGAAGTGCGGCGGCATGCCTGGGTGAATCAGCTCGATTGGATCTTTCAGGAAGAGAATCCGGTGCGCGAGGCCGAGTTCAGCGTGCAGTTGCCGCCAGGGTGGGAGTGCAAGGGGCTGCAGGAAACTGCGGGGCCGGCGGCAATCGCGCCTTCCGCCACCGCCTGCCAGTGGACGGTGCACGATGTGCCGCGCATCGAGAAGGAGCCGAATCGGCCTTCTTACCTGGCCCTTTCCCAACGCATGGAGGTTGTTTTCTTTGGGCCGGGGGAGACTTCCGCGGCTTCCTGGGACGGCCTGGCGCACTGGTACAGCGGCCTGACCGCCGGACGGCATGACCCCACGCCGGAAGTTACGGCCAAGGCGCAGGAGCTGACGGCGGGAAAAACCGACTTCGATTCGCGGGTGCGCGCGCTGACTTTGTTCCTGCAGGCTGAGGTGCGCTATGTGGGCATTGAGATCGGCATCGGCGGATTTCAGCCCCACCCGGCGAGCGACGTGTTCCGTCTTCGCTACGGCGACTGCAAGGACAAAGCCACGCTGCTGATGGCGATGCTGGACGCGGTGGGGGTTAAATCCGACTACGTGCTCATTGACGTGCGTCATGGCGTGGTGAGGCCCGACCTGCCCTCGGCGCTGTTCGATCATGCCATCGTGGCCATCGAGCTGCCGCCGGGAACGGATACGGCAAGCTACCAGGCCGTGATCACGGCAAAGAGCGGCAAGCGCTATCTGCTGTTTGATCCCACCGATGAATACACTCCGCTGGGGGATCTGCGCTCGGCTTTGCAGGACAGCTATGCGCTGCTGGTGACCGGCTCCGGTGGCGAACTGCTGCACACGCCCCTGCTTCCGCCCGCGGACAACCGGCTGGGCCGTGAGGGCCACTTTACCCTGGATGCCAATGGGGTGCTGGAGGGCGAGATCACAGAGGTGCGCAGCGGCGACCATGCGCGTTACGTACGCTCGCTGCTGCGCCAAGCCTCGCAACAGGAGCGCTCGCGCGTGCTGGAGCGCGGGCTGAACGAATCGCTGAAGGGCTTTACCCTGGAAAACAGCGATGTGCAGGAACTGGACCATTGCCAGAAGAACCTGGTGCTGACCTTGAAATTCAGCGCGCCGGAGTATGGGCAGACGCGCGGGCCTCTGATGCTGGTGCGGCCGCGGGTGCTCGATGAGAAGAGCTTTGAGGTGGAAAGCAAGCCCCGGCATTATCCCTTCGTGCTGGGCAGCACCTCCGATGAGACCGATACCTACGAGATTCAAGTCCCGGCCGGCTACAAGGTGGATGACGTTCCCGACCCGGTGAAAGTGGATATGGGGTTTGCCAGCTACCAGAGCAAGGTCGAGGTGAACGGCGATAAGATCCGCTATTGGCGTGAGCTTACCGTGCGCCAGATGCGGGTGAGCCCGGAGAAAATTTCCGACCTGCGCAAATTCGAGGGCATTGTCGGCGCCGACGAGATGTCGGCGGTGGTGCTGATGCGCGCGCAGTGAGCCGCGATTGCTTCCTGATAGAGCTGTTCAGCTATTGGACGGTAAGCTGCACCGTGGTGGTATGGGTGACGGTTCCGCAGACTCCGTTCACCGTAATGGTGTAGGTTCCCGCCGGAGTGCCGGTGGTGTTCGTGGTGGTGCCGGAAGAGCCGCACCCCGCCTGCAGCATGACCAGGCCAAGAAATGCGGCTGCCAGCACAGCCAACAGAATCTTGCGCAGGCGCGAGTTCTTGCCGCCCATCCCTGCCAGCGCCAGGCCCGAGACTGGCAACCAGAAGGCGTAAAAAGGCGCTCCGCCATGCCACAGGCGGACCGTGGTGGTGACCCGCTCGGTGGTGTTGATCACCAGCATGGAAGAGGCCGGGCCGTTGGCGAGATTGGGAAATGGCGTGGTGCTGAAGGCGCAGGTGGCCCCGGTGGGCAGGCCGGAGCCGCAGCTCAAAGAGACGTTATCGGGAATTGGCCCGGTGGGCGTGACCGTGACTTTATAAGAGGCCGGAGTGCCGGCAGGCTCGGTAGCAGTCGGGGGATCCACGCTGATGCCGAAATCGTTGACCACCGTGCTGATGCTGGCGGTGGCGGCCGGGGTATTGGAGCCATTGACGCTGACGCTGGCGCTGTTTCCCAGATTGCCCGCAACCGTGGGTGTAACCGTCACGGTAACAGTCGGCTTGGCGCCCGAGCTCACCGTACCCAGGCTGCAGGTGATGGTGAAGTTGACCTCTGAGCCGCACCCGCCGGAGGCGCTGGCAGTGGCCGTCGCCGTCAGGGAAGGTGGCAGGTTGTCCACGAAAGTGATGCCGTTGTTTAGATCGCCATTGTTCGTGATCGTGTAGGTGAAGGTGACCTGGTTGCCAATTCCTACCGGGTTTGCGCTGACCGTAGCGGACATGCTGAGATTCACGGCCGGCCCCAGGCGGGCGATGAAGGCATCGCTGGGCCCATCGAGCAGGCCGTGCCCGGTAAGCGGGCTGATGATGGGGAAGTTGTTGGAGGAAGTTTCCCCCGCCACAAAGATATTGCCCTGCGCATTCACGGCCACACTGGTGCCGCGGTCGCTGCCCGCGCCGCCGAGATAACTGGAACTATGGCCGCTATCGGTGGCGGTGACCGCACTCGTAGCAATACGGGTCACGAAGGCATCGGTCCCGCCGCCGGTGCCGGCCTGGATGGGGTTCTGGGTGTGGAAGTCGGCAGAATTCGTCCAGCCGGTAATGTAGGCCCCGCCGGTGGAGGCGCCAGTGTCCAGAGTTATGGCCAGGCCCACGTCATTGCCGCTTCCTCCGAGGTACGTGAAGTAGTTCAGGGGGACGGTCGTCGTGGTGCAGGTGGTCCCCACGCAGGCAATGCCCAATTTGGCGAGGAAAGCGTCGGTGGCCGTCGCTCCGGCCGGGCAGGTGGCGGGATTGGTGGGGTCGTCAAGACAGTTCTGAAAGACGGCAGTTCCGCTGGCAGGCGTGAAGCTGAAGTCGGTGGAGTTGGTCGAGCCGGTGACGTAGGCGCTTCCGCCCGAATCCACGGCGACGCCGTAGCCAATGTCATCGCCACTGCCACCAAGATATGTCGAGTAGAGCAACTGGGCCGCCGGCGCCAGCGCGGGATTCAGCTTGGCGACGAATACGTCGAGCGCGGTGAGGTTGGTTGGGCAGGGAGAAGTATCGGGAGCGGAATCGAGACAGCCCTGGTAAGAATCGAGCAGGGGAAAATCCAGGCAGGAAGTGCTCGTGGGATCGCAGCCGATGTGCTGAAAATTCGTGCCGCCGGTGATGTAGACATCGCCGGTCGAATCCACGGCCACGCCTCCGCCTACGGCCAGCCCATTCGAGGGAAAGCCGCCGCCGAAGTAGGTGGAGTACGCCAGGCTGCTTGACCCCGGAAGGGCAGTATCAATCCGGGTGAGAAAGAACTGGTTGGTGGCCCGCGAGGTGGATTGAAACGCAGCGGGAGTGACCGGGTAGTCGGACGAGGTGGTCACGCCGATCACGTAGGCCTTGCCCTTGTTGTCGAGGGTGAATCCGCTGGCAGTTTCATTGCCGCTGCCGGCGAGATAGGTGGAGTAAAGAATGGTGGAACCGGTGGGATCCAGTTCGCTCACAAAAGCGTGATTGCCGGCAGACAGCGAGGAATAGGTCAAGCCATTGAACGACGGAAAATCAGGCGAGTTGGTGGTGCCGGCGACAAAGACATCGAAGCCGGTATCCACACCAATTCCCGCGGTTGTGTCAACGCCCGAACCGCCCAGATATGTGGTAAAACCGACGGCCGAGCCGCCGTTGATGAGCTTGATGACAAAGACGTTCGCCGCGCCCTTGAGTAAAGGCGGAGTATCGCCGCTGGGCACGGGGAAATCGCTCGAGGTAGTCGGGCCGGCAAGATAGATGTCGGAACCGGGGTCAATGGCCAGCGCCGGGCAGCCGGAAGCGGGCGTGCCCGTGATGGCGGAGCAGCCTTCATCGCCCGAGCCGCCAATAAAGGTGGAATAGCTCAGCACGGGATCAATTACCAGGGCACGGCTGCGGTCGTAGGCGCCGAGCTCAAAGCCAACCTCGTGGCTGCTGAGCAGAACAAAGCGCCCTGCCACCGGCTGGCGCTCGCCGCCAACGAGCTGATAAACGCGCGGCGCTTCGAAGCGGACCTTGGCATCCGCAGCCGGCAGGAGCAGATTGCCTTGAGCATCGAGCCTGGGGTTCGCGGTCCCCTCGAAATGCAGTTTGATTTGCGCGGGGTCAGCGCCGGGAGCGATCACGAAGTCATATTCCAGGCGGCCCGCGTTTCCGTAATAAGCCAGATCAATGCCGGGATAAACCTGGGAGTAGCGCACTCTGGCAAACTGGGGAATATTGCGCCGCCACTTGGCCGGATCGTTGCCAATGAAGTAATTGCTATGGCCGGGCAGGCGATCTTCTCCGCTGAGGCTGGCGGCTGGCTGGGCGCCGGCCGGGCTCATGCGCAAGACCTCGACCTTGCGCTGGTGGCGGGCGAAGGACTGCAACTCGAGGACCGCCTCGTCGGGGGTAAGAAACAGCCCGTAGCCGCTTCCGCGCGCCAGAAATTTAACTCGGGGATCACTTTGGCCCTGGTTGGGTTCGAAAATCAGGGGAAGGGCGGCGAAGGTGGAGGAAGCTTTGCCGCCCGGCGGGGCCTGGGCGGGGGAAAGCCGGGCTAACGGCAGCAGCTTCGCAACCGCAGGCACGCCTACGCCGCCGTGTGACAGCAGAAGCGCGCCGGTTGCCAGGGCCGCCAGCACAGAGGATGCCATCCAGACACGGCCAGCCCTCCACCACCCACAGCGGTTCAATCTCACGCGGTCCTCCCAGGTACCCGGGTCATGGAGAGCAAAAAGAAGCGGCGCACGGGCAAAGCATGGGCTCGTGCCCGCATGGCGGCATGGGTATGGCTCATCAGAACTGGGCTAAAAACAAAGTACTTACTTAAACATCTGACGCATAGCCTGTCAAGCCGCGCAGGCTCTTGCCGGTGGGTCTCTTTGAGAACCGGCCACCACAAAGAGCGCAGAGAGCGGCAAGAAAAACCCACAAAACCAAGGCCTTGGTGTTTCTCGTGGTTCAGGTTTTTCGCCCACCTGGCGCCAAACCTCGGGCGGCAGTCCAGTTTGCAAAACCCCGCTTCAAACCCCAGGCACACTGATCCACCGACCCGGCCTTTCTTTGCTCAGATGCGGGGCAGTTTGCTCTGAGATGCCGGGAGAAATTCGGCACAGCCATGAACCCTGGCGAAGGGGAAACCTCGCCGCTAGCGCGGGTTTACTCAAGCAATTCCCGGCTATGTTTTGCGCTTGCAAATAGTTGGCAACTCATGGACTCTTGCCGAAACGAGACCGTTTCTTCGAGGGAGCGCTTACCCTCGCAAATCATCAACCGCGCGGCCCGGCCGCGTTCAGGTGGAAATGTCCTTGGGACCAGAAACCTCCAGGCTGCAACCGGCGCAGGAGCGCCGGGCCATGCGGCGCTTTGACATGCGGCTGCCGGCCTCGGTGAAGTTGCCCGGCCTGAGCGCCTTTCTGACAGAAACGCAAAATGTGAGCGCGCGCGGGGTGTTCTTTTACCTCGACCGGGCGCTGGCCGCGGGCAGCCGGCTGGAAGTGACCCTCACGTTTCCGCCCCACGTCACCTTGACCGACTCGGTGCGGGTGCGCTTTACCGCCCGGGTGGTGCGCGCCGATACGCCATTGCCGGCCTCGCGCGTCGGCATTGCCGCCTTCATTGAGGAATACGAGTTTCTGCGCTCGGCCACCGAAGGCGACTATAGCGGTGAAATGCAGGAAAGAACGCAATAAGGGTGAGGCAGCAGCCCGGCCGGGCGCAGCCCCGCCGCCACACATTCCTACCTGCCCAGTTCCTCAATCTTCTTTCGCAGGCGGGCATAGCGCCGCACCAGAATGCTCAGATAGGTGATGTGGATGATCCAGGTAGCGGCGTAAGCGGCGTAAAGAAAATTCATGCTGAATTCCTCATTGCGAAGCCCCCTTGGGTTCAAGCAGGGCTTCGAGGGCTTCCGCCTCTTCGGCTTCGCGCTGCAGCACTTCGAGCCGGTAGCGGGCCCAGAAAACCAGGGCGCCGAAGCATAAGAACGCCAGCCAATTGATCAGCAGCACGCGCAACATGCGGGGATCAATGGCGCCCCCGCCGCCGATGACCGGCTGCGGGTGCTGAGTGCGGAAAAACCAGATGGAGAAATAAACCAGCGGCACATCGAGGGCGCCGAAAATGGCCAGCGCCGCGGCCAGCACCGGAGTCTGCCCGCCGGTGGAGAAGCGGCGCAGAATCAGGTAGCTCACGTAAATCAGCCAGAGCACCAGGGTTGAGGTCAGGCGGATGTCCCAGGTCCACCAGATGCCCCACACCGGCCGCGCCCAGAGCGGGCCGGTGACCAGAACGACCGTACAGAAGACCACACCCACTTCCGCAGAGGCCACGGCCACGGCGTCCCATTCGAGATTGCGGCGGATCAGATACACGATCGAGGCAATGAGATTAATCAGAAAGAAAAGAAAGGCGGTCCAGGCCGAGGGAACGTGGTAATAAAAAATGCGCTGCACGTCGCCCATGGTCTTTTCCGTGGGCGCCACGACCATGGCCTGGTAGAGGGCAAAGCTCAGCAGGGCAGCGGTCAGCAAAGCAAGAAAGGGAAAGGCTTTTTTCATTCCGCTTCCAACACCAATTCAAACAAAAGCAAACAACCGATAGTAAACACCACATCATAGGTGCCAAGCAACACTATCCAGAACTTGACGGCCTCCTCGCCGGTGAGGATGGCGGTGGTGGCATTGACCATGGCCAGGAGGGCGGGAATGGAGATGGGAAAAAGCAGGAGCGGCAGCATGATTTCGCGGCTGCGGGTGCGCAGCGACATGGCCGCGAAGAAAGTTCCGTTGACTACCAGCGCCCAGGTGCCCAGGGCGGCCACGGGAAGCAGTTCCCACGCCGGGCCCAGCGCGCGCAGCTTGTAAAAGACGATGAAGAGCGGCGTCATGAGCCCTTCCAGCACGCTGACGAAAATGAAATTGCCGAAGGCCTTGGCCAGAAACAGTGAATTCGCCGGCGCGGGCGAGACCCGGTAGGCGTCGAGCACCTGGTTGCGCAACTCCCGCGCCCAGGTCTGGTTCAGCGCCACCACCGCGGCGAAAAGGAACGCCACCCAGACCAGGCCGCCGGCGATTTGCCGCGACTGCTCGGCATCAGGATCGAAGGCGAAGCTGAACACGACCACCACCAGCAGTGCGAAGAACAGCATGGAGTTGATGGCATCTTTGGAGCGCCACTCCAGACGCACGTCTTTGGCCAGCGTGGCCGCGGTGATGGTGGAGAGTGCGGGCATTTTC
>DATIYF010000007.1:0-3202 GCA_035517775.1 Terriglobales bacterium
CAGCGGAATACGCATGGGTAAGGCCTCCGGCGCTTTTTGTGCTTGACACATTTACCAGAATCCTTACTATGGAACGAATACTTATGCACGTGCATGCATAAATATTCACCATGAATAAAACGTTGCGGCAACGGGCGATTCTGGAACTACTGAAGCACGCGCCTGTGGCCAGCCAGGAAGACCTGCAAAAGGCCCTGCGGAAGCGGGGAATCAATGTGGGACAAGCCACGCTTTCTCGTGACATTCGCGAGCTGCACCTGAGTAAGACGGCGAGCGGTTATTCATTGTTCCACGGAGACGGGTCGTCAGGGCCAGCCTTGCCTCCGGTGTCGCGCCTGGTGCGGGAGTTTGCCCTGGAAGTCCGGTCCGCTCAAAACCTGCTGATCATCAAGACCAGCATCGGCAGCGCTCAGCCGGTGGCCGCGGCCCTGGATGAAGAGAACTGGCCGGAAGCCATCGGCACGGTCGCGGGGGATGACACCATTTTGATTGTTTGTCCCGACAACAAAGATGCCAACCGGCTGGCCGCGCGCATTCAGGAGATGCTGGCGTGATACCGGCGAAGCTCCAGACTGCGGTGGTGGGAGCAAGCGGCTATTCGGGCCTGGAGTTGACACGGCTGCTGCTGCGTCATCCTCGACTGGATAAGCCGGCGCTGGTGGGTCGCGAGAATGGTGACCAAGCCGCGGCGAATCTCGCCGATGTCTTCCCTTCCCTTTCAGGCAACGGAGGCTATCCGGTGCAGCCGCTTTCGTGGGAGGGCTTGAAGCAGCAGGGTGTGGAGCTTCTTTTTCTGGCCACACCGCATGAAATTTCCCGCTCGCTGGTGCCGAAGGCCATGGCCCAAGGGTTTCGCGTCATTGATCTGAGCGGGGCCTGGCGGCTGAAGCAGGCACAGCATCGCGCGGTGTACGACTTTCACGACGTGGACACGGTGACGGCTGCTGAACTGACCGAGAAAGCCGTGTATGGCCTGCCGGAATTGAATTCGGACTGGATTTCGGGCGCAGCTTTGGTGGCAAACCCCGGCTGTTATGCAACCTCGGTCATCCTGGCGCTGGCTCCGTTGTTGAAGGCCGGCACCGTCGATCGCCAGCGGGGAATCATTTCTGACTCGAAATCAGGAGTCTCAGGCGCAGGCAAGGAGCCGAATTCGCGGACGCATTTTGTCTCGGTGGCTGACAATCTCTCCGCCTATTCCGTGTTTGGACATCGTCACGTTGGTGAGATGGTCGAGCAGTTGAAGTTGAACGCGGGGGAGTTGACCTTCACCCCGCACTTGCTGCCCATTCCGAGGGGCATTCTATCGACGGTCTACGTCTACATGAATCGCCGGATGATGGCGGCCGAGGTCGAATCTTGCTTCCGCGACTTCTACGCGGGCAAGCCCTGGGTGCGAGTGTTTGCCAATCCACGGCTGCCGCAGATCCAGTTTTCTCTACACACCAATTATTGCGATCTTGGGTTTTGCCTGGCGGAGGATGGCCGGCGGCTGGTGTTGGTTTCGTGCGTGGACAACCTGCTGAAGGGAGCGGCTGGGCAGGCGGTGCAGAACATGAATCTGATGTACGGATGGAAAGAAGAAGAGGGGCTGCAGTGAAGATCGTGGTCAAAATCGGCGGGGCCGCGCTGGAGGACAAAGCGACCTTGCGGAAGTGCGCGCAGGCCATCGTAGAGTTGGCCAAAGACGGCCATCGGGTCGCGGTAGTGCACGGTGGCGGCAGCGCGCTCACTCGCACCTTGGAACTTTTCGGCAAGCAGAGCAAGTTCGTAAACGGGCTGCGGGTCACGGACGCCGAGACTCGCGACATTGCCCTGATGGTGTTGGGCGGAATTGTGAATAAGAACCTGGTGGCCGCCCTGGCGGCGGCTGGATTGCCGGCGGTCGGGCTTTGCGGCGGGGACGGCGAGGCTTTTCGCGCACGGAAGAAACAGACGGCTGGTTATGACCTCGGTTTCGTGGGCGAGATTTGTTCGGCGGATCCAGGCTGGCTGGAAGCGATCTGGAGCAAAGGCGGCATCCCGGTACTGGCATCGCTGGCCCTGGGCGTCGATGGCGAGTACTACAACATCAATGCGGATCAGATGGCCGCGGCCTGCGCCGCCGCCTGTCATGCCGACTCGCTGATCTTTCTGACCGATGTACCTGGAGTGAAGGATGCTGCGGGTGCGGTGATTCCCTGGCTAACTACGAAAGAAGTGAGAAGCCTGGTGGCGGATGCGGTGGTGGGCGGCGGAATGCTTCCCAAGCTGGAGGCGTGCAGCCAGGCCTTGCATAAGGGAGTGGGAAGAGTGCGAATTCTACCTGCCGCGCAGGCTGAGATCCTGTCTCAGTTTTATTTTACGAAGCTGGGCTGCGGAACGGAGGTCACCTGGGCATGAGTCTGGCCTCCGTCATTCATTCCGAACAAAAACTGTTGCTGCCGACGTACGACCGCCACAAGATTCTGTTTGAACGCGGGCGCGGGGTTTATCTCTGGGATGCGAGGGGGCGCCGCTATCTCGATTTCCTCAGCGGAATCGGCGTAAATGCGCTTGGCCACCGGCATCCGGTGATCCAGGCCACGCTGAAGCGGCAGGCTGGACGCCTGATTCACACTTCGAATTTGTTTTTCCACGAGTATCAAGCTGAGCTGGCGGCGCAGTTGACGCGGATCTCGGGCCTCGATCGGGCCTTTTTTTGCAACAGCGGTACGGAGGCGTGGGAAGGTGCGCTCAAATTGGCTCGCTCTTACGCCCGAGTACAGAACAGCAACGGGCACAAGCCGAAGTGGCGCATTCTCGCGCTCGACAATTCTTTTCATGGACGGACCTTCGGTTCGCTGGCGACCACGGGACAGCGGAAATATCGCGATCCGTTTGCGCCGCTCTTGCCCGGTGTGAGCTTCGTTAAGTTCAACGATGCCGAAGATTTGCAGCGGCACTTTGATGGCAGCGTGTGTGCCATCGGCGTGGAAACAATTCAGGGCGAGGGAGGAATTCGCCCCATCCGTCCAGAGTTTCTTCAACTCGCGCGAAAGCTGACCAAGAGCACAGGCGCACTGCTGATTCTGGATGAAATCCAGTGTGGACTTGGCCGCACGGGCCGCAATTTCGCCTATCAACACTACGGAGTTCGGCCGGACATTGTTACTGTGGCAAAACCGCTTGCGGCTGGGCTGCCGCTGGGAGCGATTCTTACCACGAGCCGGGTGGCAACAGC
>DATIYF010000008.1:0-14609 GCA_035517775.1 Terriglobales bacterium
ATCCACTTCCACGAGGTCGGCGCCGTAGATGCGCTGGTGGATATCGTTTGCGCAGCGGTCGGCGTCGAGGCGCTGGGCGTGGATGAGATCATCTGCTCTCCGCTGAACGTCGGCGGCGGAACGGTGAAGTGCGCCCACGGCACCTTTCCGATTCCAGCGCCGGCCACGGTCGAGTTGCTGAAGGGCGCGCCTGTCTACTCGTCTGGAATTCAGGCGGAGCTGGTTACGCCGACTGGGGCGGCGATTGTAAACAGGCTGGCAGCGCGCTTCGCGCCCTTTCCCGAGATGAAGATCGAAAAGGCCGGCTATGGCGCCGGAACCCGAGACTTCCCCGGCCATGCCAACGTCTTGCGGTTGACGGTAGGAGAATCTTTGCCGGCGCTGGCGGCGAAGACGCAGCAGGAGACCATCACGGTTCTTGAGGCGAACCTCGACGACCTCAATCCGCAGGTCTTCGGCTATGTGATGGATCGCCTGCTCGAAGCGGGCGCGCTCGATGTGTTTGGCGCGCCGGTGCAGATGAAGAAAAACCGTCCGGGGATGGTGCTCACAGTACTGGCGAAGGCGGAAGATGCGGCGAAGCTGACGCAGATTCTGTTTGCCGAGACCACCACCCTGGGCGTACGGCGCCGCGAAGAGAGACGCCAGGCTTTGGCCCGGAAGTGGGTGACGGTCGCTACCCGATGGGGCCACGTGCGGCTGAAAATCGCCAGCATGAACGGCACGGTCACCAATTACGCGCCGGAATACGAAGACTGCCGCAAGATCGCGGCCGAAAAGCATGTTCCTCTGAAAAGCGTGATGCAGGAGGCGATGCAGGAATATTTGAAAATTGAGTAATCGGGCAATTGGGCAATTTGAAAAGCCGAGTCTTTGAAATTACCAAATTTCTCAATTAGCAAATACCAAATCGTAAACTCCCGTCATGTCTAAAACGTTCTACATCACGACGCCCATCTACTACGTGAATGCGCGGCCGCACATCGGCCATGCCTACACTACCCTGGCCTGCGACACCATTGCCCGCCGCCAGCGCATGATGGGCTATGACACTCTGTTTCTCACCGGCACCGATGAGCACGGCCAGAAGATCGAGCGCGCCGCCCTGGCCGCAGGCAAGACTCCGCAGCAGATGACGGATGAAGTCTCGGCCGAGTTTCGCGCCCTGTGGGACCGCATGGGCCTGACCTACGACGACTACATCCGCACTACCTCGGAGCGGCACAAGCGCGGGGTGCAGGCGCTGTGGCGGCAGATTCGCGACAAAGGTTATATCTACAAGGGCAGCTACACCGGCCAGTACTGTGTGTTTGACGAGCTTTATGTTGACGTGGCCGGCCCGGGCGCTCCCTGCCCCGAATGCGGCCGCCCCACCGAGACGGTGAAAGAAGAAAATTATTTCTTCAAGCTCTCTGCCTTCGAAGATAAGCTGCTGCGCCTCTATGCCGACCAGCCGGAGTTCATTCGCCCCGAAACCCGGCGCAACGAGGTGATCTCGTTCGTGCGCTCCGGCCTGCGCGATCTTTCCATCAGCCGCTCGACCTTTTCCTGGGGCATCCCTGTGCCCGATGACCCCAAACATGTGATCTACGTCTGGCTGGATGCCCTGGCCAATTACATCACCGCTTTGGGCTACGGTTCAGCCGACGACAGCAAGTACAGAAAGTTCTGGCCCGCCGACCTGCACATGATCGGCAAAGAAATTGTCCGCTTTCACTGCGTGTACTGGCCGGCATTTCTCATGGCTGCAGGCCTGCCCCTGCCCAAAGGCATCATCGCGCACGGCTGGCTGCTGTTCGAAGAGAGCAAGATGTCGAAATCGCGCGGCAACATTGTGCGCGCCGAAACCATTCTCGATGTGCTCGGTTCCGACTCGCTGCGCTACTTCCTGCTGCGTGAAATTGTCTTCGGGCAGGACGGATCGTTCAGCTTCGACGCTCTGGTGCAGCGCTACAATTCCGATCTGGCCAATGGGCTGGGCAATCTGGCCAGCCGCACATTGACCATGATCCACCGCTACTTCAAGGGAGAAGTGCCTTATCCCTCGGCACGGGCCCAGGCTGCCTCCGAGAGTGCCGTCATCCAAACCGCGCGTGACACCATCGCCGAATTTCATGCGCAGTTCGCGCAGTATCAGTTTTCGCGCGCTTTGGAAGCGGCGTGGGGCCTGGTGGCCGCGGTGGATAAGTACATCGTGGAAAATCAGCCCTGGTCGCTGGGCGAAAAGCAGGAAGAAGGCAGCCAGGCGCGCCTGGCCACCGTGCTCTATACGGCGGCGGAAGCGCTGCGCATTGTCACCGCGCTGGCGCACCCGGTGATGCCGGAGGCGACGGCGAAGATCTGGACCCAGCTCGGGCTGGGCGATATTCGCAAGTGCGCTCTGGCGGAACTGAAGTGGGGCCAGCTGCAGGTGGGGACCCGGCTGGGCGAAGTGCAGCCGGTGTTTCCGCGCGCCGACAAATCCGCAATCGAAAGGATGCAACAGATGGAGGAACAGGGACGCAGCACGCCGGCGCCAGAGATGAAAGCTCCGGCGGAGTCCAAGCCGGCAGGCGCCGCCGCAGCCCCGGCAAAGGCGCCCGCGGCGCCGACCGCCGACGGCAGGATCACCATTGACGATTTCAGCCGAGTGGAACTGCGGGTGGCGCAGGTGAAGACCGCCGAGAAAGTAAAAGGCGCGGATAAACTGCTGCGCCTCGAGGTGGACCTGGGAAGCGAGGTGCGGCAGATCGTGGCCGGCATCGCCGAGGCCTATGCCCCGGAGACCCTGGTGGGCCGAAAAGTGGTGATCGTGGCCAACCTGCTGCCCCGGAAGCTGCGCGGCCTGGAGTCGAACGGAATGATTGTGGCCGCCTCGCCCGAGGGCGGAAAGCCCATCCTGGCCGGTTTTCTGGAGGATGTGCCGGTGGGAACGCGGCTGAAGTGACCGCCGGGCCTTCTTGGGAGTTGTCATTTCAAGCGCAGCGAGAAATCTGCTTGGCTTGCGGTTTGCACAAAAGCACATTCCTCGCTATGCCGCTCGGAATGACCAGCGGTGACGAGGAACCCCGGCCGTGTTCGTAGATTCCCACGCCCATCTCGAAATGGAGCAGTTCGACTCCGACCGTGAGGCGATGCTGGCCCGCGCGCGCGCAGCCGGGGTCGAAACCATCGTCGCGATCGGCAGCGGCACGGGGCCGGGCTCGCTCGATTGCGGAATCCGTCTGGCGCAACAGCACGAATTCATCTACGCCACCATTGGCATTCATCCTCATGAAGCCAGGATGGCCACAGACGCTGACTTCAGCGAGCTGGAGCAACTGGCCCGGCGGCCGAAGGTCATCGCCTGGGGCGAAATCGGCCTCGATTACTTCTACGATCATTCGCCGCGAGAGATTCAACAGACGGTTTTCATCCGGCAGATGGAGCTGGCGCGCAAGGCCAAGCTGCCCATTGTGATTCACTGCCGCCCTTCCGATAGAAGCGAGAATGCCTGGGAGGATTGCCTGCGCCTGATCGCGGAACATTGGGCTTCTTCCGGCCTGGGGGGAATCTTGCACTGCTTCACCGGCGCCTGGGCGCACGCCCGGCGCGCTCTCGATCTTGGATTCATGATCTCCTTCGCCGGGAACGTGACTTTTCCCAAAGCCCAGCAGATTCGTGATGCCGCCCGGCAGGCGCCGCTGGAGCGCATGCTGATCGAGACCGACTCGCCCTTTCTGGCCCCGGTACCGCATCGCGGCAAGCGCAACGAGCCGGCATTCGTCAAAGAAACCGCCCGCCAACTGGGAGAACTGCGCGGCCTCAGCAGCGAAGAGGCCGGCCGCCACACCGCGGCCAACTTTTACCGCTTCTTTTCCCTTTCCGAAACCGCGACTTCCATTTAGCTTGGAGAGTGCATCTTCGCCCGGGGCGGGATAATCTATAAATGTAGTCAAGCCGGCCTTTCAACATGCCAGAGAACACCTTCGACATCGTAAGCAAAATTGACCTGCAGGAAGTCTCGAACGCGATTCAGTTCGCGCTGAAAGAGATCCATACCCGCTTCGATCTGAAGGACGCTAAAGCGCAAATCGAGTTGGATGGCAAGGAAGCTATCGTGCTGCACGCCATCGACGATTACAAGCTGAAGGCCGTGAATGATGTCTTCCAGCAAAAGCTGGTCAAGCGCGGGGTGCCGCTGAAAGGCTTGACCTACGGGCCAATTGAGCCCGCCGCCGGGGGCACGGCCAAGCAGCGCATCACCATGCAGCAGGGCATTCCCATCGAAAAGGCGCGGGAAATCGTCAAGCTGATCAAGAATTCGAAGAAAAAAGTGCAGGCCTCCATTCAGGCCGACCTGGTGCGGATAAGCGGCAAAGACCGCGACACCCTGCAGGAAATCATCGCGCTCTTGCGGCAGCAGGATTTTGGCATCGATATGCAGTTCACCAATTACCGGTCGAACTAGATTCACCTCGGAGGCACAGAGCCACGGAGAAAATCTACTTGTTATTGCTCCGCCCCTCCGTGGTTAGAAAGAACGAATGAGCACGCCGGCAACCATCAACGGAAAAGAAATCTTCGCCATGCTGAGCGAAGACCTGGCCGCCATCGAGCGCGAATTCGGCCGCGATACGGTGGCCGGGGTCGAGGCCATTACCGAAATCGGCGAATACCTGCGCAATGGCGGAGGCAAGCGCATCCGGCCGGCGCTGCTGCTGCTCTCCGCCAAGCTGTTCGACTACCAGGGGCGCGGGGCGGTTCGGCTGGGCGCGGTAGTGGAAATCATTCATACCGCCACCCTGGTTCACGACGACATTATTGACGACGCTCAGACCCGCCGCGGCCGCCCCGCAGCCAACACGCAATGGGGCAATTCAAAATGCGTGCTCGCCGGCGACTGGCTCTACATGCAGGCCTTCAAGATCGCGGTGCAGGAGCGCAACTTCCGCATTCTCGATACGCTCATCGAACTCACCCAGCAGATGGTCGAGGGCGAACTGCTGCAAATGGAAAAGCTGGGCAAGCTGATTTCGCTGGATGAGCATTTCGACCTGATTTACCGCAAGACCGCCTGCCTGTTTTCCGTCTGCATGCGCCTGGGAGCGATTCTTGGCAAAGCCACGCCCGAGCAGGAGCAAAACCTGGGGCAATATGGCCGCGACCTGGGCATGGCCTTTCAGCTCGTGGACGATGTGCTGGATCTGACCGCCTCCGAAGACGTGCTGGGCAAGCCCGTGGCCAGCGATCTGCGGGAAGGCAAGGTCACGATGGCCGTGATCCACGCGCTTGAGCGCTGCACCCCGGCGGAGCGGGGCATGATCGCCAGGGTCATGAGCAAGGGCACATTTGACGGCGTAAGCCACGCCGCCATTCTGGAAGTCCTCAGCCGCTACGGCTCTCTCGAAGCGGCCAATCTACGCGCTGCGCAATATGCGGAATTGGCGCAGAATGCGATCTGCAGTTTTCCCGATGGTGAGATCAAGCGCGCCCTGATGTGGGCCCCGGAGTTTGTGGTGGCACGCGAGAAATAAAACCTAGCGCCGCACCGCCGTCCCCATCATTTCAAACCTGCCGCCGCGCAACAGCGGCCCCGAACCGATGAACGCCCGTGCCGGCAATTCCCGGGAGAAACGCTTTACATAGGCCGCATTGAACGGCTCCCACAGAGAAATGTCAGGCGAAAAGATCTGCACCCAGACCAGGTCGTCCATGGTCATCTTTGCCTCGGCCAGCACTGCGGCGAAGTCATCCAGCAAGAGGCGGATTTCCTCTTCCACGTCAGCCGGCGCCCAGCCGGTGGCGGGGTCAAGTCCAATGCGCCCCGAGATGTAAAGCGTATTTCCGGCCAGCACGGCATCGCTGAAAGGCAACGGCCCCTTGCGGGCGCCTGGGTTAAGATAATGGCGCGGTACGACATTTTCCGGCATATTGCTCCTCCCCACGTGAATCCTTTGCGGCGGGCCGCCAATCTAACGGAAAACCGGCAAACTTACGATGAACCACGTTCTCTCCCTCATCGCCCAGCACGGCTATCTTCTCATCTTCGCAATTATCTTCGCCGAGGCAATCGGCCTGCCGGCGCCGGCAGCTTTGGCCCTGGTGGCTGGCGGCGCAGCCGCTTCAGCCAGGACCTTGAGCGCTCCCGTGGTACTGGCTCTGGCGCTCACCGCCATGATGATGGGCGATTCCTTGCTTTTCGTGCTGGGCCGCCAGATGGGCTGGGCGCTTCTCGGCTTTCTCTGCCGCGTTTCCGTAAACCCGGAGTCCTGCATCCTGACCTCGGCCGAATCTTTCTACAAGCGCGGCAAGGCCACCCTGGTAGTCGCCAAGTTCATTCCCGGCCTCAACAGCATGGCCCCGCCTCTGGCCGGCAGCATGAAAATGCGGCTGGGGCAATTCTGGCGGCTCGATTTCGCCGGCGCCGCGCTTTACATTGGCGCTTATTTCAGCCTGGGTTATATATTCCGCGGTTTTCTCAGCGCCATGACCCGCGGAATTCAAGAGACCAGCCGCCTGTTCATGGAATTTCTGCTGCTCGCCGTCGTGGTGTACGTCGCCTACAAGGTCTGGAACTTTCGGCGCAACAAAGATTATCGCTCCGTGCCCCGCGTGCCGGTCGAAGAACTGGCGGAGCGGCTGAACTCTGCCGACAAAGAGAAGATTCTCATCCTGGACGTGCGCAGCCACGGCTATTACGATTCCGGCGCGCAGCGGATTCAGGGCTCCATCCGGCTGGAGCCGAATCATCTTTCCGCCGAACTCGGCAGCCTGGCACGCGACAAAGACATCTACCTCTACTGCACTTGAGCGCGCGAGGCGACCAGCGCCCGGGTGGCGCGGATGCTCAGAGAACAAGGATTTCATGCTTTTGTGATCCAGGGCGGCCTGGCTGCCTGGCGCAAAGCGGCGCAACCGCTCGAGCCGGTGCCCAGCGACGACCTGCTAAGGTTGCCGACTTTTTCCTAGAGGCTCGCAAGGCGTAAAACGGGATAGCCGGCGGCCTGAATTCAGCCGCTTCCCAGATTTTCGATTGGCCCATGTCTTCCTCGCCCATGTCTTCCTCGAAAGAGATCGAGATCAAATTCCGCATCGGCGAATTGCGCGAGCTTCAGGCCAGGCTGCGCGATGCCGGGTTCCGCCAGATCACGCCGCCTACGCACGAAATCAACACCCTATACGACCTGCCTGGCCAGCCTTTGCGCAAACGTGGCGCGCTGCTTCGCCTGCGCAAGTATGGAAACACATGGCTCTTGACTCACAAGGCGAAAGGCAAGAGCGGGCGCCACAAGACGCGTACCGAAACCCAAACCAGGGTCGAAGACGGAAAAAAGATGGAAAGCATTCTTCTGGCCCTGGGCTACCGGCCTTCGTTTCGCTACGAGAAATTCCGCGCCGAGTGGAGTGACCGGCACGGCCACGTCGTGATTGACCAGACCCCGATCGGCAACTTCGGCGAGATCGAAGGCCCATCCCGCTGGATTGATCAGACCGCCAGGAAACTGGCCCTCGGGCCCACCGACTACATTACTGAGACTTACGCCGGATTGTTCTTCGCCTGGAAGAAACGCACCCGCAGCCGCGCCAGGGAAATGACCTTCCGCGCGCTGCGGGGCGCAAATGCAAAGTTTTGAGCTGAGATCCTAGGCCTCGGCTGGCTCAGCGCAATATTCATCGAACACCCGCTTGAGTTCGGTGGCAATATCGGCCGCCTCGCGGTGCTCGATGTCGCTGCGCTGCATCATGTGCACCAGTTTGCCGTCGCGCAGCAGGGCAATCGAGGGAGAAGAGGCCGGGTATCCCGTGAAGTAGCTGCGGGCGCGCTCGGTCGCTTCCGGGTCCTGCCCGGCAAAAACGCTGAAAACCCGGTCCGGCCGGCTGGAATGCTGTAAGGCAGCGCGCACCGCAGGACGCATCCGCCCCGCCGCACAGCCGCAGATAGAATTCACGATCACCATGGTTGGGCCGGCCGGCTGCATCAAGGCTTCATCCACCGCGCCGGCTGTACGAAGTTCTTCCACCCCTAGGCGGGTCAATTCCTCCCGCATGGGCACCACCAGAATCTCCGGGTACATTACTCCTCCTCCAAAAGTCGAACATTCTAATACAAACGCTGCAGCTTTTGCCCCACTGATTTCCCCAGCTGCTGATTTCCCCAGCTTGGATGCGCGAACTTGCGTGCTCGCGCACAACGCTCCCCTCAAATCTCTAACAGAAAGCTGTGAACCAGGAACTGGCGGCTGGATCAGAGAGGACGCCCAGGCGGCAGAAGCTTCGCCGATTCCATTATATTGATGCCATCTCCATGCTCATTCGCGAAAATGTCGCGCTCGCGCCCCTGACCACGCTCCAGGTCGGCGGACCTGCCCGCTATTTTGCCGAGGCCACCACGCTCGCCGAAGTTGAGCTGGCAGTCGGCCGCGCCCACGCCGCCGCCTGGCCTCTGTTCGTGCTCGGCGGCGGCAGCAATCTTCTGGTCTCTGATAATGGCTGGCCCGGGCTGGTTTTGAAAATCGGCATTCGCGGGATCGAAGAACGCCACGAACAGGGCAAGGCAATCTTCGAGGTTGGCGCCGGTGAACCATGGGATGGCTTCGTCGCCCGTGCCGTCGCCCTGAACTGCGCAGGAATCGAGTGCCTGAGCGGGATTCCCGGCAGCGTGGGCGCCACGCCAGTGCAGAACGTCGGCGCTTATGGCCAGGAAGTCGCCGAGACCATCGAGTCGGTTCTCACCTTTGACCTGAAACAGGGCCAACTCCGCGAACTGTGTAACGAAGCCTGTGGGTTCCACTATCGCAGCAGCATCTTCAATACCAGCGAACGGGGGCGCTTCATCATTTTGCGCGTGGCCTATGCCTTGCATCCCGGCGGACCGCCCAAAATTGAGTATGCAGACCTCAAGCGGCATTTTGTGGGGAGCGCCGCGCCGACGCTGGCCGAGACTCGAGATGCAGTTCTTCGTATTCGTGCCGGCAAGGGCATGCTCATCGCTGCCGGCGATCCGGAGTGCCGCAGCGCCGGCTCATTTTTCAAGAACCCGGTGCTCTCTGCCGGGCAATATGAAGCGCTGACCAGGCGGGCCCAGGCGCGCGGCCTCGCCATCCCCAGCTATCCTGCGCTGCAGGCCCAGCACAAGATTTCCGCCGCCTGGCTGGTCGAGCACTCGGGATTCACAAAGGGCTTTGCCGCCGGTCACGTGGGAATTTCCCGCAAGCACGCCCTCGCCATCGTGAATCGCGGCCAGGCCACGGCCGCCGAGATCCTCGCTCTGAAAGAAGAGATTCAACTGCGAGTGCAAGAGGCCTGGGGGGTTCACCTCGAACCCGAGCCGGTGTTGGTGGGTTTTTGAGATTTCATTCGCCCGCCGAACTAACGCAACGACCCAAAATAAGACATTGGCGGCGGCGCCGCCCCGGTTCGCAAACCCTAACTGTTGTGTAGCCCCGTGCATGGGGAGGGCGAGCGATCCGGCCCTGGCGGCGGCCGCCTAGCCTGCCCTATCGGCCATTCGTGCGGCTTCTTTAAAAATTTTCACGAACATGGCCCGTGTCAGCTTGCCCGTCTGCGTGTTCTGGTTCGAGGGATGGTAAGAGGCCAGTAACCTGTTACCATCCGGCATCCGGTAGCTCGCCCCATGCCGAAACACGTACTGGGCCCGGCTTTTCAACAGCCCCCGCTTTTGCAGCGATTTCAGGTAGGCCTCAAACCCGATTCGCCCCAAAGCCACGATCACCTTCAGCTCGCGCAATCCCGCAAGCTCGCGCTCCAGATACGGAGCGCAATTGGCCAGTTCCTGCGGCAGCGGCTTATTGTCCGGAGGCGCACAGCGCACCGCCGCCGTAATGTACAGATCCCGCAACTCCAGGCCATCGCCACGGTGCGTCGCATTCGGCTGATTCGAGAATCCTGTCTCGTACAACACGGGATACATAAACTTCCCGGAAGCATCGCCGGTGAACGGCCGCCCGGTGCGGTTCGAACCGTGGGCTCCCGGAGCCAGCCCGAGCACCAGAACTCGAGCATTCGGATCGCCAAAGCCCGGAACCGGCTTGCCCCAATATTCCCAATCGCGATAAGCGCGGCGCTTTTCCTGCGCCACTTTTTCCCGGTACGCCACCAGCCGGGGACAAAGCCTACACGCGACGACTTCCGAATTCAGTTGAACCAACCATGTAGGCAGATTTTTGCGCATGGATTCCGGCCACATTCTAAAGCCTGCGCATGTCGGCCGGGCGAACGAGAGCTCGCGGGCTTGTGCTCTTCCCTTTTCTTAGAACGGTGCAATCTGAGATCAAATGTTCCTCTCTTGCAACCATGACCTTCGGCTAGCAACCAACGAGAGTAACTGCAGTCACTACCTCCCCGCTCGCCGGTTTGACGATGATCTCCTTCCCTCTTTACACTCAAATCGTGAGCCCCACAGAAGCCAGCGCCGCCACCAAGCGGGAGATCGAAATTGAAGTCCCCGCCGAAGAAGTGAGCCGCGAAACCCAGACCCTGATCCAGAAATACCAGAAACTGGCGCGCATTCCTGGCTTCCGCCGCGGGCACGTGCCCGCCTCCGTCATCCGCCAGCGCTTTTCCCAGGACATTCAAAACGACGTGGTGGACGCCCTGGTTCCGCGCTACTTCCGCAAAGAGGCCGACAAGCTCGGCCTGATGCCGGTCTCGCAGCCGCGGGTCACCGATCTGCACGTGCACGAGGGCGAACCCCTGCGCTTCAAGGCCAGCTTCGAAATTCTTCCCCAGGTCAAGGTCGGCGGCTACAAAGAGCTGCGCGCCGAAAAGCCGGAGATCACGGTTACGGAAGAAGAGATTGACCAGGCGCTCAAAAATCTGCAGGAGCAGCACGCCGCTTTCCATTCCATCGAGGGACGCACGCTCGCCGACGGCGACTTCGCTCAGGTCTCGCTCGACGGCCAGCCTCGCGATGGCGAAGGCAAGCCGGTGCATATGGATGACGTTCTGGTGGAAATGGCGGGCAACAACACCATGCCCGAGTTTACTGAGAACCTGCGCGGCGCCGCGGCCGGCGATGAGCGAACCTTCGACGTTACCTATCCCCAGGATTTTTCTGACCAGCGGCTGGCCGGCAAGGTGTTTTCCTATACCGTGCGCGTGCAGGCGCTCAAGCAGAAGAGCCTGCCCGAACTGAACGATCAGTTTGCCAAGGAGCTGGGCGAGTTCACCAGTCTGGACGATGTGCGCAAGCGCATCCGCCAAGGCATGGAGAGCGAGCGCAAGCACGAAGCCGAGCGCGCCGCCAAAGATAAGCTGGTGGCGGACCTGATTCAGCGCAATGACTTCGAAGTGCCTGAGGCCATGGTCGAACGCCAGATTGATGTGCAGCTGGAGCGCGGCTTGCGCGCCCTGGTGGCCCAGGGCATGCGCCAGGAAGATTTGAAGAAAATGGATTTGCAGCGGCTGCGCGCCGGTCAGCGCGAGCGCGCCCTGCACGAGGTCAAGGCTTCGCTGCTGCTGGATAAAGTGGCGGAGGAGGAGAAAATCGAGGTCAGCGACGAGGACCTGGAGCGCGAGGTGGAAGGCCTGGCGCACCAGACCAAGCAGACCCCGGAGGCAGTCCGCGCTCGTTTGACACGGGATGGAGCGCTGGATAGAATCCGGTCAAGAATCCGCGCCGAAAAGACCCTCGATTTTTTGTATCAACAGTCCGCCTAAAGCGGGCACTTTCAATCCCTCCCCATGCCAGAGAGCAGTCTGGGGCAGGAGTGTGCGGAAGGTGAATGTGAAAGACCCACAAATGATGCTGGTGCCCATGGTCATCGAGCAGACCGGGAGGGGCGAGCGCGCCTACGACATTTACTCCCGCCTGCTGCGCGACAACATCGTTTTCATCGGCACGCCCATTGACGATAATGTCGCCAATCTGGCCATCGCCCAAATGCTCTTCCTCGCCCAGGAAGATCCGGAAAAAGACATCCAGCTCTACATCAACTCGCCGGGCGGTTCCATCACCGCCGGCATGGCGATCTATGACACCATGCAGTATGTGAAAAATGATGTCACCACCATCTGCATCGGGCAGGCGGCCAGCATGGCGGCGCTGCTGCTGGCGGCAGGCGAAACCAAGAAGCGCCTGGCCCTGCCAAATTCGAGAATTCTAATCCACCAGCCCTCCATGGGCGGGCTTTCCGGCCAGGCCACCGATATTGATATTCATGCGCGCGAGATTCTGCGCATGCGCGAAATCACCAATCAGCTGCTCGCCAAGCACAGCGGGCAGAAGCTCGACAAAGTGGAAAAAGACGTCGAGCGCGACTTCATTATGAACGCCCAACAGGCGAAGGAATACGGAATCATAGACGATATCATCTATACGACCAGAGAGAAGGTATGATCGGGATTTCGCCGCGGGCCCGGCACGGCGCACGCGGCGGGAACGATCTCTCACGGCCGACTGGGCAGGGGTCGCTCAGGGGCAGAGGGACCGCGCTTGAGAGGAGTTAGGCCGAGTGAAAACCAGGAGCGGTACCGAAGAGATGTTGCGCTGTTCGTTCTGCCATAAATCGCAGGACGCGGTCGCCAAGCTGATATCCTCTCCCAGCGACTATCCCCGGGCTTATATCTGCGACGAGTGCGTGGCCGTCTGCAACTCGATTCTCGAGGACGACAAAGCCTCCGCGCCTCCCACTACCCACCCCAACCAGCTTCCCAAGCCGCAAGAGGTCAAGACATTCCTGGATGAATACGTCATTGGCCAGGAACAGACCAAGAAAAAGCTGGCAGTCGCGGTCTACAACCACTACAAGCGCATCTATATGAACCGCCAGAAGAGCGGCGATGGGGTCGAGCTGACCAAGTCCAACATCATGCTCATTGGGCCCACCGGCACCGGCAAGACCTTGCTGGCGCAAACCCTGGCCCGCATGCTGGATGTTCCCTTCGCCATCGTGGATGCGACTACGCTCACCGAAGCCGGTTACGTCGGCGAAGACGTGGAAAATATTATTCTCAAGCTGCTGCAGGCCGCGGATGGCGACGTGGGCCGCACCCAGACCGGCATCATCTACATAGACGAAGTGGATAAGATCGGCCGCAAGGATGAGAACCCCTCCATCACCCGCGACGTCTCCGGTGAGGGCGTGCAGCAGGCGCTGCTGAAAATTCTGGAAGGCACCATCGCCAACGTGCCGCCCCAGGGTGGCCGCAAGCATCCCCACCAGGAATTTACCCCCGTGGATACTACCAACATCCTGTTTATTTGCGGCGGGGCCTTCGTGGGCCTGGAGAAGATTGTGGGCCGGCGCGTCGGTAAGAAGTCGCTGGGCTTCAAAGCCACCGACGAAAAAGAAGAAGATGCCGCACCCAACCGCAAACGCAATTTTGAGTTGCTGAGCGAAGTGCAGCCCGAAGACCTGATCAAGTTTGGCCTGATTCCTGAATTCGTGGGCCGTCTGCCGGTGGTCGGGCTGCTCGAAGATCTCGACGAGTTTGCCCTGATCGAAATCCTCACCCGTCCCAAGAATGCCATCGTCAAGCAGTATCAGCGCCTGTTCGAGTTTGAAAACGTCCGCCTGAAGTTCAGCGACGAAGCCTTGCGGGCGATTTCACGCCAAGCCATGGTGCGCAAAGTCGGCGCCCGCGGCCTGCGCATGATTCTGGAAGAGCTGATGCTCGACCTTATGTACCACTTGCCCAGCCAGAAAAAGTTGCGCGAATTTGAGGTTACCCGCGAAATGGTCGAAAAACGCAACGTATCTCTGGCTATGATGGAGAAAGCGGGTTAGCCGCCGGCAGAGGTTGGCCTGGGGCGCAGAACCCTGGCCAACTAAGACTGGCATCAGCACGGAACAGACGTGTAGGATGCAAAGGCCGAACGCGCCCGGGCCCTCGCTGCCCTGGCTCCTAAAGCCAAGCCGAGGCCCATCCGCCCACGGCCAATATTTGCTCGGGAGTAATTGGTGACCCAAGTCAAGGAAAAATTCGAGACCAGAAAGCTGCCCATGATGCCCATTCGGGACGTGGTCATCTTTCCCCACATGATGACCCCGTTCGTGGTGGGCCGGGAGTCCAGCGTGCGCGCTCTGGAAGAGGCGCTCGCCTCCGACAAGAAAATCTTTCTGGCCACCCAGCACGATGCCAGCGTGGATGAGCCCAAGCCCAATGAAATCTACCAGGTGGGCACCATCGTCAACATCGTGCAGAGCCTCAAGCTGCCCGATGGCAACATCAAGGTGCTGGTCGAGGGCATCGAGCGCGGCAAAATCCTGCAGATCAGCGAGACCGAAGGCTACATGCAGGTCTCGCTGCGCGTGGCCCGCTACACCACCGAGACCACGCCGCAGATTTCGGCCGGCATGCAGCGCGTCACCTCGCTCTTCGAGCAATACGTCAAGCTCTGCCAGTCGCTGAACTACGAGACCATGATCGCCGCCGTCCGCATGGAAGACCCGGCCAAGCTGACTGACACCATCGCGGCGAACCTGCAGCTTTCCATCGAGGAAAAGCAGGAGTTGCTCGAGATTTTCGATCCCGCCGAGCGCTTGAACCGCATTGCCGACGTGCTCGATATCGAAATCGAAAAGCTGAACATGGACCGCACCATCCAGTCGCGGGTGAAGCGGCAGATGGAGCGGGCGCAGAAAGAGTACTACCTCAACGAGAAGATCAAGGCCATCCAGAAAGAA
>DATIYF010000009.1:0-9950 GCA_035517775.1 Terriglobales bacterium
TTACTCCATCAAAACTTCAGTCCGGCTTCGCGGGCGGCATCGGCCAGGGCCTTGACCCGCCCGTGATAAATGTAGCCGCCACGGTCAAACACCACTTGGTCAATTCCCTTGGCCCGGGCGCGCTCGGCAATGGCCTTACCCACGGCTTTGGCCGAGGCCACGTTGCCGCCGGTGCGGCGCTCGGCCTTTTTGCCTTCGGCCGAGCTGGCCGAAACCAGGGTTGCGCCCTGCAGGTCGTCAATCAGCTGCACATAGATGTGGTTCAGCGAGCGGTACACGTTCAGCCGGGGCCGCTCGGCCGTTCCCATCAGCTTCTTGCGGATGCGCTCATGCACCCTCCGCCGGGTCGCGTTCTTAGAGGTTGATGTCAGCATAGAAAACCCATTTGATAATTGGGAAATCTGGTAATTGAGTAATTTACCAACGCGCCGGTTGTTCCAAATTACTCCATTACACAATTTCTCAATTACTCAATCTATTTCGCTCCCGTCTTGCCCACCTTCTTCTTCAAGCGCTCGCCCACATAGCGCACGCCCTTGTTCTTATAAGGATCGGGCGGGCGCAGGCCGCGCATTTCGGCCGCCACCTGGCCGACTTTCTGCCGGTCGATGCCGGTCACGGTCAGCCGGGTCTGCTTGGCATCCACCGCGGCCTCAATACCCGAAGGCAGCGGATACTCAATCGGGTGCGAGTAACCCAGGTTGAAGACTACCGTGGCCTTGCCCTTCATTTCGGCGCGATAGCCGATGCCTACGATCTCCAGTTCCCGGGTCCAGCCCTTGGTGACGCCTTCGACGGCGTTGTTGACCAGGGCGCGCGCCAGCCCGTGCAGGGCGGCCTGCTCATCGTTCTCGCGGAGGGCGACCAGGTGGCCGTCCTGCTGTTGCATGCGGATGCCCGCGGGCAGCGCCGTTTCCAGCTTGCCCTTCGGCCCCTGCACGGCGACCAGATTGCCTTCGATTTTGACGCTCACTCCCTTGGGGAGGGGAATCGGTTTTTTTCCGATGCGTGACATAAATTAGCCTTCAGCACTCAGCCCTCAGCGCTCAGCCAAACCCTCCGCCCCGCATTCTTACCGAATGCTGACTGCTGAAGGCTGACGGCTTTTACCAAACTTCGCACAATACCTCGCCGCCCACGCCTGCCTTGCGCGCCTGCCGGCCGGTCATGACCCCACGCGGGGTGGTGAGAATATTGATGCCCAGCCCGCCCAGCACCCGGGGAATCTCGGTGCGCCGCACATAGACGCGGCAGCCCGGCCGCGACACCCGCGCCACGTTCGAAATCGCGGCCTCGTTGTTGTTGCCATACCTCAGATAGATGCGAACCACCTTGTGCCCCTCTTCCTCGGTGGCCTTGTAATTGGAGATGTAGCCCTCCTCTTTCAAAATGCGGGCGATCTCCACCTTCAGCTTGGAGGCGGGGACATCCACCTTCTGATGCCGCGCATTCACTGCATTGCGAATGCGCGCCAGCATATCTGCGACCGGATCCGTCAACCTCATCGCTTCTCCTCAAACTGCCCGTTTGCTCCGCCCCACGCGGAGAACCCGCGGCAGATTCACCGCTTAACCTGGCCGATGGCCACGGCCCCCGACCGGGGACAACTCTACCAGGACGACTTCGAGACCCCGGGTATCTCCCCGCGCAAGGCCAGTCCGCGGAAGCACAGGCGGCAGATGCCGAACTTGCGAATGTAGGCCCGCGGCCGCCCGCAAATCTTGCAGCGGTTGTGCCGGCGGGTGGAGAACTTCGGCCTCGGGCCCTTGCCCCGAGAGTCGTCAAACTTCTTCTGGATCTTCGCGTCCTTGACTCGTTTTGCTGTAGTTGCCAAAAATCAGCTCCTGGCTTTTGGCTGACAGCTGTCAGCTTTCAGCTTGCAGTTCCACTCTATCTCTTTCCCGCGTTCGCTTCTAACCATGACGGCACCCAGCTTCTGGGTTCTTGCTAAAACCTGCTCTCAGGCCCGGAACGGCATGCCCAGCTGTTTGAGCAGCGACCGCGCCTGCTCATCGGAGCGGGCGGTGGTCACGATGGTGACGTTCATGCCTTTCAGCTTATCCACCTTGGCGTAATCAATCTCCGGGAAAATCAGCTGGTCGTGCAGGCCGAGGGTGTAATTGCCGCGGCCATCGAAGGCCTTGGTCGAAACCCCGCGAAAGTCGCGCACTCGGGGCAGCACGATGTTCACCAGCCGGTCGAAGAACTCATACATGCGGTCGCCGCGCAGGGTCACCATGGCGCCGATGGCCTGGCCTTCGCGCACCTTGAAGGCCGCAATGGACTTTTTGGCCCGCGTGACCACCGGCTTCTGCCCGGTGATCTGGCCCAGTTCGTTCACCGCCGGATCGAGCACCTTGGCGTTCTGCGTGGCCTCGCCCACCCCCATGTTGACGACGATCTTGTGCAGGTGAGGCACCGCCATGGGATTCTCGAGCTCAAACTCTTTCATCAGCGCCGGCGCCACTTCCTTCCGGAAGCGGTCTTTCAGGCGCGGAGTTTCCCTGGCGCTGTGCCGCGCCGCCTCGGGCGGCCGCTGCTCTTCCTGAGGAGCGCCTTTTCTCTCTTTTTTTTCTTTCGCCATGGTTGTAACCCGCTCTTAAAAAGTCTTCCGCTCTCAGCTCTTCCGGCATTAAGCCAGCTGAATGCCGATGGCTGACTGCTGAAAGCTATTTTTCCAGGGTGGTGCCGCACTTCTTGCACACCCGCACCTTGCGCTCGCCGCGGACCTCATGCCCAATGCGCACCGGCCCGCAACTGGGGCAGAGCAGCTGCACGTTGGAGATGGCAATCGGCGCCTCCTGGTCGGCAATGCCGCCCTGCACGTTGCGCTGGGGGTTGGGCCGCACGTGCTTCTTGACGACTTTCACGTGCTCGACCAGCAGGCGCCCGCTGTCGGGAAACACCCGCAGAACCCGCCCCTCTTTGCCTTTGTCCGGCCCGCTGATCACCTTGACGGTGTCGTTGCGCCGGATATCCACCCGCTTGTGTGCCGTCGTTGCCGTCGCCATTTTCTAGACCCGATTTCGTAATTGTGTAATTTGGTAATTGAAAACCCTGGGACTCCTGGCCTTTAAATTTCCCAATTGCCAATTTCCCAACTACTAAATTGTTTTCACAGAACTTCCGGCGCCAGGCTCACGATCTTCAAGAACTTCTTCTCGCGCAGCTCGCGCGCCACCGGGCCGAAAACGCGCGTGCCCACCGGCTCGCCCGCGTCATTGATCAGGACCGCGGCATTCTGATCGAAGCGGATGTAAGTGCCGTCGCGCCGGCGGTGCTCCTTCCGGGTGCGCACGATGACCGCTTTGACCACCTTGCCCTTCTGCACCTGCCCGTCGGGCGAGGCCTCTTTGACGCTGGCCGTGACCACGTCCCCCAGGCCGGCGCGCAGTCCGGTGGAGCCGCCGAGCGGCAGAATCATCTGCAGCTTGCGGGCGCCGGAGTTGTCGGCCACCTCCAGCATGGATCGCATCATCACGGCCATAGGTAAATCCTCAATTTGGTAATCGGATCATTTTGTAATCGGGCAATTTGAAGACCCCGGCTTCCGCCAACTGAGGTGTTCAATTTCTCGATTACCGAATTCCTCAATTACTCAATTCTTTCTACGCCGTGACATCCGGCGCCAAAGCCGCCTTGCGGATAACTTCTTTCAGCCGCCAGCGCTTCAATTTCGAAAGCGGGCGGGTCTCTTCGAGGCGTACCACATCGCCCACGTGCGCCTGGTTGCTCTCATCGTGGGCGTAGAACTTCTTGGCCTTCGAGACCACCCGGCCGTAAAACGGGTGCGACTTCTTGCGCACCACCTCGACCACGATGGTCTTATGCATCTTGCTCGAGACCACCTCGCCCACCACCAGCTTGCGCGGGCCGGGAACTTTGTGCGCCTGCTCTGCCGTTTCCGCCATGCTCACTTGCTCTCCGTCTGGGACTGCGCCGCCAGTTCGCGCTCGCGCGCGATGGTCTTCATCCGGGCGATATCTTTGCGCAGCCCGCGAATTTTTTTGAGGCTTTCGGTCTGCCCCATGTTGAGCTGAAACTTCAGCTTGAAGAGCTGGTCGCTCAGGTCGCGCTCCTGGTGGCGCAGCTCCTCATCGGTAAGATTGCGAACTTTGTCGGCTTTCATAAGTAAGCTCTCAGCGATCAGCTCTCAGTGCGCCCCCGGCCGCGAGACCAGCGTGGTCCGCAGCGGCAGCTTGTGCGAGGCCAGGCGCATGGCCTCAGAGGCCTCCTGCGCGGTCACGCCTTCCATCTCAAACAGAATCTTGCCCGGCCGCACCACCGCCACCCAGTGGTCGGGCGCGCCCTTGCCCTTGCCCATACGGGTTTCGGCCGGCTTTTTGGTCACCGGCTTGTCGGGAAAGAGGCGAATCCAGATCTTGCCGCCGCGCTTGATGAAGCGGGTCATGGCCACGCGGCTGGCCTCGATCTGCCGGTCGGTGATCCAGCCCGGCTCGAGCACCTTTAATCCATAATCGCCAAAGGCCAGCTCGCCGCCGCGCCAGGCCTTGCCCGCCATGCGCCCGCGCTGCTGCTTGCGATACTTCACTTTTTTCGGCATCAACATAAATCAGCTCTCAGCTGTCAGCCCTTAGCTCTTAGCCCTTAGCCCTTAGCCTTCCGGCCAACTCTCAGAAGCAGCAGCTTCAAAACGCTCCCGCCGGCTGCGACTCCCGCTTCTTGCTGGGCAGAATCTCGCCGCGGTAAATCCAGCACTTCACCCCGATCACGCCGTAGGTGGTTTTGGCCTCAGAGAAGCCGTACTCGATATCGGCGCGCAGGGTGTGCAGCGGCAGCCGGCCCTGCAGATACCACTCCGAGCGGGCGATTTCGTTGCCGTTCAGCCTTCCGCTCACCCGCACCTTGATTCCTTTGCAGCCGAAGCGCAGCGCCGAATCCACCGCTTTGCGCATGGCGCGGCGGAAGCCCACGCGCTTTTCCAGCTGGAGCGCGATCGATTCCGAGACCAGTTGGGCATCCAGCTCGGGCTTGTGGACTTCCTGGATATCCACGTACACCTCGCGGTTGGTGCGCTTCTGCAGCTCCTGCTTGAGCTTGTCAATTTCCGCGCCCTTGCGCCCGATGATGATGCCCGGGCGCGCCGTCTTGATGATCACCCGCAGCTTGTTGCCCGGGCGCTCGACCTCGATCGAGCTGACGCCCGCCGACTTGAGCTTGTCCTTCAGCTCGTTCTTCAGCTTGACGTCTTCAAGCAGCAGCTTGTCGTAGTCCTTCTCGACAAACCAGCGCGAGCGCCAGGGCTTGGTGTAGCCCAGGCGAAAACCGTAAGGATGAACTTTTTGACCCATAAATCAGCTTTTCGCTCCTAGCTTTTCTTAGCAACCGCCTTCTTCGCGCCGGCCGCTTTCTTTCCCGCCGCCTTGCGTTTTGCGCGGGCGGGCGCCTTGGCCGCGGGCTTGTCTTCGCCGACTACGGTGGCCACGCCCTCGCCCGTATTGCGCTCGGCCAGCACCAGCTGGATATGCGCGATGCGCCGCACATAGCGGTAGGCCCGGCCCATGGGCGCCGGCCGGATGCGCTTCATCCGCGGGCCATCGCCGGCCACGGCCTGTTTGACGTAGAGGTTGTCCACATCCACGTCGAAGCCTTTCTCACCGCTCAGGTAGTTGGCGTTCTCGACCGCCGAGCGCAGCAGCTTCTCGACCGTCGCCGCCACCCGCTTCTTGGTGAAGGCCAGGGTGTTGAGCGCGTCTTCCACCTTGCGGCCCCTGATCAGGTCCAGCACCAGTCGCGCCTTCTGCGGCGAGACGCGCATGAATCGGGCTTGTGCTCGAAATTCCATAGTCTTTCGCTTTCAGCCATCAGCCTCTGTAGAGACGTAGCTAGGCTACGTCTCTACCCTTGATGCCGCATCTACGCCTTCGGCGCTCCTGCCGCCGGAGCGGCCGGGGCTGCTCCACCCGCGGGCACAATGGCTCCTGGACCGCCGGGCACGCCCGCCGGCCTGGCCGCGACTTCGGTGGCCGCCTTCATCGAGTGCCCTTTGAACTGGCGGGTAAAGCTGAACTCGCCCAGCTTGTGCCCCACCATGTTCTCGGTGATGTACACCGGGGTGAACTTCTTGCCGTTGTGCACCGCGATGGTGTGGCCGACAAACTCGGGAATGATGGTCGAGCGCCGCGACCAGGTGCGCAGCACCTTCTTCTCGTTGCGCGCGTTCATGGCTTCAATCCGCGTCTGCAGATATCCGTCGACGAACGGCCCTTTTTTGGTTGAACGTGCCATAAAACCCTCTGTAGAGACGTCGCTTGCAACGTCTCATTTGTCTTGCCGCCGAGACGTAGCAAGCTACGTCTCTACCGGTGCGCCCTATTTTCCCCTCCGGCTCACGATGAAGGCGTCCGTGCGCTTGTTGTTGCGCGTCTTGTAGCCGCGGGTGGGCTGGCCCCAGGGCGTCACGGGATGGCGCCCGCCCGAGGTCTTGCCTTCGCCGCCGCCATGGGGATGGTCCACCGGGTTCATGGTCACGCCCCGGTTCACCGGACGCCGCCCCAGCCAGCGCGTGCGTCCCGCCTTGCCGATGGTGATGTTTTCGTGATCGGTATTGCCTACCTGCCCGATGGTGGCCATGCAATCCTGCGAAACTTTGCGGGTTTCGCCGGAAGGCAGCTTCACCAGGGCATAATCTCCTTCTTTCGCGACCAGTTGCGCCGCTCCCCCGGCCGAACGCACCATCTGCGCCCCCTTGCCCGGCTTGAGCTCGACGTTGTGGATGGTCGTGCCCGGAGGAATATTTTTCAGCGGCAGCGCGTTGCCGGTGAGAATGTCGGCTTCGGGGCCACTGACTACTTTTTGCCCAACCTTCAAGCCGTTGGGCTGCAGGATGTAACGCTTCTCGCCATCCGCATAGGCCAGCAGCGCGATGCGCGCCGAGCGGTTGGGATCGTACTCAATCGAGGCCACGGTGGCCGGAATGCCGGTTTTATCGCGTTTGAAGTCAATCAGGCGCAGCTTTCGCTTGTGCCCGCCGCCGCGGTGCCAGATGGTGATGTCGCCCGAGTTGCGCCGCCCGCCGCTGCGCTGCTTGCTTTCAAGCAGCGGCTTATGCGGCCGTGCGCTGGTGATATCGTCATTCACCAGCGTGGTACGGTAGCGCAGCGTCTGCGTGGTCGGTCTGTAAGTCTTGATGGCCATAACAAGCTCTCAGCTGTCAGCTATCCGCTCTCAGTGCTGCATACTCGGTCGTTCTCTGATAACTGGCGACTGAGAGCTGATTTCTTTCTCCGTTCCCAAGCGATTCGGCCACCGCCGCCGGAATCGCGCCGCCGCAAGGCCTTGCTGCTTTCGCCACCTGCAATGGCCTGGAGCGGTCTTTCCGGCCTCGTCATCAAGCGATTCGGCCACCGCCGCCGAATCGCGCCGCCGCAAGGCCTTGCCGCCTTCGCCACCTGCAATGGCCTGGAGCGGTCTTTCCTAACTAAAGATTCTGCGCGTACTCCGGCATCTTCTCGCCCGACTTCAGGCGCACGTACGCTTTCTTCCAGTCCGGGCGGTAGCCGGCGAACTTGCCCCGGCGCCGCTCTTTTCCCGGATAGGTGGCGGTGCGCACCGAATGCACCTTGACTTTGAAAATCGTCTGCACCGCTTCTTTGATCTCCGTCTTCGTGGCCTTGGGCGCCACCTGGAAAACCAGGGTGTTCTGGTTTTCCTTGATGGCCAGGCCTTTCTCGGTAATCACCGGCCGGCGGATGATCTGATAGGCCGACTTCATCAGGCCACCTCCGCCGCTTTTTCATGCTTCGTCCGCCGCCGCGGTGGCGCGGCCTTCTTCTGCCCCTTGTGCTCTTTTTGTCCTTCGCCTTCGCTGGCCTTGGCCTTGCGTCTGGCCAGCGAATTCTGCAGCGCCACCTGCATCTTCTCGATCGCCGGCTGCGAGAAAATCACGCGGTCGTAGCGCAGCAAGTGGTAGGGATGCACTTCGTTGCCGGCGATCAGCTCGATGCCTTGGAGATTGCGCGAGCTCAGCTCCAGGTTGCGGTTGCCATGACGCGGAACTTCGACCAGCAGCGCGGTTGAATCCACCTTCAGCTTGTCGAGGGCCTCGCGGAAGACTTTCGTCTTCGGCTCTTTCACCGCGAAGGCGTTGACTACCAGCAGTTTGCCATCCGCCAGCTTGGCCGCCAGCGCCGAGCGCAGCGCCCCCATCAGCTTCTTGCGGGGGAAGGCGTAGTCATAAGAGCGCGGCTGCGGCCCATGCACCGTGCCGCCATGCCGCCACAGGGGCGAGCGGATGGAGCCAATGCGGGCGCGGCCCGTGCCCTTCTGCCGCCACAGCTTCTTGCCTGAGCCGGAAACCTGCCAGCGCGCCTTGGTGGCGTGCGTGCCCTGGCGGCCGGCGGCGCGATAGTGCTTCACCGCCTCCCACAGCAGGTCTTCGTTGACGGCGCCGAAGACTTCGTCGGCCAGCTCGATGGTTCCCACCTTCGCCCCGCCCAGGTCGTGAATGTCAATCGTTGCCATAGCTTCTCATGTTGCGCGGGCGCCCTCGCCCGCGACCAATCCTTATGCCTTCTTGGCCGCGCGCTTGGCCGCCTTCAACGGATCGACCGTGGTCGCGCCGGCAAACCCGCGCCGCTCTCTCGGCGGCTTCTTGGCCTTGGTGATCACCAGGTATCCGCCATTCGGCCCCGGCACCGCGCCTTCGACCACCAGCAGGTTGTCGTCTTTATCCACGCCCAGAATCCGCAGGTTGCGCACCGTCACCCGCGCATTGCCCATGTGGCCCGACATGCGCATGCCCTTAAAGACGCGCGAAGGGAAGGCGGAGGAGCCAATCGAGCCGGTGATCTGAAACATCGAGCCGTGCGACTTGGGGCCGCCGCCGAAGTGGTGGCGCTTGACCACGCCCTGAAAGCCGCGCCCTTTGCTCACCCCAACCACGTCCACGAACTTCTCGCCTTCGAAAATATCCACCAGCACGCGCTCGCCGGCTTTGATGGCCCCGCCGCCATCGGATTCGGGCTTCTCCGCAGCCTCCACCGGGACCTCGCGCATGAACTTCACCGGCGGCAGATTGTGCTTGGCCAGGTGCCCGCGCTCGGGCTTCGACAACCGGGTTTCTTTCACGAACTCGACCAGGCCAAGCTGGGCGGCGGCATAGCCGTCTTTGGTCTCAGTCTTGTGCTGCGTGATTACGCAGGGACCGGCCTGCAGCACGGTCGCCGGGCGCACGTCGCCCTTGGAGTCGAACAGCTGCGTCATGCCGACCTTCTTGCCCAGAATGCCTGCTACCTTTGCCATCTATCCAACTCCACGGGCTGTGTGGCGGCGGGGCGAAGCCCCGGCACCACGGCTTACTTGTGTTCCTTCCCGAAGGCCTTGATCTCCACATCCACGCCCGCCGGCAGATCGAGCTTCATCAGCGCATCCACGGTCTGCGGCGTGGGGTCCAAAATATCCAGCAGCCGCTTATGGGTGCGGATCTCGAACTGTTCCCGCGACTTTTTGTCCACGTGCGGCGAACGCAACACGCAGTATTTGTTCTTGGTCGTGGGCAGCGGAATGGGCCCGGCGATGTCGGCGCCCGTGCGCTTGGCCGTGGCCACGATCTCGCTGGTGGACTGGTCCAGGATGCGGTAATCGTAGGCCTTCAGCCGGATGCGAATTTTCTCGTTTCCTATCACGTTTCTCTCTCTTGCCCCCTCCGGCGCTCCGGAAGGAAAGATCGTGCGGCATGATGCAAGCCGCGATGCTGCTTCGGTTCCGGCGGGGCTATGCCCCGCCCGGGCGGGGCATAGCCCCGTCCCCACACATTCCTTTACTGCACAATCTCCGAAATCGTGCCCGCGCCCACCGTGTGCCCGCCTTCGCGGATGGCAAAGCGCAAGCCCTTTTCCATGGCCACCGGCGTGATCAGCTCGATCACCAGCTGGACGTTGTCGCCGGGCATCACCATCTCCGTGCCACTCGGCAGCTCCGCCACTCCC
>DATIYF010000010.1:0-5864 GCA_035517775.1 Terriglobales bacterium
CGCCGCCATGAACCCCTGCCCTTGCGGCTATTTCAACGACCGCACCCGCGAATGCCGATGCGGCCAGCCCACCATCCAGCGATACATGGCGAAGATTTCCGGCCCCCTCATGGACCGCATTGATATCCATATCGACGTTCCGGCCGTGAACTATAAGGAAATGCGCGCCGGCACCGATCCCGAAGCCTCCGCCCAGATTCGCGAGCGGGTGGTTCGCGCCCGCAGCCTCCAACTATGCCGCTTCGCCGCCTGCACCCGCGAGCGCCTCTACTGCAACGCCCAGATGGGCCCCCGCCACATTCGTACTTTTTGCGAACTTTCCAGCGACTGCGAACGTCTCCTGGAGCGCGCCATGACCCAGCAGGGCCTCACCGCTCGTGCCCACGACCGCATCCTCAAGGTGGCGCGTACCATTGCCGACCTCGAGGGCGCGCCGGCCATTGAGCCCAAGCATATCGCCGAGGCGATCCAGTACCGCAGCCTGGATCGAACATTTTGGACGTAGCCGGAACGTAAGACGGCGGGCTGTGCCCTCGAGGCAGTCTAGCCGGCTCCTGGAACAGCGGTCGTCCACAAACCTAAGTCAGGGAGGGCCCGCACCCTCCCTGGCTCTGCTTTACCAGTATCTCGGCTTGGCGACGAAGGCGTGACTCTCACCGTTGATAATCCCCATGCCCGCGATCTCTCCGGCATTGTTGATGGTAGTCGGCTGTACCAGTTGCCAGGGCGAGCCGGGCGGAAGGAGATCGTTGAGATCGGTGAAAACTCCGTCGCGCCACAGAAACGGGTGCATGTTGAACGAAGTGTCGAACCAGAAGCCCGTCACTTCGCCGCGGTTGTTGACGCTGTTACAGCAGGGCGCCACGGTCAGCACCGCTCCAGGGAACGAGCCCATATCCTGGATGCCCCCTTTTAGCGTCCAGCGAAAGGGCCGCAAGGTGCCGTCGGGAAACTGCGAGTTGCCTACCACTTCACCACGATCGCTGATCGAGGAAGCGATGGTCATGGTGGCGCCGGGAAGCCCGACCAGGTTTTTCGGCGTGCCATCGGCGTCCCAGAAGACGGGATGCGGGCCATTGGGTTGAAGGTTCGGTGGCAGCTCGACATTCGAGCACAGCCCGGATGTGCCCACCGCCTGCCCCCTGTTATTGATGCCGAAACCGAAGCCCACCGTGTCGCCGTGGAGCGGGCGCAGCTTGCGGGGCCGGCCATTGGGTTCCCAGATTGTCGCCTCATAACGTAGAACCTGGAATGGCACGCCGGTGGAGCACGTGGAATCTGCAACCCCGGTCTCCGAAACACCGATCACTTGGCCCGCATTGTTGATGCCGTAAGCCTGCGCGTTGTTCCCTCCCGGCAAGTTCGGCAGGGCGGTGAGCTTACCGTGCCGCCACACCGCAGCCAGGCACTGCAAGTGATCGCCGAATTCGCAGAAGTCTTCGCCGTTAGGATCGCTCAGGGCGGTTTCAGAGAAGACTGCGGCCACGCCTTTCAGATTGGGGCCGCCGGGTTCGCTGTTGGGGCCACCCAGAGTTCCGAGATCAATCAAAGGCCCATGCCCGAACCAGACGAAGGCGTGTTGCGGTCCGGGAGGGAAAAGCGCCCCGGAACCACCGCTAATCCAGCCTGCGTCATTAATTTCATAAGCGATGCTGCTGGGATCGAGACCATCCAGCACCCCGAGATCGGTGACTATATAGTGAAGGTGCTTAGGCGCCTGCGCAGCCATAGGTAAGGCAAGGGTGAGCAGGACCGCCACAAAAAAGCCTGGAAGTTGGAATCTCATAGGTTTCTCCTTCTTTTAGTTAGGTACCGAGCGGCCCGAGCACTGCGCGGGCCCGGGTGTTACCGTTGCCTGTCTGTCTTCCGCGCTTCTACTCGCGGTCAGCCTGCTTTCTTGTTCTGTATCCGGGCCAGGAGCGAATTCAGGCAGATCAGCGTGGAACCGTCCTCGGCCTGCAGGCGGTGCAATTCCTCCGAATTGAGCCACTCCTCCAAAGCCGGGCGTTCCAGGTTCGACATCACGCCAATTTCTTCCAGGGCGATCACCTCGTCCTCAGCGCCGCACTGCGCGCACCATGTTCGCCGCGAATTTCGCCCCCGCAGGATAAGTAGGGACTCGGTTTCGATGGTGATCCTGGTCTGCCTTGCCATGGTCTGAATTCCCCTGACCCGCGAAAAACGGTGGCACTTTGGCAGAAGCCGGCGAAGAAAGTCCTTTCAGCGCAAATGAAATTTTGTGAAAAGTTCTCGCAGCTGGGTTAATACGCTGAAAACACGCGCTTTTAGCGGACTTCAACCGGAGACGCAGAGGGCTGCGCAGACTCCGAATCGTGCTAAAATTCCGCCCTCACAGCGTTCCCCGTCGCTGGAGGAAAGCCGCCGATGTCTGCCAATCCTCGTCTCACGGGCAAAGGGGTCTACGAATTTGGCCCCTTTCGCGTAGATCCGGAAAAGGAAGTTCTCTTGCGCGGCTGCGAGCCTGTCCCGCTGACGCCCAAAACCTTCCAGATTCTGCTGGTTCTGATTCGTCACAGCACCGAGGTTGTCACCAAGGACGACCTGATGAAGGCCGTCTGGCCCGATACTTTTGTGGAAGAGGCCAACCTCAGCCGCAACATCTTTTTGCTGCGCAAAGCGCTGGGCGATAACCCTCAGGAACGCTTCATCTTGACCGTTCCCGGCCGCGGCTACCGGCTTGCCGAAAACGTGCACCTGGTGCCCGAACGCGAACTGAGTATTGTGGCCGCCAGCCATTCGCGGGTGGAAGTGCAGGTAAAGGAATCCTGGCCTTGGCCATGGATTCTGGCCGCCCTGCTGGCGGCGTCGGCTGCCGCTGTGGGAACCCTTGAGTTCCTCGCGCACCGGCGCCCGCCGCTGACCGAAAAAGACACCATCGTGCTGGCTGATTTCGCCAACTCCACCGGCGACCCGGTCTTTGATGACGCCCTCCGGCAGGGCATGGCGGTGCAACTGGAGCAATCGCCCTTTCTCACCTTGATTTCCGACCGCCGAATTCAGACCACATTGCGGTTGATGGGGCAGCCGGCGGACACCCGGCTAAACCCTCGAATCGCCGAAGAAGTCTGCGAGCGCACCAGCAGCACGGCGGCACTCGAGGGCTCCATCGCCAGGTTAGGCTCTCAATACGTGCTGGGATTGCAGGCCAAGGTCTGTTCAACGGGGCAGATTATTGCGGAGGAACAAGTACAGGCGGCGCGGAAAGAAGATGTGTTGAAAGCATTGGACAGCGCCGCTGTCAGCTTGCGCGGCAAGCTGGGCGAATCACTCAGTTCGGTGCGCAAGTACGATACCCCGGTGGACGAGGCCAGCACTTCCTCTCTGGAGGCGCTCAAGGCTTACAGCCAGGGGCGCCGCATTATGCTGGCGCGGGGATACACCGCGGCTGTGCCTTTTTACCAGCACGCGGTGGAGCTGGATCCGAACTTCGCGCTCGCCTACCGCAATCTCTCGGCCTCATATCTCAGCCTTAACCAGGACGGCCGCACCGCGGAGATGGCTCGCAAAGCCTACGAACTGCGCAGCAAAGTCAGCGAGCGGGAGCGTTTCAGTATCGAGGGCACCTACCACCTTTACGCGACTGGCAACCTGGAGAAGGCCACGCAGATTTACCAATCGTGGCAGCAGATTTACCCGCGGGATTACATTCCGGCGCTGTATCTGGGCAACATTTACAGTTGTCTGGGAGACTGGGAGAAAGCTCTACAAGAGCGCGAGGAGGCGCGACGCCTCGAGCCAGGTAGCGCCGTAACCTATGCAATTACCGGCGAAGCCTACACTAATCTCAACCGCTTAGCCGAGGCGGCTGCCGTATTCAAGCTGGCCGAGGAGCGCAAGTTCGAAAACGAAAATCTGAGCACCGACTACTACGCGTTCGCCTTCGCCAAGGGCGACGTAGCTTTGCAGGACCGCCTGGCTGCCGCCGCCATGGGAAAACCCGGGGTTGAAGACGCCGTGCTGGCCATGCAAGCCAACACCGAGGCCTGGTTCGGAAGAATGCTCCAGGCCCGCGAATTGACCCGCCGCGCCATGAATTCCGCCATGCAGCATGATGCTAAAGAAAGCGCGGCAGGCTATGAAGCGGAGGAAGCACTGAACGAAGCCGAACTCGGTTACCGCGAACAGGCCCGTACCGACGCCAAGGCGGCCATACGGCTCTCCCCCAACCATGACGTGCGCGATGTCGCTATGCTCGCCTTGGCCGAGGCCGGCGATTCGCAGGCAGCGGAGCAAATGGTGCTGGAACTCGGCAAAACCTATCCCGAGGACACCCTCATTCAGACCTATTGGATTCCCACCGTGCATGCCGCGATCGAGCTGAACCGTGGGGATTCGGCCCGGGCCATCGAACTCTTACAGTCGATGGGCGCCCGTGAACTGGGCCAGCCTACCCCGTTCGCGATTCTGCTGCACCCGGTTTATGTGCGAGGCGAGGCCTTTCTGGCGGAACACAAGGGCGCAAAAGCGGCGGTAGAGTTCCACAAGATCCTTGATCACAATGGCCTTATGCAGAACGATCCCATCGGTGCCCTAGCCCGCCTGCAACTCGGCCGCGCCTATACCATACAGGGCAACTTCGCGCGGGCAATTGCTGCATATCGTGATTTCCTGGCCTCCTGGAGCGGCGCCGACCCGAATGTTCCTATCTTGAAGCAAGCAAAGGCGGAATACGAGAAGCTGCAGCAGGCGCCTAGGCCCTTGGAGCAAAATGGCCGGGTATCAAAACAATCATCTTGACCTGCTCCTGTTTTCCCGCTAGAGTTGCAAGTTCTAAGGACCTCAAAGTTTCACTGCCGTCCAAGGAATCTGCGCTGCTCGGGGTCAACCTCCAGCAATTGAAGAAACTTTCGGCCCTGCGCGCGCATCTATACAGGTAGCCAGAGATTTCCCGTACAACATCTTTTAAATCAGTTGTTTGGGTGCTTGTCGCGTGGAAAGTACCCGGTCGGCGACCGGAATTTGAATCCGGCTTCCTTAAACTATAGGAGAGAGCCATGAAGCGCTCTGATCGCGTTTTCGACGCACTACATACCTTGCGGAACCGTTACATGCTGTGCCAGCTTGCATCCAAGGCGACCCGTAAGTTTCACAAGCCCAATACCCGCATCCAGGAAACCATGAACGAAGTCCTGGAACGGATCGCAGGCTCGGAGCGGCAGGCGGTTCTGGCAGAACCGGAGAATGTCAACGAGGCGCAACGGCGGGCTGCCTAACCAGGCCCCGCCTTTCCTGCCCCGCGTGGTACGTCTTTCCTTTTTGTGACCCTCCTAAAATCTCCTCGCAGGTGACCATCTATGACCATTGCTGAACTCAAAGAAAAGAACATTACGGAGCTGACCAAGATCGCCCGATCTCTGGACCTCCCCGGCGCCAGCGGCCTGCGCAAGCAGGACCTGATCTTCAAGATCCTCCAGGCGCAAAGCGAAAAAGAAGGCCACATTTTTGCCGAGGGCGTGCTCGAAATCCTCCCCGACGGCTACGGCTTCCTGCGCTCGCCCGACTACAACTACCTCCCTGGCCCCGACGACATCTACGTCTCGCCCTCCCAGATTCGCAAATTCGATCTCAAGACCGGCGACACCATCAGCGGCCAGGTCCGCCCTCCGCACGAGGGCGAGAAGTACTTCGCGCTGGTAAAGATCGAGGCGGTGAACTTCGAATCGCCCGAGGAAGCCCGCAACAAAATCCTGTTCGATAACCTGACGCCGCTCTACCCGCAGGAGCGCCTGAAGCTCGAAACTGCCCGCGAAAATATCATGGCGCGCGTCATGGATCTGCTGACGCCGCTGGGCAAAGGCCAGCGCGGCCTCATCGTCTCGCCGCCCCGTGCCGGCAAGACCATG
>DATIYF010000011.1:0-63229 GCA_035517775.1 Terriglobales bacterium
GCAGCGGAGCTGCCGGCGCCGGCCGCCGCCGCGGTGGGCGGAACGACTTCCTACGCACGCGTGATGCAGAATGCCGATGTGAAAGAAAAAGTGGATGCGGTGGCCGCGCCCATGGAGCGCGATTATCGCAGCCTGATCGGCGAACTGCGCGACCGCAAAGCCGTGGGCGTGGTGGTAGCCGTGAACGGGGAGATCATCTGGGCCGATGTCTTCGCCAGCACCGACCTGCTGGAGAAATACTGGCCCAAGCTGGTGCGCTCCTACGCGGCCGAAGCGGTGGTCACAAAGACGAGCGATCACAAAGCCAGCGTAAGTTCGGCGCAGGATTTCCTCGACAACATGGAGGGGCGGCACGAAAGCGTGGAAAGCGAGCCCGGCTTATACCGGCAAACAGAAATCACCGGCGACGGCTTCAAGGTATTCGAGCTGACGTCTCTGCTGCCGAAGACCGGCTTCGACGTGCACACGGCGAAGATGGCGGAGTGAGAGCGCGGAGCATGGGGACAGCCAGTCTCGGCTGTCCCCATGCCGCATGATCTCGGCTGTCTTGGCCAAAAACCTACACGCTGCTCGCAACGGGACCGCTATGTATCAAGAGCTACGCGCGTCAGCGGCCCCCGTGGTGCACTCGAGCGTTGCTCGGGTATGATTCGTCTCAATGAAGTCCGTGATCGTGGGCACCGCCGGGCATATTGACCACGGCAAGACTGCGCTGGTCAAGGCGCTCACCGGCATTGACGCCGACCGCCTGGAAGAAGAAAAGCGCCGCGGAATTACGATTGACCTGGGCTTCGCTCACCTGGAGCTTCCCGCCCAAGACGGCGAAGCACTGCGCCTGGGCTTTGTGGACGTTCCCGGCCACGAGCGCTTCGTGCGCAACATGCTGGCCGGAGTCGGCGGCATTGATCTGGTGCTGCTGGTGATTGCGGCGGATGAATCCATCAAGCCACAGACCCGCGAGCATTTCGATATCTGCCGCCTGCTCGCGGTGCGCCGTGGCATCACAGTCCTAACCAAGTCTGATGTGGTGGACCGCGAGACGCTGGATGTGGTCCGGTTGGAGGTGGAAGAATTTCTGCAGGAATCGTTTCTGGGGCGAGCCCCGATCATTGCAGTCAGTTCTCTCACCGGAGCGGGGATCGAAGAACTCAAGCAGGCCTTGGTGAACACAGCGACCGAAGTGCCTGCGCGTGATTCCGCCGCGCTGCCCCGCCTTCCCATTGATCGCGTGTTCACCATGAAAGGCTTTGGCACGGTGGTAACGGGAACGCTGGTTTCCGGAAGCATCCGCAAAGAGGACGAATTGGAAATTCTGCCCGGCGGGAGGTCGGTGCGGGTGCGCGGTGTACAGGTGCACGGGCAGCCGGCGGAGCAGGCCGCCGCGGGCGAAAGAACGGCCCTGAATCTTGCGGGCGCGGCCACCGAAGACCTGGCCCGGGGCATGGCCCTGGTGCCGCCGGGTGTGCTGCGCAGCACCTCGCGCACCGAGGTATCGTTGACGCTGCTTCCTTCGGCGCGCCCTCTCAAGGACCGCAGCCGTGCGCATTTTCATGCTTACACCTCAGAAACGGTCGCGACCGTTATCCTGCGCGGCCCAAAGCAAATCGCTCCCGGGCAGACCGCCTTTGCGCAGCTGCGCCTGGCCGATCCCGTTCTTCTGTTGCCGGGCGACCGCTTCATTCTTCGCCAATTCTCCCCGGTAATCACACTCGGCGGAGGGGTTGTGCTTGATGCCTCTCCCCTGGTACGCAAATTGCCGCCGGAGCAGATGGCTGCCTCTCTGCGGACGATAGCAGAGGGCTCGGACGAAGAGATTCTGCTGGCGCGCATCGGCCGCCGGGGCGAACGAGGTTTGACCCTGCCCGAAGCGGTCGCAGAAACGGGTTGGAAGCAGGGGCGCCTGGCCAAGCCATTGGAGGTCCTGCTCAAGGCCGGCAAAGTGGTCCGTTGCGGCGCAACTCTTGTGGCCGCGAATGCATTCCTGGCAGCCCGCGAGAAGATGTTTTCCGCCATCGTGCTCTTTCATGAAAAGAACCCGCTGGTGGCGGGAATCAACCGCGAGGCGTTGCGCGAGCAATTGGAAATGGAGCCCGAGGTGTTCAACTCAGCCCTGGAAGCTCTGGCCCTCGAGAAAAAGCTCGCCTCCAGCGGCGAACTGATTCAGGCTGCAGGGCGCGGCGTGAAGATGAAGGACGAAGAAGCGGAATCGAAGCGCATAATCGAGCATGCCTTTGCCTCTTCGGGCTTGAAAGTGCCATTGCTTAAAGATGTGCTGGCGGCCCTGAAAGTTGAGCCGGCGCGCGCCCACAAGATTGTGACGCTTCTGTTGCGCGAGAAGGTTCTGATCAAGGTCTCCAACGATCTGGTCTTTCATCGCGATGCTCTGAACGACTTGCGGCAGCGCATGGCAGCGGAAAAGTCAAAGTCCCCAAGAATGGACGTGGCCCGCTTCAAAGACTTGACTGGGATAACCCGCAAATACGCGATTCCCCTGCTCGAATACCTTGACCGCGAGCGGGTTACCCGCAGGCTGGGCGACGAGCGGGTGATTCTCTGACATTTATAATGGCCGCTTGCGGTGAGGCCACTGTGAGCTCCCGTTTTATGCATTCGATTCGACCCGCCACTGTCGAGGATGTTCCCCTGCTGCGCGCGATGATTCAGGAACTGGCGGAGTTCGAGCGCCTCGGCGATGCCGTCATCATCACCGAGGAAGACTTGAGGCGCGATGGCTTTGGCCCCAATCCTAAGTTCCGTGCCCTGATAGCCGAGTGGGAGGGGCAGCCCGCCGGTTATGCCTGCTTTTTCGGCTTCTACTCCACCTTCGAGGGAAAGCCCGGCATTTTTCTGGAAGATTTATTCGTGCGAGAGAAATTTCGCGGCAAGGGACTCGGCAAAGCGCTGCTGGTGCGAGTCGCGCGGATGGCCCGGCAGGAGAATTGCCTGGGATTGCGCTGGGAGGTGCTGGACTGGAACTCGCGCGCCATCGAGTTCTACATGAGCCTGGGGGCGGAGTTTCGCGATGGATGGAGAGTCGTGATGCTGCAGGACGACGCTTTTCACGCCATCGCTGATGAGGCGCGCGGATGAAGGTCAAGATCATCGGGGCAGGTTTGGCGGGTTCCGAGGCTGCCTGGCAGTGCGCCCGGCGTGGGCTCGCCGTCGAGTTGTGCGAGATGCGGCCGGTGCGCTCCACGGCCGCGCATCAAACCGCAGATTTTGCCGAGCTGGTGTGTTCGAATTCTCTGAAATCCGAAAGCGAAAATACCGCACCCTGGCTGCTGAAAGAAGAAATGCGCCGGGCGGGTTCGCTGCTCCTGGAGATCGCCCGCGAATGCGCGGTGCCCGCCGGGCACGCGCTGGCCGTGGACCGGACCGCCTTTGCCGCCAAAGTCACGGAGGCAGTCTCACAAGAGCCGCTGATCAACATCCGCCGCGAAGAAGCTACGCGCATTGATGAGCGGGAGATCACAATTATCGCCACTGGGCCGTTAACCTCCGAGGCCCTCTCGGCCGAAATCGCACGGCTGAGCGGCGGCGGCGAGAGCGCATCCCGTCTGTATTTCTACGATTCCATCAGCCCGATCGTGGAAGGCGATTCGATTGACACGTCGAAAGTCTATCTGGCGGCGCGCTATGACAAAGGCTCGGCCGATTACGTCAACTGCCCGCTGACGAAAGATGAATACGACCGCTTTTACGATGCGCTGCGGGCGGCGCAATCGGTCGAAGAGCGCGACTGGGAAAATCTCAACTATTTCGAAAGCTGCCTGCCCATCGAAGAGATCGCCCGCCGCGGGCGTGATACGCTGCGCTTCGGCCCCATGAAGCCGGTCGGACTCAAAGACCCGCGCACCGGGCGCATGCCCTATGCGGTGGTCCAGCTGCGGCAGGAAAATCTGCGGGCCGATTCTTACAACCTGGTCGGTTTTCAAAACCATCTGAAGTTTGGCGAGCAGGCCCGCGTGCTGCGCCTGATTCCCGGGCTGGAAAATGCGCGCTTTCTTCGTTACGGGCAGATTCACCGCAATACCTACATCAACGCCCCTGCCCTGCTGCGCCCGACTTTGCAGATGCAACAATATCCTCATGTCTTGTTCGCCGGGCAGATTTGTGGGGTGGAGGGCTATGTCGAATCCATTGCCACAGGATTGCTGGCGGGCATCGGCGTGGCGGCCCTGGCCGCCGGCGTTGAGCCCCTTCCACCTCCCCGTTCCACGGCTCTGGGCTCTCTGTTGCACTACATCACCCAGGCCGATCCCAGGAATTTTCAGCCGGCCAATATTACCTTCGACCTGCTGCCGCGTCTGGAAAACGCCGTTCGCGACCGCAACGCCCGCCATCAACTGCAGTGCCAGCGGGCCCTGGCGGACCTTCAGGCCTGGCTCCCTTCTTCCGAGTTCTCATCCTCCCTGGTTTCCCGTCCTGTTTGAAGCACATAACGCACCTTGTCGGCGTGAACTATTACGCCCCGGCCTGCGTATAGATCCATGAGCGGCGCTTCGGGCTTACGTTCCACCCGGAAGCGCGTCCAAGGCTTAGAACATGGTTCTGCGCGACCTGATCGGCGACGTCTTGCGCACTTTATGGGCGCATAAGCTGCGCACCTTCCTCACCATGTTCGGCATAGCCTGGGGAATTGTCTCCATCGTTTTGATGACGGCGGCCGGCGAAGGCCTCCGCAAAGGGCAGGAAGACCAGGCCCGCACCCTGGGCAAGGACATCATGATCGTGTTTCACGGGCGCACCAGCCTGCAGGCGGGCGGAACCCGCGCCGGGCGCCTCGTCCACTGGGAAGACCAGGATGTCGCCGCCGTGCAGGCTGATTCCCCGGACTGCCAGTACGCCCTGCCGGAGTTGGAGCAGGATACCGTCCGCGCCCACAGCAATTACAACAACGGCGCCTTCACGGTGACGGGATCATGGCCCGAGTTCGCCGACATTCGCAGCCTGGGCATTGGCGACGGCCGTTTCTACAACTGGGATGATCAGCGCGAGGCAAGGCGCGTGGCTTTCCTGGGCACCGACGTTGCCAAACAGCTCTATCCGGGCCGCAGCCCCATCGGGCAGAACGTCTATCTGGACGATTTTCCCTACGTCGTGATCGGCGTGATGACCACGAAAAAGCAGGACTCCAGCTACGACGGCTGGGATGTGAACAAGATTTTCATTCCCTTCTCCACCATGCACCGCGACTTTCCTGACAAGCCTCCGGGCACCGCTCATACCTTTGACCAGCTGCTGGTCACTCCCAGGTCGGTAAGACAGCACGAGGCGTGCAAAGGCGAAGTACGCGCCGCCCTGGCGCACATGCACCGCTACGATCCAACTGATAAAGAGGCCTGCCCGATCTGGGATACCGTGCAGGAGGCCCAGGCCTTCAAGCAGATGACCGACGGCATGAAGTATTTCCTGGGAGCGGTAGGCATTGTGACGCTTTTGCTAGGCGGCATTGGGGTTATGAACGTAATGATGGTCGCGGTACGCGAGCGCACCCGCGAAATCGGCGTGCGCAAAGCCATCGGTGCGCCGGCCCGCACCATTCTGCGGCAATTCTTCTTTGAAGCGATGCTGATCGCTGCTATCAGCGGCGGCGTGGGGTTGGGAGTCGCCTATGGCCTGTGCGCGCTTGTGGACCTGCTGCCCATGCCCGCTTTCTTTGCCGGCCTGCTGCCCACCTGGAAGACGGGCCTGCTGGCCTGCGGACTATTGGGAACCATCGCCGTGCTTTCCGCGCTCTATCCTGCGCGGCGCGCCGCCTCTATAGATCCCATTGAAGCCCTGCGTTACGAGGCGGGAGGCTAGGCAGGCGCCTATGTTGACCGAGATCATTCGCGAAGCCTGGGTGGCGCTCAAGCGCAATTACACGCGCAGCTTCCTTACCATGCTGGGCATTGTGTGGGGCATCGCCACGGTCACACTGCTCATCGCCTATGGCAGCAGTTTTCGCAGCATTTTGGTCAACGGATTTGACGCCTTCGGGAAAAGCGTGGTCATCTGCTGGCCGCAGCAGACCAGCGAGCAACCTGGCGGACAGCGCGCGGGAAAGAAAGTCGTCCTGGAGCAGGCCGACCTGGATGCGGTCAAAGCCGAAGCTCCGCTGGTCAAGCACGTCTGCCTGGAAACCGTTCGCCGCCCCGGCATTGCGTACGGCGACCGACTGGTCGGGACGGCTGCCATTCGCGGCGTTTGCCCCGAGTACGGGGAAATGCGCAACGAGGTGCCCTCAGAAGGCCGCTGGATCAGCGCCGGAGATGAACTCGAGCGCCGCCGCGTGGTCTTTCTGGGCGGCCGGGTGAGGGAGCAATTGTTCAGCGGAAGGCCGGCCGTCGGGGAACCGGTCCTCATCGGCGGCGTTCGTTTTACCGTGATCGGTGTGATGGCGCGCAAGATCCAGCTGAGCAATTATTTTTCGAGCGACGACGATTCCGCCTGGATTCCTTACTCCGCCGCGGGCGATTTGTGGAATACGCGCTATGCCGCGGTCATGGTGTTCGAGCCCATCGAACCCCGCTTCGAGAAACAGGCGATGGCCCAGGTGCTGGCCGCAGTGGCTCAGAGGCAGCATTTTTCGCCAACCGACCCCAAAGCCTTCCAGATGTTCGGGCGTGACGAGTTTCGCCCGATCATTGACGCCCTGACCATCGGTCTGCAGGTATTGCTGACCTTCATCGGCACGCTGACTCTCGGCATCGGTGGCGTGGGAGTGATGAACATCATGCTGGTCTCAGTGGATGAGCGCATCCGCGAGATCGGTCTGCGCCGCGCGCTGGGAGCCCGCAAGCGGCACATCAAGCTGCAATTTCTTGCCGAAACTCTGATGATCATGCTGCTTGGCGGCGCCGCCGGCGTGATCATTTCCTACGTGGTGGCGGCCGCCGTTGGCACTCTGCCCATGATGGGCCCGCTGTTCGAAGACACTTCCGGCAAGGGCGACATCCACCTGCATATTTCTCTGCTGACGGTGGCGCTTTCGGCCGTTGTGCTGCTGGTGGTGGGAGTGATCAGCGGATTGGTGCCGGCCCTTCGAGCATCGCGCCTCGACCCGGTTGAGGCCTTGCGCTACGAGTAGAAAGCTCTCCTGGCTCAGACGGGGAAGCTTCGGCCTACGTACTCCAGCGCCTCGGCCTTCGAAGTCAGCCGGCCCTCGAGTTGCCCATCTTCGACGGCCGATAAGATCTGCCGGAATTGAGGGCCGGGAGCATAGCCCGCGGCAATCAGGTCGTCGCCCGAGATCAGCGGCGCAGGTTGCAGGTCCGCAACCGGAGTTTCGTTGAGCTTCTCTCGCACAAATTCATAGGAAGCCAGATTGCCGTGGCTGGAAAGGCAATCGAGGCGGTGCAATTCCATGTGCTGCTCGAACTGGGGCAGGCGCAGAAATCTCTTGAGGGTGGATTGGCTCATCTGCTTCACCTGCGCAAAGCGCATATGGTTGGCCACCAGGGCCAGAATCTGCTGCGTATCGTCATTTGAAAAGCGAAGGCGGCGGCAGATTTCCTCAGCCATCTTCACGCCCACGTTTACGTGGTCGTCGAAGCGAATGCGGTCGGGGGCCACGCGAAAGGTTGGCGGTTTGCCCACATCGTGCAACAACGCTCCCCAAGCCAGGGCTTCAGGGCAAGGCTGCGGCAGCTTATCCAGTAATAGCAGCGTGTGAACGAATACATCTCCCTCAGGGTGAAACTGGGGCGGTTGTTGCACTCCCTTCATGGCCGCGATCTCGGGCAAGACCTCGCGCAGCAGGCCGGTCTCATCCAGCAGCAGGAAAGCCTCTCGCGCGTGCCCTTCGGTGAGCATGCGGGTCAGTTCATCGCGCACCCGTTCGCGCGAGACCTGGCGGATTTGACTGGCAAGCTTTTGAATTGCCTCGAAGGTTGCGGGCTCAATCGTGTAGTGGAAGCGCGCGGCAAAGCGCACGGCGCGGAGCATGCGCAGCTTGTCTTCGGCGAATCGAAGCGCCGGTTCGCCGACGGCGCGAATAATTCCGGCCTGCAAGTCTTTCTGCCCGCCAACAAAATCGAGCACCTCATTCTTGAGGGGATCAAGCAGCAATCCGTTAATGGTGAAGTCGCGGCGCTGCACGTCCCGGCGAGGATCTTTGGTGAACTGCACTTCATCGGGGTGCCTGCCATCGGAATAGCCGATATCCGCACGGAAAGTGGCGACTTCGACGACATTGGGTTCCTTTGCTTCTCCGAGTCCCCTGTGCCCTCCGTGGTTGAGATCTGAAGTCCTGACCATAGAAGATTCCGGCACCAGCACCACCCCGAACCGAGCCCCCACGGCATAAGTCTCAGGGAAAATCCGCATCACTTCCTCAGGAGTGGCGCCGGTGGCGACGTCATAATCGGCCTGCTCGCGCCCAAGCAGCAGGTCGCGCACGCACCCGCCGACGAGATAGGCCTGGTGGCCGTGTTCCCGCAGCGTACGGACAATCGAGATGGCGAAGGATTTCGACATCTTTGCCGAGTCTATTTTACGTTCGCGATGGCTGCCCAGAGCGGCAGGCTGATTCACGTTCGGCGCAGTGCAACTTTTGGGGTGAAATCCATACTTGTCTTGTTCGTAAGGAAAGCCCGCTATCATTAGGCCGAGCGTAATGAAAGTCCGGGATGTCTTTGCCGCCTGTTAACTATACTTTCTAGCCAATTCGTATACTTGATGAAAGCAATCTGGAGATTACATGGGAACTCGCGGAGCGGATTTCGGATGCTGACCGGGCTTTGGGTGAATTGGCGGGCGTGGCCCGGCTCAGAAGAACGTGGACAAGCTTATTCGAGCAGAAAATCATGCAGATCGTAGAAGCCGATCGTGCACCCCGGCAGGTAGGATTCTCTTTGACGCCCGCGTCTGGCAGCTGGCTTTAGCCTCCGCCTGCAGCAAAATAGGACCAGGCAGATCCTCCGACGGCGCGCAAGCGAAGCGTACACCAGAATCGCAGCCGTCGCCCTGCGTCATGCTCTCGCGTTCCATTCCGCGCGCAGCTTCTCCCGCTCCGCTTGGCTCAGCGTAAACCACGACTCAGCCACGTCCCGCACGCGCTCCAGAGCTTTTTGCATCTCGGCGTGCTTGCGCTCGAGCTCTTCCGCATCGGCATCTTTGGCAACGCGCATCAGGGGCGCGCCGATGATCACGACGCGGGAAAATGGGCGCGGAATTACCATCTTGTCCCAGGCCTTCTCCAGGGTGTAGCCCTTCTCCACGCCGATGTGGAACACGTGAATGGGGCGCCCCGAGCGGCGGGCCAGCATCACGGGCCCGGGTTTGGCAACGTAGATCGGCCCGCGGGGACCATCAATGGTAAAGGCGCAATCCAGGCCCTCTTCCAGGCGGCGGGCCATCACCGCCAGGCCCCGCAGGCCTCCACGGGTGGAGCTGCCCTGCGCGGTGTTGTAGCCGAAATGCTCCACCACCTTGCGGGTCCACTGCCCGTCAAAGTTGGTGGTGTTCATGACTACGATCCCCTGATTGCGCCAATGCCAACAGGAGAGAATGTTGCAGCGGTGCCAGAAGGCGTAAATGATTGACTCGCCGCGGGCGTGGCATTCGTCAACCGTAGATTCCCCCAGAATTTCGAATCGCAGCGTTGGCCCGACCGCCCCAATCACCGCGATCACCGCCGAGGCGATCGCGGGAATCTGCATTCGCCGCCAGACGGAATACTGCGGCAGACTGGTATCGTAGTGCTTGCTGACTTCGGCTGCTGGCAGCTGTGCGGAGTCTTCGGGCATCAGGCCCTATTGTAGGCGAAGCCGGCCGGCACTCCGCTGGCATGCTCGATTGCCGGGCGAGATCACCGCCGCCACGATTTACACTTGGAAGGTATGGCCTACATTCTCGGGATCGAGAGCTCGTGCGACGAAACCGCCGCTGCCGTAGTGCGTTCCGGCGAAAAGATGATTTCGAACGTGGTGGCCTCGCAGATCGCCACGCATCAACCTTACGGCGGCGTGGTTCCGGAGTTAGCCTCGCGTGAGCACCTGCGCGCCATCGTGCCGGTGGTGCGCGCAGCTCTGGCTGAGGCTGGGCAGAGCTACCAATCCGTAGATGCCCTGGCGGTCACGCAAGGTCCGGGACTGGCCGGGTCGCTGCTCGTGGGCATCAGCTATGCCAAGGCGCTGGCCTTCGCCCTGCAAAAGCCGCTGATTGCCGTGAACCATCTCGAAGGCCACATTCATGCCGTGCTGCTGGAAGAGCGCCAGCGCGGCAACCGCGAGCTTCGCTTTCCGGTGCTGGCGCTGGTTGTCTCCGGCGGCCACACCCACTTGTATCTCGCCGAACAGAAGGGCGAGAGCTGGACCTACGACAACATTGGACATACCCGCGACGATGCTGCCGGCGAGGCCTTTGACAAGGTCGCAAAACTGCTCGGCCTGGGTTATCCCGGCGGCCCGGTCATAGACAAGCTCTCGGTTCATGGCGATGCCCGCGCGGTGAAATTTCCGCCGCCGCAAATCAAACACGCCGACCGCCGCCAGAGGAACAAAGGCGAAGGCGAGGGCCGCCCGCGCTTTGACTTCTCTTACAGTGGAATCAAGACCGCGGTTCTGCGCTACGTCGAAACCCACGGCATGCAGCCCTCCGTTGCCGTCCGCCGCAAAGCGCTCTCAGCGATTGCCAAGCCCAAGCTGGAAGATTACTTGGCCCATTGCGACCGGCAGGCGCTCGACCTGGCCGCCTCATTCCAACGCGCGATGGTAGAAGACCTGGTCAGCAAGACTCTGGCGGCGGCGCGAACCTGCGATGCAGCCACACTCTTCGTGACCGGTGGCGTTGCTGCCAACAACGAACTGCGCAAGCAATTCGAAAATGACGCGGCCCAGGAGGGTCTGCCGGTTTTCTTTCCTTCGCGCCCGCTTTCGACCGATAATGCCGCGATGATTGCCGCCGCCGCCTATCCCAAATTCCTTGCCGGGAACTTCGCTCCCATGGATTTCTCCGCTGAGGCCGGCCTGCCGCTGAAATAGCTGTTACCGCGAGCTAGTCCAGCCGCACCAGAAAAATTGCTCCTTCCGGAGTTCGTGTATCGCGCGCAACCTCTTCCGCGCGCTTGCGGTCGTCATCCAGAACGCGAACCCGCACCCACCAATCCCCAACCGGACTGCTGAAGCGCAGAATCCTGGCGGTGCGATAGCGGCGCTCCAGCCGGTTGGCCAACTGGTCCGCGGTGTCTTCGTCGCCAAAGGCCCCAATCTGCACCGCCCAGCGCCCGGCCGCGGAAAGCGGCACGGGGGTTTGCAGTACCTCCATGCGCACCATGGCCACGCCCGCCCGCCAAATATTGATTTTTTTGGCCGCCGCCTGCGAGAGATCAAGCATGCGTCCCGGCACGAACGGCCCACGGTCGGTAATGCGCACCAGGGCCGAATCTCCAGTTTTCACGTTGGTCACGCGCACGATCGAGCCCAGAGGCAAGGTGCGGTGCGCCGCTGTCATCGCGTTCATGTTATAGACCTTGCCATCCGAGCTGTGCCGGTTGTGGTAAGGCGCGCCGTACCAGCTCGCAAGGCCGGTCTCCACCCGCAGGGGCTGGGTTCCCGGAGGAACAGAAAGAGTCTCCTTCTCCTCGGATGGTTTGGCCGGTTGCGGCGAGGCCTGTTCGGGAATTGCTGCCGGCGGCGCCGGTGTCTGGGTGCTGCTGATCGGCGGGGGCGGCGGCACCTGCACCCGCGCCTGCTTTTTTCCGCCGCAGCTGCTCAGCAGCGCAATTGCCAGCGCAAGAAACAGAAATCGCAACCATGGCCCGCGCGCAGCGGATGCGGAGCGATTGAAACCGCGGAAATGAAACCGCCCTACTTCGGCTGCGATTCTGCCTTCTCCATATAGTCGGCCAGCCAGGCTAGCTTCTGCGAAGCCACGCGCAACGCCTTGGTCGAGTGCTGGCGCACGGCGGGCACTACCTCGTCGTTCAGATACTTGATGAACTCGGCCGCTTCCTCTTCCAGGCGCTCGGTGGTTTCTTCCACCTTGCGGTTGAAATCCGGCATGCGAACTCCTTGGCTCGTTCAGGACTGATGGGGCCACGCGCTGATTGCGGAAACCAGGCTTGAACATTATTTCGTGCCCTGCGGCGAGGGTCAACCGGGAGCATCGCAATTGCCACTCTCGGCTGCCCGTTGAGATGCATTGGGAGAGCCAAAGTTGGTTGCGGTAGAATCGCGCCATGCGCCATCGCCTGGCATTGTGGACTGTATTGTGGGCCGTCGTATGGCTGGCCGGCTGTACTCTATGGCCAGAACACCGAGTAAATACCTGGAAGGACGCTACCGGTGCAGAGGGCCTGGAGCGCAGCTTCTGGCGCGACGTGAAAGACAAGGACTGGGGCGAGCTGGAGCGGCATCTGTCGGGAAACTACGTCTCCTTCACCCTGGGGGAAGGACGCATGGACCGCGCCGCAGCCCTGGCGCGCTTCCAACAGCTACAGTTGCAGGACTATTCGTTGGGCGATATCCAGACGGAACTGAACGGCTCAACCCTGGTTGTGACCTACACTATTTTGATGCGCGGCACTTATGCTGGAGAGCCGCTGCCCGCAAGCCCGGTGCGCATGATGACCGTCTGGCAGCAGCAGAAATCGGGCTGGCTGGCCATCGCTCACGCGGTAAGCGGGCCGGCGCAGCCCGCAAACCCATGAAACGCGTAAGCCAGCCGCAGCCTGCCACCGAGGCCGCGCTACCCATGCTTCGCCACAAACTGCTCGCCTGGTACGACTCGAATAAGCGCGACTTGCCGTGGCGGTGTGACCGCGATCCCTATCGCATCTGGCTGTCGGAAATCATGCTGCAGCAAACCCGTGTGGCCGCCGTGCTTGAACACTATCGCCGCTTCCTGGGGCGCTTTCCGACCATACACAAGCTGGCCCGGGCCCGCGAGGCCTCAGTGCTCGCCGCCTGGAGCGGCCTCGGCTATTACCGCCGCGCGCGTATGATGCATGCCGCGGCAAAGCTGCTGGTAAAGCGGCACGCGGGAAAATTTCCGCAATCTGCCGAAAAGCTGCGCGCTCTGCCCGGAATCGGCCGCTATACGGCGGCGGCCATCGCCAGCATCGCCTTTGGCGAGCCCGTCGCGGTAGTGGATGGCAACGTGGAGCGCGTGCTAAGCCGCCTTTCCGGGCAGAGTCTTTCGCCCGACGTTGCGTGGCGTGCGGCAGAACAGTGGCTCGATCGCGGCCGGCCCGGCGATTTCAACCAGGCAGTCATGGAACTTGGTGCCACCGTCTGCCTGCCGCGCCAGCCCCGGTGCCTCGCATGTCCCATCGTCGAGCTTTGCCGCGCCCGCGGAGAACTGCCGGCGCCTCGAAGGGAAATCCGCCGCCGCCGGGAAGTCCATTACGCGCTGGATTGCCGTAACGGCTCGGTATTCCTTGTCCAGCGGCCGCGTTCCGTCTCGCTGATGCCCGGCATGTGGGAACTGCCCGAGATCGCAAACCACAACGGCAGCCCTGGCTTCACCCTGCGCCACTCCATTACCGTGACGGACTATCTGGTTCGTGTGGCGCGGACCAGCGCCCCCGCGGCAAGTCGCGGAAAATGGATTGCAAGGCCGCGCCTGCCGGGTCTCGCCTTGACCGGCCTAGCCCGAAAAATCCTGCGGGCCGCGGAGGTCATCTAAACTTTGAGCTGGACGAAGAAAATCTTCGGAGGAAAGACCATGACAGCATTGACGCCGGGAAAAACTGCCCCGGATTTCACCTTAACCGCAACGGATGGAAGCAAGTTTTCTCTCAAAGACACCCTGGCCCGCGGCCCGGTGGTCATGGCATTTTTCAAAATCTCCTGCCCGGTCTGCCAATATGCCTTCCCTTTCCTGGAGCGCCTCTATCGCGCATACCGTAGCAACCGGGTGACCTTCATTGGCGTCTCGCAGAACAGCAAGAAAGACACGGCGCTCTTTCTGCGGGAGTACGGCGTGACTTTCCCCGTTCTGCTCGATGATATGCATACCTATCCCGCCTCCAACGCTTATGGCCTGACCAATGTGCCCACGATTTTCTGGATCGCCCAGGATGGAGAGATCGAAATCTCCAGCGTCGGCTGGGCGCGCCGCGATATCGAAGAGATTAACCGCAAAGCTGCGGAAGCCATCGCCGGCGAAGCAAAACCCATCTTTCAGCCCGGCGAGCAGGTGGCAGACTTCCGCGCCGGTTGAAGCTCGAAGAACTAGCCCGCAGGTTGCGGGCAGGAAAAGGCGGGGCTTATCCACGAAGCAGGTTTCTGGCCAGGAACAAGACGTTGGCCGGACGCTCGGCCAGGCGCCGCATCAAGTAGGGATACCACTCCGCGCCAAACGGCACATAAACCCGCATGCCCCAGCCTTCCCGCGCCAGCTTCTGCTGCAGGTCGCGGCGAATGCCGTGCAGCATCTGAAACTCGAATGCTTCTGGGGCGATCTTCTCTTTCAAGGCAAAAGCCTTGGTCTCGCGAATCATGTTTTCGTCGTGCGTGGCCAGTCCGTGGTAAACGCCGCTCTTGAGCAGCATCTTCATCAGTTTGACGTAATTGGCATCGACCTCGGATTTCTGCTGGAAAGCGATCTCCTCCGCCTCTTTGTACGCGCCTTTGCACAGGCGGATGCGAATGCCTTCCTTCAGAAGCTCCTCCACGTCGCGCTCGGAGCGCCGCAAGTACGATTGAATCACTGCGCCCACGCATCCCTGGTGGCCGGGAATGCGATGCAGTTCCCGCACCAGGTCGAGCGTCCGCTGCGTGTAAGGAGAGCCCTCCATATCAATGCGGACGAAGCTCCTTGGGGTCATCGCCGCCGCCTGTTCCACCAGGCCCGTGACCAGTTCGCGGGCGAGCGTTGGATCCACATCCAGGCCCATATGTGTCAGCTTGACGCTGACGTTAGCCTTCAGCCCGCGGGCCGCGATTTCGGTAAGCAGCCCGCGATAGATTTGCGCGCTCTCGCGCGCCTCCTCGGCCCGGGTCACGTTCTCGCCCAGATTGTCAATCGAAACGCTCAGGCCCAACAGATTCAGCAGATGAGTCACTCGCAAGGCATCTTCCGGCTGTGTGCCGGCAACAAATCGGCTGGAAAGCCGCCGCCCCAAAGAGGAGCGCTCGGCCGAAGCCCGCAAGGTGGAACTCTCGGAAAGGGAAATGAAAAGCGCTCTCAACATGGCGTGCGGAAAGCAGGCGGTTCGGCGCTGGACGGCGTGCGCATGCAGATTCTATAAACTTGTATCACAAGGGATGAAGGGATTGGCTGCGGCGAAAGCAGCCGTACGAAATAAGGCTGGCTCTATTCGGTGAACTTTATTTCGACGATTTCTTTGCTTTCATGCGGCCCCGGAGCCCACTTCCACTTGTGCACCGCATCCACCGCGGCTTGAACGAGCATCGGGTGCCCGCCCTTGACCTCGACTGACTTGGCGCTTCCGTTCGGGGCGATCACAACTTCCATTTTCACCGAGCCCTCGATCCGCATGGTTTTGGCTACCTCGGGATACTCGGGATCTGCCCGGCTTATCAACTTGCGCTTGCTCTCGGCCTGCCCCTGCTCGGTCTGCTGCTGCGCTTGCGCGCCAACGCCGAGCGTGCTAATCGTGCAGCCAATCGCTAAAACCAGAAGCGCCGTGTAACGCCGCATAGGCTGGAAGGTCCTCGGCTCGTATGAGCTAACCTTCAGGGTACTGGAAAGTAATTCCGCGCTGAAGGTAACTACAGTCACCCCACAGCTGGAACTTTGGTGCTTCGCCGCAACGCGGAAGGCCCCGCTGTTTCAGACATTTGGGTTCCCATAGCAGCCGGGCAACCGGCCCTCGCCGGGCCGCATTGACTCCCTCCGCAATCCCTCCTAAGATTCTCCTCTTGGCGCCGCCCGGAACCGGGCCTCAGGGCGGCGCGGGCCACCCCAAGGTATGATCGGTCAGACAATTTCGCACTACCGCGTCATCGAGAAGCTCGGCGGCGGCGGCATGGGCGTGGTTTACAAAGCCGAGGACACCGCGCTCGGCCGCTTCGTCGCTCTGAAATTTCTTCCGGATGACCTCTCCAGTGACCCGCAGGCTTTAGAGCGGTTTCGCCGCGAAGCGCGGGCCGCTTCCGCCCTCAATCATCCCAACATCTGCACCATTCACGAAATCGGCCAGCATAACGGCAGTTTTTTCATCGCCATGGAGTACCTCAGCGGCGACACGCTGAAGCGCGAGATTCAGAGCGCCCCCATCGAGCTTGAACGCATTCTGACGCTTGGCATCGAAGTCGCCGACGCTCTCGATGCCGCCCACAGCAAGGGCATTATGCACCGCGATATCAAGCCGGCGAACATTTTCGTGACCGATCGCGGGCATGCCAAGATTCTTGACTTCGGCCTGGCCAAGATACTGCAGGATGGCAAATCAGCCTCGGGTGATTCGCAAACCGTCGCCGACGCCGCCGGCCTCGAACTCACCAGCCCGGGCACCGCCGTGGGCACGGTCGCCTACATGTCGCCCGAGCAACTGCGCGGCAAGGAGCTCGACGCCCGCACCGATCTGTTTTCTTTCGGCGTGGTGCTTTACGAGATGGTCACGCGGGTGCTCCCCTTCCGCGGCGAGACCTCGGCCGTGGTGACTGACGCCATTCTGAACAAAGCGCCCACCGCGGCCGTGCGCATCAATCCCGAGATTCCTCCCAAGCTCGAAGAGATCATCAACAAGGCGCTTGATAAGGACCGCGACATGCGCTGCCAGACCGCAGCTGAAATGCGCGCCGATCTCAAGCGCCTGAAGCGCGCCGTCGAATCTTCGAACACTTCGGTGGTCACCGAACCGGCGGCTGATTCCGGCACCAGCGCCATTACAAAGCTCATCCCCGCAAAGAAACGCCGCTCCCCGGGGCTGGCAGTGCTCTGTGCCAGCGTACTCGTTGCCCTGGCGGGAGGCTTGCTCGCCGGCAAAGTCATCTTCGGCTACACGCCGCCGCCTCCGCCGCTTTACCGCCAGCTCACCTTCCGGCGGGGCAGCATCCGGGCCGCCCGCTTTGCCCCCGACGGCCAGACCATTCTTTACAGCGCCGCCTGGCAGGGCAATCCCGCCGATGTTTTTACGGCCCGCCCCGAAGCCCCCGAATCCCGCTCCATGGGGCTGAACCGCACTCAGCTCATGTCAGTTTCCTCCAACGCCGAAATGGCCGTGTTGCTCGACAGCAAAGCCATCGGCGCCTGGGTGAGCATGGGCACGCTGGCGCGCGCTCCGCTTTCCGGCGGCGCGCCCCGCGAAGTTCTCGAGCAGGTGCAGTGGGCCGACTGGTCGCCCGATGGAACCCAGTTTCTGGTGGTCCGCGATATGGGCGGCATGAACCGCCTGGAGTATCCCATCGGCAAGACTCTCTATGAGACTGGCGGCTGGATCAGCCATCCCCGCGTTTCTCCCAAGGGAGACCTCATCGCCTTCTGCGACCATCCCATTCAATCCGATGACAGCGGTTCGCTGGCGGTGGTGGACCTTGACGGGCATAAGCGGGTGCTCTCCGGCCAGTGGTTCACCATTCAGGGCGTGGCCTGGGCTCCCGGCGGAAAGGAAGTCTGGTTTACCGCCAGCAAGTCGGGCACTGACCGCACCCTTTACGCCGTTTCCCTGGATGGCAAGCAACGCATTGTGGCCCGCCTGCCTGGCGCGCTGATGCTGCTCGATATCGCCAAAGATGGCCGCGTGCTTCTGGTGCGCGCCACCTGGCGCCGCGAGCTCATGGGCTTCGATCCCACCGACAACAAGCAGCGCGAGCTTTCTTGGCTCGACTACACCTATCCCGCCGATATTTCGCATGACGGTAAAACTCTGCTGTTCGATGAAGAGGGCGGCGGCGGCGCTCTCGATTACTCCAAGTCCAGCGGCTTTACCTACGCCGTTTATCTGCGCAAGACCGATGGCTCTCCGGCGGTTCTCCTCGGCGAAGGCGGCGCTGTCGCCTTGTCGCCCGACGGCGAGTGGGCCATCGTGCAGACCCAGGACACGCCCTCGCGCCTGCGGCTTCTGCCTACCGGCCCCGGCCAGCCCAGGGACCTGCCTGGCGGCAACATCAATCACGTATGGGCGCGCTGGTTCCCTGATGGCAAGCGCATTCTGATGTCGGCAGACGAGCCCGGCAAAGGCGTGCGGCTTTATGTGTACAGCCTCGAGACCAATCAAAGCCAGGCCATCACTCCCGAGGGCGTCAGCGGAGACGCGCTGGTCATCTCGCCTGACTCCGAGTGGGTAGCGGGCATCGGCCCTGACCACCGCGGCTATCTCTATCCGGTCGGCGGCGGCCAGCCCAAGGTCATCCCCGGAATGAAGCCTGGCGAGCAGCCCATCGTCTGGAGCGCCGATGGCCAGTTCCTCTACATCTACCAGCCGGGAGAACTGCCCGCCCGCGTGGACCGCCTCGATCTCCGCTCCGGAGAGCGTACTCTCTGGCACGAGCTCATGCCCACCGACCCAGCCGGGGTCGAGAACATCGGCCCCATCCTCATGACGCCCGACGCCAGGACCTGCGTCTTCGGCTACCACCGCATGTTGGCGGATTTGTACCTGGTGGAGGGGTTGAAGTAGAAGCGAGAGCAGCCTGCCCGGCTATAGATGCAGACTCTCGTAGCGGGCGATCTCAGCCTCATGCTGCAAGGTCATTCCAATATCGTCGAGACCTTCCAGCAGGCGATGGCGAACAATCTCATCCACTGGAAAGCTGGCTGAGAAGCTGCCCTCGGTCACTCTTCGCTGTTCCAGGTCAATGGTCAGCTCGTAATCTGGGATTTGCCCCGCCCGGCGGGCGATCTCGGCGGCTTCGCTGTCTTTCAGGATCACCGTAAGCACGCCGTTTTGCACGCAGTTATTGGCAAAAATATCCGCAAAGGAGGGCGCAATGACCGCGCGAAAGCCGGCGTTTTCCAGCGCCCACACCGCGTGCTCGCGCGAGGAGCCGCAGCCGAAGTTCTTGTCCGCCACTAGAATGCTGGCTCCAGCATAGCGCACCTGATTGAGAGGAAACGCCGCATCAAGCTTGCCCTCGGCCGTGCGGCGCCAGTCGTAAAACAGAAACTCGCCGAATCCGGTTTTCTCGATGCGCTTGAGAAACTGCTTGGGAATAATCTGGTCGGTATCAATATTGGCGCGATAGAGCGGCGCCACCTTCCCTCTATGTGCTCTGAACGGCCGCATGCCAGTCTCCTCTTTGGCCTCTGCAGTCAAGCTTTTAGCCGTGCCTTCACCGGAACTTCCACTCCCGGATATCGGTAAAATGCCCTTCAATCGCGGCCGCCGCCGCCATCATCGGACTGACCAGGTGCGTCCGCCCGCCGCGCCCCTGGCGTCCTTCAAAGTTCCGGTTGCTGGTGGAGGCACAGCGCTCGCCCGGCTGAAGAATATCCGGATTCATTCCCAGGCACATCGAGCACCCTGATTCGCGCCATTCAAATCCGGCCTCGCGGAATATTCTGTCGAGGCCTTCCTGCTCTGCCACGCGCTTCACCGCCTGCGACCCAGGTACCACCATGGCCCGCACCTTGGGGCTGACGTGATGGCCCTTCGCCACTCGCGCCGCGGCGCGCAGGTCTTCCAGGCGCGAATTGGTGCACGATCCGATGAACACGCGATCCACCGCAATCTTCTCGACCGGAGTGCCCGGCTCCAATCCCATGTACTCGAACATTCGCTGGGCTGCGGAGCGCTCGGCATCGCTGCCTAGCTCGCGCAGCTCAGGAACGCGCCCGCTCACCGGCACCACCATGCCGGGATTGGTGCCCCAGGTGACAAACGGCGCCAGCTTCGAGGCGTCTATTTCCACTACTTTGTCGTACCGAGCGCCCGCATCAGTTGCCAGCGAGCGCCAGCGTTCGACCGCTTTCTCCCAGGCGCCATTCTGCGGCGCAAACCGCCGGCCCTTGAGGTAGGCAAACGTGGTTTCATCGGGCGCGACCATCCCGGCCCGCGCCCCCGCCTCAATGCTCATGTTGCAGAGGGTCATGCGGCCTTCCATGGAGAGCCCGCGCACCGCCTCGCCCGCGTACTCGACCACATAGCCGGCGGCGCCATCCGTGCCAATCTGGCCAATGATGCCGAGAATCAAATCCTTCGCCGTCACCCCCTCGGGCAGCGGCCCATTGACATAAATCAGCATGGATTTCGGCTTGCGCTGCGGCAGGCACTGCGTGGCCAGCACATGCTCGACCTCCGATGTTCCTATGCCAAAAGCTAGCGCCCCCAGCGCTCCGTGCGTGCTGGTATGGCTGTCGCCGCAGACAATCGTCTTGCCCGGCTGCGTCAGGCCAAGCTCCGGCCCGATCACGTGCACGATGCCCTGCTCGGGCGAATCCATATCGAACAGCGGAACGCCGAACTCTTTGCAGTTTTGCTGCAGCGCCTGAATCTGCCGCGCCGCAATAGGATCGGTGATCGGCGTGCCCCGAGGCTCGGTAGGAATGTTGTGGTCCACGGTGGCAATGGTGCGATTCGGTTGCCGCACCTTCCGCCCTGCCGCCCTCAGCCCATCAAAGGCCTGTGGCGAAGTGACCTCATGCAGCAGATGCAGGTCAATGTAGAGCAGCGGCGGCTGCCCCGAAGGCGCGCAGACTACGTGCTCATCCCAGACTTTCTCGAACAGTGTGCGCGCTTGCGGCATGGTCACGGTTAGTTTATCAACAAACTCCAGCCGGAAATACCGCCCTCGCCCCACCCAAACGGATACCGGGAGAGGACACGTCACGGCTTTTTTCCGCGGCCTTCCTGCCAACCTTGGGCGCTCCTCGATTCGGGGTTTCGATCCATATGGCCCAGTGGTTCTCTGCCGCGAAAGGTCTAAGCGACCTCAGGCCATCCCCGCAACCTTTCCCGCCGCCTGCCTCAGGTAAAACCCCAGCAGCATCACCGCACCCAGCAGAGGTACTGCGAATCCGACTCGCAGCCCTCCCCCGTGGCTTGAGAGAGCGCCGACCAGCCAGGGTAAGGCCGCGCCGCCCAGGTTTCCGGCCGAAAAGATCGTCCCGCTGACCGCAGACACCGACTCGCCGAACCAATGCCGTAGCAGCGAAACGTTGATCGGATAGATCGCCGCCAACCCCAAACCGGCGACGCTTGCGCCCAGCATGATCTCTCCCATGCCCTTCGCGGCCAGTAACATCCCTACTCCCAGAACCGCGATACCCAAGCCGCCGCATGCCACGCTTACCTCGGACGCGCGGCGCAAGGCCAGGGGCGCCAGCACCCGCCCCAGCAGCAGGGCTCCCCAGAAGAACGCCGGCGTCATGGCCCAGAGATCGAGCGAGGCCGGCGCCAGCCGTTCGGCATAGGAAGCGACCCAGCCGCCGATCGATGTCTCCGTCCCTACGTAAATGAAAAAGATCGCCGTGATGAGAATGACCAGACCCCGGCTGGCCCCCTTTCCCGCGCGGCCCGCAAGTTCTACGCCTGCTGGGTGCAAGTCTGACGCAAAGCGCACCGGCAATAGGCACACTGCCAGCACCATCAGAGCCCCCGTCATTCCGTACAGAAATAAGGCTGGCCGCTGCGCCCGCTCGGCCGCCGCCACCAGCAGCGGGCTGCTCAGGGCCCCGATTCCCCACGAAGCATTCACCAGGCTCAAGGCCGCGGCGCGCCGCCCGGGGTTGGCATCGGCAATGAACAGATTCACGGCCGGGGTCGTGATCCCGAAGCCGGCCCCGAAGATCGCAACCGCCACCAGGCCGAACGTCCAATCTGCCCGTGCCAGCAGGCCCATCCCCGCGGCCATCACCAGCAGTCCCAGCAGCATAGTGCGGCGGTAGCTAAGCCGCCTCGCCAACAATCCAGAGACCAGCATGCCCGCCGTCGAGCTCACAAACTGGGCAATGAACAGATATCCCGCCTGCGCGTCACTCAGCGACCAACGCGCCGAAAGCACCGGCAGCATGGGGCCAAGCAGGGTCATCACCACGCCGGTGAGCACGAAATCGGCGTGGGCAAACAATGTTCCCCGGATGCACCCGGGAGGTTGACTGATGAAAGGCTGCTGGGAGCTGGGGTTCAAGGCATCAGTATGCACGCCCGCCAGAAAAGTAGGAAGGCGATTGCGATCCGCCGCTAGCCATTGCGCCTCGAAGGGTCACGAAACCTTGGCTTCACCCGCTTTCCTTCGTGCCCTACGTGGTCAATGAGTTCCTCTTTGCCTTTCTTCGGCTCTGTGCGACAATCTCTCGCCAAAACGGAGGTAGCCTCATGGCGAAACGCTTTCTTGCCGCACTGCTTTGCGTCGCTTCCTTGAGCCTGGGAAGTTTCGCTCAATCCAAAAAGTCAGCCATGTCCGCGGGTGCTCCCGATAAAGCTCTCATGCAGAAGATCTGGGATGGCTGGGCCACGCTCGATCCTGCCAATGTCGCGCAGTATTACGCGTCTGGCCCGCATACCTTTTTCGACATCGCCCCGGTCAAATACGACAGCTGGGATGAGTATCAGGCTGGCGTCAAGAATGTTCTGGCCGATTACAAAAGTGCCACCTGCACCGTGAATGACGATGCCGTGGTGCACGTCCACGGCGATCTGGCCTGGGGAACAGCCACCATCAAGACCGACCTGGAACACAAATCGGGCAAGCGCGACCTGGCCACCATGCGCTGGACCGTGATCTGGGAAAAACAGGGCGGCAAGTGGCTCATCGTGCACGAGCACGTTTCTGAACCGCTGTCGTGAATCGGGATGGCAGAGGGCGGGCGCCATATCGGGCCCGCCCCCGGATCTTTCAGTACGCCTTCACGAAGAAGTACGTGGTCATGGCCACTCCCGCCAGAATTACGAAACCACGCACCCAAGTCTGCGGCAGGCGTAAGGCGTAGTGGGCGCCAAAGTATCCGCCGGCTGCGGCCCCCGCAAGCATAACCAGCGCCTCAGGCCAATATACCGCGCGCGCTATCACGAAAGCGATCACGGCTACTCCGTTCGTGGCCGCGCTGAGAACGCTCTTCAAGGCATTCATGGAGTGGATTTCGCTCATCCCCATGGCCGAGAGCATAGCCAGAATCACAATCCCCATGCCTCCCCCGAAGTAGCCTCCATAGGTGGCTACCGCCAGCTCCATGCAAGCTGCCGTAGCGATGGCGCCCAGGGTCGTTTCATGGCCCACGCTGGAGCGGCCCCGGGCCAGCTTTCCGCCAAAGATGAACAACAGCGTCGCCGCCAGCAACAGCCAGGGAATCACCCGCAGAAACGTCCTGGCCGGTGTATGCAGCAGCAGGACCGCTCCCCCCGCGCCGCCGGCAATCGCCGCCAGCAATAAAGGAATCAATACCCGCCCCGGCACGCTGAGCCGTCTGCGGTAGGCGCCGCTGCTGGCCGTCATCCCCATCCACAGGGCGACCGTGTTGCTGGCGTTCGCCGAAATCGGCGGCACGCCGGCGAACATCAGCGCCGGAAAGCCCACGAAGCTGCCGCCGCCCGCGACGGCATTCATCGCGCCGCCCAGCGCGCCGGCGGCCAGAAGAAAGATGGCGTGTCCTGGGCTCAAGGAAGTCAGGGATATAGGTGTATCACACAGCCTCTGTGCTGCCAGCGGTCATGGTTGCTCGCCGCTTCCCTCGAGCACAACACGATGAGGGCTGGCCCCATCCGAGGAGGCGATCACCAGAATCCCTAGCCGCCTCCCGGAAATTGCCGGCTTGAAACTGACTTCGAGGGCACAGCTCGCGCCCGGCTCCAAAGTCGCGCCGCAGTGATTGTCCAGGCTGAAGTCAATGCCGGAAGCAAAAACGCCGGTAATAGAGAGCGGCGCCGCGCCGCTGTTGCTGAGAGTCACGCTGCGCGGCGGGCTGGCAATCCCCACCGGCTGAGATCCAAATTCAATCCTCGCCGGCGTGACGGTCGCGGCAGGCTCGGCTTGGGCGCTCCCCGTAGCCGGACCTAGAACCTGCGCAAAGACCGCAAGCAGACAGGCGATACCGATTGCTCCACCGGCTCGTGCTTTCAAACGGCGGCTCCTGGTACCTGCACCTATTGTAGCGAAGTGCCGCCCGGCGGACCCGCTCCCGGCGAAGCCGGGCCCTCAATACGGCGAAAAGCCCATGGTTTTGTCGGATTTCTCCACCCACACCCGGGCGTGCTCCGAGCGTCCGTTAATCACGACCTCGACAATTACGCCGCTGCTGCCGCCGCCCGGCGGTGTGCCCGAAGCGTAAATCTTATAGGACTTGATAATGCCCCACTCTCCGCCCGGTCCCCAGTCGCGATAGAAGTCATTGAACGGATACTGCGAGTATTTCTGCGCATGCTGCTTCCACTGCGGGTCTTGCATCCAGATGGCGTACGCGGCTTCGTAATCCTGCTTCTGCAGTGCGGCAAAAAACTTGTCGGCTACGTGCTCTTCCGGCCAGTAGCGATACCACCATGCCAGCGCCCCTACAACCAGGATGGCAGCGGCCACGGAAACAATAATGATGTTGCGGCGGCGCTCCCTGGCGGGGTTGTACTCCTTGGCGTCGAGCAGGGTCATGGCTCTCTAAGCATAATGGATTCCGCGCGCGAACCGAAAGTTCCCAGCCGATTTTCCCAGTGGACCCTGCGTCCTCGCTGCCCTCTGTGGTTAAACGCCCTCCCTCGCGCAAGGACAGAAGAGGTCTGAACCACATGAGGACACGGAAATGGCCCCTAGAGTGTCCGCTTGAATAGCGGAACGGCCGCGCTCAGCGTGACCACGGCAAAGATCGTCAGGTAAATCATATCGGGCACGATGGCGCCGATGCTCGTTTCCTTGAGCAGCAATGCCTTGAAGCCATGCACCGCGTAAGTGAATGGGTCCGCAATGGCGATAGCCCGCAGCCATTTGGGGAACGCCTGAATGGGATAGATGGCGCCGCTGGGAAAGAACAGCAGCGTGTTCAGCACGCCGAACATGGCGCGCGGCACCAAAGGATCCTCCACCCGCACCATGAGCAGAAACATCATCGTGTTAAACGCGGCCGAGGTGAGCACGATCATCATCAGCAGGCCGAGCATGACCGAGGGATGAAAGATGGTTCCCACGCCCGCCATCAGCGATCCTATGATGGTGATAATCACGCCGGTCAGCACGGCTTTGATCGCGCCAGCCGCATTCAGCCCGAAAACCAGTTCGCTTTTCTTGATCGGCGTGACCAGATAGCCTTCGTGCACGCCGCGCGCTTTGTCGTCAATGTAGAGCATGCCGCCGCCGATCATCACCGAGATGTACATAGCCAGAGTGATCGAACCCGGCAGCAGAAATTTCATATATTCGATGTAGGGGTAAAGCTCTACTATCTCCAGCGCTTTTTGCTGCAGGATGCGGGGCTCAATGCTGGGCTGGTTGAGCGCATCCACCAGCGAGGTCATCTCCTGTTCCAGCGTCGAACTCATGAAATTGTCGCTGTTATCCACCACCAGCGCGATGCGGGGATGATCGTCTTCATACACCCGCCGCGAATACTGCGGCGGAATGATCACCGCGCCCTGAATCTTGCCGTTGCGCACGTCCTCCACCGCCTGCTTCTGGCTCTGGTAGTAGACAGGCTCGAAGGTGCGGATGTTCGCCCGGACCGAATCGAAGGCCTCGCGAATCTTCAGCGCTTGCGTGCCGCCGTCCTGGTCCACAATGCCCATCTTGGCGTCGCGAATCTTTCCCCCAAACGCATTGCCCAGAATAATGAGCTGCACCAGCGGCAGCACCATGGAAACCATCATCAGCGCCGGCGAGCGGAAGAATTTGCGCATCTCTCGCTCAATAATTGCCAGCATGTGGTTCATGGCGCCATCCCCGGTCTGGGCGGCATCACGAAGCTGTACGATTTCACCAGCTCATCGCGCAGCTGCCGCCCGGTGTAGTGGACGAAAACGTCGTCCAAAGTTGTGTTTTGCACGGAAAGCGATTTGACGTTGGCGCCCGCCTGCACTGAGGCCTCGACCAGCTCTGTAGTGGTACGCGAGCCATTGCTGGTGAGAATGCGATACATTCCTGCCGCCTCTGGTTGCACCGAGGTCACTCCGGTCAACTGGTGCAAGCGCTGCTCCCAATCTGCAGGAGAATTCTCAAACTGCACCTCGATCACGTTTGACCCCGGCACACTCGCCTTGAGCGCCGCCGGCGAATCGAGCGCCACCAGCTTGCCGTGGTCCACGATGGCGATGCGGTCGCACAGCCGGTCGGCTTCATCCATGTAGTGCGTCGTGATCAGAATCGTGAGCTGGCGATGCGCCTTGATATTGGTCAGCATCTCCCACACGGCCACGCGCGAGACCGGGTCGAGTCCGGTGGTAGGCTCATCCAGAAAGAAAATCCGGGGGCTGTGCACCAGACCGCGGGCAATCTCCAGCCGCCTCCGCATGCCGCCGGAGAGCGTTTTGGTCTGCGCATCGCGCCACTTGGTCAGGTCCACCAGTTCCAGCAACTCGTCAATCGCCTGCTTGCGCCGCTTCGCCGGCACGTCATAGAGCTTGGCGTAAATGCTGAGGTTTTCTTCAATTGTCAGGTCAAGATCGCTGGTCAGCGCCTGGGGAATCACGCCAATCGCGCGGCGGGCGTCATCGGGATCTTTCTGCACGTCGAACCCCGCGATCCGCGCCTTGCCCGCGGTGATCGGCAGCAGCGTAGTCATCATGCGGATCAGCGTGGACTTGCCCGCGCCATTGGGCCCCAGCAGCCCGAAGATTTCTTCTTCCTTCACGTAGAAAGAAATGTCGTCCACGGCGGTGAAGTCGCCGTATTTCTTGACGATGTGCTCCACTTCGATGGCGTTGGCCCGCGCGGCATGCCCGTTGCCTGCCGAGCCGCCGTTCCCGCCGGCTGCGCTGCGTGAATTGAAATCGCCGGTCATGGCTTCTGCTCCAATCCCGCAGAGGCTTCCTGGCCGGTCAGCTTGCCCGCGAGTTGATCGGGCGTCACCAGCACCTGCGCGGTCATCCCCGGAACATAGTCGTGGTTCGGGTTGGCCAGGCGGACCTTCAGCACAATGGTGCGAATATCGCGCTTGCGCCGGCTCACGTCGCGCTGGGTGGCGAAGTCGGCCTCGGGTGATTTGAAAAAAACTTTTCCCGACGTCATGGTGCCGCCCGGCAGTTCAATGCGCAGGGTCTCGCCCAGCCCAATGTGATCGGCTTCGGTCTCGGGAATGGCCACGCGTACCCAGGTATCGTTCAGGTCCACCAGAGTTACAATCGGCGCCCCCGCGTTCACCACTTCCCCTTCCAGTGCCGCCCGCACCGAAACCATGCCCGTGACCGGCGCGTAGATATTCGTGTACCCCAGCCGGACCTCGGCCTGCTTGTATTGCTCCTGGGCGTTGGCCAGGTCGGCGCGCGTGGCCGCCACCGTGCTCTGCGCCGCATGCGCCTGGTGGGTATTGGCCATCGCCGTCCTCAGGTCTGCCTGCGCCGCGCTGACCTGGTCTTTCAGAGACTGCACGGTCGCCTGTTGCGCCTTCAAGTTGCTCTCCGCCTGCACGCTGTCCTGCTCCGAGGCAACTCCTTCCTTGGCCAGCTCAATGGTCCTGCGGCTGTCGCTTTCCACCCGCTGCAGCGTGGCTTGGGCCTGCAGCAATTGCGCCCGGGCTGACTGCAAGCGCGCCTGCGCGTTGGCCACCGCGCTCGAGGTCGAGCCGGAAGTTGCCTGCTCGGTCGCCTGCATCTCCGCCAGCTTGTGTTGCAGGCTGGTGACGTTGGCTGCGGCCGCCTGCTCCTGCGCCTGCAGCTCCGAGGGATCGAGCACCGCGATCAGCTGGCCCTGAGTTACGTGGCTGCCTTCATCCACCAGCAGCTTCGCAATGCGGCCCTGCACCTGCGGGCTCACGATCACCTGGTTCGAGTCCACCGTGCCGATCAGCACCAGGTCCTTCGAGCTCGGCGTAGAAAGCAGGTAGTAGGCCAGCGAGATGGCAAAGATCACGCCGATAATGATGGCAAATTTATTACGAGCGCTCATCGCATTGCTCCTTGGGGAGCCGGCTGGGTGAACAGGGCGGCGGCAATAAAATCGAGCACTGCGGCGCGGCGCTCAGCCACGCGCTCGGGCGCCATGGGGTCGGCCTTGAGCATGAGCCGCAGGACCGGCGCGCTGGTGAAGTAAAAAACAATGATCGAAATCATCGAAGGAATGAAGTGCAGAGGATTGACGGCGCGGAATTCGCCCCGCTCCTGGCCCTTTTGCAAAACTTCCGCCAGCCGTTGGAAAAGCGGCCGGAAATATACCCGCACGATGCGTTCGAAATGCGGCGCGTGCTGGCGCACCGCCTGCGACATTTCGCCCTGCACAATGCGCGGGTAAAGCGGATGGCTGGCGATGTAATCGAAGTGCGCCCCGGCGTACGCCAGGATCTTCTCCCGCGGCGGCAGATCGCGGGAAAGCGCTTGCGTGACGCAGCTGATGAGCCCGCCGAACACCTGGTCGAGCACCGCGCCGTAGAGCGCTTCTTTGTCTTTGAAGTAGTAATAGAGCAATGCCTTGTTGACATGAGCGGCGCGGGCAATGGCGTCGGTGCGGGCGCCGGCCACGCCTTCGCGCGAGAACTCGCGCACCGCGGCTTGCAGGATGGCGGCGCGGCTCTCATCGGGACGGCGGCGGGAGCCGAGACGGGGCTTCGAATGGCGGTGACGAATCAGCATAGTTTAATTAACCAGTTAGTTAGATTATACACAGGCCGCCCTTCGAGGGCAAGGCCGTTTGTGTGGGCGCGCCCGGGCCTCCCTTCTCGCTTGCGGCCGCAAACCAGAATCCGCCCTGCCCGCCCTCTCCGCCTTTCGCAAAGCCCGCCCCTGAGCATAAGATAGAGCAGATGGCGACGGGCACCGCACCCAGGCAAACCCCGCTCCAGCCGGCTTATACCGACTTTCTCGCCCGCTACCCGGGCTATGCCGGCACCTCGGCGCTCGACGATTTGCGCGCGGCCGAATACGCCCGCCTCGACCACCATGGTCAGGTGTATCTCGATTACACCGGCGGTTCGCTCCATGCGGAGAGCCAACTGAAGCAGCATCTCGCCCTGCTTCATTCCGGAATCTTTGGCAATCCGCACTCCACCAACCCCACCTCTACCGCCACCACTCACCACGTCGAGGGCACGCGCCAGTACGTGCTGAGTTATTTCCATACCAGCGCCGAAGACTACGTTCTGGTCTTCACGCAAAACGCCAGCGGCGGCCTCAAGCTGATCGGCGAGTCGTTCCCCTTCGTGCCCGGCAGCCGTTTCCTGCTCACCTTCGACAACCATAATTCCGTGAACGGTATGCGCGAATTTGCCCGCGCCAAAGGCGCCCACATTGGTTACGCGCCGCTGCTCACACCCGGCCTGCGCCTCGACATGGACCGCCTCGAAGCCCTGCTGGACCAGGCCGACCCGGCCCGGGAAAATCTGTTTGCCTACCCCGCACAGTCAAATTTTTCCGGGGTCAAGCATCCGCTTGATCTCATCGCCCGCGCTCAGAGCAAGGGTTGGCGGGTTCTGCTCGATGCCGCCGCCTTTGTGCCCACCAACCGGTTGGATCTTCAGGCCGTGCAGCCGGATTTCGTGGCCGTCTCCTTCTACAAAATGTTCGGCTATCCCACCGGTGTGGGCGCAGTGCTCATTCGCAGGCCCGTGTTCGCCAGGCTGCAGCGGCCGTGGTTCGCCGGCGGCACCGTCAATTTTGCTTCCGCCCAGGCGCAAACTCACGTCCTTGCCCCGAGCGAAGCCGCTTTCGAAGACGGCACTCTGAATTACCTGGCCATTCCCGCCGTGGAAATCGGCCTGCGCCATCTGCAAAACATCGGCATGGAGATGATCGCGGAACGCGTCCGCTGCCTGACAGGATGGCTGCTCGATGAACTGGTGGCGTTGCGCCACACGAACGGCCGCGCCATGGTCCGCGTCTATGGCCCCACCACCACCCAGGCGCGCGGCGGCACCGTCACTTTGAATCTCTACGATCCCGAAGGCCATCTGCTGGATTACCGCCGGGTGGAAGAATTGGCCGGCGAGGAAGGCATCTCGCTGCGCACCGGGTGCTTCTGCAATCCGGGCGCCGGCGAAAGCGCCGAAGGGTTAACCGCCGAAGATATGCAGGCCGCCCTTACCCTCGGGCCCGACGTCAACCTGCTCAGCTTCATGCGCCTGATGCAGAACCGCGGCCACAAGAGCGCGGGCGCCATTCGCGCCTCCATCGGCCTGGTCAGCAACTTCGCCGACGTTTGGCGCTTTCTGAATTTCGTGGCCGGCTTCCGCGATCAGACCCGGCTTACCATCGGAGAAGTCAGCTTCGATATCGAATCGTGCCGCATCATCCGCGACGGAAGCTAGCCCGCGGTCCGCACATACATTTTCTGGGAGACTACCCACCCACCCGCAGCGAAATGCTCTTGCCGCGCTCCAGGCCGAGCTTGCCAATGTCGCGCCGGGCGGCTTCCACTTCCGGGCGCGGGCAAGGATGGGTGAGCACCCGCACCTGGTGCTGCATGGATTCACTCTTGGCCCATACGGCGGCGGCGTTCGAAACCGCAATGCCGTTGCGCTCAAGGGCCGTGGTGATGGGTCCGATAGCGCTGGGATCGGCCACAGGAAAACGCAGGTAGTAACGGCTGAATCCGTTGCCCGTGGTGGCGGCCAGCGTCGTATCCAGGCTGGTGGAAAAGCCGCCCTGGTGCGCGGCAATATCCACCACGTCAGAGAGCACGGCGCTGGCGCTGGGCAGCGAGCCTGCGCCCTTGCCGGAGAAAAGCATTTCGCCGACGGCATCCCCGCGCACCAGCACCGCGTTATTCTCATCGCGAATGCGGGCCAGTTGGTGCGCGGTCGGCAGCAGCACCGCCTGCACCCGCAGCGAGATTGCGTCGCCCGCCAACTCGGCGGTTGCCACGTGCTTGATCACGTAGCCAAGCTCCCAGGCGGCGATCACGTCATCGGCGGTGATTTCGCGGATGCCTTCCACCTGCACGGCGTCTGAAGCAATGTGCGCGTTGAACGCCAGCTCGGCGAGAATTTTCAGCTTTTGCGCGGCGTCGTGGCCATCCACATCGAGCGTAGGATCAGCCTCGGCAAAGCCCTTGGCCTGGGCTTCGCGCAATGCAACCTCGAACTCGACGCGCTGCTCGGTCATTCGGGTCAGGATGTAATTGCAGGTCCCGTTGAGAATGCCGCTCAGGCTCTGAATGCTGTTGCCCACCAGCCCGTTGCGCAGCGCACGAATAATGGGAATGCCGCCGCAAACGCTGGCTTCAAAACCCAAGCGAACCTGGCGGCTCTCGGCGGCCTGCAGCAGGCTGAAACCATCCTGCGCCAGCAGCGCCTTGTTGGCGGTGACCACGTGCTTGCCATCGCTAAGCGATCGCTGAATGAATCCGCGCGCCGGCTCGATACCGCCCACCAGCTCCACCACCATGTCGCAGCCGCTCTGGATGACTTTCTCCGGCTGTGTGGTGAGCAACGCGGAATCCACGCCAGGGCGGGCCTTCCCCGGATCGCGCACCAGAACTTTGGTGATCTCGAGCTCCACCCCCGAGCGCTGCCGGATCAGCTTCTGGTTCTTCGAAATCAGCTCCACCAGGCCGCGGCCCACGGTGCCACAGCCCAGCAATCCGATTTTCAACTTGCGCGAAGCGGCGGCCGGCATATCTGCTCCTAGGCTGCGCCTCCGGCGATCGAAGGCACCAGCAGAACCTCATCGCCATCGCTGAACACGTAGCTGCTGCCACCGAGGAAGCGGATGTCTTCCTCGTTGACATAGACATTGAGGAAGCGGCGCATCTGGCCGGCTTCATCGCGCAGGTGCGGCTTCAGGTCAGGGAATTGCTGGTCCAGCACGCTGAATAGTTCGTTCAAATTGGCCGCCGAACACTGCAGCGACGGCGCTCCCGCCGTATGGCGGCGCAGTGCACTGGGGATTTGCACCGTAATGGTCATTGGCTTTGTTTCTCCTAAACTCACTTATCGGACCGCCGGAGAGCCGCGAGTTTGCTCGTGCCGCTCACTGCATGTCTTACCGGTTTGTCATTTCGAGGGTCGCGAGAAATCTGCTCTTTGCGTGCGGGCAACAGCAGATTCCTCGTCGCTTCGCTCCTCGGAATGACAATGGGGAAGGGGCGCTCAATGGCGCGGCTAAAGCCGTGCCCTCCCGGTTACACTCCGGCTAAACCTCGACTGTTTCCGGCAGGTCGAGCGTCCGGCCCAAATAGGCCTCGAACTCGGCAAACTTGGGAGCAATCGGCGCCTCGGCCGCATACTCGCCGGCCACTGCGTCGGTCGTCTTCAACCCATTGCCGGTGATGCACAACACAGTCGTTTCCTCTGGCCGAATCCGCCCCTGCTCGAACAGCTTTCGCGCGCAGCCCACGGTGACACCGCCGGCGGTTTCGGTAAAGATGCCTTCGGTTTCGGCCAGCAGCTGCATCGAGGCGACAACTTCCGGGTCGGAAACATCCTCCGACCAGCCGCCGGACTGGGTAATCGCCTTGATCGCGTAGTGGCCGTCGGCCGGATTGCCAATCGCCAGTGACCGCGCAATCGTCGCCGGCCGCTGAGGATCTATATCGGCCTTCCCGCCCTTTACAGCAGTCGAAATCGGAGAGCAGCCGGTCGCCTGCGCGCCAAAAATCTTCACCGGCCTGGGCTCGACCAGCCCCAGGTCAATCAGTTCGCGAAATGCTTTTGCGATTTTAGTAATTAACGACCCGCCCGCCATGGGCACGACCACGTTATCGGGCAGGCGCCAGCCCAGTTGCTCGGCGATTTCGTAGCCTACCGTCTTCGAGCCCTCGGCGTAATAAGGCCGCAGGTTCACGTTGACGAAGCCCCAGTGATGCTCGTCGGCAATCTGCGAGCACAGCCGGTTCACCTGGTCGTAGCTGCCGGCAATGCGCACCAGCTTGGCGCCATAGACCAGCGTATTCACGATCTTCGCCGGCTCCAGATCAGCGGGGACAAAAATCCATGCTTTGAATCCGTTGCGCGCGGCATGGGCGGCCACCGCGTTGGCCAGGTTGCCGGTCGAGGAGCAGGAAACCGTATCGAACCCGAAATTGCGCGCCTGGGCCAGCGCCACCGCCACCACACGGTCCTTGAAGCTAAGCGTGGGCAGGCAGACAGCATCGTTCTTCACGTACAGGTTCTTCGCGCCCAACTGGCCGGCCAGATGCGGCGTCTTCAGCAGCGGGGTAAAACCAACGGGCAGGGTCGGCTGAAAACGCTCGGGCAGCGGCAGCAGCGCTGAGTAACGCCACATGCTGGGCGGGCCTTGCGCAATCTGCTCACGGGTCACTTTGGGGCGCAGGGCAGCGTAGTCGTAGCTGACTTCAAGCGGTGAGAAGCAATCTTCGCAAATGGAGCGCGGCTGGTTGCCCCAGCTTTTGCCGCATTCGCGACAGCGCAGTTCGTAGTTCATCGTGCCACTCGTTCTGAGTGGCAGGGGACGAGCGAGCGGGCGCTCCTTAGCTAATTCGCCCTAAAAACCGAAAGCCTCTCATCCCGGATATGGGAAGAGAGGCGAGATGCAATACGCCGCACCCCGAATCTCATGTTCCCCGTTTCCAGGAGAGAGTTGGCACCAGCGGCCGGAATAGATGATTCCGACCCGGTTGCCGTGGCGTCACAGGGCTCGTCCCTCAGCCACTCTGCATGAAATCCAAGGCCGCTCCGAAGAGCGACTGGAGGGTATGGTACCGGAAGGGGAGGGGTAAGGTCAAGATGGGGAGGCTGATCAGGATGGCCTGGCCGGGTGCCCCGCCCTTCGCGGTTTTTCGAAGGGTGGGATTCCGCGGAATGCAACTCCTCGCAACTCTCACCGCTTTGATCCGCCACCTACTTCCCCGTGCGCATTCGGAATGAGATGTCTCCCACCTTATAAGTCACTTCGCCCGGAGCCGTCGGCGAAGGCGGGACCTTCCCGCTACGCACCGCTTCAAAGGCTGCCACGAGCTGCGGCAGCACCGAAGGCGGCGCCACGGGAACATTATGCTCGCCAAGAACCAGCTTGAGGTGCGGCGCGAGCGCCGCCAGGCGATGAATGGAGGCGTCGTAGGCTTTGAGATCGGTCTCCGGGCGGTAGAGCCATATAGTCGCAGGATAGTAAGTGTCGCCAGTGAAAAGCAGGCCGTTCGCGCGGTCGAGCAGAGAAATCGAATCCGGCGTGTGTCCGGGCGTGGCGAGGACCTCGAGGGTTCTCCCGCCAAGAGCAATGCGCTCGCCGTCGTGAACGTAGCCCGTGATCTTCCATGGCCGAGTCCGGTAAGTTGCAGGATCGAACCCCTTGGGAAGCGTGCCGCAGACCTGGCCCGGGGCCAGTTCCGCCTGCGCATCTTTCCGTGAGCCGCGGGCGTTCCGCCGGGTAAAGTCAGTATCCATTCCGTAGACGGTGTTGAATTGCCAGTTGTCGCCCACGTGGTCGTTATGGGTATGGGAGTTTAAGACAACGACGGGCACATGGGTCAGCTCGGCCGTAGTCTTCTTCAGATTGCCGATCCCCATGCCCGTATCAAACAGCAAGGCTTGCTTGCTGCCAAGAATCAGGTAACTGATGGTTTCTTCGTATTGATGCGGTTCGTAAATCGCGAAAACGCCTGGCGCGACCTTGTAAACTTCAAACCACGGGTCGCTCACATGCACACGCTGGAGCGTCTTGTACTCCGGATGCGGCAGTGCGCGGCACCACTCAGGCGTCGCCCCCTGCGCCCATAACGCCGGCGCCAAGAGACACAATGCCCCTGCCATGCCTGCGCACCGGCGCAGCGGTCGCGAACTGTTAAGCCAATTCAACTGAACCTTACCTTGATCACCGGCAGCCGGAGCCACTCCCCGTGTCAATAATATCGTCGAGTGCTCTGTCCAGGCTCTGCTTGCGCGGGTCTTTCTCCCACTCGCCTGATTTAACAATGGCCGGCGCCCTCGAAACACATATCCGCAAGGGCAAAGCCAAGATCATCGTCTCCACATTTTCTTTTAGCGCCGCTTTTAGCCTGCCTGGCGGGCCAAGCGCCGTGTTCACGATTTAGAATCAATTTATGTCCGCCCAGACCTGGAATCCCGCCGCCTATGCCGCGAATGCCGCTTTTGTCCCGGCGCTGGGCCAGCCGGTGCTCGAGCTTCTTCAGCCGCGACCGGGCGAAAGCATTCTCGACCTGGGTTGCGGCGATGGCGTGCTCACGGAAAAGCTGGCGGCCGCCGGCGCGCGGGTGGTAGGCGTGGACAGTTCGGCAAACATGATTGCGGCGGCGAACGCTCGCGGCCTGGACGCGCGTCTGCTCGATATTACCGCTCTGCCCTTTGAATGCGAATTCGACGCCGTCTTCTCAAACGCCGCCCTGCACTGGGTCAAGGGCGACCCCGACGCTCCCCTCGCTTCCGCTTATCGAGCCTTACGGCCCGGCGGACGCTTTGCCGGCGAACTCGGCGGCCATGCTTGCGTGGCCGCAATCCGAGTGGCGATGATCGCAACCCTGGAAAGGCGGGGCATCCGCGGCGCCTCCTCGGCCAGCCCGTGGTACTTCCCCACCGTCGAGGAATACACCATGCGGCTCCAGCGGGCCGGGTTCGTGGCCGAAATTGTGCAACTTATTCCCCGGCCCACGCCACTGCCCACTGGAATTCGCGGATGGCTGGAAACCTTTGCCAACCCATTTTTCTCACTTCTCCCTGAAGAAGAGCGTGGAGCATTCCTGGACGAGGTGACGCGCCTCCTGCGGCCCGTGCTCTGTGATCGTGAGGGCCGCTGGACTGCCGATTACACCCGCTCTGCCCTTTGAATGCGCATTCGACGCCGTCTTCTCAAACGCCGTCCTGCACTGGGTTAAGGGCGATCCCGACGCTCCCCTCGCTTCCGCTTATCGAGCCTTACGGCCCGGCGGACGCTTTGCCGGCGAACTCGGCGGCCATGCTTGCGTGGCCGCAATCTGGAGCCGCATGGTGTATTCCTCGACGGTGGGGAAGTACCAGCCTGCGTTTCCTCGCGCGCAAGCCTTCAGAATGAACAGGCCCGGCCGTTTGACGTACCCTTCTGTCTGGTTTACTATCCGCCGCGATTACGAGGCCCGCATGCGCAAGAATCATCTCAAGATCATTGCTTCAGGATTTTTTGTGGTAGCCGTCTTAGTCTGCGCAATGGGCCAGGCACAAGCGCAGGCAGAGAAGGCACTGTATCCGGCCAAGGCGCCGCTCGATCAATATCTGATGCCGGACAAGAATTCTGAAATCGCGCTGGCTCGCAGTGCGGCGCCCGCGTCCATTTCAGAACAAGCCGAGGTGATGGTATTGGGCAGCGATGGCTACACCACCGCCGTGAAAGGCAGCAATGGCTTTCTCTGCATCGTGGAACGCTCTTGGGGCGCCGCCACCACCGATCCGGGGTTCTGGAACCCCAGGGTCCGCGCCCCCATTTGCTTCAACCCGGCTGCGGCGAAAACTTTTGCACCCATCTATCTGATGAAAACCAAACTGGTGCTGGCAGGAAAGTCGAAAACCGAAATCCTCGCAGCCACCGACTCCGCATTGCAGAAAAAAGAACTGCCGGTGCTTGCGCCCGCAGCCATGTGTTACATGATGTCGAAGCAGCAATACCTGAACGATGAAGGCAAGAGCTGGCATCCTCATCTGATGTTTTTTGTCTCGAGCGACGCAGCAAAAACCTGGGGAGCCGATCTGCCGGGCTCGCCGGTCATAGCGGCGGATGATCCTCAGGAGCGGGTGACGATTTTCATGGTGTGGGTTGCCAAATGGTCCGACGGCGCGCCCGCGCCACACTCTTAGCTCCTCGCAGCGCACCTTTTGCCAGTGCCTCTTCGCTAGAATGAACTCATCCCCATGGACCTCTTCCGCATCGCGCTGGCGAACCTGCGCTTTCCGGCCAGGCCAGAGGAGTCGGTCGCGCTGGCCGAACAGGCCATCGCCGAGGCGGGCGAGGCGCACGCCGGCGTAGTCTGCTTTCCTGAGTGCTATGTGCCTGGCTATCGCGCGAGGGGTAAGGCGGTGCCGCCCCCTGACCCGGAGTTCCTGGAGCGCGCCTGGGTTCGCATAGCAGAGGCTGCAGCCAAAGCAAAGCTCACGGTCATCCTCGGCACAGAGCGTGTGGTGGATGGATGCCTTTTAGCGACTGCGCTGGTGCTCAATGCTGACGGGACGCGCGCCGGCTTTCAGGACAAAGTGCAACTTGATCCCTCCGAGGAAGCAACTTACTCATTCGGCTCGGGCCGGCAGATTTTCCAGGCCGGCCGGCTGACTTTCGGCATTGCCATTTGCCATGAGGCCTGGCGCTATCCGGAGACGGTGCGCTGGGCGGCGCGGCGGGGGGCTCAGGTGGTGTTTCATCCGCAGTTCCACGAGGCCGAGCCGGGCGGCTATCGGCCCACTGCATACGCTGACCCCGCGAACACTTTTCACGAGAAGGCGCTGCTGTGCCGCGCCGCCGAGAACACCTGCTATATCGCGAGCGTAAACTGCGCCGGCGCCGGCTCGCCCACCACGTCGGTCGTCGTGCGGCCCGATGGCACGGTGCTCCGCTATCAACCCTACGGCAAAGAAGGGCTGCTCCTCGCTGACCTTGACCTCTCCGCCGCCACCGGCCTGCTGGCTTCGCGCTGCAAGTATGCCTAGAATTTGCGCGCCATCAGGCTCATGGCTTGCGAGCGGCGGAAAACGCTCCATTGGGTTCAGCGGGCGGGGTATAGGGCAGGAGCTTATCGGGATCAACGTCGGGCTCAATCAACCAGATGTGGCGGTCTCTGTAATAAGCAAACAGCTTCGCATTCTGCTCGGGATCGAGCTCGCGGGCCCAGACGATGCGGGAAGCGTCTATATCGGCGTGATTGTGCACCCACTCACCGTGTGGGCTGTGATCCGGCCCATATCGCACCACGACCAGGTGTTTGCCGGGGATGCGCTCCAGTCGCTCCTCGATCGGAGCGGTGGTCAGGTCCTTGCGCGCCAGACTCCAGTTCTTTGAACAAGGCCGGGGCGGATGCACAACCCACTGGACCACTCCCACGCACGTGCCCACCAGCAGCAGAATCATGCTGGCCCGCGCCAGTCCCAGGCCAACCGGCCTGCCTCTGAAGCGCAGCACTCGCATATGGCGAAATGCCTGCACCAACAGACCGAAGATAACCCCGGTAAGCGGTGCGGCATAGTGCGGCCAGAAATAGACCACGCACAGCATGCCGGCGAGGCAAAAGAAGAATTCAATGAGAAACAGGCGAACCCGCCGGTCGCGGAACACCAGCGGCAGGCAAAGCAGCGGCGGAGAAACCAGAGGCAGCCAGTACAGCGAAGAAAGATCGGCGGGCCAAAGAAAGAATCCGGCAATGCTGTTCAGCGTGCGGTGGGTCAGGTGCAGCGCGTCCCGCCAGGTGCCGTTGTACAGGCCCCGATCCCACACGTTGTAATAAAGCTCATACTGATGATTGTTGTAGTGGATTAGCGGCTTTGCATGCTGCCACAAGAACATTGCCGAAGTATCGTAGGTCCGAAAGTTCAGCGCATGCGGCATGAGCAGAGCGTTTCCGGTGAGCCGCCAGTTGTAATACGCCATGAAGGCCGCCGTAAGGCAAAGCACCAAGGCTGCCGGCAAAACGACCTTGACAGCCGTGGAACCCAGCGGCGGTGCGCTTTTGCCTTTCAGCCAGATCAGCAACCACATGGCTGCCGGAATGCAGAACAACAGCCCCTCGTAGGGCCGGCTGTTGGCCAGGATGGCCACACCCACGCCGAGCGCCAGGCTGTCGCGAACTCTAAGACGACGAAGCCGAGGCAGGGCGCCGAGCACCATTGCGCCTCCGATGGCCGCTACCGCTCCGCCGAAATAACGATTCATCCAGTAGCTGGCAATCCCGATGTTGCAGAAAGCGATCACGCCGCCGAGAAAGGCCCACCTCGCCGGCAGCCAGGCTTGCAGCATCCACACGATGGCGCCGCCCATCACCGCCATACTGAGCAGCACACCCAGCCAGGGATGGCCGAGCAAATCTCCCACGGCCAGAGCCGCGCCCTGAGCGGGCGGATACATCGAGGAGTAAGCGGGATAAAAGTTCTCGTCGAAGGTCTCGAAGCTCTTCCATAATGGATGTTGGGGGTAGGCGAGATGGCCGTGAGTGAACATCTCGGCCATGAGCAGGTAGCTACGCTCATCGTAACCCAGGGGAAATGGAACCCCGATCACCGGCACCAGCGCCAGGCGTGCGCCCAGCGTGGCCAAGAAGACGACCGCCACGGCGGCGAGCCTTTTCGACGACAGCCGGGAGAAAAAAACCTCAACCTTGCGAAAAAAACCGTCGCCAAGCCTGGGCAGCGCAGCAAAGAGGGCCAACAGCAATGTGAAAACAAGGAAGATGAAAGCGCCGGACCCGTACCGGCCCAACTGCTCTTGCATAGCGAATCAGGGTAACAAAAGCCTCCGGCAGCAACAATGCCATTGTCTAAGGGATTGCTTGTGTCGTAGGCTGAGATACGCTCTTGCAGGTTCCCTAAATGTCCTCGCCTCGAACTGCAACCGTCGCCGCGATGTCTGAGCAGCCGCACCCGGCGGGGCTTTCCGTGGCCGGCGCCACAGCCATTGAGCTCTCCGTCGTCATGCCCTGCCTGAATGAAGCGAAGACCATCGGCGCCTGCATCCGCAAGGCGCAGGCCGCGCTGCGGGCCGCAAATGTGGCGGGCGAAATCATTGTCGGCGACAACGGCAGCACCGATGGCTCGGTCGAAATCGCCCAGCGGATGGGCGCGACCGTGGTGCAGGTAGAGGCCAAGGGCTACGGCAGCGCACTCATGGGAGCGATCCAGGCGGCATCCGGCAAGTACATCGTCATGGCGGATGCCGATGACAGCTACGACTTCAGCCACATTGAGAGATTCCTGGAACCGCTGCGTGCCGGCGCCGGGCTGGTCATGGGTAACCGCTTTCTCGGCGGAATCAAGCCGGGGGCAATGCCCAGGCTGCATCGTTATATTGGCAATCCTGTGCTTTCAGCCGTGGGCAAACTCTTCTTCAAGAGTCCGGTAAGTGATTTTCACTGCGGGCTGCGCGGCTTCAGTAAAGAGGCCTACCAGCGGATGGGCCTGCATACCACGGGCATGGAATTTGCCAGCGAGATGGTGGTCAAGGCCAGCCTGCTGAACCTTCCCATTGCCGAGGTCCCGACTACGCTCTCGCCTGACGGCCGCGATCGCGCGCCCCATCTTCGCACCTGGCGCGATGGCTGGCGGCACCTGCGTTTTCTTTTGCTCTACAGCCCGCGCTGGCTGTTTCTCTACCCCGGAATGCTGCTCATGCTGGCGGGGGCGGCGCTGATGCTGTGGCTGCTGCCCGGGCCGCGAATTGTGGGCCATGCCACCCTGGATGTTCATACCATGGTGTACGCGGCGGTGTTCGTACTGCTGGGCTTTCAGTCCATCGCCTTCGCGGTGTTTACCAAGATTTTCGCGATCTCCGCCGGGCTGCTTCCACCTGATCCAACCCTGGATCGTTTATTCCCGTACATCACGCTGGAGGGCGGGCTGGCGGCGGGGGGAACGCTCATTGCCGCCGGACTGGCCGCCTCCCTCTACGCGGTCTTTACCTGGGGCGCGCGGCACTTCGGTCCGCTGGATTACTCAGCCACTATGCGCATTATCCTGCCGGCGGCATTATTGCTGACTTTGGGAGTGCAAACGGTGTTCGCCAGCTTTTTTCTGAGCGTCCTGGGGATGGGGCGGAAATGAGCGGGGAATGGCGTATTCACCGTTAACCTGCGGCTACCTGCATTGGGCTGCCGACGTGCGGCTCTTTAGCCAGCAGAGCAACGAAGTGCAAGTTGGCGCCGAACAGCCAGTTTGCCAGCCCGGGATATAGCTTGATGCGGCCAATCAGCTGTTGCGGGCGCAGACCAAGACGGTTCCAGGCGCTTTGCCATTGCTTCTCCGTCCAGTAGTTGTAGGGCAGGGCTACTCCGAACCTGGCATTTCCCACCCAATCCATGAACCGCAAGCGCACGCCCGCGGCAAACCCCTCGCGGTAGTGATCTTTGATCAGGACGTAGGTGCGCGCAACCCGGTATGCCTCAGCTTGCAGCACGGAGGGGTCAGTGGTGTGATGCAGAACGTCGGAGAACATCACTACATCGAAGGCGGAGTCCGCAAAGGGGATGTTCAAGCCATCAAATATCTGCACGGGAATGCGTGCGTCTTCGCGAGCTAGAACATCCACCCCAGTGATCCTGAGGTCAGGGCGCCGGGACTGAAGTAATGCGGAGACTGTGCCATCGCCGCATCCAACGTCGAGGACGGTCGCAGAATTTGGAATCAAGCTTGCGAACTGTTCACAAAGGAGCCTGGTTCTCCGACTGAAAACCCACCGGCTGTGCAAGGTGCCAACGACGCTCACAGGCCCACCGAAACTGCCTCCGAAAAACTGTCAGGTCAGTGTAATACATCTGCCAGAGCTGAGGGCGCGCAAAGCGGCGGACCGGTTCGTTCGCGCCCGCGGATTGCAGACCCAGTTGAAGCGCCTGGACTGCTCCGGCCAATTCCTGATCAAGGCGAAGTAAAGCGCGCCGCAGACGAGCACACCGCCTCAGCGCACAGCGAGGGTGTAGCCAGTGCCGCTCTTGGAAATGTCATACATGCCGAAATCGCAGCTGAAGACTGTCCACGCCTCGCTGGGATCGGCGGCATCGGTAGTGGAAGTCCAATAGTATTGATACCCAATGAAATTGCTGAAGATGGGAGACTGAAAGAGCTGCAGACTTGCCTTCCAGATATAGCTCTGGTCGAAAAAGTCGGCATGGTTATTTTCCATGCGGTCGGAGAGGCTTTGTATTTCATTGCGATTGGGCATGCGCCAACTGCCCGCCTGCGAGCCGTCGCTCAGGCCGCATTGACCGCTGGCCAGCAAGTTGACGGCAGCAATCGCATCTGCCCACTCCCCTCGAATGCAGTCGGCCTGCTTCAGCCAGATCAGGCCGGTGATTGTATCGGTGAGCGTGCCATTCGCGTTATCCACCCAGCGCGGAAAGGTCAAAGGCACTCCCAGTTTAAGGCTGCCATCATCTCCGCCGGCATACACCACGTACATTCCGGTGGCTTGCAGCTTGACCGCCGCGCCGCCGTTGCCCTTCACCGCCCAGGCTCCGTTGCTGGCCGTCGCCTTGACGTTGGAGCTGAGATCGTTCATGTATCGCCCATCGCTGAAGCGAATCGCCCAGGCGTTGGGAGAGCCGCCTTCCCCGCCGAAGTAACTGGTCGATGACCAATAAATTCCGCCGGAAACATTGAGGAATGGATTTCCGGCCGCCAACGCAGGATTGCTGGCGGAGGCATCCACAAGGCTCTCCAATTCATTCAGATTGGGCAGGCGCCACTGCCCAGCGCTTGATCCATCGCTGAGGCCGCAGGCCCCGGAGGCAAGTTGGTTCGCTTCCGTAATGGCGGCTGCCCAGAGAGCTGGGGTGAGGCACCCGGCATCTTTGAGCCAGATGAGGCCGGTCAGGTTGTCGGTGACGGTGCCATCGTGATTGTCGGTGAAGCGCGTGCCCGGCCAGGCGACCCCTTTGTGCAGCGAAGCGTCATCTCCGGCGGCGTAGCTGGTCTGCTGGCCGGTGGCAGCCACGGCAACCAGCGGACTGCTGCCGTCGTAGGCGCTGAAGTCGGCGGCGGTGAGCGGGGCATTGGGCAGGGCCTCGAAATCAATCACGGTGAAGTAAATCGCGATGTCAGTCACACCATTCCCGGTGAACTGGCCGGTGTAGTCAAATCGGGTGACCGTGCCGCCGCTTCCCACTGAGGGATAAAACCCATAACCCTGTTTGTTTACCCAGAACTGGTAATCGCCGGGGACGTTGCCGGTGACCTTCATGCCTGAGAAGGTGTAGTTGCCATTGGCATCGGTGGTGGCGACGGCGTAAACGGAATTCGTATTGGTAATGAAGGCAGTAACGGTAGCGCCGGCGAGCGGGCTGCCTTTGTAGGTGACAGTACCGGAAACGCTATCCGTTGGAGGAGGGGCAGGATCGCCGCCACCGCTACTGCTGCCTCCGCCTCCGCAAGCACTCAGCAAGCCAAAACTGACGACCGCCAACCATAGGCGAATCCGGCCCATTTACTCTGACCTTCCGCGATCAATTGCGCCTGCCCGCAAACTTGTGCAGATCCAGACAGGCGCGGCCAATGCACAAGTAAGTATCGGCATCCGGCGGAGAATCTTTACCCCGTTACACCTGCGGTTGGCGGGCGGCCAGCTCGGCGCTGGCGCGAAACAATTCCGGGCTGTCAGGAAACTTTTCCCGGCCGCGGAGCACAAAATCTTCCGCGGCTTTCCAATCCTGCAAGCGGGCGCGAATGCTGGCGGCGCGAAGAATGGTGGCGGGAGTGGGCAGCTCGCGGGCCAGGCGCTCGGCAGCCTGCGCCGCTTGCGGCAGCATATTCATCAGGAGATAACCCTTGATCATGCGGTCGTGCACTTCGAGCATCTCGGGGCTCTCCTGCAGGGAGCGAGTAATCCTGGCCAGGCCGGATTTCTTCAGGCCGCTGGCGGCCTGCCTTCGCCCCAGGCGAATTTCGGTGAGGCCGAGCTTGGTGGCGATGCGCACATCCCGGGGAAGAATGCGCAAGGCGCGCAGATAGGCGGACCTGGCCTCTTTCAAACGCCCCAGATTGTAGAGCGCGTTGCCACGGATGTGCTCTTTTACGCCGGCAGATTGGCCCAGCATGGAAACGTTCGCGAGCAGGTCGAGAGCGAGTTCTTCGGCCTGAATTTCGACATACAAGTTGGCCAGGGAAAGATAAGGGACCGCGGAGCCGTGGGGATCGAGCGCCAGGGCCTTGCGGAAACACTCGATGCCGGCGGCATAGTTCTTAAATTGCTCGTATTCCTGCAGGCCCAGTTCGATCCAGGCCTGGGGATCGTTGGGGGCATCGTTCAGTTTGAGCCGGCCCAGCTTGCGGTAGAGCTCGTCTTTGGCCCGCAGTTGGGCCGGCGAAGAGAGATGGCCGAAGTGATGGACGATCGAGCCGGCGCCTGCCAGCGCAAAGCCCAGGGCGCGAATCTGCGGGATCACCTGCTCGTGCACCCGTCCGCTGTATCGGATTTGCGGATGGCGGCGAAACAGCCTGCAGCTGGGAAAGTCGGCATAGCCCTGGGCCTGGGGAGCGCGCGGGAAAGTGGAGTCGTTCGGTCGCACCGAGGTGGCATGGCCGCCGGAACCGAGGCTCACCGGAAGATAATTTCTCTGGGTAAGAAAAAAGCCTCCCACCTGGGCGTGCCGGAGAAGCGGGGGAATTTCTTCTTCCGCCGCCGGGTCCAGCTCTTCGTCGTCATCCATCACGAGCACCCAGTCAGTGGTAAGGCGCTCTATGGCGGCGTTGCGGGCCGCGGAAAAATCATCCTGCCAGGGAAGGTCGAACACCTGCGCACCCAGGGCACGCGCCAGCTCCGGAGTGCCGTCGGTCGAGCCGGTATCGGCAATCACCACCTGAGAGGCGAGTCCCGCGGCGCTGGCCAGGCAATCGCGCAGGCGGTTCGCGCCATCCTTCACAATCATCGCCAAACCAAGGGTCGGCATGGCCCACTTCTCCTGAGAGATGGATTCGCCGTGAGGTCGGCACGGCGTTCTAAAGAGAATCGGCGAACGCGGAGGATTCTTTAAGCGGCAATATCGGTCCTGGGAGGGTGGGTCTGGTTCGCCGAGCGGCGCCCGGGACCGGGCCGGCCGCACACGCTACTTCAACCCATCCACCAGGTATAGATCTGAGAGCGTGCGTACGTAGCCGTACACGTAGCTCTTGGCGTCGCGCGAGAGCAGAATCCCGCGGATCGCATCAATCCCCGCCGAATCGGCCGGCTCGAGGCCCTTCCACAGCGTCCTTTTCCCGGTCGCCACATCCACTTCGGTCACGCTGGCAGGAATTTCGCGGTAGGCATACACGTAAAGCACGTGCCCATCCGCAGACCAGCCGGTAGGGGCTTCGTCCGGCTGCACGCCTGGCACCAGCCGGGGATCGCCGCCGCCCACTGGATACAGATACACCTTGTTATCCGGGCCGGTATCGGCCGCCCATTTTCCATCAGGCGAAAGATGAAAGGCTGAGCCCACGCCTTCCGGCGTAATGGGGTGCGGCTGAGTATCGCCGGGCGTGGCAACATAAAGCCGAATGCCGTGCCCGCTCTGGTTCCCCGAAAAAATCAGGTGCTGGCCATCAGGAAACCACGCTGCCCCCATGTGATGCAGGGAATCATGCGAGAGCGGCCTCATCTCGCCCACGCCCGTGGGCAACAATACCAGCGGCGAGGGCGTCATGTTCGGCCGCGCAATGGCCCACTCTCCATCCGCGGAAAGCGCCACCCCTGAGCCTTCGCCCAGGCGGATGGCGGGCGAGCCGTCGGTGTTTCGCAGATACACGGCATACTTCGGCCCTCCGCCCTCGCCCGCCTCGGTAAACAGGATCATCCTGCCATCGGCCGACAGGCTATTGGGCACAGACCAGTCGAGCCAGGAAAGGTCCGCTTCCTTCTTCGCCCCCGGGGCCAGGCCGATGATCCCGGCGCGATCATTTCCCCGGGTCAGCAGCACACCGCCATCGCGGTTCACGTCGAGCAGCGTGAGTTCGCCGGGAACGCGCGCCAGAATCCGCACTGTGCCCGAAAGATTCACGGCATAAAGCGAGCGGTCGCCACCGGTGCGCGTGGCCGTGAACCAGATCTCGCTTCCATGAGGCGACCAGGAAAGGCCTTGAATGCTGTCCCAGCCGGTGGCCAACGTGGTCTTCTTCCCCGCGAGGTCCATGACCGCCACGGCGCCCCCATCGTCACGGGGCTGGGGATGGTCAATAAATGCGATCATGTCGCCCTTGGGCGAAAACCGCGGATGGCTGATCCAGCCATCCGACTCGTAGAGCACTTTATCCAGCGGGAACTCCAGCCGGTCGCGGCCCTGCACCGCGCGCACGATCAGCAGCGAGCTGCCATCCGGCGCCCAGTCCGCCCACTCCACGTTGTCTCGAATCTCTCGCGGCGCGCCTCCCACCAGCGGCACGCGGGCCAGCGTTCCCGCGTACACGAACGGATCTTTGGGGCGGCTGTTCAGGGCAAGCGCCATTTCCCCGGAGGAAGAAATCGCCAGCACATCGGCCCCTGCGGGCTGCAGCTCCTGCGATTGCGGGCTCTCCGGCCGGGTGGTGAACAGCTCGAGCGCTTTGCCCTCCCAGGCCGCGCTGTAAATAATGGTTTTGCCATCCGGGGCAAAGCGCGCCGAGCGCACCAGGCCGCGGCGAAATGAGAGCGGGTGGTAAACCGGCAGCGCGGCAGCCGTGGGCCGCTGCAGCAGATAAACGCCCGCGGCCGCTCCGATCAGCAGAGAGACAACCGCCGCCGCCGCGATCGCCAGCACCGAAGTACGAGGCTTCGGCGGCCGCGCGGCTGCAGCCGGCAGCTTGGCCGGTTCCGCCGCAACCGCAATGGGCACGCTGCCGCTAAGCGTGCGCACCCGCGAGGACTCCATATCGCGCTTAATGCGCTTCAAATCGCCGCGCAACTCGGCCGAGGTCTGGTAGCGGAACTCGCGGTCTTTCTCCAGCGCCTTCAGAATCACTTCTTCGAGCTTGGGCGGAATCGCCGGGTTCAGGCTCGTGGGCAGCGGAGGATTGCGGTTCAGGATGGCGTCAAAAATGATCCCGGTGCTGTTGCCGGAAAAAGCCAGGCCGCCGGTAGCCATCTCATACAGCACGGCGCCGAAGGCAAATAGATCGGCGCGCGGGTCAAGCTCTTCGGCACGCACCTGCTCCGGCGACATGTACGCCACCGTTCCCACGGTCGAGCCCGGGCTGGTCATCAGCGGGTCGCTGGTGGCGGTGAGCATGGTGGCGCCATCCGCGTGCTGCTCTTTTGTTGTCAGTTTGGCCAGGCCAAAATCGAGCAGCTTGACCTGCCCGCGCTTGGTCACGAAAACGTTGGCCGGCTTGATATCGCGGTGAATAATGCCCTTGCTGTGGGCGGCGTCGAGCGCGTCGGCGATCTCGATGGCGATGTTCAGCAGCGCCTCAGTCTCCATCGGGCGCCCGGCAATGCGGTGCTTGAGCGTCTGGCCTTCGAGGAATTCCATCACGATGAAGGCCTGGCCGTTCTGCTCGCCAATCTCGTGGATGGTGCAGATGTTGGGATGGTTCAGCGCCGAGGCCGAGCGCGCCTCGCGGCGAAAGCGCTCCAGCGCCTGCGGGTTTTTGGCCACATCCTCGGGAAGGAATTTTAGCGCGACGAAGCGGCCGAGCGTGATGTCCTCGGCCTGATAAACCACACCCATGCCCCCGCCGCCCAGCTTTTCCAGAATCCGGTAGTGAGAAACCTCTTGGCCGATCATCGCGAGGGGCTTCGGGTCAATCCTGGGGCCGTTGTTTTTGTCATCCTGAGCCTGGCATGAACTTCGCGCAGCGGAGTTCCCCTCAACCCGTCATCCTGGCCGTAGCATGAACTTCGCGCAGCGGAGTTCATGCGGAGTCGAAGGATCCCGAACCCCTATTCTGCTTACCCGGCCTGGCCGGGAATTCTTTCCATGCGCTATCTCAGCTTCCTGTTTCAGATGCAGCCGGGCTGTGCTTCGGCCCGTGCTCCGGCCCCAGCGCAACCCTTATGGGCGCTCATGTTAAGAGGAATCGCCGGGCGAGTCAAACCTCGGGGGCGCGGTAGGAAGTCGCGCAGCGGAACTCCACCTCAACGCTGTCATCCTGAGGGTAGCAGTCGAACGATCCCTAACCCTATCCTGCTTGCCCGGCCTGGCCGGGAATTCTCCCCCCGCGCTATCTCAGCTTCCTGTTTCAGATGCAGCTGGAACTCTGCTTTGGCTCGCAGTAGGGCGGGTTGTCACACAATGCGGCGTTCGTTGTGTGGGGATTTGGATACTCCATTCTCGGCCGCCTTTCCTACCCGGCGATCACTCTCAACCCGCTCAAGCCAAAACCGGGTTTGAGTTGGGCCACCCGCGCGGAAAAGGTGCGCTAACCCGCCTCCACCACTCTCTACGGAAACAGCAGCACGGCCTTGTCCTCGTAGCTTACGACCACGCTCTTGAATTGGGAAAGGAAATCCACGCCGAGTAAGCCATCAAAGTGAGGCAGGTTGCCCTGCTGCGGGGCGGTGCGAGTCAAAACCACAGTAAGAGTAACTTCTTTTTTCCCGACCTTTACCTCTTCCCTTGCCACCGCCACTGAGGTCTCGCCAAAAGCGCTGATCGAGGCCAGATGCGGCATCCTCGCCGTCTCGACCGCAGAAAGGCCAATGGCCGCCGGGTCCACAAAGGTTTGGGCTGAGCCGGTATCGAGCATCAGCGTCACTTCGCGCCCGTTGATTTGTGCTTGTACATAGGCCCGGCCGTCAACCATCTTTGCGGGAATGGAAACCGGCGCGCGCGCGTGCGCCAAGCCGCAAAGAAGGGCGAGCGTGGCGGCCATTCGGAGCGGACGGCCTGCCGGATTGGTGGAATCTGCCCGCACTTTGGCCCGTCCTTCTGGCTGATCGTACGGCCGGAAACCGGAGACTTGCCGCCAACTCGCGGACGATTTGCGCCAATTCTGCCGATCTTTCTTGGCAACCGCTGTGGGGAGCGGCATAGTTACCTTGAGGAAAATGACCCACGCCAACGGCAACTCGCGCAAAGCCTCCCTTCCGCCCACGCGGAAGCGCGTGGTCGTTCTGGTCGTGCCGCCGGTGGAAGAGCTTGACCTGGTGGGGCCGGTTCAGGTTCTGAGCGCCGCCAACCGCCTTTCCGGCAAGGCGATCTACAGCGTGGAAGTCGCAACCCAGGGAAAAGACCTCAGGATCGAAGGCGAGGGCGGCCTGCTTTCCTTTCTTGCCCAGTGCCACTACCAGGATGTGAAAGCTGGCTTCGATTCTCTCCTGCTGGTTTGCGGCGCCTCCACCCGCCGCACCCTCGATGCTTCTCTGTTCACCTGGCTGAAAGCAGTTACCCCCAAGGTTCGGCGACTGGGGGCCGTTTGCGTGGGTGCATTCCTGCTGGCCGAGGCCGGCCTGCTGAACGGCCGCCGCGCTACCACCCACTGGAAATTTGCCGAGGAGTTGCGGAAACGCTACCCCAGGGTCAAAGCGGTGACCGAGCCGATCTGGGTGAGGGATGGCAATATCTATACCTCGGCCGGCATTTCCGCTGGCATTGATCTTGCCCTTGCCTGGGTGGAAGAAGACTGCGGCAACGCCATTGCCAGCGAAGTGGCCCGCGAGCTGGTTTTATTTCTTCGCCGGCCCGGCGGGCAGGCGCAGCTCAGTGTTTCCCTGGCCTCGCAGGCCCGCGAAATGAAAGCCATTCAGGAATTGCAGGTTTGGATCGCAGAAAATCTTCGCAAGGATCTCTCCCTGCAGATTCTCGCCGGCCGCGTGGCCATGAGTCTGCGCAACTTTGAGCGCGTCTTCCGCCGTGAACTGGGTGTCTCGCCCGCGCGCTACGTCTTGCGCATGCGGGTCGAGGCGGCGCAGCGCATGCTGGAACGCAGCGAGCAGGGGCTGGAAGAAATCGCCCGTGCTGCCGGCTTTTCCAGCTCTCATCTTATGCGCCGGGCTTTTCTGCGCACCCTGGGAACCACGCCGCAACGCCAGCGCCGCGAGTTCCGGCCAATTTCGTGAACTGAGGGAGCGGTTCTACTCTACAGCTTCCGGCACATGCCCCCGGTGCAGGTCTCACCAGCCATGCAGATATTGCCGCAACGGCCGCAGTTCTGCGGGTCGCTTATGAAAGTCGCGCTGCTCACGCAGCTGCCCATGCACATTTCCGAGCCCGGAGCGCAGCTGCACGAGCCGCCGCTACGGGCTTCGGAAATCGAACAGTGATTGCCGCAGCGGCCGCAGTTCTGCGAATCGTTCATGAAAGCGATGGTGTCCATGCAGCTTCCATGGCACCACTCCTGGCCGGCCGAACAACTGGCCGGGCCAATGCCCGGAGTGGGGGGTGGCGAAGGGCCGGCAGGATTGTTCGGAGCGACGCAAGCCGCCAGCATCAGCGTTACCAGTAACAGACTCGCCCGGGCAGATTAGGCGAAGCGCATTCTGGCGAGTCGGCAGCGCATGAACACATTATGGATCTCCAGCCCTATTTTTCCTAACCGGCCCACTCGGGGAAATTCTTCGTGCCGCCTGAGAGGATTTTTTTGCGGCGGTCAGAAAGCGAATGACGCCGGGAGGCGCCTCCAGCTGCAAGCGCAAGCCCGGGAAGGCTTTCGAAGTGGCGCCTCCCCAGGCTTGGGCCGCAGCTTCATGCAACTCGGCGCTCCTGCGCGGCGGGCAAGAACCACGGCTTACTGGTTATCGCCGTCGTGGTCCACGTCCCCGGTCTTTGGGACCTGCTGGGGCACGCCATTCTTGCTTTGCTGCGGGGCTGCCGCCTGCTTGGCCGCTGCGCTGAGCGTGACCGTATCCTGCGGCAGAGCCGTTACCTTGGGTTTCTGTTGCACGCTGCCCTGGTTTTGCGGCTGGGTGGTGTTCTGCGATGGTTGAACTTGCGCCGCCGACTGGCTTTGCACTGCACTGATAGCCACGGGACACCTCTCTTCATTGGCTATCTTCGGCAAAAGCCGGCAAAACTTTAGGGCTGAATTTCCAGTGAGCTTGGAGGAGGCGTAGCAAGTCACGTCCCTACACGCCTTTGCGGGAAGTCTAAGGCAACGGCGCTCGGAGCTTGGTAGGCGCGGCAGGACTCGAACCTGCAACCGTCGGATTAGAAATCCGATGCTCTATCCGTTTGAGCTACGCGCCCTCTTACGTGAGGAAAGCGGCTTTCGACAATTTTAACGCACGCCCCTGCTCCTCCATCTGCGGGCACATGAGGGAGCATCACAGAGAACCGCTTGCCACCACTGGCAAACCGATGGAAGAGCAGCTCCCAGTTCGCAGCTCCCAGTTCGCAGCTCTCAGTCGCAGCAATCAGTTCTCAGGGACTATTTCTGAGTGCGCCGCTGTGGGAGAGGGAAGAGGAAAAGGAAACGCCCCCAGAACTTTCTGCCAGACTTCGAAAACCAGGAAACTATTTGCCCGCTTTTTGCACCTAACCAAGTTCCGTTATGCCGTCTCAGTCGCAGTCCAGCCTTACTGCTCGGGATATGCTGGTTTCCTGGTGGCAAATTCTGACCGGTCATATCCCCTTGCTTTCCATCGAGATCACGCGCGAGTGCCCGCTCAGTTGCCCCGGTTGCTATGCCTATGGCGAAACTCACCTGGGAGCGGGCAGCATTACGTTGCGCCAGCTCAGCGATTCGCGCGGCGGCCGGCTGGTGGAAGGCGTGCTCGGGTTGGTGCGGCAGCACCGTCCGCTGCACGTTTCGCTGGTGGGCGGCGAGCCGCTCATGCGCCATCGTGAGCTCGATCGCATTCTGCCCGCGCTGAGCGACATGGGAGTGTTTACCATGATCGTGACCAGCGCGGTCATTCCGATTCCAGAGCATTGGGCTGCCATTCCGCGCACGCGCGTGGCGGTCTCGGTGGATGGCCTGCCCCAGCACCACGACCCGCGGCGCAAGCCGGCGACCTACGAGCGCATACTCCGAAATATTGCCGGGCGAAAGGTGAATGTGCACTGGGTAATCACGCGGCCCATGCTGGAACGCGAGGGCTACCTCGAAGAATACGTCGCATTCTGGAACGCGCGCGAGGAAGTGGACCACATCTGGATCAGCCTCTATAGCCCGCAGATGGGCGAACAGGCTGCGGAGGTCTTGACCCCGGAAGACCGGGTGTATCTGGCGCAGATGCTGCCACCACTACGCAGCAAGTATCCCAAGCTGCTGGTGAACGAAGGCGTAGCGCGCACCTGGATCACTCCGCCCGCAAAACCGAGCGAGTGCATTTTCTCGCGCATGTCAGCCAACTACTCGGCCGATTTGAAGACGCGCATTGAGCCCTGCGTCTTCGGCGGCACACCCGATTGCAGCCAGTGCGGCTGCGCCATCAGCAGCGCGCTGCACTGGATTAAAGACATCAAAGTCGCCGGGCCGGTGAAGGTCGGCCACCTGGTACGTGGCTCGATGGCTGTGGGCTCAACCCTGAACCGGCTGCGGCCGCATGCTGGTGATCCGCAACGCTGGAAAACCGAACCGCAGGTGGAAAACGAGCCGGCGGCGGCGGAGATTTGAGTTCATTTGATTTGCACATTCACCGGGGTACATGTCCTGAATTCGCGGGCCGGCTGTCCTCATTTCTGAAAATGGCGGCGCGATTCTCCCCCACAATAATGGCAGGTTGTGTGCCCCGTGAAACGTGCATTCCTTGGCCTTGGTGCGCTTGCGCTGACCGCGGCACTTTCTGCCTGCGGCGGGGGCGGCAGCTCGACCACGCAGCTTGGGAGCGGCTCGGGCAGCGGCGGCTCCGGCGGAGGCACTTCCGGCGGCGGCAATGGCCAGAACAGCGCGTGCAGCGCCATGAGCGCCGGCCAGGGCGCGAGCCTGAACGGATTCCTACCCTTCACCAGCAACAATCTCTGGAACAAAGACATCTCCTCTGCGGCGGTGGACCCGACTTCCAGCGCGATGATCAATTTCATTGGCGCAAATATCGGACTGCATCCGGATTTCGGCTCAGGCGAGTATCAGGGCTCGAATATCGGCATTCCGTACACCGTGGTCGCGGGCAGCCAGAGCCTGGTGAATGTGAACTTCACCGCCTACGGCGACGAAAGTGATCCCGGACCGATGCCGATTCCCGCCAGCGCGCCGATCGAGGGCGATCCCAACCCCGGCAACGGCGACCGTCACGTGCTGGTGCTCGACAACAGCAACTGCTTTCTCTACGAACTCTACAGCGCGTACCCGAACGGCAACGGCAGCTGGAACGCCGCCTCGGCCGCGGTGTGGGATTTGACCGCCGATGAGCAGCGCCCCTGGACCTGGACCTCGGCTGATGCCGCCGGTTTGCCGATCTTTCCCGGGCTTGTTCGCTACGACGAAGTAGCGGCGGGAGCGATCGGGCATGCGCTGCGCTTCACCCTTCCCCAGAGCCGGGCGGCGTTTACGCCTCCGGCCTCGCACTGGGCTTCGAACTCCACCAACTCACTGGCTGCGCCCATGGGCATGCGGCTGCGGCTGAAATCCAGCTTCGATGTTTCGGGGTTTCCCGCCAGCGTGCAGGTGATTTTGAACGCACTGAAGAAGTACGGCATGATCATGGCGGATAACGGCAGCGCCATGTACATCAGCGGCGCGCCAGACAATCGCTGGAACAACGACGATCTGCATACGCTGGGGCAGGTGACCGCCTCAGATTTTGAAGTCGTGCAGATGAACCCTGTGTACACCGCTGCCAACGTGCCCCAGGGCACCGCACCCACGATTGCGAGCTTCACCAGCAGCGCATCATCGGTTTCCTCGGGAAGCAGCGCGACGCTTTCCTGGAGCGTGAGCGGAGCATCTTACGTGATCATTTCTCCGCAGCTGGGCGCAGTGCGCGGCACCAGCGTCAGCGTTTCGCCTGGGCGGACGACAACTTACACGCTCTACGCCACCAACCAGTACGGGCGCACTACGGCCAGCGTGGCCGTGAACGTGCAGTAGCGGCGGCTCAGGCGACCTGCAGGATCTCGCGGCTGCCGCTGATCCACAGCTCGGTGTAGCCCTTCATCTTGTCGCGGAAAGCGGTGTTGGTGGCGTAGTCCTTCATGCGGGCTTCGAACTCGCCCACGTTTTCGGCCTCGTATTCAAGAATCACACGATTGAAATCGCCGGTAAGATCGGTGAGCACGCGGTGGCGGGGAATCTTGGCCGTGGCCGCGGCTTCCTTCAGTTGGGCGGCGAGCTTGCTGGCGTTCCCCGGCTTGGCGATAAAGCAGTTGCGAACGACGATCATAAATGGATTCCTTTCGGCGGGCGGCAAAATCATATCCCAGAGGAAGATGTGGCGTCGCGGTGTGGAACCTCGGCGCCCGGCGGTAAGCTCTATCTTCAAAAAGGGCGCAAGCTGCAAGAATCTTTAACCGCGGAGGGCGCGGTGGGCTGAGAGCGCTGCTCGGAATGTTGTAGGCTAGACCATGATGCCCTCAGCCAGCGAGAATCCGCACCGGCCGCGCTGGTTCTTTATTCCGGTGCGGGTGCTGGTGGTGACGTTTGTTCTGACTTTGCTTTCTTTTGCGCTGGGCCTTTTATTGGGGATCATGGGCACGGCGCTGGCGGCGGGAGTTCGCGGGCTGCATCCCAACATGACCCATGCCTACCGCCACGTTGCTCTGCCCATCGCGGCCAGCGTTGGCGCCATCACGCTGATTACGATGACCGTGGTGGAGTTGCGGCACTATCGCCGGCCAAGGCCCTGGCTGAGATCGAGCAGCACGGCTGAAGCAGCGCGATACAATCACCTCATGGTAAGAGTGGCCATTCCCGTGCCGCATTCGGAGGCTGAGTACGCTGGCCGTGCCCTGCCGCAATATGAAGAGGCGGTGCGCCAGGCGGGAGGAGAGCCGGTGCCTATTCCTCTCGGCCTGCCGCCCGCGGAAGTGATGAAGCTGATCGAACGCTGCGACGCCGTGGTGCTGCCCGGCAGCAAGGCCGATGTGGACCCGGCAAAGTATGATGCGCCGCGGAACGCGAAAACCGCGCATGCCGATGCGGGCCGCGACATGGTGGATGAACTGCTGCTGCAGGATGCCTACAACATGCACAAGCCGGTGCTCGGCATCTGCTACGGATTGCAGATTTTGAATGTCTATCGCAGCGGAACGCTGCTGCAGCACATTGCGTCAGCCGTGAATCACGAAGCGGGGCGGAAGGTTCCGGTGGCACATAAGGTGGAAATTGTGCCGGGCTCGAAGCTGGCGGAAATTGTGAGTGCGGCGGTGATGCCGGTCAATTCCAGCCATCATCAGTCGGCGGAAGTGGTGGGCGATGGCCTGCGCATCGCGGCCCGCTCCCCGGAGGATGGAATCATCGAAGCGCTCGAAGGCACCGCCCCCGATCATTTTGTGCTGGCGGTACAGTGGCACCCGGAGCGCTCAGTGGAAGACGATGCATGTTCGCGAAAAATCTTCGCTGCCTTGATCGAAGCTGCAAAAACGCGACGAGAGAAGCTCGCGGGCGAGTTCGAATCGGTCTGAGCGAAAGAACGCCACGGATCGCCGCGGATTTCCACGGATCAAGGAACGTACTCACGGCAAAATCGGTGAAATCAGCGTTAATCCGTGGTTTTTTTTCGGGCGCGGCGCACCGGCTTCTTTTCGAGCGCTACGACGGCATGAGCGATGGCCGCATCGTCGGTGCCAATGCCCTCGGGCGTTTTGGCTTTAATTCCCACGCAGTCCTCGGGAATGCCGAGCAGTTCGGCAACCCGCGAGCGAAGGGCCGCCGCCTGCGGGCCGATCTTCGGCGCGAGCAGGATCAGCGTCGAATCCACATTGGCGACTGAGTAGCCCGCCTGGCGCACGCGCCGCAGCGCCTCGGCCAGGAAAACCGCCGAGTCCGCGCCCTTCCACTGCGGGTCGGCTGGGGAGAAGAGCGTGCCGATATCGGGGGCGGCAATAGCGCCCAGCAGCGCGTCGGTAATGGCGTGCAGCAGCACGTCGCCATCGGAGTGGCCGCCAAGACCCCTGGCGTGAGCCAGTTCCACGCCGCCTATTTTCAGCGGGATGCCGGCCTTGAATTCGTGCGAGTCCCAGCCGTAGCCGATTCTCATGAAGCCATACCGGCCACGGATTCACACGGATTTCCGCGGGTTTTCTTCCTCTGATTATCAAACATTGCAAGCATCGTAGAAAGCCTTCAATTCTGCCGGCCGATCATCCATATCGCCGACGGTCTATCCGTATTGCATGAACAAATCCCTGAGAATCGGCGTTAGTCCGTGGCCTGTTTCCCCAAATAAAATTCGGCCAGTTCCAGATCGGCCGGCGTCGTGATCTTGATGTTGCGCGGCGAGCCCATCACCACGGCGACGGCGTGGCCGGAGCGCTCGAGCAGCGAAGCTTCATCGGTGCCCATGAATCCATCGGCCGCCGCTTCATCGAAAACTTGCTTCAGCAGGGCAAAGCGAAAGCCTTGCGGAGTCTGCGCCATCACGACTTTCTCGCGCGGAATAGTCGCCTTGATGAGCGCGCCTTCGGCGGTGCGCTCCACCTGCTTGACCGTATCTACCGCCGGCAGGCCGGCAATGGCCGCGCCGTATTTACTCGCGCCCGCGATGACCTCGTGAATGATCTCTGGAGTGACGAAGGGCCGCACCGCATCATGCACCAGCACCAGATCATCGGGCTCGGCCTGAATCGCGGCCAGCGCGTTGGCTACCGATTGCTGGCGGTGCTCGCCGCCTTCCACCAGCTGCAGTTTTTTCTGCAATATATCTTTGCCTTCTTTTTCCAGGCGGGCACGAAATGAGTTTATCTCGCCCGGCCGCAGGGCAACGCAAAGCTCTGAGATTTTCTCGCAGGCGGCAAATTTTCTTAGAGTACGCATCAGGAGGGGAATGCCGCCGAGCTCGGCGAACTGCTTGGAGGGCGCTCCCTTTTTCCCTTTTTCGCTGGGCGCCGACGCCATCCGTGTGCCCAGGCCGGCGGCCGGAATGATGACGAATACCTTCATCGCGGGCTGTAAGTATACGAAGGCGCAGCAGGGAGTTCAATGCGGCAGAGCACGTACCACCCGGAAGGGCGCGAAGGCACGCGATGGGAATCTGATCCGTGCAATTCTCTCACCCGGCAATTCTCTCACCGCAATCCTCTCCGCCGCGACAAGGAAGAACGGACTACGCGAAAAGCTGTAGGGCGTGAGAGGCGAAAAGCTGGACACCTCGTGCATTTATTGCCACAAAGCGGCCGCTTGAGCGCCGCAGAATGCGCGCTCAAAAACCATGGCAAGTGTCAATGTCTTAAGTACTTACGACATTGCCGGGAGAAACTGGGTCGTCTGGCACGCGGCTTGCCCATCCAACCCCTGGAGCCGCCATCCCGTCAAAGTTGGGCGGGTGAAGTGCTCGGGAGGAACCTTGTCCACAAAAAAGCGCACCTGGTTCTCGCTCCTGATGTTCTGTCTTACGGCCGCGCTCGCCAGCGCGCTGGCTGCCGCGGTGCTTTTTGCCGGAGCCAGCTTCGTATTCGCCAAGAGCCAGTCCGCTGCGGGGGATGCGGCCGCGCCGCTTGCAGCGCAGTCGCTCTCCGGCGTAATCAGCGATTCACGCTGCGGCGCGCGCCACATGCCGAATTCTGGCAAGAGCCCGGCCGAATGCACCCGCTTCTGCGTTCGCCAGGGCGCGAGCTACGTGCTGGTGAATGGGGATCAGATTTACGTGTTGCGGGGGCGGCCTTCGACCATCGAGCGGCTGGCCGGGCAAAGAGTAGTAGTCACGGGCGCGCTCGACGGCAACACCCTGCGGGTGAAGTCGGTCGTTGCGCAGTAGGCGGGGTGCCTATTCCGTCCTGATGCCGCCGGCAGAATCCGCCAGCACCGGCTTTTTCGGCTCCGCGGCCACGGCAGGAGGCGGCACCGGCACCCCGACCCGCGGCTCGCTGCGCGAGGCGCGCTCATCCCACTTGCCGAAGATCATCTTTCCCGCAGTAGTCTGCAGCACCGAGGTCACAGAAATATCTACCGTCTTGCCGATCATCTTGCGGGCGTTATCCACTACCACCATGGTGCCGTCATCCAAGTAAGCCACGCCCTGGTTGTATTCCTTGCCTTCTTTGAGAACGAATACCCGCATGCCCTCGCCGGGCAGCACCACCGGCTTGAGCGAATTGGCCAGTTCGTTGATGTTCAGCACTTCCACGCCTTGCAGCTGCGCAACTTTGTTCAGATTGAAGTCGTTGGTGATGATCTTGCCTTCGTACACCTTGGCCAGTTCGATCAGCTTCAGGTCCACTTCGCGGATGGTGGGAAAATCATCTTCCACGATCTGGATCTGCACCGTAGCCACTTTCTGCAGGCGCTGCAGAATGTCGAGACCGCGGCGCCCGCGATTGCGCTTCAGCGAGTCGGCGGAGTCGGCCACCAGCTGCAACTCGCGCAGCACGAACTGCGGAATCACAATGATGCCGTCGAGAAAACCAGTCTCGGCGATGTCGGCGATGCGGCCGTCAATGATGACGCTGGTGTCGAGAATCTTGTAACTCTTCTTGCCCTGCTTCTCGCCGCCGAAAATTCCCCCGAGCGCCGCCAGGTTCAGCAGATCGCCCTTGTTGGCGCCCACGATCAGCCCCACGTAGGCCATGAGCAGCATGACCATGATCTGCATGAAGCTCTGCGTGTGATTTTCAGGAAGGCTGTTGCGGATGACCAGCGCGAAGAGATAGGCGCCCACGATGCCGAGCACGCTGCCGATGGCGGCGCCGATCAGCCGCTTGAGGCTCACTTTGCGCAGCCGCCATTCGAACAGCACAATGCCCAGGCCCAGCGCCGCGCCCACCACCCCATCCATCTTCGAGGGCAGGCCAAAGGGTTCGATCAGGTAGCAGGTAACAGCAACAATCAGTACGAATAAAACCCGAACCAGAACCAGGTCCAAGGAAAGACCTCCTCAGAACGGCCTGCGCCGGCAAAGTCGCACGCAACGTTCTGCACCGGCCGCGCTCTCTAAACCGCGCCGGACCGATGATCTATACGGAGCGATGAATTATCTATGAAACTGAAGCTCCGTCACTCTCCCGGAATAGGGCCGGGAAGCCCGAAAATTGTCACGGGAAGTATATACCCGGTGTAAAGACTTATCGGTGCGGCGGCGGGCGGGCATCGTTACTTCCGGAGGGTGACGGAAATCTCAAGCAGATAAACGAAACATCTTCCCCTGGCAGGCGGCGGCTTACCCGGCGACTTCACCGCCCTGGCACTATGGCTTGTTACACTATGCGGCATGAAAGCGCTCGTCATCAGCCGTTACGGCGGACCCGAAGTGCTCGAAGTGCGAAATGTGCCCGAGCCCGCCCTGCAGCCGGGAGAAGAAATCGTGGCGGTGCGGGCCGGCGGCCTGAACTTCGCCGATGCCATGACCATGAAAGGCGGCTATCCCGGAACACCGCAACCGCCACTGGTCGCCGGGCGCGAGTTCTGCGGCGAGCGCCAGAGCGACGGCCGCCGCGTTATGGGATACACGCAGTGGGCGGCCTTCGCCGAGCGCGCTGCCGCGCGCAGCGCCTTACTATGGCCTGTGCCGGAGAGCTGGCGCGATGGGGAGGCCGCCGCTTTCCCCGTCAACTACTTCACCGCTTACTTCGCATATTGGAAAGCAGGATTGCTGGAGGCAACCTCGAACCCTCGGCCGCGCGTGCTCATTCACGCCGTGGCCGGTGGAGTTGGCACCGCGGCCGTGCAGATTGGCAAGTTGCTCGGCGTGGAGATGTACGGCACCTCCTCTTCGGATGAAAAACTGGCGCGCGTAAAAGAGCTGGGCCTCGAGCACGGCATCAACTACAAACAGCAGGATTACGAAAGCGCTATCCGCGAGCTCACTCACGGCGAAGGCGTGGATGCTGCCTTCGAAATGCTTGGCGGCGAGCACACCGGCAAGAGCACGAGATGCCTGCGCGACTTTGGGCGCGTGATCATTTATGGGACGGCCACCGGCCGCCAGCCGGAATTCGACACTCGCGCCATGTACGCCAAAGGCGCCAGCGTTCACGGACTGTGGCTGACCTATCTTTCCGCGAAACGGGAGCTGATGAACCAGGCCTGGCAACAGCTCTCCGCCTGGATTGCCGAAGGGAATCTTCGCCCCGTCATTGGCCACGAGCTGCCACTCGAACAGGGGGCAGAGGCCTACCGGTTGCTGCTCGAAGGCCGCAACTTCGGCAAGGTCGTGCTGCGGGTGGCGGAATAATTCACCGAACAAGTCCTTAGCCGCGAGGGTGGGCGGCAACTTCGCAAAACGCAAAGCTCGCTCCGCCGGGTTATTCCTAGACAAAACAATCGCGGGTTGTGCCGCAGAAAAGCTGTGCTAACGGCGTTTGCCGTGCCCCGTCAAACTGGGTGATTGCGGCAGGAAATGTTGGTGAACTTTTCCGCGCCGCGCAACGTATCTTGCAACGATCGGTGGGGAGCTGGACCATGAACCAGCCGGTCCGGTTTTCGCAGAGAAATTCGCGGGGTTAAGGGATCGTCCTCACACTCGGTTTGGCGGCCCAGGTGAGCGCAATCCTCGAGCAGAGCGGCCTTGCGGCGCGCCTGTTGTGCTTAACCCCGAGGCAGCATTGTAGGCCTTTCGCCGGCAAAGGCAAGGCCTTCCTGCAGGCTGGATCACGCCGCCCCGAACCGCTTCCCGACGCTTCGGGAAAGATAAAAGGAGTTTTATGAAGGCATCCAGAATCCTGAAAGGCTCGCTTCTCTCTCTCGCGCTGTTGCTGGCCAGCAGCGCATTTGCCGCCAACAAAGGCTCGCTGCAGGTTTACAGCGACATCATGGTAGGCGGAAAGCAACTGAAGGCAGGAAGCTACAACGTCACCTGGGAAGGCAGCGGCAATTCCGTGCAGCTCAACATTCTCAAGGGCAAGAACGTAGTGGCCACTGCACCCGCGCAAATGGTGACTTTGCCCAAAGCTCCCGACCGCAACGCCGCCGTGCTCAACCGCAACAGCGATGGCAGCGTGTCATTGTCGGAGGTGCGCTTCGCGGGAAAAGCTTATTCCCTACAGGTCAGCGAAGACCCCTCCGGTTCGGCCAGCGGCGCAAGCAGCAAGTAATATTCACCCGTAGAAGAATGGTGAGCGGGAAGCGCGAAACGCTTCCCGCTTTTTGCTTGACGCGGCAACTTCGGTTTTGTCAGCCTCTGCATTTTGCCAGGCGGGAACATGGAACCGAGTATCCGGCGGCTGACCCATGACGATATTCCACAGGCCATGCGCCTGAAGGATGCCGCGGGCTGGAACCAGACCGCGGCCGATTGGCAAATCTTCATCTCCTCAAACTCCGCAGGCTGCTTTGCGGCGGAGCACGACGGGCGGCTGATCGGCACCGTGACGACGATCGTTTACGAAGAGCGGTTTGCCTGGATAGGCATGTTGCTGGTGGACCTCCAGTTTCGCGGCCGGGGAATCGGCCGCGCGCTGCTGGAGCACGCCATCCGCCACCTGGATGAGCGGGGCATTGCCTGCGCCAAGCTCGACGCGACTCCGCAAGGCAAGCCGCTTTACCAGAAACTCGGATTCGTAGCTGAGTACGAAATCGAGCGCTGGGCGCTCCCGCGGCCGCCTGGGCAAGAAAATGCTGCCGCACTTGCGCCTGCAGAGGGCGATCTGGCCGCGGCACTCAAACTGGACCGCGAGATTTTTGGCGCCGACCGCGGCTCTGTGCTGCGGCGGGTTGCGCGGTCCGCTCCCGAGTTCGTGCAGATTGCGCGCGGAGGAAATGAGATCGCCGGCTACACCTTTGGCCGTCACGGTTCGCTTGCAGATCACCTCGGCCCCTGGGTAGCTCGCGAGAAAGCAACCGCCAGCATGCAACTGGACCAGTTTCTAAGACACTCCACAAGAGAGCTGCTATTTGTGGACTGCGTACTGGAGAATTCATGGGCCGCGCCCCTGGCTCGGGCCCGCGGCTTTGAGCTCTCCCGCCCGCTCACCCGCATGTTCCGCGGAGAAAACAGATATCCCGGAAAGCCCGGGTATACTTGCGCGGGCCTTGGTCCAGAGTTTGGCTGATGTTTACTGCGAACTCAGTTCCTGAGACTGATGATCAGCGGGTTCTTGCCGGTGACGGGGCTCAGCACTGATGAGCCGCTAGTACTTCGGCATGGTCTTATCCACGCGGTCGGCCCAGGCCAGAATTCCGCCCGCCAGGTTGCGCGCCTTGAAGCCATTCTGCCGCAGCAAGGCAACCGCCTTGGCGCTGCGGCCCCCCATTTTGCAGTGGGCCACAATCTCGCGCTTGGGATCGAGTTCGCTCATGCGCTTGGTCAAATCCCCAAGCGGAATCAGGTAGCCCTGCAGGTTGCAGATCTGGTACTCGTGCGGCTCACGCACATCGAGCACAAAAAGGTCTTCGCCGGCATCCATGCGCCGTTTGAGCTCTTCCACCTGCATATCGGAGGTATTCACTTCCACGGCCTGCTCCTCGCCCCGGATTCCACAGAACTGTTCGTAATCAATTAACTTGGTAATCGTGCGATGCTTGCCGCACACCGGGCAGTCGGGATTTTTGCGCAGCTTGAGCTCGCGGAACTTCATGCCCAGCGCATCTACCAGCAGCAATCGGCCGATGAGCGGGTCGCCCTTGCCAAGAATCAGCTTGATCGCTTCCGTGGCCTGAATCACTCCGACCAATCCCGGAAGAATTCCCAGCACTCCGCCTTCGGCGCAGGAAGGAACCAACCCCGGCGGTGGCGGCTCAGGATACAGGCAGCGGTAGCACGGGCCTTCCTCAGTGGCGAACACGCTGGCCTGCCCTTCAAAGCGGAAAATTGAACCGTAAACGTTAGGCTTGCCTGTCAGCACGCAGGCGTCGTTCACCAGATAGCGGGTCGGGAAGTTATCGGTGCCATCGGCAATAATGTCGAACTCGCGGAACAACTCCAGCGCGTTCTCGCTGGAAAGCCGGGTCTCGAATCGGCGGATGTTGAGGAACGGGTTAATCGCCTTCAGCTTTTCCGCCGCCGAATCCAGCTTCTTGCGGCCCACGTCGGCGGTGGTGTGGATGATCTGCCGCTGCAGGTTGGTGTAGTCCACTACGTCGAAATCTACGATGCCGAGCGTGCCCACGCCGGCCGCTCCGAGATACAAGGCCAGCGGCGAGCCCAGTCCGCCCGCTCCCACGCACAATACCTTCGCGGCCTTGAGCTTCTGCTGCCCTTCCATACCTACCTCGGGCATGATCAGGTGGCGCGAGTAGCGCAAAATTTCGTCGTTGTTCAGGCTGGGAGTTTCGGGTTTCACATCTACCATCGTGGCCATCAAACTGACCTCAATTCAAAATTTTGATTTTCGGGGAGTTGCGAATCGCCAGCAAAGCTAGCGACAACAGCCGGGCACGCAACAACAGCCCTGGCGGCGGGCGCGGCTGGAACTTTCTGGCCGGAGAATCATCGCTTTACCGCCCTCCCGCGATCGAGGGCACAATCGAAATAACGTCGCTGTCTTTGATCGCCGTGGCTTCTTTCTGCATGTAGCGCACATCTTCGTCATTCACGTAAATGTTCACGAAAGAGCGCAGCTTGCCCTCGTCGGTGTAAAGGTGCCGCTTCAGCTCGGGGTGCTGCGAAACCAGGCTGGAGAGCGCCTCGCCCACGGTGCCGCCCTTGACGTCCACCGCAGCCTGCTTACCGGAATATTGCCTCAGCGGCGTGGGAATATGGACCTTGCTCATGTCCTTCACATGATGCCATAGAGGGGTTGGAAGATGCAGCCCCCCTTTCGGGCTATATCGAGGGTCACCGGGGCGAGGCCCTTAACTCATTGCTGCTCAGGCAAATACTGAATTCAGGCGATTTCGATTTTCTCAT
>DATIYF010000012.1:0-73899 GCA_035517775.1 Terriglobales bacterium
CCACGGAGGTCAACAATGCGATCATCGAGTGTCTTCCCGCCGGCACGGACGACGACATCGCGCACGCCCGTGATCTCCGCTTCGTGCTCAAGCTCAACGCGCATCGGGCTATCGCTAGGAAGCCCGGCACGGACTAGTGCCCCGCCGATCTCGTTGTCAATGAACTGCTGTGCAACGTAGCTTCTCTGTGTCATGCGATATCCCTCCAATCCCGTCAGCGTAACATGTATTGATCGAGGTCTTCGATGAAATCCACGGCAGAGAAGCGCATCCAGAAAGGCGGCTATTTCGACGGACTATTGGTGTCCCGAACGGTGTCCTGAAACTGCCGAATGAGATCACTTCACGTACAGTTCCATGATCCGGCACGACTATAAGTGTCTGGGATCGTGTGGCATGGCGTCGGGGTCGAGAATTGCTAAACCGTTATACGGGCCAAAACCTGTATCGAGGGTTCGAATCCCTCCCTCTCCGCCAGTGACTAAAACGCGTCAGCTTAGCGACGGCAAAGCGCAAGCCCGCCGGCCCCCAGTTCTGCCATGACCAACGCATACCCGGTTACGACTATTGATGAATACCTGCGCGAGCGGCTGATGCCCGTGGAAGGCGCGATTCCGCATATTGCCGGCATCGAGATGTTCGGCAATTCCATTCCCGCTGGAACAGTCGGCGGCGACCTTTTTGAGTACATCAATTTTCAGCAGCGCTACGACATTGAGGCGCGCATGGACCGCGCCCAGCGCCTGGCAAAGGAATTTCTCGAGCCCCTGCCTCCCGGCCTTCCGGTACGCAATTGCGTGGACGATCAGGTGCAATGGCTGAAAGCCAGGCCCGGCTACCGGCCTGAAATGGAAACCGACTACAGATTCGCCAGAAGCTCGGAGCAGGTGCGGGTTGCGGAAGATTTGCAGAGCCTTTGTTCGACCGCGGGAGTTCTGCTGGTGGATGCGCAGGGGCACGGAATTATCTCTGCCAAGATTGCCTCCACCGTGCACGACACATTTCACGCCTTGATGCTGACCGAGCTCGACCGCTACGGAAAAACCACCCCCGAGCTTTTAGAAAATCTCAATCTGCGGCTGGCCCAATCGGTGACCGCGCGCAACGCGCTGGGAATCGCGGAACAAGCAAACGCGCGTGAGATCGCGACCATGCTCTATGGCGAGGTTCGCCCCGGCGGCCATTTTCGCTTCGCGAACTTCGGGCATCCTCCGCCGCTGGTATTTTCCGCGGAGTACCGCAAATTCATGAGCATAGATGAGAGCCGCATGGTGCAGTTCCTTGCGCTCGGCCTGCAGATTCCCGCGGACCACCCCGACCGCAGGAGATACTACTCACTCAGCTTGCGGCAACGAGAGTTCGACGCCTCGGATGTGGCCGAGATTACGCTGATGAGCCCGGGAGATATTCTGCTTCTCTATACCGATGGCGTGTACGACGGCAGCGACCCGGAAGCCCGCGAGTCGCTGGAATCCGTTTTGCGCGAGCACTACCAAAAGCCGGTGCGGGAGATCTGCAATGCTCTGCTCGATCACGCCGTAAAGCAAGACGAGTATCTGCGGCAAAATGGCGACGAGAGCCTGATTGACGATAAGACTGTCTTCGTCATCCGGCGAACTTGAGCCGCGCGCCCTTGCCGCCTTCGGGCAGTCCTGGAAACCCATTCAACCACAAAGGAACTAGAAGTTTCACGAAGGGTCTTGGCTGTCCAGTTTTCCCTTCGCGTGGCTTGGTGACCTGCGCGATGATGAGCTTTCAAACGGACGCGCCGCGCCACATGGACAGCCGTCGACAGCCGATGGTAAGCTTGCCCTCCCGATAGTTCTGACAAAGAAGTGCGCCCATATAACTCATTCTTCCAGCTGTCGCGAGGATGACAACTGATGGCGTCAAATCCGACTTCTTCCCCGGTTGGGGGTGGTGCCGCGCTGGGCATCGCGCAACCGGTAGCTACCCCGCTTGCCCGCTCCGCCATCTTCCTCGTTGTTACCCTGAACCCGGGCCCGGATAGCCGCAGCACTCTTCGATCATTCTGCGGAGACTTGCCCGCCCTGCTGCGCGCGGTAGGATTTCGCGATATTGAAGCAGGCCTCTCCTGCGTTTTCGCCATTGGATCCGAGGCGTGGGACTGCCTCTTCGGAGCACCGCGCCCGGCGGAACTGCATCCCTTCCGCGAGGTCCACGCCGGCGGCCGGCACGCCATTGCGACACCGGGCGATCTGCTGTTTCATATTCGCGCCAGGCGCTTCGATCTGTGCTTCGAGCTGGCGGCGCAAATCATGGCCCGCATAAGCCCGGCGGTCTCGCCCGCCGATGAGGTGCACGGCTTCCGCTACTTCGACGACCGCGATCTCATCGGCTTCGTGGATGGAACCGAGAATCCTACGAATCAGGCGGCGATTGACGCGGTCGTGGTCGGCGATGAGGACCCCGCATTCGCAGGCGGCAGCTATGTGATGGTGCAGAAATATGTTCACGATCTCGCCGCATGGAATGCGCTCTCCACCGAAGCGCAGGAGCGCATCATTGGCCGCAGCAAGCTGTCTGACATCGAATTAGACGATTCGGTCAAGCCGACCTGCTCGCATAGCGCGCTCACCACCATCGTTGAGGACGGCAAAGAGATAAAGATTCTGCGCGACAATATGCCCTTTGGGCGCGCTGCTGAGGGGGAATTTGGAACTTATTTCATCGGCTACAGCCGTTCGCCCAGGACCATTGAGCAAATGCTGCAGAATATGTTCATCGGGCGACCACCCGGCAATTACGACCGCTTGCTCGATTTCAGCCGCGCCGTCACCGGCAATTTGTTTTTCGCGCCCTCCGCAACGTTCTTGGAAAACGTGGGCGAGGACCCGCCGGCAGACTCGCCCGAGCCAGCCCATGAGTCTTCGCGTGGCAGCGATGGTTCGCGGGGTAATGATTCGCGGGGTATCGGATCGCTGGGCATCGGATCGCTAAAAGGAGAAATCTAGATGAATAACCTGCATCGCGAGCTTGCGCCGATTTCCGATGCCGCCTGGGCCCAGATCGAGGAGGAAACCTCCCGCACCTTCAAGCGTCATATTGCCGGGCGCCGTGTGGTGGACTTGCATGGACCCTCGGGTCTGGCCTTGTCTGCCATCGGTACGGGGCATGTGGCGGCAATCGCGGGGCCGGCGGAGGGCATTGTCTCTCGGCAGCGTGAAGTACAGGCGCTGGTCGAGCTGCAGGTGCCCTTTGACCTGGGCCGCCAGGCCATTGACGACGTCGAGCGCGGCGCCAACGACTCAGATTGGCAGCCCGCCAAGAATGCCGCGCGCAAACTCGCCTTTGCCGAGGATGGCGCGATTTTCCAAGGCTATGCCGCCGCAGGAATCGTCGGTATTCGCCAGGGCGCGAGCAATCCCGCTGTGACCCTGCCGGAGTCTGTCCGCGAATACCCCAATGCCATTGCCCAGGCGCTGACCACCTTGCGCCTCGCCGGCGTCAATGGACCCTATGCCGTGCTGCTGGATGCCAACGTGTACACGGCGCTCACCGAAACCAGCGATCAGGGTTATCCGGTGGTGGAACATGTCAAGCGCCTGGTGGATGACAAAATCATCTGGGCGCCGGCCATCCATGGCGCTTTTGTGCTGACCACCCGGGGCGGCGATTTCGATCTGCACCTCGGCCAGGATGTTTCCATCGGTTATTTGAGACATACAGACTCGGCGGTCACTCTGTACCTGCAAGAGTCCCTTACCTTTCGGCTGCTGACCGCTGAGGCTGCGGTTGCCCTGGTTCCACGGGGAAGGCCGCGGAAGCGCTGAGGCCGGGGCTCGTCTGGTTGCCACTTCTTATTCAGAGGTTAGCCGGGCGACGCCAACAGAAGCCCGGCGAATCGCCCCTTGCAGCTCTTCCACCTGCTGATCAGTGCCCAGGCTTCCCGAGCGGGCGCCAGCCTCCAGGGCGAACGCGGCCTCTGCGGCCTCTGCGGCCTCGAACATTTTGCAGATGCTCTTGAGGGTGTGGGCCGCCCTTTGCAACCCGGGCAGATCGGAAGCTGCGCGCGCCTGCTCGATGGCCCCCAGAGCCGCCTCGGTCTCGTCAGGGAACATGTTCGCGGCTTTGCGCAGCAGGTTGCGATTGCCGGCGAAGCGCCCGAGCACCACTTCGCGTTCCGGGCGGGGAGAAGGTTCCGGCCCGACCGCGGCGCCCGCCTTGCCAGCAGCGCTCGACTCAGGCGGCAGAACCGCAGCCGATCCAAACGCGGCCGCAGCGGCCACGGCCGCGGCGGGCGAAGCTATCACATGTCCGGAATTTCTCTCGATGACCGCGAATAGCGCCCGTCCGCTGATGGGCTTGGAAATGTAATCGTCCATTCCTGCGGCCAGGCACTTCTCGCGATCTCCGCTCATGGCGTGCGCGGTCATGGCAATGATCGGCACACGGCTTGGAGAGTGCTGCTGCAGCCCGTGGATGGCCTCGGTCGCCTCGTATCCGCTCATGATGGGCATCTGAACGTCCATAAATACAAGGTCGAACAGTTCTGGATCGAACCTCTCCACTGCTTCCCGGCCATTGACCACCAAAGTGACCGAATGGCCCATTTCCTCGAGCATCCCCCGCGCTACCTGCTGATTGAGAAGGTTGTCTTCTGCCAAGAGAATGCGCAAGGAGTGTCTGGACCTGGGAATGGTGTCGGTGGCCGGGACTAGCCGAGCTGCCTCGCGGCTGACTTGCTCTTGCTGCAGCGCATTTTCGATGGCCTGCAACAGGCCGTCCTGGCTCACCGGCTTGGTGATATAGGCCGCGATCATGAGCTTGCGGCAATGCAGCCGATTTTCCGGACGGTCGGCCGAGGTCAGCATGATGACTCTGCCCGGGTTGAGCCAGCCCCGCTTTTTCAATTCCTGCAGGACCCGGCACCCATCCATGTTCGGCATTTCACTGTCTATGATGATGAGGTCAGGAAAGCTCCGGCTTTGCGCGGCCCTTTCCATGACCGCCAGCGCGGCAGGGCCGCTCTCCACCAGCAGCGGCTGCATTTCCCACTGCGAAAGCGTGTCATGAAGAATTCGCCGGTTGGTGGCATTGTCGTCAATGATCAGCACCCGCTTGCCCGCCAGATTCTGCAGGGAAGGCAGCCGTGGCGGCTGTGCCGGCGCGGCCGCCCTCTCCAGCCGGGCGGTAAAGTGAAATTTGCTGCCGTGGCCCAACTCACTCTCCACCCAGATGCAGCCCTGCATCAATTCGACCAGGCGGGAAGAGATGGTCACACCCAGACCGGTGCCTCCAAAATGACGGGTGGAGGAATTATCTGCCTGCTCAAAGGCGCGGAAGATTCTAGCAATGTTCTCAGGAGCAATCCCGATGCCAGTATCGCGAACAGTGAAGTGGACCATTTTCTCCGCTTGGTTTGCACTCTCAGGGTTCACCGAGACTACGACCTCTCCTTTCTCGGTGAACTTGATTGCGTTGCCGATCAGGTTCACCAGAATCTGCCGCAGGCGTCCCGCATCTCCCAGCACTTGCCGGGGAACGGCGGGGTTCAGATCGAGGACCAGCTCCAGGCCTTTCTGGTGGGCGCGCAGGGAGAGAGATTTCAGGGTCTCCGAGAGCATGTCGTGCAGATTGAAGGGTTGCGGGTCGAGCGACAGTTTGCCGGCTTCGATCTTGGAGAAATCCAGAATGTCGTTGATGACTGAAAGCAGCGAATCGGCCGAGGACTTCACCAGCAGCAGATTGTCGCGCTGCAGAGCGGAAAGGTTGGTGTTCAGGGTGAGCTCGGTCATGCCCAGGATGCCATTCATCGGAGTGCGGATTTCGTGGCTCATGTTCGCCAGGAATTCGCTCTTGGCGCGGCTGGCGGCCTCGGCGGCGTCACGGGCGCGCTCCAGTTGAGTATTTACGGTGCGGAGTTCCTGGGTGCGTGCCGCCACCTCTTCTTCCAGGTGCTCGCGATGGTTCTGCAGCTGGGCGTCGCGGTCGGCCAGATCGCGCAGCATGGCGTTGAAACTGTCTATGAGCAGAACTACTTCCTGGTAACCGCCGCGAATGTCTCGAATGGCATAGTTCTTGTCCTGGCGAATGGAGCGCGCCCGCTCCGCCAGGGCGAAGATCGGCTCGGAGATGGTGCGATGCAGCCGCGCCGCCAGCAAGAGCACCGTCAGCATGGAAAGCCCCAGCACCGCGCCGGCAATCAGGATGTAGCGGTGGCGGCGGGAGTTGATTTCGTCCAGGTCCATCTCCAGATAAATGGACCCGACAAAATCGCCTTTGTTGAAGATCCGCTGCCCGACCCGCAGGCTGTCTTCGCCGAAGGTCGTGCGTGCCGGCGGTGGCGTCAAGGGAAGGTTCCGTCCGGCCGCCTCCGGCCGAAGATAGCTGGCAAACACATGGCCATCGCTGGTGTAGATGCGCGCGCCAATCACGTGCGGCTCCGAGCGCAGGCCATTGATCGTGTCCCGCGCGGTCTCAGGATCGTCGAAGGAAATGGCTGCGGTGCTGTTGGCGCCGACGATTTCCGCCAGCGTATTGGCCTCTCGCGCCTTGTCGCGGCGAAAGGCGAGCAAATCGTAGAGGGTAAAAGCGCCGCAGGCCAGGAGCAGGGCGGCTGTGCTGATGGTGAGAATAATCGAGATCAGCTTGCGCTTGATAGGGGGCGGGTTGGTCACGGCATCAACGCTTCTCTTGCCAGGGCGGGAACTCCTGCAAAGCGCCGCGCAATATGCCGGCCTGGGCGCGGCCCCGCCAACAGAGCTTTGCTGTTTGCATCGGCTTGCCGGGGCATACCTTTAGAGCGTCTGCGCTGGACGGCCATCTTCGGGGTAAAGTGTTGGTAGCATTGGCCGATGTAAACAGCGGAGCGGCAACGCCAGGCCGCTTCCTGGATTTGTGGTGTGGGCGAACCCCAATCATCCTCTCTGCCCCAACAGCGCCGCATCCTGATCGCGGACGACGACGCCATTTTTCGCACCGTGACCGCTGAGCTCGTTTCCTCCTGGGGGTACAGCCCCACCTGTGTGGCGGATGGCGAAGCTGCCCTCCAGGTCCTGACTCAGAGCCATCCGCCCACTATCGCCATTCTGGATTGGCTTATGCCCAAGGCGACCGGACCTGAAATCTGCAGCCGCCTACGCGGCGGCGATTGCCCGCAGTACATCTATTTCATTCTGGTTTCCGGCCGCAGTGGCCGCGAGGATACTCTGGAAGGACTACGCTCGGGCGCCGACGCCTATATCAGCAAACCCCTGGATGCCGAGGAACTGCGCACCAAACTTCTGGTCGCCGACCGCATTCTGTTCATGGAAGAATCTCTGCGCGACGCTCAGGCCGAGACCGAGCTGTTTGTCAATGCCGTTCCTTCCATCCTCATCGGGACAGATGCCGAGGGAAAGATTCAACGCTGGAACCAGGCCGCCACCGACGTTTTCGGACTGGCCAAGGAAGAAGTGCAAGGCCGCAGCCTGGAAGAGTGCGGGATTCGTTGGGTCCAGCCCGGTTTTCATCGCCAGGTGGAAGCCGTCTTGAAGACGGGGACGGCATGCCGGCTGGACGATCTGGCCATGCGCAAGGCCGACGCGCTGCGCGTGCTGGCTCTGAACATCCATCCCCTGCGCTCGCACCTGGGAAACATTGTTGGAAGCCTCATCGTGGGCGCCGATATCACCGAAAGCCGCACCCGCGAGGCCCAGTTGCGGCAGGCCCAGAAGTTGGAGGCCATTGGGCAACTCGCCGCCGGCATCGCTCACGAAATCAACACTCCAACTCAGTTTGTCAGCGACAACGTGAGCTTTTTCAAGCAATCGTGGGTCGAGTTGTCCAGCCTGCTGGCCACCGTCCGAAACCTGCACTGTGCCACCGAGCCTTCAGCCCGGCTGGCCGCCTGCTCAGAAATTTGCGCCGCCGCCGCCAGGGTTGATCTCGAATATTTGATCCGGGAGATTCCCAAGGCGCTCCATGAAACCCTGGACGGCCTGCAGCGAATCACCAAAATAGTGCTGGCGATGAAGGAGTTTTCTCATCCCGGCTCGGGCCAAAAGCAACTTACCGACCTGAACCGCGCTATTCAGAGCACTCTCACCGTGACCCAGAATGAATGGAAATACGTCGCTGATTTGGTGACCGACCTGGATCCCGATCTGCCCCCGGTGCCTTGTCTAGCCGACAAATTCAATCAGGCGATTCTCAACCTGATCATCAACGCCACCCACGCGATCGTGGAGGCTACCGGCAACGGCCGGCTCGGCAAGGGGCGAATCACGGTCCGTACCCGCAGAGATACTGACCAGGTGGAAGTCAGCATCGCTGATACCGGCGGAGGAATTCCCGAAGACATTCGCCACCGCATTTTCGAGCCCTTCTTCAGCACGAAAGAAGTGGGGCGGGGCACCGGCCAGGGCCTGGCGCTGGCTCACACCGCCATCGTGAAAGAGCACAACGGCAGCATCTGGTTTCAATCGGAGCTTGGCAAGGGCACGGTGTTCTTCATCCGCCTGCCCCTGGCGGGAGGGGCGGAGAGCCCGGCAAGGGCGGCGGGCGCACCATTCCAATAACATGCCGGTGGCCGCCAGCTCAATGCCCGAACTCACCCTCAGGGCACAAGATTGGCCACCTGCTGCAGGCGCGCGCTGATTTTGAGCTTGGCGCGGGTGGCGGCGCTCACGTTGAGGTCAACCTTGATGCGGGTTCCTTCCAGGCGCAAGTCGGCCACGCCGCCTCTTTGCGCGAAAGAATCGAAATCGGCGACCGTGAATATGGGGAGCCGCTTGAGCATATCCACGATCTCTGCCGCCTGATCTTTTTCCGACCTGCTGATGAAAATGACCTGGCAGGGCCGGAACGAGTCGAGGTCAAGGGCATTCAGGCGCCTCACCTCCACCGGCTTGCCGTCGCCCGAAGTCTTGCCCGCGATGGCCGCATCGAGCCTGCCCTGGAAAGGATCTTCGCCGAGAATGCAGATCATGAAAGGCGCGCTTGGCGCAGTGAAGGCATCCTGCGGCCAGGTCACGTATTTGGAAAAATTATAAAGATACCCGGCCTTCACGCTGTACTCATCCATTTGTCCCAGCGCGCCGCCAGCCAGGGCGATCAGGCAGAACAGCGCCCAGATCAGCGGCCCAGGCTTCAGTGGTGCGCGCGCTGGCATCAGAGAAATCATGAATCAGAATCTGGCGGTGATCTTCACCCGGAAATTGCGCCCGTCCTGCTGGATTGAGTCCTCGGGAGCCGAAGGCGGCGCCGGGTCGGCGTATTTTCGGTCGAGTGCGTTGTACAGGCTGGCGGAAAGATCCAGGTGCCGGCCCCAGGCGTGACTGAGCAGGGTCACGTTGAATAAAGGAAAGCCGCCCAGAAGGTTGCCCGCCAGCGTGGGGCGTTGGCCGGTGTATTGCGCATCCAGGCCGGCGAACAGGCGCTGCCGCAATAATGGCGCAATCACGTTCAGCTTGGCCATGTGCCGGGGCGAGTTGTCCAGCTTACCGTCGGCCGGCCCCCCGTCGTCTGCATCCACGAAGGTAAAGCTGGTGATGGCCTCCCACCCCCCGGCCCAGTGCGCCCTGAACTCTTCTTCCGTGCCGGTCGCATTCGCTCTCTGCGCATTGCGATAAACCAAAAGGTTGGTGTTGGGGTCAAATTCTTCTGTAATCAGGTTCCGGATCCGGTTCTGAAAAACGCTTCCCGATACCGTGAAGTGATGGCCCAGTTCCTGTTCTGCCACTGCCTCCAGCGTGCGCTCGGTCTCGGCGGCCAGTTGCGGATTGTATTCAAACGCCGCCCCGGCGACCGGGTAGATTTCAAAGGCGTCGGGAGCGCGGAAGGCCGTGCCGTACAACGCTTTCAGCGAAGTGTGCCCCCAGGGATGATAGATCAGGCCAAGGCGGGGGTTCGTGCTTCCCCGGATGCCGGAATAGTGGTCGTAGCGCAAACCGGCGTCAAAAGTAAGCTTCGAAGTAATGGCAAATTCGTCCTGCCCATAGACGGCGGCTATCGAGCCGGTGGGACTGCTGCGGAAGGTTGTGTTTACCGGGGCGGCGAAGAAGTCCTGTTCCTGGCGGGTATTGTCCCGCTCTTCTGAGCCGAAGGTGACGGTATGTTTTTCCAGAAACGTGCGGCTGAGATGGATCTCGCCCGTCCACCAGTCGCCATGGGAGAGATATTCGTCTGGAGCAATGCTTCCATCCGGCAGGGGTGTGGCTTGGGGCGCTACCAGACGGACCTGGTCCCAGGAGGTTCGTACCACCAGCTGCCATTTCTCCGCCAGCGTGCGCTGATAGCTCAGGTCAAAATATTCCTGTTCATCCCTGGATTGGAAGCGGGGATTGTTGAACTGATTATCAAAAGCCGCGGTGGGGGTGCGCTTTTGCCGAGTGCCGTACAGCACCTGCGCGGTCAGGCCTCGAAAGCTGAATACTGCCAGCGCGCTTACCGTGTCAAAATTATCCATGTTGACGGCCAGGCCGTTGTTGTCGGGGGGAGTATCGAACTCCGGAAAGAACAGGTCTTGCCCTGCGCTGTTTTCGGCGCTGCCGGAAAGCAGCATTTCCACTCCTCTCACCTTGCCGCCAAAGGTCGCGCGCCCTCCATAGGTGCCAAAGCTCGCCGGTTCAAAGGAGAGTTCCAGGCCTTTCATTTGCGAGGGCTTGCGCGTGATCACGTTGATGACCGCGAAAACCGCGTTGCTGCCGTAGAGGGAAGACCCCGGACCGCGGACGATTTCGATCCGTTCGATCAAATCCACATCGAGCGGAAATTCCGTTCCCAGCAACGCCTGATCGTTCACGTTGCTGTTGATGCGGTGGCCGTCAATCAACACCAGAACCCGGCTGTTCCAGTCGCCCAGCCGCCCGAAGCCGCGCACGCCGAGATAGTCGTAAAGCCGGTCGTAGGTGACATAAAAGCCGCGCACGCTGCGCAGAACGTCGGCCAGCGTGCGATAACCATATTTCTGGATCTCGTCGCGCGTGACCACCGTGACCGACGAGGGCGCTTCGCTGGTCCGCTGCATGTGCTTGGACGCGCTATAAACCTCAACATTCGCCAGCTCTTCCAGGCTCAGGCTGGTCGCCTGCTTGGCTTCTTGTGCGGTTTGGCTCTCTGTCTGGGCAGGGCCGGCGGCGCCTGGGCTCGAGCCTTCATTCTGCCCAGGCATGGCGCTCGGAATCGTGATGAACAGGCACAAGGCTAACCTTGCACGCGCACTCCGGTTTTTCATGGGAATCTCCGCCGAGGGACGGTTAAGTTGCGCAGCTCACACCGCTGTTATCGGCAGAGAGCCTGGAATCATTACGTCCAGCCAGGCGCCAATCTTGGGGATGCGGCAGGGATTAACCGGTGAGTGCGAGGCCCAGTGTGGATGACCGTGTGCCTGATTGCCCTATTTAGCCCAGGCCAGACCGTCGGCGTCGCGGCCTGCTTCCATCAGCTTTACGCTCCAGTCGCCAAGGCTGATCGCGGCCACCTGGTGGCTCTCCGAGCAGGAGACATAGGCCACCTTCCCGTCGGGCCGAATCAGCACTTCCTGGGGAGAAGCAGGCACCGGAACGGTCTTGCGCACCTGCAACGTCGCCAGGTCAAGCGCCGCCACCGCGCGCGCGCCGGGCATGGCGATGAGAAGCAACTTTCCGTCCGGAGTGGAGGCGGAGCCGTAGCCTTCGCCCGGAAGTTCGATCCAGCGATCCACTTTTCGATCGCCGGCGCTGATCACCGCGAGCCTCGGCTGCTCCGTGTCTGAGGTAAAAATCCAGCGGCCATCCGGCGAAACCGAAACCCGCTGCACGTGATTGGCCACGCGAATCACGCCCAGATTTTTGCGCGCCGCAAGATCGAGTACCGAGATTGTTCCCGGCCCGACGTTGGCCGTGTAGCCGTAGCGGCCATCGGGGCTGATCGCCAGCATGTGAGACTCCGCCTGCCCGGTCGGAATGCTGCCGGTGATCTTGAAGCTTCGCGGGTCAATGACGGTTACCGATTTCTCCAGTTCGGTGGTGACATAGAGCAGACCGTCCTTCGGTCCGAACATGGCGCAATGCGGGCGGACGCCGTGGCCAAAATCAATGCTGTGCGTCGCCTTGCGCTGGGCAAGATCAATAACGGTCAGCGTGCTGCCGTCCGTGCCCGGCTGCCCCACGCCCGAATTGCCGTAGATGGGAACAAAGGCCAGCCGGCCATCGGGAGAAGCCGCGACCTCGTGCCCGGTCACGCCGCCTTCAGGGACCGCGGCCAGCTGTTGGCCCGATTCCGGATCAATCAGGCTAAGCGTGCGGTCTCCCTTGTTGGTAACCAGGAGCATGCCAGACGCGGATTGCGACGGGGGCGAAGCAGGAAACGCAAAAGAGGTCAACAATACCAGCGCGAGCATCCACAGAGGAATTGGGGTGGTCATGATGGCTGCAGTCGTTGCAACTGTACCCGATCAGCCAGAATTGCGCCAGAAGCGGCGGAAGGTGGTGGCAGACGGTGCAGCTTTCTAGCCGCACCGTCCAGATCGAGAGAGTCAGTTCCCAGTTCCGGGCTCTGAGTTTTTAGACCGATACAAGCGCTTATCCCGCGTGGTGGCTGCGCTGAGGCTGCAGGCTGCCACGATCGTGATCATGATGGTCGGGCTTGGATTCGTTCTTATTCTCCGGCTTTGACTCCTGCTTTCTTTCCGGCGGGCGAGGCGCCTGACGCTCGGGCGGGCGGGCCTCATTCCTCCGCTCTTCGCCTTGCGGCGGCCGCGGCGTGTTTTCACGCTGCTGTGGAGTGTTCCGTTGTTCCGCCGGCGGCTGCACGCGGCGGTTCGGCATCTCTGGCCGCACTTCTCCCTGCGGCGGCTGCTGCTGCCGCTGCGGCGGTTGGGCCTGAGGCTCATTGCGCGGCGCCTCGGGAGTGTTCGGGCGCGTTGCCGGCTGATGCTCTGGGTTGGGTTGCGCGGACTGGGGCCGGTTCTCCTGGCCTCTCTCCGGCGGCCGCGGCACGACGCGCTCCGGAGCATTCGGCCGGTTCTCGGGCTGGCTCATATTGCCCCGCTCCGGCGGCCGTGGAATGTTGCGCTCGTTGGGATTGCCGTTGTTGTTGCGATTGGCAGTGGGCGCCGGCGGCGCCTGCTCCGTGCGATTGCCGTTGGCATTGGGCGTCTGCGGCCGGTTGGGCGCCTGCTCCGTGCGATTGCCATTGGCATTGGGCGTCTGCGGCCGGTTGGGCGCCTGCTCCGTGCGATTGGCGTTGGCATTGGGCGCCTGTGGCCGGTTAGGTGCCTGCTCCGTGCGATTGGCGTTGGCATTGGGCGCCTGCGGCCGGTTCGGAACCGGCATGCGCGCCCGAATCTGGGAGACTTGCTGCGCGTCAAGCGGACGTCCCGGGTTGCGCTGCAATTCCTGTTGCTTGGCCTCAAACGGCACCGGTCGAGGCGGAGGCGCGGTGTGGGTCACGACCGGCCGGAAGTTCGTCCGCGCCGGCGCGCGGGCAGTCACGCCCGCGTGAATTCCGAGCACGCTGGTTCTGGTGGGGGCAACAGGGACGACTGCGCCCACCTGGCCGCGTTCTGCCGCGCCCGCTGGAAGTCGCACAAAGGAGTGTCCTACAGGTTGCGAATTCACCATCACGCTGGTGGAGACCGCGGTCATCGCGCCCGGAACTCTCCGGTTGACGTAATTAATGCGGGTGATGCTGGCCGAATTGTTGTAGTAATTGTTGATCACGGTCACGTTGGTAATGCGCGTGTTGCTGATATTCACGCGATCGAAATAACCGCGGCTGACGTGATAGGCGGGAACATAGGGCTCGTTGTATCCCAGCGGGAACCAGCCCACACCCACGCCTCCGCCGAAGGAGACGCCGACGGCCCAGTTGTTGCCGCCAACCCAGGCCACGAGCGCGGGTGCGTAAACTGGCCGCACGGCAACCGGCCCCGGCACCCATCCCCAGTAGCCGCCGGTGTAGACCCAGCGGCCATAGTGGCTGGGAGCAAATCCCCAGGCAGCATCGTCCACCCAAGTCCAGCCCCAGGGTTCAACCCAAACCCAATGCCCATACCGGTAAGGGGCCCAGCCCGGCTCAACGTGTGCTGGTACCCAGATGGCGCCATAGGTTGGCACTTGCCGCCAGCTTCCATAGTCGTCCAGCTCTTCGTATCCAACCATGTCGGGCGAGACATAGCGCAGGGAGGCGGAGCGGTCCAGGCGCTGATCGCGAACCCGGCACCAGTCATCGAATCCATCCGGCCCCGGCGCGCCGGAAATCTGGTGCTCGAGCGAGGTACCGTTGTTGAAGCTGGCGCGCTCACCGGAGCGGATCCGTACCGCATTACCTTGCCCGGTGGCTTCGCCCTCGCCCTTCCAGACGGTGACCATGGTCGTATCGTTGTTGGGGTCAACGTCAAAGCGGTAGTCGCCCGGCTTGCTGACGGTGAAGGCCAGGTTCGGGGTATCTACTTCGTAGATCTGGCCATCGTCAAGGCGCACCAGGTGGAGATTCAGTGCGCCCTGGTCGAGCTCGATCTGAGCGGTTTGATCGTCCACGTTGAGCAGGGTCACGCTGGTTTCGGAATCCACGCGGAGCAGAGCCGCGCCCAAGTTGAGCTCGGCGCGGGAGTTCTGGTCAGCCCACACGCGATCGGCGCTGGAAAGAGGGCGATTGACGGTTGCCGCCACCCAGTCATTCACTCCGCCGGGCTGCACGGAGACCTGGCCCGACATGTAGGAGATTTCGACGGCGCGGCCCGGAGGATCCGAGTCGGCCTGCGCGGCCATCGAAAAGCAAGCCAGCACCACTACCGACATTGCACATGCGAAGCGCCGAAGTATCTTCATAAGCCTCTCTCCTTTTGTTCCGTCCGCCTTTCTAAAGCTTAAGCGAACGCGAGGGCCAAGAGATCCAGCCACAGCGTTGTTTGGACGCTATGGGAGAGCGTCCAGTTGTATGAACACCCGGGCTCGGCCTCAGTTGCGGTCAAATGAAATCAGCGAGTTGCGAAGCCGCCTGCGGCGCGCAGGAGTGGAAACGATCCTCATGCGATATTTCGCCGGACGCGCGAGAGCTCGGCAGAGGTTTCCACCCGGTTGCGGCCGGAGCGCTTGGCTCGATAGAGCGCTTTGTCAGCTGCCTGCACTACGCGCTCGGCCTCCTGAATTCTTCCGGTAGGCTCTGCCACGCCAATGCTGACGGTTACCGAGAGCTCTTCGGCCGGAGGCTCGACCGGGTCTCGCCGCGAGCGCCCAGGCTTGCGGGGCCGCATGGGACGCCGGCGATCGGTGCGGTTGGGCAGGCTGCGGCGCTCTTGCCGTGTGCGCAGATGAAAAGCCGAAAACTCCACCTCCGTGCGCAACAGCTCCAGATGGGGCAGAGCATCTTTAACGGGCATGCCGGGAAACAGAATGGTGAATTCCTCGCCCCCCACGCGGTACGCCTGGCCCCCGCCGCTCACGCGCGCAAGCCGAGCCGCCACCATGCGCAGCACATGGTCGCCGGTTTCGTGGCCGTAGGTGTCATTGAAATTCTTGAAGTGGTCAATATCCACGACGGCCACGGTGTAAGGAGCTCGCAGGCCGCGCAGCGCGTCATTGAAGGAACGGCGGGCCGGCAGGCCGGTCAGTTCGTCATGGTAGGCGAGTACATAGGAATTCTCAATGATCGAGCTGGTCAGGATGAGGGCGCCGGTGGCGACATAAATATGCGCCGCTCCGCCCACGGCGCGGGCGCGAAGGCCGAAGAACGAGGCCGCCAGCGACCACAGCATGCCGCTCTCGACGGGCTTGTGGTAAAGCAGAAAGCGGAGCAGAAGGATGGCCAATGCGGCCGCATAGGAGATCCAGCCGATTTGCGGAATGCCAGCCCAGGGGAAAGAATGCGAGAGCAGGGGAAGCGTAGCCGGCTGGCTGGGTGCGGCCGTCTCCGCCGGGCGGGCGATCACGGCCACAAACGCGGCTTCGAAGAAAAGCAGGGTGGCGCGGGGAGTGACTGCGGGGAATCCCAGCCCTTGCTCTCCCATCACGGAAAAAATCACAAAGTTCAGGGGCAGCAAAACCGCCACTGCCTGCAGCACGGTGTAGCCCGGCCCGGCGGTCACCACCTGCCAGGCGGAAAACATCTCCACCGCCGAGTGCGCCAAAAACAGAGTGATGAGCGCAAACAGCACCCGCCCGGAGTGAAAACGCCAGGCCAGCAGGGTCCCGGCGGCAAAGGCGGCGTAGTAATAGAAGCTCACCGCCGGAGAAGCAAGAGGAAGCAGGCGGCTTTGCAGCAGGAAAAAAGCAGCGCCCAGCAGGATGCCTCCTGGCAGCAGCAGCGGCTTCAGTATTCCCTTGCTCCAGAGGTCCACGCGCAGGCATCTCCCAGTGACTTTGCGAAGTGGCGTGCAACCATTATTCCCGGCAGCGACAAGCCCCGGCGAGTAGCGGCCAAGGTTCCGGGCAGCATTAGTATGACGGCCGCGGAGCGGAAAAAGCAGCGGTGGCGGCGTTCCATGCTAACACCGACTCCCATTCCGGGAAACAGCAGACTTTCGTGCTGGCGCCCAAAGCTTGTTCTGCTCTCCCTCTTCCTCAACAATCGGTGTATTAGAGCTACCTTATGCGCATGCTGATTGCTGAAGACGATCCCGCTCTGGCCAGCTTCGTCAAAAAAGGCTTAGAGGCGGAACACTACGCCGTGGATGTTTCCGAAGATGGGGAGCAGGCGCGGGCGCTGGCGGCGGAGTTCAACTACGACCTGCTGGTGCTGGATCTGAATCTGCCGGGGCTGGATGGGGTCTCGATTCTGCGCCAGGTGCGGACGCGCAAGCCCAGCACGCCCATCCTGATTTTGAGCGGGCGCAGCCGCATCGAAGACCGGGTGCAATGCCTGGATCTGGGGGCGGACGATTATCTGGTCAAGCCGTTTTCCTTCGCCGAGCTTTCCGCCCGCATCCGGGCGCTGCTGCGGCGCAGCCATCTGCCCGCGGAATCGGTGCTGGCGGTCGAAGACCTGAAGCTGGACCGGGTGGAGCGGCGGGTGGAGCGCGCCGGGCGGCGCATCGAACTTACCTCCAAGGAATTCGCCCTGCTCGAATATCTTATGCGCAATGCCGGGCGGCGAATTACCCGCGCCATGATCATTGAACATGTGTGGAATCTTTCCTTCGATACCTGCACCAACGTGGTGGACGTTTACGTGAACTATCTGCGGCGCAAAGTGGATGATGGCTTCGGCAAGCGGCTGATTCATACCATTCGCGGGGTGGGCTACGAGCTGAGCGGCCGCGCGGAGGCGCACTCATGAGGGCGCGGGCGGAGCCGCCGCGCACGCTTTTGCCGGGCGCGCCTGTGCCCGAGAGAACAGTCTCTGCCGCCCGTACTGCAGCCTTACCTCCCTTGGCCGTGGCGGAAGCGGCGGCGGTTCCCTTGCCCGAGGTTGCTCCGGCGCAGGAAACAGAGCTCCTCGCCGATCTGTTCCATGCCCTGAGCCAGCCGCTAACCGCGCTGCGCTGCGCCCTCGAGCTTGCTCTCGATCCGAGGCGCACCCCCGGGCAGTGCCGCGAGGGGGCGCGCGCCGCGCTCGATCATGCCGAGCAGGTGGCGGCTTTGTGCGGCGGCATCCGGGCCCTGGTGGAAGCCGGGGACGGGGGCGAAAATCCGCAGGCCCTGGCGCTGGGGCGCATGCTGCGCGAATCGGTCGAAGACCTGCGCCCGCTGGCCGAGGAGCAGGGTGGCAGCCTGGTTCTGCGCGAGGCGCCGGCGCAGGGCTGGGTGCGGTTTGAACGGCAGCGGCTGCGCCAGGGGCTGTTTTGTCTGCTGGAGTATGCCCTGAATTCCGGCCCGGGCGCCCATATCACCGTTGACGCCGGCGAACAGGAAGACGAAGCGAAGGTGCAGGTGACGGTATCGAGAGCTCAGGCCGCGGGGGAGCCTGCGGCAGAGGGCCTGGCCGGAGGGCAGAAAGAGCTTCAACGGCGGCTGGCGCTGGCCATTGCCCGCCGGCTGTTTGAGAGTGCAGGCGGGAAGTTGCAGGTGCGCCACCCGCGGGAAATTTTGCAGCTGGAGTTGAGTTTGCCGCTGCTGCGCATCGCCGAACCCCAGGGGCAAGGGCTCCTTTGAGTCAGGGAAACGGAGATCGCTCACGGCTCCCCGGCAGAAAACGCCTTCCAGGTTAGGTAGAGCTTTCCCGCTCGCCTGCCTAGTTTCCCCAATCGGGCACTTCTTGCCGGAAAAAGGAATTCTTAATCCGCAACTAATCGCCTTCTAAGCTTCCCCGGTTGAAATCAGCCCATGACCACTTTACCCATGCTGAGCGGCGGAGGCGTGCTGGTGGCCAGCGCCAGCACCTCGCTGCGGGAGCAAGTGCGGCACAGCCTAGACGACCGGCGCTGGCCGGTGCAGGAGGCCTGCGGCGGCGCCGACGCGCTGGTCAAGCTTGAAAGCGGCAATTGGCAGGTATTGTTTCTCGACCGCCGCCTGCCCGACCTCGATGCGGAAGAGTTAATCGAGATCATCAAGCGGCGTTTTCCTGGAATTGAGGTGGTGATGCTCGACTCGGGCGGCGGGGTGGCGCCGGCGGAGGCGAGCGGCGGCGGGTGGTTTGTGCCCTCGCTGCGCAGGACGAAGCCGGCCAACCATCCGGCTGCGGAAGCTGGGGCGGCGGATGGGGAAGCCGAGGATTGCCTCGACGTCCCGCCCCTGCCGGGCATGATCGGACAGGCGGAGGGGATGCAGCGCCTGTACCGGCTGGCGCGGCTGGTAGCGCCGCGCCCGACCACGGTGCTGATTCTCGGCCCCACCGGCAGCGGCAAGGAGCTAGTGGCGCGCGCCCTGCATCAGCTCAGCCCGCGGGCCGGGCGCCCGCTGGTGACGGTGAACTGCGCCGCCATTCCCGAGGCCCTGCTGGAGGCGGAGCTCTTCGGCTACGCCCGCGGCGCTTTCACCGGCGCGGTACAAGCCTCGGCGGGGCGCATCATGGCGGCCCAAGGCGGAACCCTGTTCCTCGATGAGGTGGGCGAGCTTCCGCTCAGCCTGCAGGCCAAGCTGCTGCGCTTTCTCGATCAGAAGGAGGTGCAGCGCCTGGGCAGCGCCGAGGCGGTTTCGATTGACGTGCGGGTGGTGGCCGCCACCAACGCTGACCTCGAAGGCCGGGTCGAGGCCGGCCGCTTTCGCCGCGATCTCTACTACCGTCTCTCCGCCTTCCCCTTGGAACTGCCGCCGCTGGCCGAGCGTTCCTGCGATCTCGCAGAACTGGCCGAGCACTTCCTGCGGCGCTTCACCGGGCCGCAGGGCGCGCCGCGGGTGGGCACCCAGGCCATGCGGCGGCTGGAGTCCCACCCCTGGGAAGGCAACGTGCGCGAGTTGCAGCAGGTGATGGAGCGGGCCGCCATTCTGGCCGAAGGGGCAGGTACCATTCTGCCCGCGCATCTCTATTTTCTGGGCGGCGAGCGCGCGCGGCCGGCGGGAGTGGAAGCTTGAGAGGAATCTAAGCCGCCTGCCTGGCGGGCTGGCAGGCACCGTGCACACCTCGGGTTTCGTTATGTCCTCTGCCATGCAATCCGTTCCCCGCTTCGCGGAAAATCCCGCCTTCGACGAGCGCTTTCTGGCCCGCGCCTTCGCCTCCTTTTCCGAGGCGGCGGCGTCGCTGGAGCGCTCATATACCCAACTGCAGGCCGAGGTCGGGCGGCTGCGGCGCGAGCTCGAAAGCTCGAACCAGGATCTGGCCCGCAGCCTGGACGAAAACCGTGGCATGCGCCAGCGTCTGGACCATATTCTTGAAAGCCTTCCCTGCGGCGTGGTGGTCTCCGGTCCGCAGGGCGAAGTCCGGCTGGCCAATGCCGAGGCGCGGCGGCTGCTGGGCCTCGAGCCCGCATGCGAGCTGCGCCACCTGGAGCAGCTTGCCGGCTGGCAGGCGGCCTTGGCCGGGGTTCCAGCCGGGGGCGGCGAGCAGGTCTTTGGCGGCAGCCCCGCGGGTGGATGGGTGGCGCTGCGGCGCGCGCCGCTCGAGGCCATGCAGGGGGAGAGCGCCGTCTATATTTTGCGCGACGTGAGCGAGGCCCGCCGCCTGGAGCAGGAGCGGGAAGAGCTGCGGCGGCGGCAGGCCCTGGCCGATATGGCGGCCATGCTGGCGCATGAGATCCGCAACCCGCTGGCCAGCCTGGAGCTGTTTGCCGGCTTGTTGCTCGAATCCGGCCTGGAGGCCGAGGCGCAGCAGTTTGCCACCCAGCTGCAGGCCGGGCTGCGCACCCTAGCGGCCACGGTCAATAACGTGTTGCAGTTTCACAGCCAGAGCGCGCCCCAGCTGGTGCCGGTCGATCTGGGACGGCTGCTGACCTCCTCGGTGCAGTTTCTGGGCCCGCTGGCCGGCCAGGCCGGCGTACGTCTGGAGCTCGATCACCAGCTGGCGGGCATCGCGGTTGCGGGCGACCGCCACCGCCTGGAGCAGGTGCTGCTCAACCTGGCGCTGAATGCCTTCCGTTTCATGCCCCGGGGAGGAGTGCTGCGCATCGCCGGCGGCCTGGCGCGGAAAGATGCGGCGGCCGCCGGGCCGGCCGGCGAGGCGCGGAACCCGGACAGGGTTGAGGTCGAAATCTCCGATACCGGCGCGGGCATCGCGGAGGCAGATTTAGCGCGCATCTTTGAGCCTGGCTTCACCACCCGCCCGGGCAGCCCCGGTCTGGGCCTGGCGGTGTGCCGCGCGGTCATGGAGCAGCATGGCGGCCGCATCGGCGCCCGCAGCCAGCCGGGATCGGGGACCACCTTCCTGCTGGAATTTCCTTACCTGGGAGCCGGCCGATGAGCACAGGCATCACCGAACCCGCGCCCGCCTTCGCGGCCGCCGCGGGCAAACCCGCCAGCCACCCCGCCGTCCCCGGCCCGGTGTTGCTGGTGGATGATGAGCCGGGCATGCGGGCGGCGCTGGCGGCGAGCTTCCGCCATCATGGCTGGCAGGTGGAGACCGCTTGCGGGGTGAGCGACGCGGTGGCCTGCTTCCGCCGCCGCTTTCATCCTCTGGTGGTGACCGACATGCGCATGCCTGACGGCGACGGCTTTGCCGTGATGCGCGAGGTGCGCTCGCTGGCGCCGCAGACGGCGGTGATTCTGCTGACCGCCTTTGCCAGCGTGCCCGACGCGGTGGCGGCCATGAAGAGCGGGGCCTGCGACTACCTGACCAAGCCGGTGGCCTTCGAGCCGCTGCAGCAGGCGGCGCGCCGGGTGCTCGAGCGCAGCGCGCTTCCCGCCGGCGAAGGCGAGCTGGTGGGGCACTCTGCGCTGTGGCTGCGCGCCCTCGCCCGCGCCCGGCAGGCGGCGGCGAGCGACGCCGACGTGCTCATTCAGGCCGAGAGCGGCACCGGCAAAGAGCTGGTCGCCCGCCTCATCCATCGCCTGAGCCCGCGCCGCGCCCGCCCCTTTGTCGCCATCAACTGCGCCGCCTTTCCTGAATCGCTGCTCGAGAGCGAGCTCTTCGGCCATACCAAAGGGGCCTTCACCGGCGCCCTGGCCTCGAAGCCGGGCAAATTTGAACTGGCCCACGGCGGCACCCTGCTGCTCGATGAAGTCGGCGAAATGCCCCTGGCGCTGCAGCCCAAGCTGCTGCGCGCCCTGCAGGAGCGCGAGTTCGACCGCCTGGGAGACACGCGGGCGGTAAAGGTGGATATCCGCATCCTGGCCACCACCAACCGTCTGCTCGAAACCATGGTCCGGGAAGGCGGCTTCCGCGCCGATCTTTACTACCGGCTGAAGGTAATCCCGCTCTCGCTTCCGCCCTTGCGCGAGCGGCCCGAGGACATCGCCGAGCTGGCCGCGCACTTTGCCCGCCTCTATGCCCCGGCCGGGGCCGCGCCCCGCCTGGCGCCCGAGTTGGTGGCACGCCTCGAAGAGCACGCCTGGCCGGGCAACGTGCGCGAGCTGGCCAATCTGATGCGCCGCGCCGTGGCCTGGTCAGGGGGCGAGATCGGGCCGGAGGCGCTTGCGCCCGAAGACCTGCCGGGCTTCGCCGGTGAACCGGGCGGAACAGAACCGCCCGACCGGCAGAAAAGAAGCCAAGAAAAACTCGATTGCCTGCGGGCCGGGCTGTCGCTCGAGCAGATGGAGCGCCGCCTGCTTGAGGTCACGCTCGAGGCCACCGCCGGCAACCGCTCGCGCGCCGCCCAGATGCTGGGGGTGAGCCTGCGCACGGTGCGCAACAAGATTCGCGGCTATGGCCTGCCCCCGCGGCGCAGTTACGGCCGCAGCGCGGAGGCCAGCGGAGAGGACCCATGTCCATGATTGACATGCCGCAAGTGGCGGTGCTTGGCCACTTTCTCGATCTGGCGGCGGAGCGGGCCGGGCTGCTGGGCTCGAACCTGGCCAACGTGGATACCCCCGGCTACCGCGCCTTAGACATGAATTTCCGAATCGAGTTCGCGCGCGCGCTCAGCCAGGATCCCGCCCTCAACGGCGGCCTGGAATACGCGAGCTTCACCCCGGCGGTCCGCCCCGTGCGCGGCCTGATGACGCGTCCCGACGGCAACAACGTAAGTCTCGAGCGCGAAGGCCTGCTGCTCGCCGATACCCAGCTGCGCTATAACACCGCCATCGAACTGCTGCGCACCGATTTTCATATGCTGGCCTCGGCCATCGCGGAGGGCAATGCCTCGTCATGAACCTGTTCGGCATGCTCGAACTGAGCGGCTCGGCGCTGACCGCGGAGCGGGAGCGGGCCGAGGTGGTGACCAGCAACCTGGCCAACGCCGAGACCGCGCGCACCGCCCAGGGAGGTCCCTACCGCCGCCAGCTGGTGGTCTTCCGGGCCCAGCGCCTGGCCCGCTTTCCCCTGCAGCTGGCGAGCCTTTCCGGGGCCCCGGTCCTGCCTCTGGCTGCCGGGCGCGGGGTCCGGGTGGCGCAGGTGGTGGCCGACCCTTCGCCTCCGGAGGAGCGCTACCAGCCGGGCAATCCCGATGCCGACGCCCGCGGCTACGTGGCCTATCCCAACGTCAACCCGGTCGCGGAGATGACCGACCTGCTGGGCGCGGTGCGGGCCTACGAGTTGAATGCCTCGGCGGTGGCCGCCACCAAGTCCATGATTCAGACCTCGCTCGATCTGCTGCGCTGAAGATGAGGGCGCGGGCGCGAGCCCCAGGCAAGAGGACATGAGCTATGCCCAATCCGATTTCAAATCCTTCCCCCGCTCCCGTTGCGCCCGAGGCCGTCTCCACCAGCTCCGGGGGGCGCGCCTGGGGCTTTGTCGAGACCCTGCGCGGGGCCATGGACCAAGTCAGCCAGCTGCAGCAGACCGCCGACGCCAAGGTGGGGGCGCTGCTCGCAGGCAACGGCATGGATGTGCACAGCGCGCTGATCGCGGTGGAGAAGGCCGATCTGTCGTTTCAGCTGATGATGCAGGTGCGCAACAAGATCGTCTCCGCTTACCAGGAGATCTCCCGCATGCAGTTCTGAGGTTGCGGCGCGGGGGCCGCGCGGGGCAAGGGCAATCGCGACAAAGAGGCGGCCGGAACCCCAGGGCGGGAACCCCAGGGCGGGAACCATAGGACCGGGAAAAAGGCCGCACCGGACCGGAGGAAATCTAGGAGACCTGCTTGGAAGCACCCAAATCATTTGGCCAGGCGCTCGAGCAGGCGGGGCAGATGCTCTCTGGCCTCAGCTTTGGCCAGCGGCTGCTGCTCGCAGGCGGCGCCCTGCTGGTGGGGGCGACGCTGTGGGTGTTTGTGGCGCTGCTCGGCAAGCCCAGGTTCGTCACCTTGTACTCGGGTCTGCGGCCGGAAGAGGCGCAGGAGCTGGCCGGGCGGCTGGCGGCCAAAAACATCACTTATCAGCTCTCGCCCGACGGCAGCAGCCTGCTGGTGCCCGAAGACCAGCTCGACGCCAGCCGGCTGGAGACGGCGGCCCAGGGGCTGCCGCGCAACGCCCGGCTGGGCTTTGAGCTGTTCGACACTCCCAACTGGGCGGGCTCGGACTTCACCGAGAAGGTGAACTACCAGCGCGCGCTCGAAGGCGAGCTGGAGCGCACGCTCGAGACTTTGAGCGAGGTGGAGGCGGCGCGCGTGCATCTGGTCTTGCCGCGCGAATCGCTGTACAGCGAGCAGGAGACCCCGGCCAAGGCCGCGGTCATCCTGAAGACCCGCGGCGGCGTGCTCTCCGAGCAGGCGCAGACGGCGATTCCGCAACTGGTGGCGAGCGCGGTCGAGGGACTGAGCCCGCAGAACGTCACCGTGGTGGATGCCGACACCAACGCGCCCCTGGTCCGCCCGCGCGGCCCGGGCGAGGGCTCCTTCGAGCTCGACAGCGAGCTTTCGAAATCCCTGGTACAGACTCTCGAGCCGGTGGTGGGCGCCGGCCACGTGCGCGCCAGCGTACACGTCGAGTACGATCTCAGCAGCAGCGACAATACCGAAGAGGTCTACGACCCGAAGACCACCGCCCCCCTGACGGCGCAGAAATCGGAGGAGACGGCGAACGGGGGAGCGCCTGCGGGCGTGCCCGGCACCGCCAGCAACGTTCCGGGCAGCACGGCCGCCACGGTAACGGTCAACGGCGAAAACGAGTCTTCGCGCTCGGAGAGCACGACCTACGCGGTGAGCAAGACGGTGCGCCACACCAGCGAGCCTCCGGGAAGGATCAAGCGCATTGCCGCCGCGGTGCTGGTGGATGATGCCAGTGAGACCACTCAGTCCGGAGGTAAAACCGCCATCACCCGGCGCAAGCGCACGCCCGAGGAGATGAAGCAGATCCAGCAACTGGCGGCCGCGGCCATTGGCCTCGATCCCCAGCGCGGCGATCTGCTCTCCATCGAGAATCTCACCTTCGAGCAGTTGCCGGCGGAAACCCCGGTTCCGCCCACCTGGCTCGAGCGCATCCGCAAGCTGCTTTCCGGCTGGGCGTGGCTGCTGCGCTATGCCGGCATCGCCGCCCTGTTCCTGATCGTCTATCTGCTGATTCTGCGGCCGGTCAAGCGGCAGGTAGTGTCCGCCTTCCGCGAGCTGCCGGCACGTGTGGCGCGCTCCACGAAAGAGTTGGGGAGAGCTGCGGCCGCGGTTGAAATCGAGCTGCCTGAAGGCAGCGAGCAGGACCGCCGGGCCGCCACCCTCAAGAAACAACTGACCGAGAAGATCAAGAGCGAGCCGGCGGCGGCGGGCCGGCTGGTGCAGAGCTGGATCAAAGAAACTGGGCGGTGAACCCTCCGGCACAAGGCGGCGCACCCAGCGGCATGCGCAAGGCCGCCATCCTGTTAGTGTTGCTCGGCGAAGACGCGGCCAGCGATATCTACCGCCAGCTACCCGAGACCGATGTCGAGCGCCTGACCCAGGAGATTGCCGAGCTGGAATACGTGGACCCCCAGGGCGCGCTCGACGTGCTCGAGGAATTTCACCGCATGGCCCTGACCCAGGACTATCTGGCCCAGGGCGGCACCGACTACGCCAAGAAACTTCTGGTCAAGGCGTTTGGCGAAGACGGGGCGCGGCAGCTGCTGCAGCAGGTCACGCTGGCGGCGGAGATGAGCGCCAGCAAACTGGATTCCCTGCAAAAAGCCGATCCCCAGCAGCTGGCCAAGTTTCTCGAGGCGGAGCATCCCCAGACCATCGCGCTGATTCTGGCCCACCTCGATCCCAAGCAGGCCTCGATCCTGCTCATGCGCTTTCCCGAGACCCTGCGCGCGGAAGCGGTGCGCCGCCTGGCCCAGCTGCGGCAGTTCTCTCCCGAAATCGCGCAGCGGGTCTCGATGGCGCTGCACAAGCGCATCGAGGCGCTGGGCGAGCAGCACCGCCGCGCCTACGCCGGGGTGCAGGGTGTGGCCGACCTGCTCAACCGCATGGACCCGCTTACTACCAAGACCATTCTTGAAACCATCGAGAAAGACGATCCCAAGCTGGCGCTGGGCATCCGCAACATGATGTTCACCTTCCAGGACCTGCTGGGCGTTCCCGAAGCCGGCATCCGCGAGATTCTGGGAAATCTGGACAAGAAAACTCTTGCCATGGCGCTACGCGGGGCCACCGAAGAGCTGAAGAATTTCATCTTCAAGAGCATGTCCTCGCGGGCGGTCGAGATGCTGAAAGAAGACATGGAAATCCTCGGGCCGGTGCGCGCGCGCGACGTGACCAAGGCGCAACAGGAGGCGGTGGCGGTGGCGCGCAAGCTGGAATCGGAGGGCAAGATCAGCCTGGGAGCGGAAGCGGAAGATGAGTACGTCGTATAGCGCGGCGGCGGGCGCGGGGCCCCAGCCCGAGCCTGAGGTGCATCCTTTTCCCTATGTCGAGGCCGGCGGACCGGCGGCAAGCGCGGCCGCAGCCGGCCCCGGCGCCCCGGCTTTTGCGCCCGACGATTCGCGGCGGCGCGAAGAAGCGGCCCGCGAAGCCGGCCGGCAGGAGGGCGAAGCCCGCGCCCGCGCCAGCTATGACCAGCAGCTGCAGGCTATGCGCGAGAGCCTGCGCCGGGCGCTCGAGGAGTTCGCCCGCGACCGGACCAAATACTATCAGCAGGTGGAAGGCGAAATCGTGCAGCTGGCGCTGAGCATCGCGCGCAAGATTCTGCATCGTGAGGCGCGGGTGGATCCTCTGCTGCTCGCCGGCCTGGTGCGGGTGGCGCTCGACCAGCTGCAGCGCAACACCAAGGTTGTGGTCCGGGTGCATCCCCAGTATGCCGCCGATTGCCGCGATTATTTTTCGCGCTGCCGGGATGCCGAGGACCTGCCCGAGGTGGTGGAAGATCCGGAGCTCGAAGCCGGGCGCACGGTTCTGCAGACCACCCTGGGCAGCACTGAGATCGGCATTGAAGTGCAGCTGAAGGAAATCGAGCAGGGCCTGATGGATTTGCTGGCGCAGCGGCCGCAGGCGGGGCGGTGAGATGGCGGGCCTGCTGGCGCCTTATTTCCGTCAACTTGATTGCTTCTCCGGCCTGCGCTGGCAGGGGCGGGTAACGCAGGTGCTGGGGCAGCTGGTGGAGTCGGAAGGGCCGTTCTGCTCGGTGGGCGAGATCTGCCAGATCACGAACGCCGAGGGCAGAGTCTTTCCCGGGGAAATTGTCGGTTTTCGCGGCACCTCGGTTCTCTCCATGCCGCTCGAGCGTCCGGGCAGTATCCGCTACGGCGACGGGGTGGCCACCTGGGGAGCGCGGCCGGCGCTGCGAGTGAGCGATGGGTTGCTGGGGCGCGTGATTGACGGCATGGGCGAGCCGCTCGACTCGCTCGGGCCCTGCCCCGGCCGGGAGCGGCAACCGCTCGACACCGCCGCCCCCTTGCCGCTCGAGCGCTCCCTGATTCGCGAACCGCTGGGCTGCGGCATCCGCGCGGTGGATGCGCTGCTGACCTGTGGCCGGGGACAACGGGTGGGAATTTTTGGCGGCAGCGGCGTGGGCAAGAGCACCCTGATCGGCATGATGGCGCGCAATACCAGCGCCGACCTCACCGTGCTCGCCCTGGTGGGGGAGCGCGGGCGCGAGGTGCGGCACTTTCTCGAAGAAGCGCTGGGCGAGGAAGGCCGGAAGCGGGCGGTGGTGGTGGTTTCCACTTCCGACCAGTCGCCACTGCTGCGCATTCGCGCCGCCCTGGCTGCGACCGCGGCCTCTGAATATTTCTGCGCGCAGGGAAAAAACGTCCTCCTGGTGGTGGATTCTCTGACCCGCCTAGCCATGGCGCAGCGCGAGATCAGCCTGGCGGCGGGCGAACCCCCCACCGCCAAAGGCTACACCCCCTCGGTGTTTACCCTGCTGGCGCGCTTGATTGAGCGCGCCGGAAAGTTCCACAGCGGCAGCATCACCGCCTTCTACACCGTGCTTATGGAAGGCGATGACCAGCAGGATCCGCTGGTGGATGGGGCGCGCGCGCTGCTCGATGGCCACATCATGCTCGACCGCCGTCTGGCGGCGCAGAACCACTATCCGCCGATCGCCGTGCTCGACAGCATCAGCCGCCTGATGCCGGCGGTGTGCTCGCCCGAGCATTTGTCGAAGGCGCATGTCTTGCGCCGCCTGCTGGCGGCTTATCATGCATCCGAAGACCTGGTGCGGATCGGGGCTTATCAGAGGGGCGCGGACCCAACCCTCGATAAGGCGCTGGCCATTCTTCCCGAGCTCAACCGCCTGCTCGAGCAAACGCCGCAGGAAGCCACCAGCCTGCAGGATTCGATCACGCGACTGCTGGCCATTCCAGGTTAGGTTTATGGCATTCCGTTTTTCTCTCGCTGCAGTGTTGCGCTATCGGCAGGGCCTGGAACACCAGCAGGAACTGCGCCTGCACGAAGCCAATCAGCGCCTGCTGGCGGCGCGGCAGCGCGTGGAAGAGGCCGGCCGCCTGCTGGCGGCAATGGCCAGGGAAGACGCCGGCAAACTTACGCTTGGCCTTTCCAGCGCAGAGCTGCAATTCGACTTATTCCTCCGCTCCCGCGCCGCCGCGCGCCGGTTAGCTCTGGAAAAGCAGCTTGCGGGCTGCGAGCGGGCGCGCGCCGAGTGTCTGCAGTCCTACCATCAGGCCCGCCAGCAGCGCGAAGGGGTGGAGGCGCTGCGCCGGCAGCAGTTCGAGCTCTATCGCCAGGAGGAAGCCCGCCGCGAACAGCGGCGCCTGGATGACATGTTTCTGCTGCGGCGCGAGTATCTGCGCCGCCGCTGAGCGGTGGCGAGCTTTGCCGGGAACCATCGGCAAGCCTTGCCCAAGCGGCGGCGGCAAAATCTCGCTCTTCGCCAGCCTCCGAGAACTCGAGGCATCCGCTTCCTGTTCTTTTTCAGCCGGTTGTGTGGCGCACCTCCTCTGCTTTAGCTTTGGCCGTCTGGATGCTTCCTTCCGATGAGCCAGTATCGCGCTCACACCTATGGGAGCTGAGTTACTCCAGGTCATAAATCTGCTCGCCCCGCTGGGAGCATCGGCGCTGACGGCTTCGCCGGCCGCGGCAAGCGAGAAATCCAGCTTTGCGGGCGAGATGCAAACGGCGCTGGCCCAGCGAGGCTCACCCCAAGAGGCGCCGCAGGGAAACAGTGCGAACGATTTGGCCAGCCCGATCGGTGGGACGCGTAAAGCGGATTTCGATCTGGCCCCCGCAGGCAAGGTTGGGGCGAGCCAAAAAGATCGCGACCCGGATGTGGCTTCCGCTTTGGGAGTGGTCAGCGCGTTCCTGGCGGGAATCGTGAGCCCGAACCCGGTTCCCGTGAATGACGCTGCGGTGGGCCTCAGCGCTTCGCCAGGCGGCGCCGAAGCCGTGCCATTCACCGCGCCCTTCGAGGATCAAGGCGCGCACGACGAGGTGAAATCAACCGCGTTACCCGTGTTCTCTTCCCCCGCCCCGAAGCCCCTGGCGCAAGCCTTTCGGGCGATTCAATTTGCAACTGGCGCAGTTCCACAAGAAATTGCGCCCCTGCCTGGACCGGCTGAGGCGGATGCGGCTTCTCTCCCGGCAAATTCGCCTGGCTTGGCTGGCTCGCCTCAGCCTGCGGTGAAAGGCACGTCTGACCTGCCTTTATCTGACCTGCCTTTATCTGACCTGCCTTCAAGAGAAGGTCTTATATCTGCTGCGCGGATCAATTTGCCCGAACTCAGCGCAAGCGGCGCTGCTGCGCGGTCGGATCAGAGCGCCCCGCGGGCGACGGCGGACATTCGGCCGGGGGTGCCGGCGCCGCAGCCTACGGCCGTTGACTCCGATGCAGCCGTTCCGCAGTCGGCCGCTGAAACAACCGTTTCCGCGGCAAGCTTTTCTCCGCCCCTGCGCGATGCCTTGCCAGATGCCCGAATTTTAGCGGGCGCCTTCGCGGTTAAGCCGGTATCTGACGGCTCGGCCACACTCTCCGCTCGACCCTTTGCTGCGGCGAATCCCGCTGCCCTGCCCTCGGAAGTCGCCCCGGCTCAGCCAGGCACAGACCTGAACCGGAGCACGCCCCAGGCCAGGGCGGATGTGAACTTCATCGCCACCCATGCCCACCCCACAGCAGTCACGACGCTCAGCCCGAAGGATATCCCGCTCGCCCTAGGGGCGGCCGGCGATCCAGGCGCCAACTCCGCCGGGAATGCTGCCACCCAGCCGCAACCGGCCAACGCTTCCGGCAACACCGCTGCGCCCGTGCTCGAGGCGCCGGCGAGTGTACCGGGGCCCTCGCCTGTCGCCGCCGCGGCTCCCCGGGTGGCGGCTCCCGGTTCTGCGCCCTCGCCTTGGCCGCCGCAAAACTCGGCACGCACTCCCGCGGTCCAGGGTTCGAAAGCAGAAAACCGGCCTTCCCCCCAGAGCTTCGAGTTGAGCGCCGCTCAGGCAGTCTCAACCACGCGGGCATGGCTGCGGGCCGGGCTTCCGGCCCAAGCGCTGCCCGCCAGGATCTTGCCGCATCCCGCCGCGAACGATCTCGCTCAGCTTGCCGCCAGGTCCAACGTCAATGATGGTTTGCAAAGCGCTCAACCTCCGCCGCCCTCTGCCGATGTCCGCGAGGCCCGCAGCGCCGCTCCATTGCAAAAAAGCGCGGCGAAAAATGCAGATTCTGCCCCGCCCGCCGCCGCGTCCGCGGCAGCGCCGGCGAACGCGGCCTCCGCGCTGCCGCCTCCCCCGTCCCCACACAGCCCGCAGAGCGATGCTTCGGCGCCACCGCCGGCAAGCATCAGCGCGCCCGATCCTGCAGCAGAAAATCACGGCTCCGCCAACCCGGGATCCTCCCTGCCGGTCGAGCCGCGTCCCGCGCCGCCGGCAGATTTGCCTCCTCCGCCTGCGCCGGTTACGGGCAACGTGCAGGCGGCGCGGATGGTCGAGAGCCTGGGCCAGCAGGAAATGCATATTGGCCTGAACACCGACTCATTCGGCAACGTGGAGGTACACACGCTGATTCACAACAGCCAAGTGAACCTTGCCGTAGGCAGCGAGCGCGGCGACTTGCGAACCCTATTGACCGCGGAAGTTCCCGGCTTGCAGGCGAACTTTCAACAGCATGAACTGCGCTTCGAAAGCATCCGCTTTCTGGCGCAGCATCCCGGCGGGGCGGGTACTGCCGCCGGGTTTTCCCACGGCGGCGATTCGCAGCCGCGAGGCTTTCGGCATACGGCGGGAAGAACGCCGTTCTACGCCGCTCCGCAGGAGAAGCTGGCCGAGCCCGAGATGCTTGCAACTGCCACCCGCGGTCTGAGCGTTCATGCTTGACGGCGTGGACGCACGATGGTGACAGAAAATCTTAAGGAGGGAATCATGTCCATTATTCCAGTGAGCGCCAACAGCCTTTTCGCCGCCCGCCAGGCTGCCAGTTCCACCAACACCAGCGCAGGCTCGGCCGACCCGCTGCAAGGCACCGACAATACCTTCCTGCAGCTGCTGACCACGCAACTCGAGAACCAGAGCCCGCTCGATCCGGTGGACCCGAACCAGTTCACCACCGAGCTGGTCGAATTCAACATGCTCGATCAGCTCACGCAAATCAACCAAACCCTGCAACAGATCGCCGGCGCCACTCCGGCCACCTCGGCCTCTGCCGCTACAAACCTTCAAGGAGCGCACTAATGCCTACTTTTTCCATTCCGCTTTCCGGGCTGACCGCAGACTCGACCGCGCTTTCGGCCATCGCCAACAACCTCGCCAACCAGAACACCACCGGTTATAAAGACGTTCGCGTGCTGTTCAGCGACCTCTTCTACCAGAACCTGGGGACCACCGGGGCTGGAGATCCTGTCCAGATCGGGGCCGGAGCGCAGATCGGCTCGATGCCCGGAACCTTCACCCAGGGCAGCGTAACCTCGACCGGCGTTCCCACGGATGTGGCGATTCAGGGCGGAGGGTTCTTCGCCGTCCAGAAGGACGGCGTGACCAGCTACACCCGGGCGGGCAACTTTTCGGTGAGTAGCGACAACTTCCTGGTTACCAGCGACGGGCAACAGGTGCTGGGTTTCCCCGCGGTCAACGGTGTCATTGCCACCGACCAGGGCCTGACCCCGCTGGAGCTCGGCGCCGGCACCATCAGCCCGCCGAGCGCCACCACTTCGGTGCAGCTCACCACCAATCTGAATGCCGCCGACGGGGTGGGCGACACTTTCTCCACGCCGGTCACGGTCTATGATTCCCTGGGCGCCAGCCACGTGCTGACCTTCAACTTCACCAAGACGGCGCCCAACACCTGGAATTACTCACTTTCCATTCCGGCCGCCGATCTGAATCCCACGCTGGTGGGAGGCGTCTCCACCCCGCAGACGGGAGTCCTGGCCACGGGCGCGCTGGGATTTGACGGCAACGGCGTGCTCACCGCCACCAGTGCGGGCACGGCCGGCGTACCCGCTTTTGCCGGCACCGGCAACGGAACCATCAGCAACGTGGCCGCTGGCGCGGGAGCGAAGAACGAGACCATCACCATCACCGCCGTGGATGCCACCCACTTTTCTGTCAGCGGCTCGGTCTCAGGAGCCCTGGGAACTGCTACGGTGGGAACTCCGTTTGTCTCAGGAGAGATCAGTTTTACTCTCAATGCCGGAAGCACCGCTTTCGTCCCCGACGATGCTTTCACCATCGCCACTACCCCGGGCATGCTGAACAACATCACCGCCATCCCCATCACCGGGTTTGCCGATGGGGCCTCCGATATGACGTTTGATTGGAATGTGCTCAGCGGCGCCACCCCGCTGCTCACCCAGGTGGCCGCCCCCAGCAGCACCTCCGCCACCCAACAGAATGGCAGCGCCAGTGGCGCGCTGGTGAGCTTCAACATCGGAGAAGATGGCATCGTCACCGGCTCGTTCAGCAACGGAACCACCGCCGCCCTGGGTCAGATCGTGCTCGCCACCTTCGCCGACCAGCAAGGGTTGCAACGCGTTGGCAACACCGATTTCGTGCCCACCTTGGCCTCTGGCCCCGCCGTCGCCGGTATCCCGGGAACCAGCGGGCGGGGAACCCTCTCGGGCGGCGCACTCGAGCTTTCCAACGTGGATATCGCCACCGAGTTCGCCAACCTGATCGTGGCCCAGCGCGCCTTCGAAGCCAACGCCAAGGCCGTGACCACCTTTGACCAGATCACGCAAGACACCATCAACCTGAAGCAGTGAAGATGACTGCAGGCGGGCGCGCGCTGACGGAGCGAGCAGGCGCGCCCGTAATTTGAGCTCCTCTTAATGAGCGCTCTTTAATCCGCGCCGGCGGGGCGCGCCTTGGCTTGCAGACGGGCAGCGGCCCCGATCGCTGCCTGGGCTCTATGTTGCGCGTAAGCAAGCCTTTGCATAGCTGCGTTTGCTCGCGGCGCGGGCGGCGATCTCGGCACGCTACTTGCTCTGGCCCTAACCGTGGCGGAGCCGGCCATCGCGGAGCAGAAGCCGCCGCGCTACAACCTCGAGGTCAAATGGGTAGTGGCGCTGGCGGTGGTGTTGGTCAGCGCGGCCTGGGTTGTCGGCGGGCGCAACGCCGCCCGCACGCCCGCGGCCGAACCCTCCGGGGCGGCGGTGAAGTCGGTTCTGCATCTGGATCCGTTTGTCTTGAACCTGGGGGATCCTGATGAGCGAGCTTACCTGCGCGTGGGGATTGACCTTGGGCTGGAGCGGGAGCGCAAGGGGGAAAACCCTCCCACGGCCCTGGTGCGGGACACGATTCTGGATGTGCTGACGCGCTCGACCCCCGACGATGTTCTGACCGAAGACGGCAAAAACCGGCTGAAGCTGCGGCTGCTGGCCGCCTTGCGGCAGCGGGCTCCGGAACTGCAAGTCGAGGAGATTTACTTCACGGAATTTCTGGTGCAGCGCTAGCTATGGCCGAACCTGCTCCCGCCCGCGAGCCCGCAACCGCAGCCCCGCCGGCCTCCGCCGCCTGGGCGCAGGCGCAGCTTCTGCCGTGCGACTTGACGGTTGAGCTGGAGTTGCCCGGGCTGAAGGTTCGCGACCTGCTGCAACTGGGGCCGGGCTTTGTGATTGACAGCCACTGGCAGGCTAGCGCCGACCTGCCTCTGCGGGTGAATGGAGAGCTGGTGGCCTGGAGTGAGTTCGAGGTGGTGGGCGACCGGCTGGCGGTGCGGGTGACCGAGGTGGCGTAAGCGCGAAGCGAAGCAGAGAGGCGGGCATGGAGAGCACGCTGCAAATCACGGGGGAAGGAATTGGGCACTGGGCCCGGCGCGGTCTTGGGCAAGGCCTGGCGCGAGCCTGGGCGCTGGTGGGGCGCTGCTGGCGGGCGCGTCCGCCGCGCCAGCTGCGCCTGCGCGAGACTCTGGCGCTGGGGGAGCGGCGCTTTGTCGCCGTCATCGAGTTCGAAGAGCAGAGGTTTCTGATCGGCGGGACGCAGAGCTCGATGACGCTTCTAGCCGAGATGGCACAGAGCCGTGGCGCTGCCGGAAGCGCAAGCAGTGACATCGAGGGGGCAGGACGCCAGGGAGAAGGCGGAGAATGAGAGCGCTCAGGGCTAGACTGCCGCGCCGCCTGCTGTCGGCGGGAGGGCTGATTGTGCTGGCCAGCACGCGGGCGGCGGCGGCGCCGGCGGCTCCCGGCCTGGCTTGGCGGGCGGGCGCGGCCAGCGGCTCGGTGCCTTGGAACATTGTCGTCCTGCTCACCCTGCTTACCCTGCTGCCAGCGCTGGTGCTCTCCATGACGCCGTTTGTGCGCCTGCTGGTGGTCTTCCACTTTCTGCGCCAGGCGATGGGCACGCAGACCACGCCCACCAACCAGACCTTGATCGGGCTGTCGCTGATTCTGACTTTTTTTCTCATGCAGCCGGTGGGCGAGGCCATTCGCGAGCAGGCCATCGTGCCCTTCGAGCAGGGCCAGGTGGATGCCATGCAGGCGGTCGAGCGGGGCGAAGGGCCGCTGCGCCGCTTCATGCTCAAGTATGCCCGGCAGAAGGATCTCGGACTCTTTCTCGAGTTGTCGAAACAGCCGCGCCCGTCTACGCCCGACGATCTGGCCATGCGGGTGGTGGTGCCGGCCTACATTTTGTCGGAGCTCAAAGCCGGCTTCCAGATCGGGGCGGCGCTCTATCTGCCTTTCCTGGTGGTGGACATGGTGGTGGCCGCCATCACCACTTCGGTCGGCATGCTGCAGCTGCCCCCGGTGGTGATCTCGACCCCGCTCAAGATTTTTCTCTTCGTCATGGTGGATGGCTGGAACCTGCTGGTGGGCTCGCTGATGAAAAGCTTCCGCTGAACCGGGCGGGTAAAAAAAGCGCCGAGCGGATGGCCAATTGAACCCGGCCGGCGGCAAGCGGCAAGCGGCAAGACGGCAAGCGAAAGGAGAGACGGGATGCCGGCGGATATGGTGGTCGAGCTGGCGCGGCGCACGCTCGAAGCCGCGGTCTGGCTGGCGGCGCCGCTTTTGCTGATCGCAACCGTGGTCAGCCTGGGCATCAACATCGTGCAGGTGCTGACCTCGCTGCAGGAGACCACGCTTTCGACCGTGCCCCGGCTGGCGGCGGTGGCGGTGGCGATTTTCCTGCTGCTGCCCTGGATGGTGCGCCGCCTGGGCTTTTTCACCGTCGGAATGTTTTCCGACTTTCGCCCGTTTCTGCGCTAGCGGCGGCCGCGGACTTATGCCCACGCTGAATCTCGAGCCGGTGGTGGCGGCCGCGGTTTTCGTGGGCGCGCGCATTGCCGGGGTCATGGTGTTCGCGCCCTTTTTGAGCAGTGACAGCATTGCCGTACTGGTAAAAGCCGGGTTCACGGTGGTGTTGACCGCTCTGCTTTACCCCGTGGTCGGCGTGGTGGGGCTGCAAGCGGATGCGGTGGGCTGGGTCCGCGTGGTGATCGGGGAATTTGTCATTGGCCTGGTTTTAGGGGGGACGCTGCAATTTGTGTTTGATGCCGTCGAAGGAGCGGGGCAGATCGTGGGCGTGCAGACGGGATATTCGCTGATCACCATTCTCGATCCCGCCACCCAGGCGGATACCCCGGTGCTCTCGATCTTCCACCAGCTGGTGGCGCTGCTGATCTTTCTCGAGCTCGACGTGCACCACTGGGTGCTGCGCGGCCTGGCCGCAAGCTTTGCCTATCTGCCGCCGGGGGCGGAACTCTCCAGCCGGGCGCTGAGCGCGGGCCTTTGGCACGCCGCCGCGGCCATCTGGCTGGTGGCGCTTGAAATGGCGGCGCCCGTGGTGGCCGCCACTCTGGTGGCGGATGTGGCCCTCGGCTTTCTGGGCAAGGCTTCGCCGCAACTGCCGGTGGTGTTTGTCGGCTTGTCGGTGAAGAACATCCTGGGACTGCTGGTTCTGGCCGGCAGCCTGGCTCTTTGGCCGCGCCTGCTGGAGCGGCACTTTTCCTGGGCGCTGGGGTTGAGCCAGCGCTGGCTGCACCTGGCGCACTAGGGGCACGCGCGCCGTGCCGGCGGCCAGGGGCCGGGACCCGAACCCGGCCCTGGGGAAGACTTGAGGCGGAATGCCGGAAGCAAACAAGACCGAGCAGGCGACACCCCGGCGGCGGCAAAAGGCGCGGGAAAAAGGCCAGATTGCGCGCAGCCGCGAGCTGGTCAGCAGCCTCTCCGCTCTCACCGCGGTACTGTTGCTGGGGGCGCGGGGGCCGGCCTTGGCCGGGGAGTGGCGCGGCATGCTGGGCTCGGTGCTCGACGCCGCCGGCAGCGGCGATCTGGGACGCGATCTTCCTCTGCTGATGGCGGCCAGCCTGCCGGTGCTGCAAGTGGGGGCGCTGGTGCTGGGCCTGGCCTGGATGGCGGCCATGGTCAGCGGCGTGGCCCAGGGCGGGCTGGTCTTTGCCCCCTCCGCCCTGGCCTTCAATCCGGAGCGGCTGAATCCCGCCACCCGCCTCGAACAGCTCTTCTCCCTGCCCGCGCTCGGCCGTCTGCTCAAGTCCCTGCTGCCCGGCGCGGCCATCGTTTATCTGACTCTCGCTCTGCTCACGCGCGACTGGCGCGCCCTCCTGACCATGCCTCATCTGGCGCTCGGCGGAGTCGCCGGCTTCAGCCTGGGGCGGGTCTTCGAGGTGGCCTGGAAATCCTCGCTGGTGCTTCTGATCTGGGCGGGGGCCGATTACCTGATCGAGCGCCGCAAGCTCGAAAGCGAGCTGCGCATGAGCCGCCAGGACTTGAAAGATGAATACAAGGAGACCGAAGGCCATCCCACGGTGAAGGCGCGCATCCGCCGCCTGCAGCGCTCGGCGCGCCGCCGCCGCATGCTCGAAGACGCCAAGCGCGCCGCCGTGGTCATCACCAACCCGGCCGAATTCGCCGTCGCCCTCGAATACAAGCCGGAGATGCCCGCCCCGGTGGTGGTGGCCAAGGGACGCAACCGGCTGGCGCAGGAGATCAAAGAAATCGCCCGCTGGGAGGGGATTCCCCTGGTGGAGAACCCGCCGCTGGCGCACGCCCTGTACCGCGCGGTCGAGGTCGGGCAGTCCATTCCGCCCAAACTCTACGCCGTGGTCGCCGGCATTCTGGCCGCGATCTACCGCGCTCAGGAGCGGGCCGCGAGCGCCCGGGGCAGAAAAGGAGGCCGCTAAGCCATGGCCGAAGCCTTGCTGCCCGGCGCCCGGAGCGGCGGCGCCGTCGAGTGGATCGTGCCCATCGCCGCCGTCGGGCTGGTTTTCGTGATGCTGGTGCCGGTGCCCGCCTTCCTGCTCGACCTGCTGTTGGCCACCAGCATCACCGCCTCCGTGCTGGTGCTGCTGTCGGCGCTCAATATCCTGCGGCCCTCGCAGTTCTCCGTCTTTCCCAGCCTGCTGCTGCTGCTCACGCTTTTCCGCCTGTCGCTGAACCTGGCCTCCAGCCGCCGCATTCTGCTGCACGGCAATGAAGGCGCGGCCGCCGCCGGGCACGTCATCGAGGCCTTCGGCCAGTTTGTGGTGGGCGGCAATTATGTAGTCGGGTTTGTCCTGTTCGTGGCCCTGATCGCCATCCAGTACATCGTGGTCAGCCACGGCGCGGTGCGCACCGCCGAGGTCACCGCCCGTTTCACCCTCGACGCCCTGCCCGGCAAGCAGATGGCGATTGACGCCGACCTGAATGCCGGCCTGATTGACGAGGCCCAGGCCCGCGCCCGGCGCGAGCAGATCGCGCGCGAGGCCGAATTCTACGGCGCCATGGACGGCGCCGCCCGCTTCAACCAGCGCGACGCCCTGGCCACCATCCTCATTACCGCGGTCAATATCATCGCCGGCTTCCTCATCGGGGTGTTTCAGCTCAACGTTCCCTTCCGCGAGGCGCTGCGCACCTACACCGTGCTCACCGTGGGCGATGGCCTGGTAACCATGATTCCCTCGCTGCTGGTCTCGATGGCGGGGGGCATGGTCGTGACCCGCGCCTCTTCCGACGCCGGGCTGGCCGGCGATCTGGGCAAGCAGCTGTTTTCCGGGCGGCGTCCGCTGTTTCTGGCTTCCGCGGTCATGCTCACCCTGGCCGCCATTCCCGGCCTGCCCAAGTTATCGTTTCTCGTTCTCGGCGGGGTCACCGCGCTGCTGGCCTGGCGCGCCCCCCGGGCCGGGGCGGCCGCGGCCAAAGAGAACGCCCAGGAAAAAGACAAAGAAAAGGAAAAAGACAAAAAGCCGGCCGCCGAGACTTTTGAAGAGCTGCTCAAGCTGGATGAGCTTGGCCTCGAAGTGGGCTATGGCCTGGTGCCCCTGGTGGATACGCCCCAGGGCGGGCAGTTGCTGGCGCGGGTGCGGGCGCTGCGCCACAACCTGGCGCAGCAGCTGGGATTCATTGTGCCCCCGGTGCACATCACCGATAACGCCAAGCTCAAGCCGCGGGAGTATGTGATTTCCATCCGCGGGGTGGAAGTCGCCCGCTGGGAGATGCATGAGAACGACCGCCTGGCCATCAGCTCCGAGATCTCGCCGCCGCCCCTGCCCGGCACGCCCACGCATGAGCCGGCCTTCGGCGTCTCCGCCCTCTGGATTGCGCCCGCGCTCGAAAGCCAGGCGCTGGCCCAGGGCTACGCCGTCGTGGACCAGACCTCGGTGCTGGCCACCCACCTGGCCGAGGTTATCAAGCAGCACGCCGCCGAGCTGCTCACCCGGCAGGAGGCCAAGCGTCTGCTCGATCGCCTGGCGGAAAGCCATCCCAAGCTGGTCGAAGAGCTGGTTCCCAAGCTGCTTAGCCTGGGCGAGGTGCAAAAAGTCCTGCAGCAGCTGTTGCGCGAGCAGGTCTCGGTGCGCGACCTGCCCACCATTCTTGAGACCCTGCTCGATGCCAGCGCGGCTACCAAGAACCCGGTGCTGCTGGTCGAAGCCGTGCGCCAGGCCCTGGGCCGCGCCCTGGTGCGGCCGCTCTTGGGCGATGACGGCCACCTGCGCGTGGTCACGCTCGATAGCAGCCTGGAAGAAGAGCTGGGGCGCGCCTTCAGCCCGCAGGCCGGCGCCGAGCCGCCGGCTGCCTTGCAGCCCTCCTTTGCCCGCCGCGTGCTCGACGGGCTGCGCCGCCTGGCGGGCGAGCAGGCGGCGGTAGCGGCCCCGGTACTGCTCTGCCCTACTCCGGCGCGCTTTCATTTGAAGCGTTTGCTCGAGCCGGTTCTCCCCAAGTTAGTAGTGCTTTCTCCGGTCGAGATTCCACCCACCGTGTCGGTGCAGTCGGTAGGAGTGGTGCGATAGGCCGGAGGGCGGGAAATTCCGCTCTGTGGAGGTGGAAGTTGAGGACCAGACATGTCGGAAGCGAGCAAGAAGGCCTACACCGCCTGGCACAGCGAGGCGGAGCGGGAGCGGCTGCTGGTCGAGCAGCTTCCCCAGGTGCGCTACATCGCGCGCCGCATCCACGAGCGCCTGCCCCGCCACGTTCCCCTCGAGGACCTGGTGCACGCCGGCGTGGTTGGGCTGATTGACGCGCTGCACAAGTTCGACCGCTCCAAGCACGTGCAGTTCGCCTCTTACGCCAAGTTCCGCATCCGCGGCGCCATCCTCGACAGCCTGCGCGAAATGGACTGGAGCCCGCGCGATCTGCGGCGCAAGGCCCGCCGCCTGGAGGAGGCGCACAGTAAGCTGCGCGCCCAGTTGGGGCGCAATCCCTCGGAGCCGGAGCTGGCGGTCGAGCTGGGCATGGACCTGCGCGGCCTGCAGCTGCTGCTGGGGGAAATCAATGGACTCGAAATCGGCAGCCTGCGCGTGGCCTCGCCCCGCGACGGCAAAGAAGAAGACCTGTGCGAGTACCTGCCCGACAATCCCGAGGAGACGCCCTTGCTGCTCTGCCTGCGTTCGGAGATGAAACAGCTGCTGGCGCGCGCCATCGCCGAGTTGCCGGAAAAGGAGCGCCAGGTGCTGGCCCTTTATTACTTTGAAGAACTCACCATGAAGGAAGTGGGGGCGGTGCTGGGAGTGGGCGAGTCGCGGGTCTCGCAGATTCACTCGATGGCGGTGGTGCGCCTGCGGGCGCGCCTGAGCGAGCTCACCGGCGCCGGCAGAATGGCGGCGGGCGCGGGCGGCTGAAAACCAGGAGCTGGCTCGAAAACGGGCGGCAAGCCTTCGGCAATGAAGGCACGGCGCGAATCGTCACCGCGAGGCAAGGAAATGAATGCTGCGAGAGAGACCCAGCTCGAACTCATCGCGAGCTCAGGGAAATGAATACCGCGATGGCGCGGGGGAAAATCGGGCGGCTGAAAACAGTGGCCCGAAGCTAGAAGCCAGAACACGGTAGCGGGAAACCGATGGTCGAGAAGGTACTCAACCAGGAACAGATTGACGCCATGGTGCGGGCGGCGCGCGGCGGCCGCGGCGGCGAACCCCGGCAGCGGCAGAAGAGCGTCAGCACCTGGGATGTGCGCCAGGCAGGCCAGATCGGGCGGGGGCAGATGCGCGCTATCAACACCCTGCACGAAGGTTTTGCCCGCAACCTGACCCATTCCCTGGGCGCCTACCTGAGGGTAGCCTTTACCGCCGCCCTGGTTTCGGCCGAGCACCTGACCTACGGGGAATTTCTGCAGCGCATTCCCGAGGTCACCTACCTGGCCTCGTGCCACCTCGCTCCTGCCGATGCCACCGCCCTCTTGCAGCTCGACTTGCCCGTGGCCTTTCCCCTGATTGATGTGCTGCTGGGAGGCGAAGGCAAAGGCGCGCCCCCGGGGCGCGAGATCACGGAGATCGAAGAGCAGATTCTGGAAACTGTGGTGCGCATCATCTGCCGCGAGTTGCAGGTCGCCTGGCAGACCCTGGGCCTGGAGTTTCAATTCGAGCAGCGGCAGCGCCCCGACCAGGTGCAGCACCTGATGCCCTCCGAAGAGAAGACCCTTTCCCTCAGCTTCGAGATCACCGTCGCCGAGAGCCGGGGGACGCTGAATCTGGTGGTGCCGGCAGTGGTCTCGAACGCCCTGCTGCGCAAGCTCTCGGCGGGCTGGGCGCCCTCCCGGCCGCGAGTGCGCTCGGATGCCGAGCCCCGGTTGCGCGCCCGCCTGATGGACTCACCTTTCCAGGTGGAGCTCGGCCTCAGCTCCATTTATGTTCGTTTGAACGAGCTGGTGGGGCTGGCCCCGGGGCAGTTGCTGCTGCTGCGGCGTCGCCCCGATCAGCAGGCCGCGCTTATGGTCGGTGATCAGAAAATGTTTACCGCGGCCGTGGCCCGGCGCGGCGGCCGGCGGGTGGCCCAGTTGCTGGAACGCTGCCCCCTGCAGCGGCAGGAGCGGGAGCCGGGTAAATGAGCGCTGCCGACGGTTCTCTCCCCGATCCCGAGCTGCGTGCCTGGATGCAGACGCTGGCTGAGAGCATGACCCAGGTGCTGGGCCAGGTGGCCGGCGCCGCCTTCCCCGTGGAACTGCTCCCGGCCGAACCGCCCGAGGCTGCGCCTCCCGATAAAACCGACCTGCCGGTGATGATTACCGCCGCCGGCGCGCTGCGCGGCGAGATGAGCCTGCGCCTGCCCGCCACCGCGACGCTCACACTCGCCCAGCTGCTTCTCAGCGAACCGCAAAATCCGGCGGTCGAGTTCAAGCCCGAGCATCGCGAAGCGGCGGAAGAACTGGTACGGCAGATTGCCGGGCAAACCGCCACCGCCCTCGCTCCGCGCTGGGGCGAGGTGCATCTGCGGCTGGAGTTCGGCCAGTCCCCGTCATGGTCCTCGGCCGCCAGCGGCTACATCGCCTCCGCCGCCGGCGCCCCCACCCGGCTGTGGCTGGAATGGCAGGTAAGCGCCGCCTTGGCGGCCGCCCTGCGCGCCCCCGCGGCGGAGTCCGCGCCGCAACCGCCGGCCGAAGCGCCTGAGCTCTCTGCTGGCGCCTCGGCCGGCAAACTCGACCTGCTCATGGACGTCGAGTTGGATGTGACTCTTCGCTTTGGCGGCCGCCGCATGCTGCTGCGCGAAATTCTCGAGCTCGGACCAGGCTCGGTGGTCGAACTCGATCGGCAAGTGCAGGACCCGGCAGATCTTCTGCTCGATGGCAAACTCATCGCCCGTGGCGAAGTCGTCGTGGTGGACGGAAACTATGGCTTGCGCGTGCTCGAAGTAGTTTCCCCTCCGCCGGGGGCCGGCGGATGAAACCCCGCTGGACCAATCGCCTATGACCGCTGTGCGCACACTGGCCGCGAAGGCCGCGAGTTGTTGGAGCGCGCTCCTGCCCCGCTGTGCCGACCCGGGCTGCGGCCGGGCCCGCGGCCTGTGGCGGCGGCTGCGGCATCGCCCTGGCGGGGTGTGGCTTCATGCCGCCTGGTACTGCGGGCCGCAATGTCTGGAGAGAGCAATGCAGGGAATTTTCGCCCGCGCCCGCAGCGGGCTTCTGCCGGCGCCGCCGCCGCGGCACCGCGTTCCCCTGGGATTGCTCCTGCTTTCCCGCGGCCAGTTGACCAACTCCCAGCTGCGCTCCGCCTTGCAGGCCCAGCGTTCGAGGGGCGAGGGGCGGCTGGGCGACTGGCTGCAGCGCCTGGGCTTTGCCACCGAACAGCAGGTCATCGCTGCTCTGGGGCAGCAGTGGGGCTGCCCCATCCTGCCCCCATTCGCCGCCGAGGATGCCCGCTCTGCCCACATGCTTCCCCTGCGCCTGATGGAGGCTTTTCGCATGCTGCCGGTGCACTACGTGGCCGCCACCCGTGCGCTCTACATCGCTTTCGCCGAAGGCGTGGATTACACCGCGCTCTACGCCATCGAGCAGATGCTTGGCTGCCGCACCGAAGCCAGCCTGCTCAGCCCCAGCGTCCTCGACCGGGTGCTGCAGCGCCTCAGCCACGAGCGCCGCCCCAGTGACCTGCTCTTCCCCGGCCGGCGCGATCAGGCCGAGATGGCGCGCATCGCCTCCGGCTACGCGCTCAAACTGGGCGCCTGGCAGGTCCGCATCGTCACCTGCGGGGCGTACATCTGGGTGCGCCTGCAATGCGATACGGCTTCTACCAATCTGCTGTTTGAACGCCCCGCCGCGCCCTTCCAAAGCCTCGGGGCCGGCTTGCCCGCGCCGCCGGCTTACCTTCCCGCCGGGTGATGGGCCTGGCCCCGCCGGGAGCCGGAACCGCAAATCTCCAGTAAAGTCCCCTGCGGAAGTGCCGATGAAGGTCATTGGGCCACAGACGGCACCGGTACGGGCATGCTTAGACATGCGGAAGGAACAGTCCCGGCCATGAACCTCGAGGCATGCACCCAGGCAGCAGGCCTGCGGTTATGAAAAAGATACGCGCGCTCATCGTGGATGATTCCTCAGTCATGAGAAAGATCGTGGAGCGTTCCCTGCGCCAGGCCGGCATTGATTTGGCGGAAGTCCGCGAAGCCTCAAACGGCGCCGAAGGCCTGGGGGCGATCAATGAATCCAGCGTGGACCTGATCCTCTGCGATATCAACATGCCCGTGATGGATGGCATCGAGTTCCTCCGCCAGCTGCAAGGCGTGCAGAACGCCAAGAACGTTCCTGTGGTCATGATCACCACCGAGGGCAGTGAATCCCACGTGGTGCAGGCGCTCTCGGTAGGGGCGCGCGGCTACATCCGGAAACCCTTCACTCCCGAACAGGTAAAAGAGCACGTCATTCCCCTTCTGGAAGAGAAGAAATGAAATCTGCCGACGAACTCATCGCCAGCCACGGGGCGCCGGAAGAGTGGCTTCCCTTCCTGGAGCTTGCCTGCCGGGAAGTCTTTGAGATCATGCTGGGCTGCAAGCTGGAGCCGCTGCAGGCTCAGGAAGCGGTGCCACCCGAATTCACCGCCATGGTCGGTCTTGCGGGCCAGTTGTGCGGGGTTCTGACCCTGCGCTGCAGCGCACAATCCGCCACCTTAATGGCTTCTAAGATGCTTGGTGTGGATCCCAAGCAGGCCGATGAGCACATGTGGGACGCGCTGGGCGAGGTTTGCAACATGATTGCCGGCAACTTCAAAAATAAGCTTACCGGCATGGCCGACCGCTGCATGCTTTCCGTGCCCACGGTGATCACCGGCGCGGACTACAGCTTCCACTCCCTGGCCGACGCCGGGCCGCTGGAGGTCACGTTCACTTTCGAAGGGTCCCCCATCGTAGTCGCCCTGGAGGTTCACTCCTAAAAAAAGTTCATTCCTAAAGAAGTGCACTCCTAGAAATTAGACCGCGCTTTCGGCAAGCTTTGCCGGGCGAACCCGTCTTTAGCGGCAAAGGCTTCCAACCTGTGCCCGCACCTTTCTGCCTCTTGGCCTTGCCATTCTTCCTGTAAGCGCTTCAAAAGCCACGCTTGCCTCTCACTGGCGCGCTACGTGCAAAAGCCTGGGTGGAGGGCAGAGTGAACAGCGGATATTATGCGGCCTGCGCCGGGCTGATGGCGCAGACCCAGGCGCTCGACATCGTCGCCAACAATCTCGCTAACCTGGGCACCACCGCCTACCACGGCCAGCAGCCCACGTTTCGCTCGCTGCTCGCGGGCGCACCCGCCGCCGGCGCGAACCCGCTGAATTTTGCCATCAATGACTTCGACGTGCTCGGCGGCAGCCGCATCGATTCGAGCCCCGGCAATCTCGAGCGCACGGGAAATCCCCTCGACCTGGCCCTCGAAGGCAACGGCTACTTCGTGGTACAGACCGCGGCCGGCGTGCGCTACACGCGCAATGGCAGCTTTCAGGTTTCGACCAAAGGGCAATTGATTACCAGCACGGGAGACCCGGTCATGGGAGACCAGGGAGTGATCGTACTGCCCGCGGGGCCGGTCTCGATCAGCGCCGACGGCACCATTTCCAGCGCCGGGGCCACGGCCGGGAAGCTGCGCATCGTCGAGTTTGCCCCCGGCACTTCGCCGGTCGCGGAAGGAACGTCGTACTACTCGGCGCCGGCAAATTCTGTCCGCACCGCGGCCGGCGCTTACGTGCGCCAGGGAATGCTCGAAGCTTCCAACGTCAACCCGGTTGCCGCCACCGTCAGCCTGATCGTGGTGCAGCGCCAGGCCGACATGATGGAGCGCGCGCTTTCCGCTTACTACAACGAATTCAACCGCGTGGCCGCGCAGGATCTGCCCCGCGTCTAGCCGGAGGAAGCGAATGTTTCGAGCGCTCTACACTGCGGCCAGCGGCATGACGGCGCAGCAGCTGAACCTCGATAATGTCGCCAACAATCTGGCCAACTCCTCAACCGCCGGCTTTCGCCGCCGCCGCCTGCAGTTTCAGGACCTGCTTTACCAGAATCTGGTCGCGCCCGGGGCCGCCGCCACCCAGCAGACCACGGTCGTAGCCGGCCTGCAGATTGGCTTGGGCACGCGCACCGCCGCCTCGGAGATCATTCAGCAGCAGGGAGACTTCAGCGCCACCGGCAATCCCCTCGATCTCACCATTCAGGGCGAGGGATTCTTTCAGGTGACGCTGCCCACGGGCGAGATCGGCTACACCCGCAGCGGCGCCTTTCATCTCGATCAGCAGGGCAACATCGTTACCTCCGATGGCAATCCCCTCGAGCCGGGCGTGACCATTCCCACCAACGCCACCTCCATCACCGTCGGAACTGACGGCACGGTGAGCGTGGATACGCCCGGCCAGACCCAGTCGCAGCAGGTCGGTTCGATTCAGCTGGCGTTGTTTCCCAATCCCGGCGGGCTGAACAGCATTGGGCAGAATCTGTTTCTCGCCACCACCGCTTCCGGGGACCCGATCGTCGGCACTCCCGGAGGCAGCGATGGTTTGGGCACCATTCAGCAGGGATATCTGGAGCAGTCCAATGTGGATGTGGTCGAGGAATTCATTCAGATGATTCTGGCCCAGCGCTCTTACGAAGCTAACTCGCGGGTGGTGCAGGCCGCCGACGAGATGCTGCAGGAGCTCAATAATCTCTCGCACTGATAAGCCGAAGGAGGCGTGGTGAAGTTCTGGATCGTTCTCGGCCTGATGCTGCTGTGGGCGGCGCTGTTCGCGCGCTCGGAGCAGAAGCTTTCTCTGCCGGAGGCGGCCACGGTGCCGGGTGCGGAACTTCGCCTCTGCGACCTGCTGCCCAAGGACGCACCGCCGCAGTTGAGGATGGCCGCGGCCGGCATCGCGCTGGGCGCTGCTCCGCAGCCCGGCAGCTTGCGAATTTTCACCCGGCAGCAACTGCTGGCCAGCCTTCCGGCAAGGATGTTGCAGGAACTCTCCATTCCAGCGCGGGTAGAAGTGGAGCGGCAAAGCTGGCCGATTTCGGGGAATGCCATCGGGCGTGCGGTGGACGAATTTCTTGCAGCTCGCGGCCAAGCATTCGCCCCGCTTGCCTACTCTTCCCTGAGCTGGCCGGGAAGGCCAGTGTCTCTTTCCGAGAATCCGGTGCTCGAAGTGATGGGAACCGCGCTTGATCCCCGGCGGCGCCTGGTTGAGTTTCGCCTGCGTTGCCAAAACCCCGCGGCCTGCGGCAGTTTCCTGGCCGAGATGCGCCTGCCCCAGGAGCAACCGCCCGCGCTGCCTGAGCCGCCGCGGTCTTTCTCGCGACCTTCCCCGCGATTGCTGGCCGTCGCGGAATACGCGCCCGCGCGGCTGAAAGCAGCCACCATCCGGCCGCCAGTCGAGCAGCCCGGTGATACTGCGACTCTGGTGCTCGAAAGTGGCGGCATTCGCATTTCGCTTCCCGCGGTTTGCCTGCAGAGCGGAGCGTTGGGCCAGACCATCCGGGTGCGGGCCGCCGGCGGCCACCACATGTTTTACGGCGAAGTCATGGGCGGCGGAGTGCTGCGCGCCAAGTTCTGAGACCTGCCTTTCGACTCGCTAGAAGGATGTTCATGAGATACCGATTGCTGATCTTCGCTCTGGCGCTCGAATTCCTGCTGAGCGCATCGCTTGCGGCCAAGGACAAACAGAAGCACGTGCAGGGAGAAAGCCGCCAGCAATATGTCCAGCGCATGCAGCAGCAGGTCCCCGATCTCCGGCCGTCGAGTCCGGGCAGCCTGTGGACCGATAACGGCACGTTGGTGCACTTCTTCTCTGATTACAAGGCCGCCCGCGTCGGCGACCCGATCACGATCGTCGTCAATCAGAGCCTGAGCGCGCAGAGCGCCGGCAGCGTCTCTACCGCGCGCACCCTCAACGCCAGCTCCGGCATTACCGCGCTCGGCGGGCAGTTGAAGACCACCGGCGTGCAAAGCCTGTTCTCGCCCAATTCCTCGCAGACTCTGGCCGGCAAGTCGCAGGCGGCGACCACTTCCACCCTGCAAACCAGTTTGTCGGGCATCGTGGTCGCCGTTCTTCCTAGCGGAGTTCTGGTGGTCGAGGCTGAGCGTGAAATGACCATGAACAATGAAAGGCAGACCGTGCTGGTGCGCGGGCTGGTGCGCCCCGGGGACATCGCCCCCGACGGCAGCATCTCCTCCAATCTGGTGGCCAATCTCGAGCTTGAGCTGAAAGGCAAAGGCGTGCTGAGTGATGGCGTGCGTCCGCCCAATCCCCTGGTGCGCTGGATTCTGCGCATCGTCGGTTTCTAGTCGCGGGCTTAGGAGGATCGCTTGTTGCGCAAACTCGCTTTCTTCGCGGTGGCTCTGGTGCTGGTGCTGATTCCACTTTCCTCGGCGGCCGAGGACGTCACCCACAAGTCGCTGGTTCGCGATATCACGAGCATCGAAGGTGTGCGCGCCAATCCGCTGGTCGGCTATGGCATGGTGGTGGGTCTCAAGGGCACCGGCGACCGCCAGCAGACCATCTTCACCACCCAGACCCTGGCCAATATGCTGCAGCGCATGGGCGTGCAGGTCACCGCCAGCGCCATGATCGTGAAGAATGTGGCTTCGGTTTTTGTAACTGCCAGCCTGCCCCCGTTTGCCCGCCCGGGAACGCCCTTGGATGTCACTGTCTCTTCGACCGGCGATGCCAAAAGTCTCGAGGGCGGCCTGCTTCTGATCACGCCGCTCTATGGAGTGGATGGCCGCATCTATGCCGAGGCCCAGGGCGCGCTGGTGGTCGGCGGATACCGCGCCGGCACCGGAGGCAACGCCAAAGAAGTCAACCATCCCACCGTCGGGCGCATTCCCGGGGGAGGCCTGGTGGAGCGCGATACCGCGGTTGATCTGCAGAAATTGCCCCGGCTCGCGCTGCTGCTCAACGATCCCAATTTCAGCACCGCGGAAGCGGTGGCGGCGGCCATCAATCAGGATTTGGGCAAGGGTGCGGCCTCCGCCATTGACAGCCGCGAGGTTGATCTCGAAGCCGCCGCGTCAGGCATGAGTGATATTCCTGCTCTGCTGGCGCGGGTCGAAAACGTGAGCGTAGAAGTCCGCCGCCGGGCGCGCGTGGTGGTCAACGAACGCACTGGAACCATCGTGATGGGCAAAGACGTTCGTCTCGGCGCCGTCTCCATTTTGCACGGCGCGCTTTCGATTGAGATCACCACCCAGCTCGCCGTCTCTCAGCCCGAACCGCTCTCCCAAGGCGGAGAGACCAAGACCGTTCCCGAAACCACGGTGAGTACGGAAGAGGCGCCCGCCCACCGGGTCGAATTGACCGAGGGCGCAAGCGTCGAGGAACTGGTAAACGGCCTGCAAAAGATCGGCGCCACCGCGCGCGATGTGATCGCGATTCTGCAGGCCATCAAAGCCGCCGGTGCCCTCGATGCCGACCTGGAGGTGATCTGATGAGCTCGCTCGCGCCTGTGTTCCAGGTTCCCACCCCGAGCCCTGGCAGGACCACGTCCCCGAAGCTCGCGGCCGCCGCCCGGCAATTCGAAGCTTTGCTGCTGGAAACTCTGCTGGGCCCGCTCGAACGCAGTTTTTCCGCCGTTCCGGGAGGCTCAAACCAAGCTGAATCAGAGACTTACCAATCCATGGGGGTGCAGGCGCTGGCCACCGGGCTGGCCGCCACCGGAGGCCTGGGAATTGCCTCCATGATCGTACGTAACTATATGAAAAACCAGGGGATAGTTACCGGATCGTCGAGCGGTTCGGGGGCTAAAGTCTCTCCCAGTTTGCGCCGATAGAATGAGACGATAGCGAGACCAAAGCCGGAAACACTAAGGTAGATGAAGTTGCGCATTAGACATTCTTAACCGGCTGCCGATAGCTGAATTGCAAGCAACTTCGGGTGAGGTGAGTATGCAGGTAAATTTAAATCCCAGGAGCCCCGAAGCCCAGGATGTGGGGCAGGCGGCGCAGACTGCGGCGCGGGCCAGCGCGGCCGCCGGCAGTGGAACCAGCGTGGCCGAGGATAAGGCGCAACTTTCGAGCGACCAGGCGCGGGTGCAATCGCTGGCGGCGCAGGTGAATAACGCGCCGGAGATTCGGCAGGAAAAAGTCGAGGCCCTGCGCCGGGTCATCCGCGAGGGCAGCTACCAGGTAACGCCGGAACAAACCGCCGAGGCCATGCTCTCCGATATGCAGGTGCGGCAAGCAGCCTGATGTCGGGGCGAGGCTTGAAGCAGGCGCCAGCTGCGGAGCGGGCGGGTTGCGTGCGCAGGGCGGCTTAAAAGGGGATTATGGCAGATATGATTTCTGACCGGCTGGCGGCGGCCTCGCGAGTCTCCGAGGCGCTGTCGCAGCAGTCTCCGCAGGAGAAAGGCGGCCGCCGGCGTCGCCGGCCGCAGCCCCCCGCGGCGGAACCGGAGGCTGATCTTGAGACCCCTGACGATACCGGCGAGCCCCCTCACAAAGTGGACAGCCTGGCCTGAAGTTCAATTTTGCTTCCTCGGCGGCTCGAAGAAATTCCCGCGGTCGCTGTCCCGGCCGGCAGTGCGCGCTGCTTGCTAACAGCAGAGATGGCGCTGCGGCGAATGGGTCCGCGCCAATGGAAAAGCAGCATGAACCCGCAGGAATGGGAAAAGCAGGAACGGAAAAGCAGTGATGGAACCGCATTTCACCAAACCGCAGTGCGCGGCTTCTTTTAGCTTCAGCTTTCTGAAGGAGCAGTTGCGCCTGCTGCAGGAACTGGCCGAAGCCCTGGAGAGCGCGCCGCAGGCGGTTGTGGCCTCTGACCTTCGTCGCCTCGAACTGCAAACCAGCCGTCAGCGCGCTATTACTGAAGACCTCCGCGTATTGTGGAACGTGCCGGCAGCCTCTTCTTCCGCTACAGACTCGCCCGCGCAGCGCCGCGCTGTGATCCGGCAGATTGCCGCAAGCTCTCTGCGGGCTCAGCAAGCTGCAAGGCTCTATGCCGCGCTGTTGCGCCGCGCGCAACGCACCAACCACATTTTTCTGCGGCTGCTGGCCAGTTCGGCGGCCACCTACGAGCCTCCGCGAGCTGCCATGCCGGCGCCCCCAGGCAGGGTGTAGCCATGTCAAGCCTGATCGGCACCCTCTCCATTTCACTTACCGCGCTCGCCGCCGAGCAGGGCGCGCTGGAAGCGACGGCCAACAACGTCGCCAACGTCAATACTCCGGGCTACTCGCGCCTGGTTCCCGTGCTGGTAGAAACCCCTCCGGCGGTGGTGAACTCGCTTACCCTGGGCACCGGCGTGAGCCTGGCCCGGCTGCAGAGCGTGCGCGATCCCATCCTGCAATTGCGCATTCAGGAAGAGACCCAGCAGCAGGGGCAGCTCAACGCCTTCGTGACCGGTATGCAGCAGGCCCAGGTAATGTTCAACAGCTCCAGCGGCGGCGATATCGGGACCCAGCTTTCCAACTTCTTCAGCAGTTTGAGCCAGCTTTCCACCAACCCCACCGACCTGGCCACCCGGCAGACGGTTTTGACGGCCGCGGGTAACCTGGCCAACAGCTTTAACAACACCGCCAACACTCTGACCACGCAACGCGCCAATGTGGATTTAGAAGTAGTCCAGGCAGTGCAGCAGATCAACACCCTGACCACGCAGATTGCCCAGGTGAATACGCAGATCAACGCGCTGCAAAACGTCGGCCGTGACGCCAGCGCGTTCATTGATCAGCGCGACGTGCTCGTCGGCCAGCTTTCCAGCCTGATTGACGTGCAGCAGATCAAAAGCGACTCCAGCATCAGCCTCACCACCTCCAGTGGTACGGCGCTGGTGGCCGATCAGCAGGCCTTCACGCTGACTACGCAGCAGGACGCGAGCGGGGTGCAGCACATCTTTGCCCAGGGCCAGGACATCACCAGCCAGCTGAGTTCGGGCCAGCTGGGCGGCCTGATTCAGGTGCGCGACCAGAAAATTCCCGCCCTGCTTACCAGCCTGGACACGCTGGCCGCCGGGCTGGCCAATGCCTTCAACACTGCCAACCAGGCGGGCTTCGACCTGAACGGCAACCCGGGCGGAAACCTTTTCACACCGCCGCCGGCTTCGGGACAAGGCGCGGCCTCGAGCATGGCCGTGGCCATCACCGATCCTTCGCTTATCGCTGCCAGCTCCGATGGCACACCGGGCAGCAACGGCAACGTCTCGGCTCTTCTGGCGGTGCACGATCAGCCCCTGATCGCGGGGCAGACGCCCACCGACTACTACGCCAACCTGGTTTTCGGCGTGGGCAGCGATGTCTCCAACGGCTCCGCCGAACTGAGCGCGTCGCAACTCATTCTGCAACAGCTGCAAGACCAGCGGGCCAGCATTTCGGGAGTCTCGCTCGATGAAGAAGCCGCCAATCTCATTCAGTATCAGCGCGCCTACGAAGCGGCGGCGCGCGTGGTAGACACCGCCAGCCAGATGTTTGCCACGCTGATCAATATGGGGGTCACGCCATGAGCGCGATTCGCGTCAATCCTTATCCCACCCCTGACCTCTTGGCGGCCCTGGCCGAGAGCCAGCAGCAACAGCAGACCGACCTTCTGCAGCTGGCGACCGGGCGCAAGATCAACCAGCCCTCGGATGATCCGGCGGGAACGGCCCAGCTCATCCAGAACCTCGATCAGCAGAGCCAGGCGGATTCCTACCAGCGCAGCATGAGCAGCGTAAACGGCGAGCTTTCGACCGCCGATTCCACACTGAACTCCGTGGTCACGGTCCTGCAGCGCGCCATCTCTCTGGGCACCGAAGGCGCCAACGGCACGCTCTCCGATGCCGACCGGCTTTCGGTCGCGAGTGAGGTACAAGGCATCCAGGCGCAGCTTTTGAGCCTGGCCAACACCTCTTATCAGGGGCATTACATCTTTTCCGGCACCGCCCAGACCCAGCCGTTCGTGGCCGATAGCACTCAGCCTTCGGGCGTGCGTTATGACGGCAACACCGACGTTAACAGCGTCAGCATCGGGAATGGCTACTCCCTGCAAGTCAACCTGCCGGGCTCGCAGATCTTCTCCACCCCCAGTCCCAGCGTCTTTCAGTCCATTCAGGATTTGATCAACGCGCTGCAGTCCAACACCAACATTGGAACCGCGGTCAACGAAGTCAGCGTCGCCTACAGCCACGTGAACGCGGTGCGCGTGTTTTACGGCAACGGCATGAACCAGATCACTGACCAGCAAACCAATCTCAACTCAGTGTCAGTGAACCTGAGCAGCCAGGAAAACACCATCGCCGGGGCTGACCTGGCCACGGTCATCAGCAATCTGGTGAATTCGCAGACCTCGCGCCAGGCCACGCTGCAGGCCATCGGCCAGACCTCGCAGCTGAATCTGTTCAACTACCTCCCGCCGCAGTAAAGACCCGCGGAAGGCCAAAGGTGGCTTGTGATGCGCCTGTTGTTCAGGATCAAGGCTGACTTTCGCGGCGCGGCTACCCATCATCCTTGCCACGGCAACCCTGACCAGGCTCATAGTATCTTGCGCCGGCCCTCCGCCCAGGCCGAGGCCGCGGCCAGATGGGCCCGAATGCCTTCCAGCCGCGCTTTTTCTGAGAGCATGCGCTCTTGCACCCGCGGCAACAGGAGTTCCAACCGCTGCACATTTTCGCGATAAGCGGAAACTTCCTTTTCGAATTCGGGAGTGGGCGCCTGCGAGCCTGAGTTCAGGCATTGGCCCGCCGCCTGCAAGTCGGAGAGGATGCCCGTCAGCACCGGGGGCAGGATAGCGGCAGAATCAATGGGTTCGGCCTGCCAGCGGCTGAGCACGCCGCGCAGCTTTTCATTGATCGCGCCCAGGGCTTCGGCGGCCGGAATGGACATCAGCCTCTCCAGTGGGAGCGCGGGCCAGGCGCTTGCGCCTCTCGCGCCGGAGGCTGGCTTCCATTCACCGCGCGGTCCACTTCCGTCCACGCTTCCCGCATCTCCAGCAGCACCCCGATCTGCTCCTGCAGCATGGCGGGCGAAGCCTTGGCCTGCGCCTCCAGCAACCGGGCCCGCAGCGTGGCGTAGAAGCGCATCAGGTTGGGGACTACGTGCCCCTTGACCTCCAGGTTCAGCGTTGTCTGCAGATGGGCAATGACCTTCAGCGCATGGTTGAGCTCGCGGGTGCGCGCTTCGATATCACCCGCTTCGATGGCTTTGATCGCTCGCCCCAGGTCGTGAATGATCTGCTCATAAAGCAGCACCACCAGCTGAACTCCGCTGGCGCCGCGTCCCGCGGCCTGGCGATAAGAAGATCTGGCGTCCATCCTCTACCTACAGTCCTGAAGTCAGCACCGGGGTTGAAGTTTGCCCATTGCTACTGGCCGGATTCAACGAACTGATCACCTGGGTGATGGCTTGCAACAGCAAGGGATACTCCTGCAGGCTGGCGTTGATCTGGCTGTACTGCGTGGTCAACTGCTGCTGCTCGTTGGCCAGCTGCGCCTGAAAATTGCTGATGCTGGTGCTAAGCGCCTGCTGCTGCGCGCTGTTCTGCGCAATATCCACGTTGAGCGCGCCCCCGGTGGGCGAGGTCAGTCCGTTCAGATCAGTCTGAAATTTCTGGGCAAAGCCGGTTCCGCCGGCGTTCTGAAAGAAGTTCAGGAAGGCCGAAGGATTCGCGGCCAAAGCGCTGCTCAGGCTGGGCTGGTCGGAAGTGGCGGTGGTATTCACAGTGAGCGTGCCATCGTCATTCATCTCAATGCCGAGCGACGCCAGGTTCACCAGCCCGCTGTTGCCGGTGATCGAATAAGTTACATCGTTGAGCAGGCTGGACTGGATGGAGCGCAGGGAAAAATCGGAGCCCAGCGGCCCCTCATTGTTGGTCGTCGGATCCACCGCATATTGCTGATTGATGTTGCCTACCAGGGAGTTGTAGGCCGAGACGAAATTGTTGACGGCATTGGTGATCTGGGTAGTATCGGGGCCGACCGTCAGCTGCACCGGAGTTCCACTGCTGGGGCTGAGAAGGTTCAACGTCACCCCATTAATCACTCCGGATACAGTGTTGCTCGAGCTGTTGATGTCTATGCCATCTACATTAAGGTTGGCGTTTGTTCCCGCCACTTGATGGAAGGGCAGCGCGGGCGGCGGCGCGGCCGTGGCAATGGTGAAGGTATCGCCGGCCTTAAAGGCGGTTTTGCCGGCGTTAATCGTGAACGCAATCTGGCCGTCGGAAAATGGCGTTCCCACTGTTGCCGTGCCCAGGTTGCCCGAAACCGACCCGCTGACAGAAAAATGCGTGGCATCGGTGGCCGTCAGGGTGATGGTTTCCGCCACACTCGACGGGCCGCCGGTCAGGTTGGTGATGGTTCCATTTCCTGTTCCGCTAAAAGAAGGAGTGCCCGCCGAGCCAATTGAAGCGATGGTCAGATTGCCGGGAATTCCCGAGGTGTTGCTCAGCAGAGACAGCCGTGTGCCGTTGGCATCGGTCACCACGTTGGCATTTACACCGATGCTGGCCGCATTGATCTGGCTGGCCAACTGCGAAAGCGTTTCATTGGCAGCGATGGCCACCCGACTGGCCGGGCCGCTTCCCACCTGAATGCTGAGCCCGCCTGCTGACAAATTGCCGGCAATCGGATCGGTATAGGCCAGGGCAGAGCTGGCCAGATTGGTGACCGTGATCTGATGTGAGGCCGTGGCCGCGACGCTCTGCGCTGTGGCCGTCAACACGCTTGGCTGTGAGGAAGCCGCGCTTAAGGCGGTAAGAGTGCCGGCCGGGTCTGCCAGGGCCTGCACCGCCGTCGCCAGATTGGTGAGATTGTTGTTGATGCCCAGCAGCAGCCCCTGCTGCGTAGAAAGCGTGGTCTGCTCGTTCTGCCACTCCGTCAGCGGGCCGCTCTGGTCGGAAAGAATCTGCTGCACCAGTGTGGAGACGTCAAAGCCGCTTCCCGAAAGCAGCGTAAACGGATTTAAACTGACCGACATCTATTCGCCTTTTGCCGGTTCAACGGAAGTTGCGGCTTCGCCGGCCTGCTCTTGCGCCCGTTGCAGGGTCTCGCGGATCTGGTGGACCAGGCTGAGTATCTGTGCGTCCGGCATCTGCAGAATCAGGCTCCCCGACTGCTGGTCCAGGAATTGATAAACCATAATGTAATCCGCCAGCGGCGTGTCCCACTGCACCCGCACCTCATCCTGCGGGAACTCGGGTACCGGCGCCGCCGCTTTTTGCGCGGGCGCTTGCCGGCTGGAGCTTCTCTCTAAATCCGCCGTTTGCGCCCGTGGTGGCACCGCCTGAGTTTTGCTCTCCGGCGTTTGCGGGTCGCTCCCAGGTGGTTCTCTTACCGGGCCCACGTTCATACCAAGCTACCTTGAAAAAAGAAGGGAGGCAGCGCCGGCTGCCTCCCTGTAATGCCGGCCTTACTGCAGCAGCTTGAGCACGATCTGCTGCTGCTGGTTGGCCTGGGCCAGAGCGGCAATGCCGGTCTGTTCCAGGATGGAGTACTTGGTCAGGTTAGCCACGGCGGTTGGAATGTCCGCGGCCGTGATGGTGTTTTCCGCCGAAGTCAGGTTCTGCACCTGGCTGTTGAGCACGTTGCTGGCGGCGGTGAGCCGGTTGACGCTCGCGCCCAATGTGCCGCGCACGCTGGCGATGTTTGCGATGGCCGCGTTGATCTGGGTCAGCGCGGTTTGCGCGTCCGTTTGCGAGCTCAGGTCGGTGACGGCCAGGTCCACGGCGTTGCCGCCGGTGCCGTTGGTGATCCCGCTGGTAGCCAATGCTCCAATGGTGACCCCGATCTGGCTGGACCCGATGCCGGTTGAGTCGCTCAGGAAAATGTTGGTGATGGTTGAACCGGTTTGCGAGGGATTGCTGAACGCTCCCAGCACCGTCTCGGTCGTGGTGGAGTTCACTGCAAGGTTGCCGCTGCTCTTGGGATCCACCACCACCAGCTCTCCGGAGCTGATGTAGGCCTGGAGGCCGGCAGCATCCGTAGAAGGATTGCTGATGGCGCTGATCAGGTCCCCAACCGTGGACGCGGCCCCGGCGGTGAAGGTGAAGGTCTTGCCCCCGGCCGTGAAGCTGGTCACAGCTCCGTTGGTAAGAGCTGTACTCGCGGTCAGCGGAGTCGAGGCCCCGCCACTGCTCACCAGTTCATTGGGGTTGGTGGTGGTTGTCCCTGTCGTCGTGGGTGTGGTGAAATCCGTGGGAGCGCCAGAGACCGGAGCACCCAGGACGGTATCCGTAGTCGAGACGTTGATGTCGCCGCGGTTCAACGGATCGGTGACTTCCAGGGTTCCGCTGACCAATGCCGCCTTGGCCCCCACCGTGGTATCGGCGTTGATGGCGTTGATCAGGTCCTGCACGGTCGAGGTTGCAGCCGCGTTGGTGGTAAATCCGCCCAGCGTGCTGTTGGTGAGATCGGCAAAGGCAGTGGTAAAGTCCGCGCCCGTGGTCAGGCCGGTACTGGCCGCGCCGGTGACAATCCCGGTGCCCGAGAGATCGGTAATCTGCAAATGTCCGCCCACGATGGCCGCGCCGTACTGGGCGGCGCCATTGGTATCACCAGCCCCACTCACCGTGATATTGGCCGTACTGGCCCCGGTGGTGATGGCGGTGATCAGCTCCGTGATGTTTGAGCCTCCGGCTCCGACCGTGTAAGTGGTTGCGCCGGTGCCTCTGGTGATCGTAAACACATCCGTCGCAGCCAGAGCAGTTGCGCCGGTCACCGTGGCCGAGGCGCTGGTCACCACGTTGGTGTTGGCTTCGGTCGCGGCCAGGTCGCCGTTTCCATTGAGGTCGGTCACTTGCAGGTTGCCGCCTGCGAGCACCGCCTGATAGCCGGCATGGCTGGCATCGGTGCCGCCCACGGTAATGCTGCCTCCGCTGGTGCCGGTGTTGATGGCGGTGAGCAGGGCGCCGACGTTGGTGGCGGCCGTGGCGGTGTAGGTGCTCGTGCCGGTGCCGCGCGTCAAGGTCAGCACATCTCCCGCCGCCACAGCAGTGGCGGCCGTGAGCCCGGTGCCGGCGCCGGTGATCTCGTTCGGGTTGGCGCCAGAGGTGGTGCCCGCGGTGTAGGTGAAAGTCTGGCCGCCGGCGCTGACCGTGGTGGTATCGCCCGGGGTCAGAACTGTGCCCAGGCTCAACGTGCCCGCCGCTGCCGGACTGTCCTGCGCGTTGAGATTGGGGGCTGAGCCGCTGTGAAAGACGGCTTGACCGTTATAGGTAGTGGAACTGCCGATGCGGTCAATTTCCGCCAGGATGGAAGCATACTCAGCTTGCAGCGCGGTGCGCTGCGGGTCGGAGACCGTGCCCGTGGCCGACTCGGTGGCCAGGGTGATGGCGCGGTTGAGCAGGTTCGTCACCTGAGCCAGAGCGCCGTCTGCCAGTTGCAGCTCGCCGACTCCGTTGTTGGCATTGCTGACCGACTGTGTGAGGGCGGTGATGTTGGCCTGCAACCCATTGGCGATAGCCAGGCCGGCGGCATCATCCGCGCCAGTATTGATGCGCGACCCTGAAGACAACTGCGCCAGCGTGCTTTGCAGGGCGGAATTGGTCAGGGTAAGTTGGTTCTCCGCCGCCAGGGACGGAATATTGTTGAGAATGCCAAGTGCCATGTCTGTTTCTCCTTCGGTTGAGTTGGTTCCGTCCTACCGGGGAACCGCCTCCCAAAGAGCACTTGGAGACGTTCCACTCGTTCGCCCACGGAACCTGGTTGTCTTGCAATAGCTCCCATCGGCAGATTGCGTGCAGGCTTTAGCGCAACTCCTCTCAAACCCGCTTAGTACCTCCGTAATGACGCTTGCCGGTCTCGCCATAATCGGCATTTCTTCCCCGCCCGATTACGCCAGAAGGGCGCTGCTGCCTTGCATTCGACCTACGCCCGGAGTACGCCGCGATGATTCAACTGACTCGCCTGAACAATCAGCCTTTGACCATCAATTCCGACCTCATCAAGTTTGTCGAGAAATCTCCCGACACCCTCATCACTTTGCTGAACGGCGAAAAAATCCTGGTGCGCGAGAGCCCGGTCCAGGTTCGTAACCGGATCATTGAGTTCCGGCGCGCGGTGCTGCAAGGCATCTTTCCCCTGCGCGATCAGCTGCCCGCGGTGGCGGCCGCGATCGGGCAAAGCGGGCCGGCGGCGCCAGCACAAGATGACGAAGGCCAGAGCGAAAGGTAAGGGCGCGTGGATAAGTCCAGTTGGGGAGGAGTTCTGCTGGCGCTGGGCGGCATCCTTGGCGGGCTGCTGCTCGAAGGCGGGCGGCTTTCCCAGGTGCTGCAGCCCACCGCCGCGCTCATCGTCTTCGGCGGCACGCTGGGCGCCGTGCTCCTGCAGTTTCCCCTGCGGGTGGTGCTGGCCGCGCTCCGCCAATTAGTCGAGGTGTTCGTTGAGCCCCGCCGCGACCCCCAGGGGCGCATTCGGGAGCTGGTCCGCTACGCCTACCAGGCCCGCCGTGAAGGCATCGTTTCGCTCGATGGCGAGATGGAGAAAATTCACGAACCATTCCTGAAGAAGGCGCTCATGCTGGCCGTTGACGGCACCGAGCCGCAGGAGTTGCGCAAGATGATGGAGCTCGAGCTCGATAACCACGCCGAGCACGAAGAGGCAATCCCCTTGGTCTTCGAGTCGGCCGGCGGCTTCTCCCCTACCATCGGCATTATCGGCGCGGTGCTCGGTCTGATTCAGGTCATGCAACACCTGGATAGGATTGACGAAGTCGGACGCGGCATTGCGGTGGCCTTCGTGGCCACCATCTACGGGGTGGGCGCGGCCAACCTTTTCTTTCTTCCTTCCGCCGGCAAGCTCAGGATTCGCATTCGCGAGGTCCAGGTCATTCGCGAGATGACGCTGGAAGGCGTCATCTCGATTCTCGAGGGCATGAATCCCCGCATGCTGGAAATCAAGCTGCTCGCCTATCTTGCCCAGGCCAAAGCCCCTGCCATCAAAGCGGAAAGCGCCCGGAAGGCGGCCGCAGGCAAATGAGGCGCCGCCGCAGGACTCGTATTCACCATAGCCACGACCGCTGGCTGGTTTCCTATGCCGACTTCATTACTTTGCTCTTCGCCTTTTTTGTCGTGATGTATTCCACCGCGCAGGTAGACCAGAGAAAAGTAGGCAAGCTGGCCATGGCCATCCAGGTCGCCTTTCAGGAGATGGGCGTCTTTCCCACCTCGGCGACACAGATTCCGGTCAGCAGCAAAGAGCCGATGCCGTTCAACAGCGTGCAGGCCATCGAAAATATCCGCCGCAACACCGAGCTCGGCCGCATCGTCTCTCCGCCCGAGGCCGAACTCTCCAGCTCGGCGCAGAACGAAAATCTTGCCGGCTTGCGCCGCCAGCTCGAGAAGACCCTGGCCCCGGAAATCCAGCGCCATGAAGTCGCTCTGCGCACCGTGCCAGACGGGCTGGTGATCAGCCTCCGCGAGATCGGTTTTTTTGACAGCGGCTCGGCCAATATCAAAGCCGGCTCTCTGCCGGCTTTTGCCCGCATCGCCGATTTGCTGCTGCAAGGTTCTTACCGCATCCGCATCGAAGGCCACACCGACAATGTGCCCATTCACAACGGGCAATTTCCTTCCAATTGGGAGCTTTCCACCGCCCGCGCCAGTGAACTGGTCCGCCTGCTGGTGGTGAAGTACGGATTTGCTCCCGAGCGCCTGGCCGCGGCCGGATATGCCCAATACCACCCCGTGGCCAGCAACGCGACCGCCGACGGCCGGGCGCAAAACCGCCGCGTGGATATCGTGGTGCTCGGAAAGATGGCGGAAGAAACGCCGCCGCCGGCCCAGGCGGCGCCGCCCGAGAGCGCCAAGCCTTCACCAGCGGTGCCCTATCCCATACCCCGCTAGCGTAGAGGCCAGGCCGGTTAAAGTCCCCGCTTTTCATGCCGATGGACTGGTTGGCGACCCCTGATGGCCGGGGAGATGCGTCTCTCTGCCGGGGAAGCCTTGCGCCAGAGGCCGGCGCCGCCCGCTCACGTCTGCCAGGGCCGCGCTGTAGCACAGGAGTTCACATGGAATTGCAAAACAAGGCGAATGAGGGCGTCAACAGCACCGCCGCTTTTCATGACAGCCGGCAGGGGCATGGCGAGTTGCTGCAGCTGGTGAGCTTTCACATTGGGGGAGAGGAATTCGGCCTCGACATTCTGCGGGTGCAGGAAATCATCCGCATTCAGGAACTGACCCGCGTTCCCAACTCTCCTGACTTCGTGGATGGCGTGATCAACCTGCGCGGCAAAGTCATTCCCGTGATCGCCCTGCGCAAACGCTTCGGCCTGGAGCAACTGGCGCACGACAAGCAAACCCGCATCGTGGTGATCGAGGCCAAAGGCACGGTGGTGGGCTTCATCGTGGATTCGGTCTCCGAGGTGCTGCGCATTCCGGCGGATACGGTGGAACCGCCGCCGCGGCTCGGCCGGGTGGAGCGCGAATACGTTTCCGGCGTGGGCAAGCTGGATAACCGCCTGCTGATCCTGCTCGATGTGGATCGCCTGATGGGAGACTCCGAAGAAATCGGCGCCGCTCTGACTGCCTGATGTACGCCTCCGGCCGCGCGCTTCGGCGACAGCGGCGGAGGATGGTGCTCTGTGGATAACGACCTCTCGCAAGATCCGACTCTGGTGCAGGAGTTCCTCGTCGAATCCGAGGAGCTTCTGCAGCGCATGGACCAGGACATGGTCACGCTCGAATCCACGCCCAACGACACCGAATTGCTCAACCGCATCTTCCGCGCTCTGCACACCATAAAGGGGACCTCCGGATTCCTGGGGTACGAGCCGGTGGTGCGCCTCAGCCACCGCGCCGAAGACGTTCTCAACAATCTGCGCAAAGGAGAAATCCAGCTTACCCGCCGCATGATGGACGCGCTGCTCCGCTCCCGCGACCAGCTCGGACGCATGCTCGCCGATATTCGCGAGGGCGGCCTCAAGAAATATGAGATTGACGGGCTGGTCGCGGAACTGGAGGCCGTACAAAAAGCTGAGGCCGGGGAGGCTCCCGGCCAGCCCGCAGTTTCTGAGGCGCCGGCGGAAGATGCGCCCGCCAGCGAGGCGCCCGTGGTCGAGGCCCAGTCCGCTCCCGTCGTCGAATCTGGCGCGATAGTGGAGGCCACCCCATCGGAACCGGCCTCCCCGGGCCGCCAGGCACAAGCGGGCGAGCCTTCCGCTACTCCTCAGACCATGCGCGTGGATGTGCGCAAGCTGGACGAACTCATCAACTTGATCGGCGAGCTGGTGCTGGAGCGCAATCGCCTGATGCGCCTGACCAACGACTTCAGCCTGGGGCGTGTTTCCAAAGAAGACCTTGACTCGGCCCTCAGCCAAACCACTGCCCGCCTGAGCTTCATCACCGAAGAGCTGCAGGCGGCCGGCCTGCGCACCCGCATGGTGCCCATTGACGCTGTTTTCCGTAAATTTCCCCGCCTGGTGCGGGATGTCGCACGCACCCTGCGGAAGGAAGTGCAGCTTCTGGTCGCCGGCGAAAATACCGAAATTGATAAGACCATGGTCGAGCTGATCGGCGATCCCCTGGTCCACCTCGTGCGCAATTCCCTCGATCACGGCCTGGAGCTTCCCGATGTGCGCGCCGCCGCCGGCAAGCCGCGGCAGGGAACCATTCGCCTGGAAGCCAGCCAGGAGGGCGACCAGATCGTCATCCTCGTGGCCGATGACGGCGCCGGCATTGATCCCGAGCGCGTGCTGCGCAAGGCCATCGAGCGCGGGCTGGTCACGCCCGAACGCGCCCGCGCGCTGAGCGAGCGCGAAATCTTCGAGTTCATTTTTCTGCCCGGCTTCAGCACCGTGGAAAAAGCCAGCGACCTTTCCGGCCGCGGCGTCGGCATGGACGTCGTCCGCACCAACCTGAAGCGCATGAACGGCACCATCGAACTGGAGAGCAAACTGGGCCGGGGCACGACCATCCGTTTGCACCTGCCGCTCACCCTCGCCATTATGCCGGTCCTGCTGGTGCAGGTGGCCGATGAGGTCTATGGCCTGCCGCTGCGCTCCGTGCTCGAGACCAGCCAGATTCGCAGCGATGAGGTCCACCTGGTGGAGGGCGCGGAGGTTCTGCGCCTGCGGGGGAGGACCCTGCCGCTGCTGCGCCTAGGGAGAATGTTTGCTACTCGCTCCAACAACGGCAACCATGCCGATGAGAAAGTGGTCATTCTTGCGGTAGGCGATAAGCGCATCGCGCTGGCCGTGGACCACCTGGTGGGCCAGGAATCCACCGTGATCAAGCCGCTGGGATCGTATCTGCACAACTGTTCGAGCATTGCCGGCGCCACCATCAGCGGAGACGGCCGGGTGCGCCTGGTTCTCGACCCGGCCGGGCTGCTGGCCTTCGCCGACGGCTCAGCGCCCAGGGGGGCGGTGCAATGAGCTCGCCGGCCCCGTTTCGCACTTCCGATGCCACCGCCGGGCCGCCCAATCCTCACCTGGTGCAGATTCGCGACCTGGTCTATCGCGTGGCCGGAATCTTTCAGCCGGATAATAAGCTCCGCCTGCTGGAAGACCGCTGCGGGCGGCGCATGCAGGCCCTGGCCGTGACCTCGCTGCGCGAGTACTACGAGTGTCTGACCATCAAGCCCATTCGCCAGGCGGAGATGGTCGCGTTGTTGAATGAAATCACCATTGGCGAAACCTGCTTCTTCCGCAACCAGCCTCAGCTCGATGCCCTCCGCAACATCGTGCTGCCCCGCATCATCGAAGCCCGCGCCAAGCTGCCGCTTCGCCATCTGCGGGTATGGAGCGCGGGCTGTTCCACCGGCGAGGAGCCTTACACCCTGAGCATGATGTTTCTGGAGGAGACCGCGGCCAAGCTCAAGGGCTGGACCTTCGAAGTCATGGCGACCGACCTCAATGAGCGCTCCGTCGCGCACGCCAAGCACGGAATCTACGGCGACTACAGCACCCGCAATCTCACCCCTTATTACCGCCAGAAATACTTCATTGCCCGGGCCGAGGGTTTGCAGGTCAACGCTGAAGTCAAGGCCCACGTCAACTTCAACCGCGTCAATCTGCTGGATGATGCCCGCGTCGCCTTCATGAAAGGTGTGGACCTGGTGCTGTGCTGCAACGTGCTGATCTATTTCGACGTCATGTCGAAACGCCGCGTGATTCAGCACTTTTACAACAACCTGCTGGCGCACGGCTACCTCTTCCTGGGGCATTCCGAGTCGCTGTACGGAGTGAGCGAAGACTTTCGGCTGGTCCACCTGCCCTCGGCCACCGCGTATGTGAAAGCGGAAAAGAGGCAGGTGGCCCCACAGGTGAAGACATGAGCACACAGACGGCCCTCATCAAACGGCTTGAAGGCCTCGATCAAATGCCCACCATTCCGGTGGTGCTGGGGCCTTTACTGCGTTATCTCGAGCAACCTCTGGAGCACCTGGAAGTGCAGCAGGTGGTGGACCTGATTTCCCAGGACAAGTCGCTGGCCGCGCAATGCCTGCACATGGCGAACTCGCCCTTGTTCGGGCGCTGGCAGGCGGTGGACAACCTGCGCAGCGCCGTGGTGGCCCTGGGCCTGCAGCGCATGCGCGACATCGCCATCTCGTGCTCGGTGCTCACCTTGCTGCCCAAGGAAAAAACCAACGTCGATCCCGTGGTTTTCTGGGAGCACTCGCTGGGCTGCGCTCTGGTCTGCCGTCAATTTGCCCGCAAGATCAACTTCCCCAATCCCGGCAAGGCCTACCTCGCGGGCCTGCTGCATGATATTGGCATCGTCGCCCACCTTTGGATCGTTCCCACCGAATTTGCCGCCGCCCTGGAAATGGCGCGCTCGCGGCACGTTCCACTGCATGAAGTCGAGGCCGAGCACCTCGGCCTGACCCACTGCGAAACCGGCAAGATCGTTGGCGAGCGCTGGCATTTGACTCCAGACCTGGTGGCCGTCCTCGGCTGCCACCACTATGTTGACCGCGCCGCCAACGACCGCGATCTGGTGGCCCTGGTATCACTGAGCGATCTGCTCTGCCGCATGAGCGGCCTGGGCTACGGCTACATCGAGGAGCGCCAGGTGAACTTTACCGAAGAGCCGGGCTTCACGCTTTTGGTGCAGGAGTGCCCTTCGCTGCAAACCTTTGACTGGGCCCGCTTCACCTTCGAGCTCGAGGCCTACATGGAAGAGGTGCACCGCATGGTGAGCCTGTTGTATCGCTCCGAGTGAAAACGGCCGAGTGGACTCTGGCGGAATGACTTTGCCGACCGACAACCCGCGCCTGATCCGCGTCCTGGTGGCCGATGACAGCGCCTTCATGCGCACCGCCATCACCCGCATGATTGAATCTGACCCGGGGATGCGCGTCGCCTCCACCGCACAGACCGGCCAGGAGGCTCTGGATAAAATCGCCGCCTTGCAGCCTGACGTGGTCACGCTCGACGTGGAGATGCCCGGCCTCAACGGCCTGGAGACCCTGAAGCGCATCATGAAAGACTCTCCCCGCCCGGTGATCATGGTGAGTTCGCTCACCCAGGAAGGCGCGGAGACGACGCTCGAAGCACTGGGTATCGGCGCCTTCGACTATGTTCCCAAGCAGCAGTCCTTCGTCTCCCTGGATATCGTCAAGATTCGGGATGACCTGGTGGCTAAGATCAGAGCTGCGGCGGAAAATGGACGGCGACAGTTTCGGCCCCGGCCTGCCAAGCCGCAGCCGGCTGCGCCGCCCAAGGCCGCTGCCGCCGCTCACGCGCATCCGCCGGTGAATATCGTGGCCCTGGGCACCTCGACCGGCGGACCCAAGGCCCTGCAGGAAATTCTTCCCATGCTGCCCAAGGACCTTCCCGTGGGAGTGCTGATTGTGCAGCACATGCCCAAAGGTTTCACCGGGCCCTTTGCCCGGCGGCTGAATGGATTGTGCAAAGTCTCTGTGCGCGAGGCCGCCCAGGAAGAAATCATCGAGCCGGGCGCGGTTTACATTGCGCCCGCCGGCCAGCATATGACCGTTCACCGGCACACGGCTTCTAAATTTTCGCTTCGCCTTTCCAATACTCCCGACCACGTGCTGCACATCCCCTCGGTGGATGTCATGATGCTCTCGGTTGCTGAAACTTTCCGCTCGAATTGCCTTGGGGTGATCATGACCGGCATGGGGGCCGACGGCCTGCAAGGCATGGAAGCAATCTCACGCAACGGAGGAGTCACCGTCGGGCAGGATGAACCCACCTGCACGGTGTACGGCATGCCACGCTCCTGTGCCGAAAAGGGAATCCTGCAAAGGGTGGTGCCGCTGAACCAGATTCCCGAGCAGATTCTTCTGGCCACGCACTACCGCCCCCGCACCTAGCAGGAAGCCGGTTGTGCGAACTTCGCACACCCCCTAATTTTGACTTTCCGCCCAGGGCCAGACCGGGGGCTGGGTAAAACGGGATTTCGCCTGTGCGGACCTCGCAGGGCCCGTAGCTTCGATTTCCCGATTTGGGAATCCGGGGCTGACTTTCCGGTCGGGTCTGTTTGCCAGCTCGTTACCACAAAGGGCACGAAGGCGCATGAAGGAAAAACCAATGACGCCAAGGCCTTCGTGAACCTTGGTGGCTCCCTGGCCGTGCTGGCCTGCCGCCCAGCGGGGCCATTATGGACATTCCTCGGCCGCGGCCCCGATGCTAAAATTGTGCTCTCCTATGCGCCATAGCTGTCGGGTTGCGCTGCTGGTTTGCTGCCTGCTGGCGGCCGCGCAACTGCAGGCTGCCCGCAAGCCCTCTCTGGCGGCGCGCATCGAGAAAGTCCTTTCCCAGCCTGATCTGGATCGCGGCTTCTGGGGCATCGAGGTAGTTTCAGTCTCCAGCGGGAAAGTTCTCTACGCCCGCAATGCCGACCGGTTGTTCACCCCTGCCTCCAACACCAAGCTGTTCACTACCGCCGCGGCGCTGGCCCTGATCGGCTCCAACTACACCTGCCGCACCACGGTGGAAACTCAGGGAATGCTCGACACGCACGGCCGCCTGACGGGCAACCTGGTGCTGGTGGGGCGCGGCGATCCGAATCTTTCCGGCCGCGAGCTGCCCTATGAAATGCGGACCGAGCGCAGCGGCGATCCGACGGCAATCCTCGAAGGCCTGGCCGACCAGGTGGTGCGCGACGGGGTGAAGTACGTGGATGGCGACATCGTTGCCGACGACTCCTATTTTGCCTTCGAGCGTTACGGCCAGGGCTGGAGCCAGGATGACCTGGTCTGGGGCGACGGCGCGCCGGTTTCCGCGCTCACCGTCAATGACAATGTGGTCTTCGTCAGCATTCTGCCCGCGGACCGCGCCGGCGAGCCGGCATTTGTCAGCCTGAAGCCGGCGGCGGATTACTACCGCGTGGAGAACCGAATCATTACCACGCCGGCGGGCACCGGCCGCAAGATCTTTATCAACCGCGAGCCGGGTTCGACGGTCCTAACCTTGTGGGGGAACGTTCCGCTAGATGATCCTGGAGCCAAAGAAGCGCTGGCGATCGAGGATCCCGCGGCTTTTGCCGCCGCCATCTTCCGGCAGCTGCTGGAGGCCAGGGGGGTCGTAGTGTCTGGCGGCGAGCGCACTCGCCATACCGAACTTTCGAGCCTTTCGACCTTTAGCGTTACGGCGCTGGCGCCCGCTCATGGCGGCGAAGATCCTTCGCGGCTGGGGCCGGGTCAGCCCTTGGTGTTGGCCAGCTATCAATCCAAGCCGCTGATCGAAGACGTTACCGTCATTAACAAAGTGAGCCAGAACCTGCACGCCGAGATTCTGCTGCGCCTGCTGGGACGCGAGCGGGGCACGGCCGGCACGGTGGAGGGGGGCCTCGAAGTGCTGCGCGGCTTCCTGAACCAGGCCGGCATCGCTCCCGGCGAATATATGTTCTACGACGGCTCGGGGCTTTCGCGGCAGAACCTGGTGACCCCGCACGCCATCGTTCAGCTGCTTATGTATGCCCGCATTCAGCCCTGGGGTGCAAGCTACCGGGATACTCTGCCGGTGGGCGGGGTGGACGGCTCGCTCTCCGACCGCTTTCTCGATCCCGGGCTGCGGGACCGCGTTGAGGCGAAAACCGGTTCTCTGGACGGGGTTAAGACTCTTTCCGGCTACGCCACCACCGACAGCGGGGAACAAGTGGCGTTCTCCATCCTGACGAACAATTTCAACCTGCCGGCTAAGCAGGTGACCGACGCCATTGACCAAGTGGTGCAGGCCATCGTGGAAGATAACGCGAGCGCGAAGGTCAAGAAGTAAGGCGCTGGGAGGCGGTGAAAGAGTCCCTCCCCCAAGAAACGATAATGTTGCGGTGACAGTCTTGAACTAGCTGGCAAAGCAAAAGATCCCAAGCACCAGGCTCGCTAAGTAACAGCCGCGCAAAGAGCTAAGACCAAATGCGGCATTACGCAAGAAAACCGCCCGCAGGCGCTAAAGCGCGGGGCGTATTTTTCTACAACTTAGCGGGGCGAGTAAACTCGGGCCCTGCCCCATTTTTAAATGGGTGAGGGGTTCGGTTCTGAGGTTAGAGCTCTCAGTTACCGCGGCATGCGCTTGGCCTGGCGCTCACGCATGGCGCGCACGGCGCCCGGACCTGTGCCGGTCGGCGGCTTGCGCATGCCATCGAGCAGCTCTTTCAGAACTACCGCGTTATTATGTTTTTCATTCCTGGAAGCGAACAGGAGGGTCAATTTCTTGCGCTCGTTGGCCAGGCGATAAAGTTCATCGAGGGCCGGGGCGGCTTCCGGGCGGGCCAACTCCTTGAGATAGCTCCGGCGAAAGCGAAGCCAGCTTTCGGGGCGGGCGTGGAACCACTTGCGCAAGCCATCGGAGGGCGCCAGATTGCGCAGCCAGCGCTCAATGGCGGCATGGTCTTTGCTGATGCCGCGCGGCCACAGCCGGTCCACCAGGACGCGGCAGCCATCTGCCCGCGCCGCCTTTTCGTAGATTCGTTTGACCGCAACCGGCATTCTGGTGCTCTATTATTTATTTTACGTCGCGAGGCGCTCTCTGCCGGCGGCGCCCGATCTTTGTTCCGAGGACGGAATGAACCTGCTCATGCGAGTTGCGCGTGTACATCCCTTGAAGCTCTTTCCCGGTGTCATGTGGGTTTGCCTGGCAGTGTTTGCAGCCGTAGGCTGCAATGTGCAGCGGCGAAAATCGGACGCCGAACTTGGCCTGAACCCGCAGCAGGCGGCCGGGCGGCGCCTTTATGACCAGTACTGCGACCGCTGCCATGAGCCGTATTCGACGCGCGGCAAGAAGGGGCCGGGCTTAGAAGGCATCTTCAAGCACCAGTATTTATCGTTGAGCGGCCTGCCCGCCAACGACGACCAGGTTGGGGACATGATCCGTTACGGCCGGACCAATATGCCGGGCTACGGGGATGTGCTATCGCAGCAGCAGGTTCAGGAGCTGTTGGCTTATCTTCACACCTTGTAGGAATTCAGCGGGAGCGGGAGAGCGTGCGCCGGGAGCGGGCCACGCCCTCGAAAGAGGCGACTTCCGGTTCCCGCTTGCGGGATTCGCCGCCCTCCCCCTCACCCGTGATATAGGGGAGGTTAAGCGGCAGGGGCGCCGCCGAAGTCAGACCCTGATACTTACCCCGCGCGACGATCAGCTTTTCCAGTTGCGGACCTTCCAGGGGCCGCTGTTTTCCGAGCAAATGAGTCACCAGCGCGATCTGGGCGAAGTGTTCCACAATTTCCATCTTCATGTAGGCATGCTGCAGGTCTGAACCATAACTGACCACGCCGTGGTTCGACATCAGAATGGCGTCGTACTCGGGAATCAGCGGCTCAAGCGTCTCCGCCAGTTCGGGGGTGCCGGGAGTGCCGTAGCGGGCCAGCGGGATGGAACCCAGGCCGATCACCACCTCACAGACCAGAGGCTGGTTGAGGGGCATTCCAGCCGCGGCAAAACCGGTGGCGGTGGGAGGATGAGCGTGCACCACGGCATTTACGTCGGGCCGCAGGCGGTAGATCAGCAAGTGCATGCCGATCTCGCTCGAAACATGGCGGCGGCCATGCAGCCGCCGGCCCTCGGGGTCCACGATGACCATGTCAGAGGGGCGCATGGCGCCCTTGCTGACCGAGGTTGGAGTGCACAGGATGCGCTTGCGATCCAGACGCACCGAAAGATTGCCATCCATGGCCGCGACATAGCCGCGCTCATGCAGTGCCCTGCCTAAAGAGACAATTTCGCGGCGGGATTGACGGTCCGTGGGCATAAGTAGGGCGGCTGGCGAGCGTGCCCGGCTCAGTGGCCGTATGGTACCGCAGTGCGCGGCTCCAGACAATCGGGTTTCGGCATCTTTAGGGCATCTTTACACTTCATCTTTACAATTCGGTTTGGGTGACTGCGAACCGCGCTGGGCTTAAGAACCTATAATCGTCGGGCGTGCTGGTCTCCGAGTTCCATTATCACCTTCCTCCCGAGCTGATTGCGCAGGAACCTTTGCCTGATCGGGCGGCCTCCCGCTTGCTCCAGGTGGAGGCTAAGTCAGGAGGATTGCGTGACCTGAGGTTCCGGGAGTTTCCTGCCTTGCTGCAGGATGGGGACCTGGTGGTGTTCAACAACACTCGCGTGTTTCCAGCCCGGCTGTACGGAACAAGAAGCGGAGCGCGAGCACAACCCGTCAGCCGGCGCAATCCGGCAGCCAGGGAATTTCTTTCAGGCCAGGTGGAAGTTCTGCTTACCCGGCAGCTTTCGGAAATGCCCAATGAATGGGAATGCCTGGTGCGGCCAGGGCGAAAAATTGGTGTAGGGGAGCGCCTGTTTTTCGGGGCTGAGGGAGAACTGGCGGCCGAGGTGACCGGGCGCGGCGGCTTCGGGGAGCGCCGCATCCGCTTCGCGCCGGTGCAGGACTTCTTTGCGGCGATTGAACGCCTGGGGCACGTGCCGCTGCCGCCTTACATCGGGCGCGAGGACCGGCCCGAGGACCGCGAGCGTTACCAGACGGTTTATGCCAGTGAGCGCGGCTCGGTGGCCGCGCCGACGGCGGGTCTGCATTTCACTGCAGAGATTCTGGCTGCGCTTCGCGGGCGCGGCGCTGAAACCGCAGAGATCACACTGCATGTAGGCCTGGGCACGTTTCAGCCGGTGCACAGTGAGCGGGTGGAAGACCACAAGCTGCACCGCGAGGGGTTCAGTATTTCTGCTGCTGCGGCCTCGGCGGTAAATCGCGCGCTGGAGGGAGGGCGGCGGGTGGTCGCCATTGGCACCACAACTGTGCGTACGCTGGAATATGCGGCCAGCCAACATGGCGGCAAGATCAAGGCGGGCGCGGGCGAGGCTGATCTGTTTATTTATCCCGGCTATCGGTTTCGGGTGGTTGGGGCGCTACTCACCAATTTTCACCTGCCCGAATCTACGCTGCTCATGCTGGTGTGCGCGTTCGGGGGCACGGATCGCGTGCTGGAAGCTTATAAGCACGCGGTCGAGCAGAAGTACCGCTTCTATTCTTATGGGGATTGCATGTTTCTGGGCCAGGGCGGCGATTAGGCGCCGCGCGCGCGGTTTTTGATCCAGATGGGAGCGCCCAGAAATCCGAAAGCCTTGCGGATCCGATTTTCGAGGAACCGCTGGTAGGAGAAGTGCAGCTTGACCTTGCGGTCGGTGAAGAGGACAAAGGTTGGCGGCGCGACCGCGGCCTGGGTCATGTAGTAAATCTTGACCTGCTGGCGGGCGGGCACGGAGGCGCGCTCGAAGTCCACCGATTTGAGGAAGCGATTCATCTCCGCGGTAGGAATTCGCTTGCGGCGTTCGGCGGCGACCCGCTCGAGCGTGGGAAAAATCTTCTCCGTGCCTTTGCCGGTCGCGGCCGAGACGAACAAGACCGGCGCGTAGTTCAGAAATTTAAGGGCCTGGCGCAGGCGCAGCTCGTAGGCGGCGCGGTCGGCCTGGGCCTGCTGGTGCGCGGCGGACACTTTCGTGCGCTCGGGCAGCTTGTAGAAGCTTTTCTGCCGGCGGAGGGGAGTTTCCTGCGCGGACCAGAGGTCCCATTTGTTGACGACAATAATCACCGAGCGGCCGCTCTCGTGGGCGTAGCCGGCGATGGCCGCGTCGAGCTGGCTGACGCCTTCGGTGGCGTCAATCACCAGCAGTGCGATGTCGGCGGCTTCGAGGTGCTTGCGGGCCATCACAACCGAGAGCTTCTCCGCCACCAGCTTTGTTTTTCCTTTGCGGCGAATGCCGGCGGTGTCAATGAAGCGAAAGCGCTGACCTTTCCTTTCGATGATTTCATCCACGGCGTCGCGGGTGGTGCCGGGAAGGGGCGAAACGATGGAGCGTTCGCTTCCGGCCAGGCGGTTGAGCAGCGTGGACTTGCCGACGTTGGGGTGGCCGATGATGGCGACTTTGACTTCGGCGGAGCTTGCTTTGGCGTGCTCGGTGACCTCTGGAGCTTCCGCGGCCTCGCTTGGTGGATCAGGAAACGCCTTCACGACCGCATCCAGCAAGTCATCCACGCCGCGGCCATGCTCGGCGGAAATCGGAAACAACTTCTGGATTCCCAGGCGGTGAAATTCGGCCGCCAGGGCTTGCTGCTTCTCGCTATCCATCTTATTGACCGCGAGAAACAGCGGCTTGCCCGTGCGCAGGAGCAGGCGTGCCAGCTCGAGGTCAGGGGCGGCAAGCTCGCTACGGCCGTCCACTACCAGGACGAGGGCGGCGGCTTCTTGCACTGCGACTTTGGCCTGGCGGAAGATTTCCGCGGGGATAAGGTCCTTTTCCTCGGGAAGAATGCCGCCGGTATCCACCACGCGGAAGCTGTGGCCGCGCCATTCGGCCTGGCCATACAGGCGGTCACGCGTGATGCCGGGCTCATCGCCGACGATGGCCCGGCGTGATCCGACGATGCGATTGAACAGCGTGGATTTGCCCACGTTGGGACGGCCGAGGATGGCGACAGTGGCGCTCATGAGAAGGGGTGCGTCGTCCGATACAATCGAGCAGTGCCTGGGACAACGCCAGGGCAAGGGGACGCGCCCGATGACTCTGATTTACTTTAGCAAAATGCCAGCGACCAAGGGAGCGACCGATGCAGCGACCACGCCGGCCTTTATCGGCTTGATTGCGATGGAAGAGCTGCGCGAAATGTCGCCTGAGATGGCGAATGGGTGCGAATCGGCGGATTCCATTGATCCTGATCTCAGGGAGCCGTTTTGCGAACCATGACTCGATCCTCAGCATAAGATCATTTGAATGCCAGCCTCAACGCCGCCAGCAATTCCGACGTCAATTTCTCTGCACCAGTTCTTTGGGCCGGGCGGGGTGCTCTCGCGCACGCACCCAGCTTATGAATTCCGCCGCGGGCAGTTGCAGATGGCGCAGGCAGTGGAGCAGGCGCTGGCCGAGCGCCGTCATCTGATCATTGAGGCCGGCACCGGGACCGGCAAGACCCTGGCCTACCTTGTGCCCGTGATCCGCTCGGGCAAGCGGGTGATCATCTCCACCGGAACCAAGAATCTGCAGGAACAGCTCTTCTATAAAGACGTCCCTTTTCTGGAGCAGGCTTTGTTTCCCAAGGGCGAGGGAAGGCTGAGCGTCTGCTACATGAAGGGCCGCGCCAACTACCTTTGCCGAAAAAAACTCTACGATCTGACCGACCAGCCGGTGCTAAGCGGGCTGGAGGAGATCGAGCACTACCGGGCGATTGCCGCCTGGGAAAAGACCACGCAGACCGGCGACCGGGCCGAACTCGCCGCCATACCTGAGGCGAGCGCGCTCTGGCACAAGCTGGATGCGCGCGCCGATACCTGCCTGGGCCAGAAATGCAGCGCCTTCGAGCGCTGCTTTATCACCGAGATGCGGCGGCGGGCGATGGAGAGCGACATCATCATTGTGAACCATCATCTGTTTTTCGCTGATCTTGGCATCAAGCAGCAGGCGGAGAAAGCCCCGGACGCCGGAGTGCTGCCGGATGTGGGCTGCGTGATCTTCGATGAGGCGCATGAACTGGAAGACGTAGCCAGCGGATATTTCGGGGTTGCGGTGAGCCAGGGCCGGATCGAAGAACTGTGCCGCGACGTCGAGGCGGGCTTGCAGCGCAACCAGGCGCTTTCGGCCGCAGTGGCAGGGGCGGCGCAGAGCCTGCGGGAGCGCGGGGCGTTCTTCTTTTCTCTGCTCCCCCAGGGCGAAGGCCGCTTTGCCTTTGAGAACCGGCGCGATTTTCTGGAGGAAAACGGGGAAGAGTTTCTCGGCCTGCAGCAGGCTTTGCGGCGGCTGGCCGCGGAGCTGGAGAGTTTGCCTTCGAAGCCCGAAGAGGTCTTCAACTTCGCGCGCCGGGCGCAGGAATTGCAGGTGCAGCTGGGGTTCCTGCTGGAGTCGGAAGAGCCGAACACCGTCTTCTGGATCGAGCGGCGAGGCCGTGGCGCGGGCGCCCACGCCCGCGAAAGATCGAACGTGTTTCTGCAGGCCACGCCGATTGATGTGGCGCCCATCCTGAAGACCTGCCTGTTCGACAAACTGGAGTGCGCGGTGTTGACCTCAGCCACGCTGGCGGTAGGCGGCGGCTTCGAATATATGCGCCAGCGCCTGGGTTTGGAGTACGCGCGCGAATCGGTTTTGCCTTCGCACTTCGATTACGCGCGGCAGGCGCTGCTGTATGTGCCTCCCGACCTGCCTGATCCGCGCACGCCGCAGTTTACTCCGCGGGCGGCCGACCGCATCCGCAAGCTGCTGGAGATCACCCGCGGGCGGGCGTTCGTGCTGTTCACCAGCTATGCGCAGATGAAAGAGATTTACCAGCGACTGCTGGGCGAGCTGGAATTTCCCATGCTTCTGCAGGGCGATGCGCCGAAAACGGCGCTGCTCGAAGAGTT
>DATIYF010000013.1:0-53564 GCA_035517775.1 Terriglobales bacterium
CGGTAAGAAATCTTTGCTGATTGCCGCGAGCGTAACTGACCGCTGGGGAGGCCATAGGACCTGCACCTTTCTCGCGCTGGCGCGCATGAAGAAGAGTTGAAGACCGCTTCAAAGTATATAACGGAGAAATTCGGCCGGAGCCGTTACTCGGGGGATTGCCCCGTTTGCTGGGTTGAGCTTCTTTGCGCCCCTCGCCGCCATTCTGCGTTTTTTGCGGTTAGAGATCTTCTCCGGGAATAAGCTTATAGCGCGCCTCTAGCTGCGGTGAGCACCGTGTAGGTGAGATCGCCGGAGCGGTAGGCCTCGAGAATGACGTCAATGCCTTCGACGAATTCCCGCGCCGCGCGGGGAAGCAGTTTGACTACGGGGCCGGATGAGCGGGCGCGCTGCCGGCAAATCTCCCAGGTACGCACCACCTTAGAAGTCAGATCCTGGCAGCTCAAGATGCTCATGCCGTTCTTTGCGATTGCGCCTTTGTAATCTTCAACGCTCCACAGCTCGGGGCACAAGAAGGCTTCCGCAACGCTGCGAACTCGCGGCGAGTCCATGGAACCGGTCCAGGCTGCAAGCAGAAGCCGGCCACGCGGGCGCAGCGCCGCAACCGAGCGGCCGAAGAAACCCGCCTTATCAACAAAGTGCTCAGAGGACTCCATGATCCAAAGCAGATCGCAGCTTTCCGCCGGAAACTCGAATCCATCGGCATCGCCGACGGTGAACCGCACTCGCTCAGCAAGACCCGCCTTCGCAGCCTTCTCGCTCGCCAGCCGCACCTGTTTCGGACTGATGCTGATCCCCATCCCCGAGCATCCCAACCACTGCGCCAGATACAGCAGCGTGCCGCCATGTCCGCAGCCCACATCGAGAACTCTCTCGCCGCCGCGCAGACCAAGCAGTGGAACGCAGTGGTCGAGCAGTTTTTTCTGCGCCTCTTCCGGCGACTCGCTGCCCTCGGTGAACAATCCGTGATGAATGTGGTCGCCCCAGAATGTGCGGTAAATCAGGGCCAGCGAATCATAGTGCTCGCGAATTTGGGCGGCAGTTGCCATGAAGCCCGAAGAATCTAACCACACAGGACACCGAGGACGCAGAGAAAGCCACCGCGGCTCAGCAGCCGAATCTCAAAGGTGAAAACGCCGAGAGATCACACTCCAGCTTAGCGCCCGTAATCAGTTGCCCCATAACCTGCGCCGTCACCGGGGCCAGCAATATGCCATCGCGAAAGTGTCCGGCGGCAACGAAATAGCCGGGGATCGCGGTCTCTCCCAGGATGGGCAGATTGTCCGGCGTCCCCGGCCGCAGTCCTGCCCACGCCTCGTGCACCCGCGCCTGCGACAGCGCCGGAATCAAGCGCAGCGCCGCCTGATGCAGCTGCTGGATGGTGCTCGGGTCGGTTCGCTTGTCGAAGCCGGCTTCCTCCTGCGTGGCCCCGATCAGAATGCGGCCATCGCTGCGTGGCACCAGATAGACCTCGGGCGCGCGGATAACGTGCCGGACTTCCGGCCCGCCGACGACTGCGAGCATCTGCCCTTTTACCGGGCGCGTAGGGATCTTCACCGGCGAAATGTGCCCCGCCCACGCGCCGGTGCAGTTCACGACTACGGGAGCATGATATTCCGTCCTGCCGGTACGTACCCCGGTCACGCGGCCACGGTCGGCCAAACACTCGCGAACCTCGGCGCCGGAAGAAATATCCACCCCTCGGTGGTGAGCAGCCTTGAGCGCCGCCGCCGAGAGCGCGCGCGGATCCACGCTGCGTTCCTGGCAGTAAATTGCCTCGCACTCTGCGCCCGCCAGCGCCGGCTCGAGTTCCGCAAGCGGCGCCGGCAGGTCAGGTCTGCCGTGGGGCGAGCCTGCGCCATTTTCCTGCGCCAACACGATCGTGCCCTGGCCACGCAGATCAAGCTTCATTCCCGATTCATCCTGCAATTCGTGCGCAAATTCCGGATACATGCCGGCGCTGGCCGCGGCCAGTTCCGCCAGGGCTTGCGGCAGTTCCGAAGGCGAATCGGCCAGCATTCCGGCTGCGGCATGCGAGGCCTCGCGCCCCGGTTCTCCGCGCTCCACCAGCAGCACGGAGGCTCCCCGCTTGCGCAGCGCAAGGGCGAGCGAAAGCCCGATGATGCCGCCGCCGGCTACAATCACGTCCCAGCTTTTCACGGGAATATTGTAGAGGACGGCGCCAATCAGAGCTTGCCGAGGAAGTCCACGATCTCGGGCTCGCTCCAGTCCACCTCGCCGATGAACTTGCGCCGCAGAATGCCGTTGCGGTCAATGATGTAAGTCTCGGGGAACTTGAAAGTTCCGTACAGGTCGTTGCTCTTCTGGCTGGGGTCGCGGACGGTCAGAAAATCTATGTTGTGTTCCTTCAGGAACTGATGATAGGCGCTGGAGTCTTCGTCCACGCTCACCCCCAGCACCACCACGCCCTTGTTCTTCATTTTTTGCTGCAATTGTTCGAGCGAGGGCATCTCATCCACGCAGGGCGGGCACCACGTGGCCCAGAAATTCAGCACTACGATTTTTCCGCGAAACTCAGTCAGCGTGACGGAACGGTCTGAATCTTTGACGGTGAAATCAGGCGCGGGCGTTCCGATGTGGGGCGGGCGGGAGCCGCTGTAGCAGCCGGTAAGCAGAAAGAGAGTGACGAACCCAGTGAGGACGAGCGTGCGATGCACACAGCTATAATACCTAATTCGCCTGCGCGGCCTGCCCAAATATGACAGCGACAGAAGCAGGAACGGAGCGGCCAGTCGTCTCGGTGATCGTGCCGGCGCGAAACGAAGAGACGTCTTTGGGCGCTTGCCTGGCTTCGCTTACTGCGCAAAAAGGTGTGGCGTTCGAGATCATCGTGGTGGATGACGGTTCGACCGACCGCACCCGCGAAATTGCCGGCGCTTTTCCCGCCGTGCAGATCGTCGAAGCCGGCCCGCTGCCCGAAGGCTGGAGCGGCAAGAATAATGCTGTAAGCGCCGGGGCCACGCGCGCGCGAGGCGATTGGTTTCTGTTCACCGATGCCGATACCGTCCATTTGCCCTACTCGCTGGTGCGCAGCCTGGGCGAAGCCCGGCGGAAGCATGCCGCTTTGCTTTCCTATTCGCCGGAGCAGGAAGTGGAAGGTTTCTGGCAGAAAGCGGTCATGCCGGTGATCTTCGCCGAACTGGCTTGCGCTTTTCAGCCCTCGCAGGTGAGCGATCCGAAGTCGCCCGCCGCGGCCGCCAACGGCCAGTATCTACTGGTTTCCCGCGAAGCTTACGCAGCAACGGGCGGACATGCGGCGGTTGCCGGCAATCTGCTCGAAGATGTCGCTCTGGCCCGGGCGGTCAAGGCTTCCGGGCGCAGGATTTTCTTCCGCTACGGCGGCGATGCCGTGCGCACGCGCATGTACCGGAGCTTTGCCCAGATGCGCGAAGGCTGGACCAAGAACCTGGCATTGCTGTTTCCCTCGCCGGGCCGGCTTGCGGCACTACGCCTGGCGGAATTTCTTCTGACCGCCGCCAGCGCCGAGGGCGCCCTTATGGCCGCGCTCTATGGCCGGGCCGCCCTGGCGGCTGCGGCGGCGGTGCTGTTTCTGATCTGCTGCGCGCTGTTTGTGGCGAGAATTCGCCGGGCGCATTTTCCCTCTGGCGCGACGGCGGCCTCGCTGCTGGGGCTCCCCCTGTTCGCGTATCTCCTGCTGCGTTCCCGGGCGGCGCACCGCCGGGGAACGGTAAGCTGGAAGGGAAGGAGCTACGCCGCCGAACCTCCGCCAACTGGGTCAGCATCGGCGAGAGCGTCGGCCGCATCGAAGCTGGCGTGAAAATGCGCTTAATCAACCACTGCGCAGGGTTTTCTTCGTGTAGCTTCGTGGCCTTCGTGGTTGAAGGGGCTGCTTCATAAAGCACTATGGTCTATCTCACACGCAAAGCCGAATTTTCCGCCTCGCACTATTATCACAACCCGGCCTTTTCGCCGGAAGAGAACCAGCGCCTTTTCGGCAAGTGCAACAACCCCAACGGGCACGGCCACAACTACACGCTCGAAGTCACGGTGAAGGGCGAAGTGGACCCGCGCTCCGGCTTCGTGGTGGATCTGAAACAGTTAAAGGAAACCTTGAACCATGAAGTTCTGGACGCGCTCGACCACCGTTTTTTGAACAAAGAAGTGCCCGAGTTCGCTAACCGCATTCCAACCACGGAAAACCTCGCCATCGCAATCTGGCAGCGCCTGGCCCCTAAACTGAAAATGGCCCGACTTCACCGGGTGCGCGTCTATGAAACCCCCGATCTTTTCGTGGATTTCTACGGAGAACCATGAAGGCCCACCTCACGCGGCGATACATGTTTTCGGCTTCGCACCGGTTGCATAACCAAGCCATGTCCGCCGAAGAGAACCACGCGACCTACGGCAAGTGCAACAATCCCCATGGGCACGGCCACAACTACGCGCTCGAAGTTACGGTCAGCGGGCCGGTGGATCAAAGCACCGGCATGGTGTGCAATCTGGTGGAACTTGACGGATTTGTAGACCGGCAGATTCTGGAACGCTTCCACTTGCAGAATCTCAACCTGGCGCCCGAATTCGCCACCCAGGTCCCTACCACGGAAAACCTTTGCGCCGTCATCTACGATATTTTGCGGCGCGGATTTACCCCGGCGCATCTGGAGAAAGTGCGCCTGGAAGAGACTATGATGAATTCTTTCGAGTATGCGGGCGAAGCGGAGATTGGACCCTAGGTTTGCCGGACCGGAAGGGGAAGGGAACCTCGCATCATGACGCAATCGGTTGAACCGGAATCAGTTGAGCCAGCCACGCTGACCAGCGCCAGCTTTGAAGACCTGGTGCGCGAAATGATTGTTCGCCTGGGCGAAGACCCTGGACGCGAGGGGTTGACGCGAACTCCCCAGCGGGTGCATCGCGCCTACGAGTTTCTGATGCGCGGCTATCGCGAAGATCCTGAAGCCATGCTTAAAAACGCCCTCTTCACGGTCACTTACGACGAAATGGTAATCGTGAAAGACGTCGAAATGTTCAGCCTGTGCGAGCACCACATGCTGCCGTTTTTTGGCAAGGTGCACGTGGCCTACATTCCCAATGGCAAAGTGATCGGCCTGAGCAAAATTCCGCGCCTCATCGAAATTTTTTCCCGCCGCCTGCAGTTGCAGGAACGCCTGACCACGCAGATCGCGGAAACCATCCAGAAAGCCATTCAGCCCCAGGGCGTGGGCGTGGTAATCGAAGCCCGCCATCTCTGCATGATGATGCGCGGCGTGGAAAAACAGCACTCCGCCGCGGTTACCTCCGCTATGCTCGGCTCGTTCCGCCAGGAGCAGGAAACGCGGACGGAGTTTCTCTCTCTGATCCGCAACCGCGCCAACGGAGCCTAGCGCACCGTTTGGATTTGTGCCCTCATATGGTTGCGCCAGATGGCTTGCGGCCGGCACACAACCCAAGGGCCAATGCTCGTCGGCAAATACTCCACCCGGATGGTGCGGAGCAGCGGCGGGAGGCCTCACCAGGTCCCATAGCGGGCGCGCTGCGGCCGCTCGGGAAAGATCTTGATCATGATCAGGCCGGCGAGAAATCCGCCGACATGGGCCCAGAAAGCCACGCCGCCGCTGTTATTGCCGGCATAGGAGAGCGACGTCGCCGTGCCGCTCAGGAACTGGACCACAAACCAGTAGCCGAGCATGATCCAGGCGGGCAGGTGGAAGAGGAAAAAGATCGGAAACCAGGTGAGCACGCGGGCCTTCGGATAGAGAATGAAGTACGCCCCCAGCACACCCGCAATGGCGCCGCTGGCCCCAATCGTCGGTACACGGGAGTGCGGCGTCAGCGCCACCTGGGCGGCGGCGGCCGCAAAGCCGCTCAGCAGATAGAAGATCAGGTATTTCAGGTGCCCGAGATAGTCTTCAATGTTGTCGCCAAAAATCCACAGAAACCACATGTTGCCGATCACATGCAGCCATGAGCCGTGCAGGAACATCGAGGTAAAGAAGGGAACGAGTGCGGCCAGCGGGCTGGCATAACGGCTGCCGGCCACCAACGCCGTCACCTGGCTGGGCACAAGGCCGAACTGGAACATCACCGCCATCAGGCTGTCTCGGTCGAGGGCCGACTCGAAAAAGAAAATCACCAGGTTCAACCCGATCAGAAAATAGGTCAGATAGGGAACGCTGAAGCGCGGCTGATCGTCGCGAATGGGAATCATGAGAGATTTGGATCCCGCGTCCCGCCGGATTTGATAATTTAGCTACAGCGCCCGGGCCGCGCGGGCGGGCCTTGCCGGGACTGCTGCCACCACTTGCCAAATCAGCGATTCTGAAAGTTAGCAGATTTCCTGCGGTTTCAGAAATCGCGGTGAACGAAACAGGGTGAGGGGAAGGGTGCGAAGGAAAAATGAACGGCGTTCTCGTCATTGACAAGCCGGCGGGCATGACCTCGCACGACGTCGTCAGCCGCGTGCGCCGCATTCTGCGCGAGCGCTCGGTGGGCCATGTGGGCACGCTCGACCCTTCCGCTACCGGAGTCCTGCCCCTGGTCACCGGAAGTCTCACTCGTATCGCCCAGTTCTATCTCGCCTCTGAGAAGGTGTACCAAGGCGTGATCCGCTTTGGCTTCGCCACCGACACCTACGACGCCGAAGGCGAAGCCAGCAGCGCAATTCAACCGGTCACGCCCTCGCTGGCGCAGGTGCAGGAACTGGCCGCGGGCTTTCTCGGCGTGCAGCAGCAGATGCCGCCGCCGTTTTCGGCCAAGAAAATCCACGGCGTTCCAGCCTACAAACTGGCGCGCCGGCATAAAGAAGTCCCGCTCTCGCCGGTCAGGGTGGAAATCAAGGAATTCGAGATCACCGCCGTCGAAAACGATTGCGCGAGCTTCCGTGCCCGGGTTGCCCCCGGAACGTACATGCGCGCCGTGGCCCACGAAATGGGGCAGAAGATGGGCTGCGGCGCGCATTTGCAATCGCTGCGGCGCACGGCCACGGCGGAGTTCGAAATCGCCGATGCCCACACCCTCGAGGAGGTGGAAGCAGCCAGCCATGCGGGCGGCGCCGAGGCGCTGTTCGTTCATCCCCGGCGCCTGCTGCCGCAGTTGCCCTCGGTAACGGCTAACGCGGAAGCCACCGCTTTCATTCGCAACGGGCGCGCGGTGAATCTGCCCGAGTTTTCGCGAGCGCCTCTGGTGAAGGTCTTTCAGGGGCAGAATGAGCTGATCGCTATAGCCGAGCGCATCGCCGGCACCTTGTTTCATCCAAAGATTGTGTTGGCAGCGCAGCCGGCAGGGCAACTCGCCGCAGGCCAAAAGAAATAATTCTCTACTTCGCCGGTTCGCCTCTCTTTGTTCCCGTGGCCTGCACATCAATCTCCACACTGCGTTCCACGCGCAAAAGGAATGTGCTTGGGTTTTTCATGCCCCAGTCCACATAAGGGAGAGAAAAGTGGGCTGAGACACTCCAGTGGTCCGGCAGCAGTTCCACCCGCACCGGCACCACCACTTCGTGCCCGGCGCCATGGATGGTGAGTTTGCCATGCACCTTCAAGTTCGACGCTCCGGCGGAAACCAGCGTTCCTTCGGCACTCTCTGCCGCGAAGGTGATCTCGGGAAAGCGCGCGCTCTCCAGAATCTCGGAATGCATCCTGCGGTCGCGGCGGTCGTTGCCGCTGTCGCCGCTCGCGGCATCCACCACCAGTTCGCCGCTAATGGCATTGGCCGCCGGATTGAACTGAATCGAGCCGCGCTTGAGCTGAAAGCGCCCGTGCACACTGTGCAATGTGGCCCCAAGAACGAAATCCACCGAGGTTTGGGCCGGCGCGAACTGAAGCAGCAGGTCCTTCGAAGATGCTTGGGCGGAAAGCAGTGGGTTTAACAGGCAAAGCAGTCCCAGCAGTTGCAGCCCCGGCGCGATTCTCATCCTCATTCCGCACGGCTCCGATTGTCGGCTGCAAGCCAAGTCTTCAAAGACCGGCCTTTTCAGGTGGGAGCCGCGTCCGCAACCGCCAGCGGACGCGGTCAGAATTACACCGAAAGATGCGTCGCCGGGTCGCGCCGGTTGCTTAGCCTACTGCAGCATCGGCGAGCAGCAGGGTTTCTCGACCGGCTTCGGTTCCATGAGTTCCACCCGCGTGAAGTCGGGATCATAGAGGTTGAATTGCCATTTGCCGTCGCGGCCGATCTTGGGCTTCTCGGTGGTTTTGTAGCCGCGCTTGACCGCCGTCTCGTATCCCGCCTTTACGCTGGGCACGCCCAGCGCCATGTGATGCATTACGCCCACGGTGTGCACGTCTGTGCCTTTGACGTGCAGCATGTATTCCAGCCAGTCGGTGCCTTCGGGAACGCGCATATCCACCCAATCGGTCTCAGTGTCGGTCATGCCCCCGTGCCAGATTTCCTTGAAACCCAGAATGTCTTTGTAGAAATGGTCGGCGGCGGCGCGGTCTTTCACGATGACCCCTACGTGAATCATGCGGGTCGAAATGCGCGTCTTAGGCAGAAACTTGCCAAAGGCCTTCTCGTGCAGCGAACCCGGAAGGTACTGCATGAATTCGACGTCATGCCCATCCGGGTCTGTCACGTCAAAACCGAGGTCCCCATCGCGGCGCGGCGGAAGCTTTTCCGGCACCTTCACGCCTTTACTGGCCAGGTAAGCACGCAGCCCCTCGGCATCGGTGGTCTCGAATGAGATGTGCGACAGGCGGTCTCCGTTCGGATCTTTGAGCGAGGGGAAGACTTCAATGTATTGGTGGTCGTTGACCTTGAAATACGTCAGCAGCAGGCCGCTGCCATCGGTCTGGTTGAGGCTGAAGGGCTCCTGGAAGCCAAGAATCCCGGTATAGAACCTGCGCGCTGCTGCGATGTCGGCAGTTTTCAGCCCGATGTGGGCCACGCCCACGATGGGCGGACGTTTGGGGGCCGAATCGGCAGCCTTGGCTATCAGAGTCGCCGAGAGCATGGCGCTGAGAAGGACGCAGCAAGACCCGCGGGCGGATTCCATGCCCGGCATAGTGCTTGCGGCGACGTTCCCATGTCAAGCCCGGAAAAGCGATAACCACCAAGGACACGAAGTAACACGAAGGAAATCGCACCCTTCAAACAATAACCCGTACCTCCCAAATTGCCTGGTAACCTTCGTGCTCATTCGTGTCCTCGGTGGTTATCGCTTTCTCCCGCACCCGCAAATCATTAAACTAGGCGGCGAACTATGAAACGCCGGCTGCTCTCGCTGGTCGCTGCACTGGTCGCGCTGGCCTGTCTGGTGTACGCCGGCGACTACCTCGTGCTGCGCATTCGCGTGGCCACCGGGCACAGCCCCTTCGGCAGCGTGACCGTTCGCAGCTATTACGCCATCCCGGAAAAGAACAACCGCACCGAATATGTTTTCAACGATGCCCGCGATCAGACCTGCGTTCATTCCATCTTTGCCCAACTCGGCTATGTCCCCTGTTGGTATCTGGCTCGCCATGCCGATAAGCCTATAGAAATGTGAAGCGCCGCGGAGATGAGAATGCTCGGCAATTGGTTGCCCGGAATGCCGCTCTGCTCCGGCGTTTGCCCGCGAATCGCCGCGCATCTTCCGCCGCCCCGCTTCATCTAATTAACCAGAGGGTTAATAGACATGAAACGGTCAATGTGGCAAGGGATCGCAGGCGCCTTCCTGGCGGTGATCCTGGCGATGCCCATGTGGGCAACCACGGCAAATCAAAATCCAGCGGTGCCAGGAACGCTGAATTATGTGGAGGGACAGGTTTCCATCGGCGACCAGCCGTTGACGGCAAAATCCATCGGCTCCACTAACCTCGAAACCGGCCAGTCCATTGACACGCAGAACGGCAAGGCGGAGATTCTGCTCACGCCGGGCGTTTTCCTGCGGGTCGGCGATAACAGCTCGGTGAAGATGCTCTCGCCCAGCCTCACTTACACCGAAGTGGATGTCACTCGCGGCCAGGCCATGGTCGAAGTGGCGGAGATTCGGCCGGAAAACGATCTGCGGGTGATGGAAGACGGCGCCGCCACGCAGCTCCAGAAAACCGGGCTCTATGGCTTCGACGCCAACACCAGGCAAGTCCGGGTCTTTGACGGCCAGGCGACCGTGCTCGAGGGCGATGAGCACGTGAAGGTAAAAGGGAGCCACGAAGTCACGCTCGACACGCCGGGCAAGCTGAAGGCTCGCAAGTTCGATAAGAATGACTTTGAGCAGAGCGACCTTTACCGCTTCAGCAGCCTGCGGTCGTCTTACCTGGCCGAGGCCAATACCAATGCGGCCCGCATTTACGTGGCGAACGGCTGGTATGGTCCGGGCTGGATTGGCGCGGGTTGGTACTGGGACCCGTGGTTCAGCGCCTACACGTTCATTCCGGCGGATGGAATCTTCTACAGCCCCTTCGGCTGGGGGTTCTACTCACCGCTGTTGGTCTATCGGGCGCCGGTGTTCTACCGCGGACCATTCGTCCATCGTTTTGGCCCGGCGTATCATCCGCCGGGGTTCGCGCGTGCGGGTCATTTCCGGCCGATCGGGCCGCGAGCCATGCCGCAGGTTGCGCCGCGCGGTGGCATGCACGCCTTCGGCAGCTTCCCTGGCGCTCCCGGTGGATTTCATGGGGGCGGCTTCCACGGAGGCCCGGGACGCCGGTAAGAACTGAACTGGCTTAGTCGAGGGCGCGCTTCGGCGCGCCTTTCTTTTTTGCGGATTTAACGTCTTGTCGGGGTTTCGCTCGCGCCCACAGCCTGGGCGCGCTCTTCGAGCAGAAGGCGGCGCAGAGTGCGAAGATCGTTGAGCAGGCGGCCGCTGGTCTTCAGGTGCTGCTCGAGCTTATCCAGCTTGTGGAGGACCAGGCGCAGGGCTTCGAGCCGGCGGTCTTGCTTGGTATCGAGCGCGGCGGCGATATCGGCTTCGATATCGCGCTTACCCTCGGTCAGCGCTTCCAGCAACAGCCGCACGTATTCGTGGGCGCCCTCGACGCTGTCAAACGGTGTTTCGGGAGGATGACCCAATAGTTATACCTCCGTAAAACAACTGGCGGAGAGGGAGGGATTCGAACCCCCGATACCCGTCAAGGTATGTCCGCTTTCGAGGCGGATCGTTTCAACCACTCACGCACCTCTCCGCATCGGAATATGGCAGTAAATCAGGTCCCTCGCGCCAGGAGCGCGCTCGGGATTTCGCCGGCGGGCTCCCGCTTCGCTCACGCCCGCCAAACGGCTCAACTCTCGAGGCGGATCGTTTCAACCACTCACGCACCTCTCCGCATCGGAATGTCTCACCATGCAGAAGCTGGCAGCCAGAGGCAAGGCTTAGCGCTTCCTTCGAAAAAACTCCTGCAGCAACTCGGCGCTGCGGCCAGCCAGGACGCCCCTGCGAACCTCCATCTTATGATTCAGTTGGGGGTGGTTCACCACCTCCAGGACCGAACGCACGGCCCCGGCTTTCGGGTCGTCGGCTCCGTAAACCAGCCGCCGCACGCGGGCATGCACCAGGGCGCCGGCGCACATGACGCACGGCTCGATTGTAACAAACATTTCACATTCCCCCAGCCGGTGATTACCTAGGTTCTTGCCCGCTTCCCGCAGGGCTACGATCTCGGCGTGAGCGGCCGGATCGGAGTCGGTGAGGTTACGGTTCCATCCCCGCCCGGCCACTTCGCCCCGGCAGACGACAACCGCGCCCACCGGCACTTCGCCGGCCTCGAGCGCGCGATGGGCAGCGCGGAGTGCTTCTTCCATCCAGAGCTCGTCCATCTCAGGTTCATCCCTTGAATCCGCCAGGCGCCCACCTCCCTTCGTGTACTTCGTGATTGTAGCGGTCAGGCAGCATCGCCGTGGAGGGCTGGCCAAATCAGACAACCACGAAGGCCACGAAGTCGCACGAAGGCTGCCTTTTCTGCCTTCTTTCGTGCTTCTTTGCGTCTCTTGTGGTTTATTGGGACCGCATTGACTGCCCCTTGCCCGCCCACTAAGATGGCCGGACACGCAGAGTTCGCGCCATGATCGGGCAAACCGTCTCCCACTATCGCATCGTTGAGAAGCTTGGCGGCGGCGGCATGGGAGTGGTGTACAAAGCCGAAGACCTCAAGCTAGGCCGCTTTGTCGCCCTCAAATTCCTGCCGGACGAAGTTTCGAAAGACCCCCAGGCGCTGGCCCGCTTTCAGCGCGAGGCCAAGGCCGCTTCAGCCCTGAACCATCCCAATATCTGCACCATTCACGAAATTGATGAGCGCGACGGACAAGCCTTCATCGTGATGGAGTACCTCGACGGAACCACCCTGAAGCATCGCATCGCGGGGCGGCCCCTGGACCTGGAAGTGCTGCTCTCTTTGGCCATCGAAACCGCCGATGCGCTCGATGCCGCCCATACCGAGGGCATTGTCCACCGGGATATCAAGCCGGCCAACATTTTCGTAACCAAGCGTGGCCACGCCAAGATTCTGGATTTCGGATTGGCCAAAGTTACGACCACCGAGAAGAGCGCGGTGGGAGTGGCAAGTGCCCCCTCGGAGGCCACCGCGGGCGCCACCGCGCTGCATCTGACCAGCCCCGGCACCACCCTGGGGACGGTTGCCTACATGTCACCGGAACAAGCCCGAGGCCTGGAGCTGGATGGCCGCACTGACCTTTTCTCCTTCGGCGCGGTTCTTTATGAGATGGCCACGGGCACCGTGCCATTTCGCGGCGACACCTCGGCGGTGATTTTCGAAGCCATTCTCAGCCGCGCGCCGGTTTCGCCGGTGCGGCTGAATCCCGACCTGCCTGCCGAACTGGAGCGCATCATCAACCGCGCCTTGGAAAAAGACCGGAATCTGCGCTATCAGCACGCCTCAGAAATACGGGCGGAACTGCAGCGGTTGAAGCGAGATACCGATTCCAACCGTTCCAGCCTGGTGGTGATGGAGATGCCCCCTGAGGCGGCCGGCAGTGGAAGCGCCCAGTCATCCGTGGCCCAGCCGTCTTCGAGCGGAAGGCACGTTTCGGCTGCAGCCAGCAGCGCGGCTCAGGTTCCTGCTTCTTCAAGCTCTGCGGATATTCGCCCATCCCGCCGCCGTGCCTGGGTGATCGGCGCTGCCGCTGCGCTCGCTCTCGTGATCGCGGGCGTGATTTTCTTCCATGCCCGCAAATCACAGGCCCTGACCGAGAAAGACTCCATTCTGCTGGCCGACTTCGTGAACACCACGGGCGATTCCGTTTTCGACGGCACGCTGAAGCAGGCCCTGGCGGTTCAGCTCGAGCAGTCGCCCTTTCTCAACATTTTGCCCCAGTCGCGAATTCAGGAGGCCTTGCGCTTCATGGGCCGCTCCCCGGATGAGCGCATCACCAACGAAGTTGGCCGGGAAATCTGCCAGCGCGAGGCCGTAAAGGCTTTGCTGACCGGTTCGATTTCCAGCCTGGGCACGCACTACGCCATCAATCTGAACGCCATCAACGCCCAGACCGGCGACTCGCTGGCGCAGGAGCAAGTGGAGGCCGACAGCAAAGAGCACGTGCTCAAGTCGCTGGATGGCGCCGCTTCGGACCTCCGCCAGAAGCTGGGCGAATCTCTGGCTTCTGTACAGAAGTTCGCCACCCCGCTGCAGCAGGCCACCACCTCGTCCCTGGAAGCATTGAAGGCCTTTTCCCAGGGACAGGCGGCGCACACAAAACTAGATGATGAAAACGCCATTCCTTACCTCAAGCAGGCCATCGAACTCGATCCGAACTTCGCCATGGCATATGCCACTCTGGGGGTTGCTTACAGCAATCTGTCGAAGCCCGGGCTGGCCACTGACAATCTGCAGAAAGCTTTCGACCTGAAAGATCGGGTCAGCGAGCGCGAGCGGCTCTACATCTCTGCCCATTACTACGAGTTCAAGACCCGCGAGCTCGACAAGACGATTGATATCTACGAGCAGTGGAAAACCACCTATCCGCGCGATTCGGTTCCCTGGGACAACCTTTGCCTGCTCTACGAGTCGGAGGGGCATCCCGAAAAGGCCCTGGTGGACGCCAGCGAGGCCATGCGCATGGATTCCAAAGACCTGTTCGCCTATCAGAATCTGGCCGAGGCCTACGAGCGGCTGAACCGGTTCGATGAGGCGAAAGCGGTGGTGGAAAAGGGCTTAAGCAACCGAATGGATGTTTCCTCGTCCGCCGGTTTCTTTTTTTACGATATTGCCTTCATGCAGCATGACGAAGCCGGAATGGAGCGCCAGGTGGAATACTACCGGGGCAAGCCCTGGGAACCGGTCATCTGGTTCGTCAAGGCGCAAAGCGAATACGCCCAGGGAAAAGTTAAGAGCGGCCGCCAGTCCTACGATCAGGCGGTGGCGCTGGCAAAGCGCTCCGGGCTGACTGAGTTTGCTTCGGGCGCGAAGCTCGCGCAGGCGTTGGATGAAGTCGTGATGGGCAACCTGCCGGAGGCCAAAAAGCAAACCACCGAAGCGCTGGCGGACTCGCAGGATCGCGATACGCTCTCAGGCGCGGCGCAAGCCTTCGCCTTCCTGGGAGATACGGCCCGCGCCCAGGAGCTGGCGGATAAGGTGGCCCAGCAATATCCCCTCGACACGCTGCTCAACGATATAACTCTTCCCATGGTCCGCGCCGCCATCGCTATGCATGCCAGCAAGTTCACGGAAGCGGTGTCTGACCTGGAAGCTGCCACGCCCTACGAGCTTGGCGCCGGGCCCGCCGGCGCCGGATTTGGCGTGCTTTACTTGCGCGGCGACGCCTACCTGCACGCCCATGACGGCCCGAGCGCGGCTGCGCAGTTCCAGAAAATTCTGGATCACCAGGGCGTCTCTCCCACCGATCCGCTTTACTCCCTGGCTAACCTTGGGCTGGGGAGAGCCTACGCGCTGCAAGGAGATACAGCCAAAGCGAGGGTCGCTTACCAGAACTTCCTCGCCACCTGGAAAGATGCCGACCCAGACGTGCCCACCTTGAAGCAGGCCAAAGACGAGTACGCCCGGCTGCAATAGAGAAAGTGGGCTGGTCAGCCGCCGGGTACTGAGCTATGGCCCGAACGGTCCATGTGGCCCCGCCTTCGCGCCCTACGCGCCTGGGTCCGGCCCACTCCCGGACCTCCAATCCGTGGGTTCAAATGCCCCTTCCCATTGCATCGTTCCTGGTGCATAATATGCCGCCCTGAGGAGGCTACTATGTCGAAACGCGTGCTATTGGCCGGGATTTTGGGTGGCGTGGCTCTGTTCGTGTGGGGTGGCTTGTCGCATACCGTGCTCAAGCTGGGCGATGTCGGCATGCATGACCTGCCGCAGCAGGCGGCAATGGTGAATGCGATGAAAGCCGCGATTCCGCACTCTGGCTTTTACGTCTTTCCGCAGATGGATACCGGAAAGATCGCCGCCGCCGATGAGAACGGGCCATGGGGTGTTCTCGTTTACCAGCCCACTGGCGCCAGCAGCTCAATGACACGGCAGCTCGGGAAGGAGTTCGTGCTGAACATCGTGCAGGCGCTGATCGTGGCCTTCCTGCTCTCCTTCGCGGTTGGGCTTACGAGCTACACCTCCCGCGTCGGCTATGTGGTGGTGCTGGGGGGGCTGGTCTCGCTGGCCACCAACGTCGAGTACTGGATCTGGTATGGCTTTCCGCGCAACTACACCGGCGGCGTGATGGCCGATAAGTTCATCGGAATGCTGATCGTGGGCTTGGTGGTGGCGGCATTCGTCAAGACCAAGACCGCCAGCGTGACCACCATGCAAGGCAAGGCCGCCTGATCAGCCGAGGACCGGGTAAACCACGAAGGCCACGAAGGGCGTAAAGGTGCGCTCCGGCCTTCGTGGTTTTTCCTGCATCAAGGCACTACTGCGCCCGCAGGGTTCGGTGGTATCCTAGCGCCAGATGGCGCTGCCAACCGTTCTGCGCAAGATTCTTCTGCTGGACCTGATCAAGGGCCTCAAGGTCACCTTCCGCAATCAGGATCCGCGGGAAATCTACACCGAGCAATATCCTCTGCAGCGCCCGCAGGTAGCGGAGCGCTATCGCGGCGCCCCGCGCCTGAACGTCAATCCCGATACCGATGAGACGATGTGCATCGCCTGCGATCTGTGTGCCCTGGCCTGTCCTGAACACCTGATCGTAGTCGCGAGCGAACGCAACGAACACACCCGCCGTAAAGAGTTGACCACTTTCACCTACGATCTGAGCCGCTGCATGTTCTGTGGATTGTGCGAAGACGCCTGCCCGGTAGACGCGCTGGAGTTGACCCAGGATTTCGAGTTGGCCAATTACACCCGCGACGGCGCCATCTGGGACCGGGAGACGCTGGAGCGGGGTCCGCAGCCCACGCAATACCGCAGCTAGAACTAACCCAGCTTGAAGTTCACCGTGATTCGTGTTTCCACCTGGGTTGGTTTTCCATTCAACTCTGCGGGGCGGTAGTGCCATCTCTTGACCGCATCCATTGCTGCCTGGGTCAGCAGCGGATGCCCGCTTACCTTGCGGGCGATGCTGACGCTGCCGTCTTCGTGAATCAAGATATCCAGGACTACCGGCCCTTCCACGCGCATGCTGCGGGCAAGAACCGGATAGACAGGAGGAACCTGCTGCTCAAGAACGGGAGGGCTCGCGCCTTTGGATACAGGAGCGCCCAGCTTGGGCGCACCCGGAGAAGCCGAGAGCACGCTGCGCAGGACCGCCGGGTTGGCGCCCGTCACCAAAATTTGCGGCGCGCTTTCGGCCGGCAGGTCCAGTCCGGCGGGAGCCGGTTGAGTTAGCTTACCGTTCCTAACCGTCAAGGGTGGCGCTGCCGGATCTTGCGCAACCTCGTTCACCACCACGTCGGCGGCTTCATCTTCCTCTGCTTTTTCGTCCGCTTCTTTCCCCTTGGCGCGGTGACGCTCCGCCCGCCTATGCTCCTGCTTTTCAACGCGGCGCGATGGGCCGCTGCGGGTCAGCACCTCGGTCTGCTCTGCCGGTGTGGCTTGCGCATAGGTCTGCGCATTCGCGGCCACGGGCGCGCTGGATTTTACGCCCGAGGAATGCCAGATTTCCCAGCAAGTGGTCAGCAGAACAATGACGGCAAACGCGGCCGCACCCCAAATCCAGAAGGGGCGTTTTTCCACCACCGGGAGCAGATTGGGCAGGCGGCGCAACGCCTCTTCCAGAGGCTGCGCCGGAGCAATGCCCGCCAGTGGTGAGGGAAGCTCGGGCTCCACTGCGGGCGTGTGCATCTCGGCCATCTCCTGCGCATGTGCGGCCTGGGCAAGCTCCGCCATCGTCTCCAGAAAGCTCATGTGCTCCTGGGAAAAGGCATAGGAATACACCGAGAAAAGTTCCAGCAGCCCGGCGGCGGCGCCGTTTTCATGGAGGGGCGAGGCGGCGATGGAGCGCAGGCCCAGGCGCAGGCAGGCGGGTGCATCGACGCGGGGGTCAATCTGGGTGTCATCACAAAGAAGAGTCCGCCCGGTGCGCAGACAGGCGCCCGAGAGGCCACCACCCACTCCCACGGGATCGCCCACCTCAGGGGCCGTCTCCCCGCTACGGGCCACGCACACGGCGCGCCCATCGGGCTGGATCATGGCAATCGCGGCGCCGGTGGCACCGGTCAGCGCCTGCGCCACCACCACAATCGCATTCAGCACCACCCCCGGCGTCTGCTGGCCCGATTCAATCTGCCGCCGGATGGTGGCGAAGACTTCCTCGGGATCTGGCTCGGACGACGCGGGCTTCACGGGGAAGGGCAGCGGGCTGCCGGGCAAAGGCCGCAGTTTTGGGGGAGGGAAGGGGGACACGTTGCGTAGAGCAGAGTTTTCCATGGGGGATGGCTCTCGGCGCTGTCTAACCCATGCCGCAAGGATGCGGTTTGCGGCACGTAGAGCAGAGTTTGGTCGAAGGCGAAGAGTGCGTCAATGCGAGATTAGTACAGCCTAAGACAGGTACCTTTGGCCAATGACCTGCGCGGCAAGCGCCGCTAGGTGAGCACCGGGAACCCCAGACTGCGAGCAGCGGCGACTGGAAGTGCGAACTGAAAATTCCAGCCTTGATTTGTACCCCGCAGCCCGGAGCTTACGGGATGTATTGCGGTTGCTGCTGGGTCATGCAGTGAATGGTGCCGAAGCCCCAGACCAGATCACTGCAATAGATGCCGACAATCTCCCGCTCAGGAAAAAGGTCAGCCAAGGTATCAAGCGCAATGCGGTCGTTGGGATCATTGAAGACCGGCACCAGCACTCGCTGATTGGCGATATAGAAATTGGCATAGCTCGCGGGAAGGCGCCGGCCGGCGAAAAATACCGTGCTGGGCATGGGCAGTTCCACGATGGCGAGAGACTTGCCATTCTGATCGCAGGCCGCCCGCAAACGCTGAATATTCTCGCGCAGGGGAGCATAGTTGGCGTCCTTGGGATCGGATTCCACCACCGTGACGACCGTATCCGGCGCCACAAAGCGCGTGAGATCATCTACGTGGCCGTGAGTATCGTCCCCGGCGATGCCCGCGCCCAGCCAGATCACATGGTTCACTCCCAGGTACTCGGCGAAAACGGCTTCGTAGTCTGCGCGCTTCCGGCCGGGATTGCGCTCCTGCACCTTGCTCAGCAGGCATTCTTCGGTGGTCAGCAGCGTCCCGGAACCGTTTACGTCGATCGAGCCGCCTTCGAGAATCACCCGCTGCTTGCCGAATGTGGGATGAAACTGTTCTGCTCCCGCGGCCTTGGCCATCAGCCCGCCAATCCTGGCATCGCGCTGCCAGTTGGAATATTTCGCCCAGGCGTTGAAGCGCCACTGGATTGCCGCCGGCGATCGGCCCGCACTTTGATCTGTGGGCACAACGAAGGTGCACCCGGAATCGCGCGTCCACACCCGGTCGCTGGGCCAGCGATGAAAACGCACGTTCGCGGTCAGAGCGTTGGTTTTCTGCAGAACCTTGCGTGCGATCTTCTCACCCGCGGCATCGTTCACAATCAGTTCCACGCGCTCGCCGCGTGCCAGGTAACGGATGATCTCGGCATAAACCCAAGGAATGGGATGGAATTTCCCCGGCCAGTCGTTGCGGTTATGCGGCCAGGCCAGCCAGGTGGCGGCGTGCGGCTCCCACTCCGCCGGCATACGAAAGCCCGCAGCTGAACTTAAAGTATTGCTTGAAGTCGCTGGAGAGCGTGGCGTCATTCGGGATCAGTCGAGCATCCGCTTGGTAATGGCCGCATAGGCGTCAATCCGGCGGTCGCGCAGAAACGGCCAGTTCCGGCGGACGTCTTCCAAAGCTTTCAAGTCCACCTCGCCAATCAGGATTTCTTCCTTCTCGTGGCCGGCCTCGGCGATCACTCGCCCGAAGGGATCGCACAGAAACGAGCCGCCCCAGAACTCCAGGCCAGCGCCTGGCGCCTGATTGCCGCGGATATTGCCGGTCTCGAAGCCCACCCGGTTCACCACTGCGACGTAAACTCCGTTGGCGATGGCGTGCGCCCGCTGAATGGTGCGCCAGGCGTCGTGTTGCGCGGCGCCGCTTTCCGCTTTCTCAGCGGGGTGCCAGCCGATGGCAGTGGGATAGAAAAGCACCTGCGCGCCTTGCAGCGCCGTGAGCCGCGCACCCTCCGGATACCACTGGTCCCAGCACACCAGCGCTCCGATTTTCCCGGCATGCGTATCAAACGCGCGAAAGCCGAGATCGCCCGGCGTGAAGTAAAACTTTTCGTAGTAGAGCGGATCGTCGGGAATGTGCATCTTGCGGTAGAGGCCGCGCTGCGCGCCATCCGCATCAAAGATCACCGCCGTGTTGTGATAAACCCCGGGGGCGCGCTTCTCGAAAAGCGAAGCGATCAGAACAATGCGCAGCTCTTTCGCCAGGTCCGAGAGCCGCATGGTGGTGGGGCCGGGAATCGGTTCCGCTAAATCAAAAAGCGCCGCGTCTTCCCGCTGGCAGAAATATTGCGTCTGAAAAAGTTCAGGCAGACAGACGATCTGCGCTCCCCGCGCCGCCGCCACGCGCACATGTTGCAGGGCGCGCTCCACATTTTCTTCCGGAATGGGCGTGGCCGACATCTGCACCAGCCCTACGCGAAATGTTTGCGGCGGCAAAGTTGCGTCCTCTCTCTCTTGGCGATTTAGAATATCAGACGGGGCGCGCCAAAAAATCTGCCGATCGCAAGCCGGCCAAGCGCCGCCCCATCGCCCTGATTTGCTGGCGAACCCTGTATTCTTCTAGTAGAGTAGTGCTTCAAAAAGCGCAGATGAAAAAAACTAATGCCTGAGGGGAGGTGCGAACTTGAAGCATGACAATCACGATGGCTCCGGCATCGACCGCCATCTGCATGATCCGGTGGAAGACAAACTCATTCCTCTGGAGCCGCTCGACCCTAACCGCATCCGCTCGATTGACGATTTAGTTCGCGCCATGGGCAACACTGCCTTTACCGGCCGCCAGGTAGGCGAAGCGGCCGACGTTCTCGAAGCCATGGCCCGCGACAAAGACTGCTTTGTGGTCATGACTCTCGCGGGCGCCATGACCGTGGCCAAACAGGGCCTGGTGATTGCCGAATTGATTGACCGCGGCGTCGTCAACGCCATCGTTTCCACCGGAGCGCTCATGGCGCACGGCCTGGTGGAGGCCACCGGCCATTCCCACTTCCGCTCCAACCCCGAGGTTTCTGACGAGGAGCTCTACCAGCAGGGCTACAACCGCGTGTATGACACGCTGGAGCCGGAGCGCAACCTGGATGACGTGGAGAAGGTCATCTTCCGGGTACTGGAAGAATGGGACCCTAACGAGACTTTGTGCTCCTACAAATTGAATCACGCCATTGGCGAGCATCTGGCAAAACATGCCAAAGATCAGCGCGGCATTTTGAAATCGGCCTATGAGCAGGGCGTTCCCGTGTTTGTGCCCGCCTTTACCGACTCTGAGCTGGGCCTCGATTTCGCTCTCTCCAACCGCGTACGTGAGGCCTCCGGCCGGCACAAGCTGCGCTTTGATCCCTTTGAAGACCTCGAGCACTTCGCCGCCACCTTGCTGCGGCAAAAACGCCTGGGAATTTTTACCATTGGCGGCGGCGTCCCCCGCAACTGGTCGCAACAGTTCGGCCCCTTCATCGAGTTGCGCCATCGCCGTATGGGCGAAAATGTTCCTCTCAAACGTTATCACTACGGCGTGCGCATCTGCCCCGAGCCGGTGTTCTGGGGAGGCCTCTCCGGCAGCCCTTACAGCGAAGCCGTTTCCTGGGGCAAGTTCGTGCCGCCGGCCGAAGGCGGCCGCTTCGGCGAGGTGTTTGCCGATGCAACCCTGGCCCTGCCCCTGATCGTCGCCGCCGTGTTCGAGCGCCTGGATAAGAGCAAAGATAAGCCGAAAGAAAATTCACGTGTGCATCGCGAGAAGGCCCTGGCGCGGAGATAGCGGCGGCCGGCCGGGCGAGGTTTTCTTCAGCCGCGGCGGCTGAGCAGCAGGATGCCTCCCGTGAAGGCAAGCACAATCACGATTGCGCCAAGCGATGCGCCTGCCCAGAGCGCAAGGCGATTCATGCCATCGGCGTGAATCAGGAAGTGATGCAGGCCGTGGACGAGATGCAGGCTCGTCAGCAGAACAGCGATGCCGCACGCGATTCTCAAAATTCGCATCTGAGCTCCATTCAAAGTTTCGAGCGTTGCCACCGCAGCAGCCCTTCCACTTGCTCACCGTTGTCATTCCGGGCGAAGCGAGGAATTCGCTCTTGGTTTCCTTCCGCGGAAAATCCAAGAGCATATTGTAAAGCTTGATGCCGTTACCATCGTGCTCCCCAGCCACTGGCGGCCAGATCGCAAACGCCTGATACTGCTGGAGAGGCTCCCATGGCCGAGAGCGCAACTCCCTCCAATTTACTGGCCCGCTTCGGAGAGATTCTTCTCATTCTTCTGCTCGCCTCGGCAATCGCGGCCTGGGCGGTGTGGGTCAATCTGGAAACGCCGTATCTGGCCTTCTCGATGGCGGCGGCCTTCCTGTTTCACGTGCGCTCCAAGCCACCGCTGAAAGAACTGGCGCTCGCGCTGGGAATCGGGGCTGTGCTGGCCGGAATCAGGCTGGCCGTTGTGCCGCGCAATCCCCACGACTACGCCGGCTTCGTCGCCGCCATGGCTGGCCTGGGAAGCTTTCTGGTGCTCGGGGTGCGCGCCATTCGCAGCTCGGGCATCGAGCGCAAGCGCCTGTTCGTTCTGCTGGGGCCGGCGTTGGGCCTGGTCTTCTTTATTTTCTCGGCACAGCGGGCGCTCAATTTGGCCGACCTGCTCTACCCCAAGACCTTCGATCTCTATCTCTACACCTTCGATGGCAGCCTCGGCTTCGAGCCCAGTTTTCTCATGGGCCAGCTGTTCCACCATTCCGTGGTCATCCGCGAGATCGGCTTGCTGGCTTACGCGACCCTGCCGCTGGTGATGGCGCTGGTGTATGCCGGCTGGATTGACCCCCACGCCACCAAACCGGCCTGGTACATCCTCGAATTATTTTTCCTGGCAGGGTTCCTGGGATGGGCCTTCTACAACTTCGTGCCCGGCACCGGCCCGGCCTACGCCTTCGCGGGGCTGTTCCCCGAGCGCGGCCTGTCCTATAACTTGCTTCATCGCCTTTTGCTCGAGCGCGTTCCGGTGAGCGCGAATTTTCCCCGCAATGCCATTCCTTCGCTGCATATGGGATGGGTGCTGCTTCTCTGGTGGAGCTGCCGCCGCTTTTCGCGGTGGGCCCGTGCCGCCGCATTTCTTTACCTACTCATCACCGTCATGGCCACCCTCGGTACGGGCGAGCACTATTTCATTGATCTGGTCGTCGCGGCGCCTTTTGCCCTGATGGTGGAGGCCCTGTGCCAGTCGGCCCTTCCGTTCCGCCGGCGCCTGGCGCCCCTGCTGACCGGGCTGCTGATGACCGTGGCCTGGCTCAGCCTGATTCGCTTTGGCACGCCTCTGATGCTGCATTCACGGCTCATTCCCTGGGGCCTGATTGTAATTTCTACCGTAGCAGCCTTCTTCGTGGAGCATCGCACGCTGGGCTTGCATACGGTTGAGGCTTCGGCCGCCGACTCCGGGGCCCTGGCCGCCGCAGCTTCCGTCTGACCGTTTCTTTCCCCTGCATCGTCTAAAATCGTGACGGGGCTGTTTGCGATGAGGATTGGTGTTTTAGCCTTGCAGGGCGATTTCGATGCCCACCGCCGCCGCCTGGAAGAGCTGGGGGCTGAGGTTGTGCTCGTCAAAAAGCCGGAGCAGCTCGAGGAGATTGACGGGCTGGTAATTCCCGGCGGCGAGTCCGGCACCTTTCTCAAGTTGCTGGGAGAGGCGGGGTTGGAGAAGCTGAAGCAGTTTGTCCGCGTGAAGCCAACCTTTGGCACCTGCGCCGGAGCCATTTTGTTGGCTAGTGAAGTGGTGAATCCGCCGCAGTCCGGGCTGGGCGCGCTCGATATTACGGTGCGGCGCAACGCCTATGGGCGGCAGCTGGAAAGCTCCATCCGGGAAGGCCGGTTGAGGGAAGGGAACACCGGCGACTCGCCCATTGAGATGGTGTTCATTCGGGCGCCGAAGATTGAACGAGTAGGGAAAGGTGTGGAGGTTCTTGCGACAGAAGGCGCCGATCCGGTCGTAGTCAGGCAGGGCAAAGTAATGGCGGCGACCTTTCATCCCGAGCTGACGAATGACGTGCGCGTGCACCGCGCCTTTCTCGATTTGATTGAGAATGGCAGGAAGAGTTGAGTGCTAGTCCTCCGTGTCCTCTGTGGTTTAAGTTCTGTTAATTGAGGTCCTGTCCATGTGCAGAAATATCAGGATTCTTTTCAACTTCGACCCGCCCGTGACCGACGATGAAATTCGCGCCGCCTCGCTGCAGTTCGTGCGCAAGATCACCGGCTTCAACAAGCCCTCTAAGGCCAACCAGGCTGCCTTCCTGGCGGCGATTGACGAAGTCGCCGCCGTCTCCACCCGGCTTTTGCATTCGCTCGAGACCACGGCCCCGGCCCGCAACCGCGAGGAAGAAGCGGCCAAAGCCAAGGCCCGCGCCGCCATCAGATTCGGCGACTGATGCCGCCGCTGGCGCGCCGGATAGGAATTTCCGGCTGATCGAACAGGAAACCGGTGGGCCTGCCGTTTTTCAAACAATTGCTCTTGACAACCCACTTATGTAACCCTATAGTTACGCATTATGCGTCACCGTTCGGTTACATATTCGCGGGAGGCCACCTTTCAGGCTCTGGCCGATCCCACTCGGCGTGCCGTGCTCGACCTGCTGCGGCAGGGAAGCCAGCCCGCCGGCCGCATTGCCAGCGCCTTTCCGGTTTCGCGGCCGGCCATTTCCAAGCATTTGCGGCTGTTGCGCCGGGCGCATCTGGTGAGCGAGCGGCGCCAGGGCCGGCACCGCCTGTATCAGTTGAACCCCGGGCCCCTGAAGGCGGTGGATTCCTGGCTCGAGCAGTATCGTGTCTTCTGGCAAGCCAATCTGAACCACCTGAAGGCCTTCGTCGAGGCCGAGTATGCCCGCGAGTCGGCCGGCAGTCGAAGCAGTGACAAATGAGTCCGTGGGCCGGGCAGGAATTATGACTTCAATTCAATCAAGGAGCTGACCATGAAACTCTCACGCATCGCCATTCCGCTGTTGTTGTTGTGCTTCGTCATTCCTGCTCTGGCCGCGCCGGATGCAGAATCCTCCTTCGCCAACCTGAAGTCCCTGGCGGGTGACTGGACCGGCAAAACCACCGACGGACGAGCCGTCGAGGTTTCCTTTCGCGTCACCTCCAACGGCTCGGCGCTGATGAGCGAAATCAAAGGCAAAGAAGACATGATCACCATGTTCCATCTCGATGGCAGCCGCCTGCTTCTCACCCACTACTGCGGCTCCGGCAACCAGCCGCGCATGGTGGGAACCGCTTCGCCGGACGGCAAGACCATCACCTTTGACTTCCTCGACGCCACCAACCTCGCCAGCCCCGACGCCGCGCACATGCATCGCCTCGTCATCACCATGCCTGACGCCAATCATCACACCGAGGCGTGGACCTATGTGGACCACGGCAAAGAAATGACCGAAATGTTCACCCTGGCCCGCGCAAACTAAGCGCCGCGGCGCAAACAACTTAAGGAGACATCATGGCTACAGCTGTTATTACTCCCGATCAAGACGCCGTCACTGCGGAAATCATGATTGCCGCTCCGCCCGAGCGCGTCTTCCAGGCCATCACCGATCCTCGCCAGACCGCGCAATGGTGGGGACAAAAAGGCATGTACCGCGCCAGCGAATGGCACACCGACGTTCGCCCCGGCGGCAAATGGTGGACCGTCGGCCTGGGCAAAGATGGAAAACCATTTCGCGTGGAAGGCGAGTATCTCGAAGTGGATCCGCCCCGCCTGCTGGTGCATACCTGGAACCCCAGCTACCGGCCCACCTTCCAAACTACCGTTGTGCGCTGGGAGCTGGAGCCCCACAGCATGCACACCCTGCAGCACAGCGGCCCGGCCAGGGTCGGCACCGGCACCCTGCTCAAGCTTCGCCATTCCGGATTCGCCGGCAATCTCGAAGTGGCGAACGAGCATGGCAGCGGCTGGACCCGCGTTCTCGGCTGGATGCAGGCCTTCGTGGAAAAAGGCGAAACCGTCGAAACCCGCGTCGCCTAGGGGCTCCAGGAATGCAGGGGCCGGTGCGGCCCCTGCATCGCCTCAGGGCCCCGAACTCTCACACCTTGCACGGCCACTTGGCCTGCGAGAACGGTCCGCCATCAATCCAAATCGCCAGCCATTGCGTCGCGTCGTGGGTCCAATGCTGGGCGGCGGGAGGTCGCAAATCGGCGGAGTGTCATGCACTTCTGGGGATGACATAGAAAAGCTCCTTCACATAAGCACCGGGTGTTCAGGCCCTCACTTATGTCATTCTTCCAGGTCGTAGGCCAGGCGAGACGCCCTCAAGCGGCCAAGCTATGCCGCCTCGGCCTCAATCACACTGAACGGCGACTTGGTCGGAATGACTCGCGTCAGGCGGAAGCCCGCCCGCCCGAACAGCTCGCCGTATTCGCCCTCGGTGCGCTCGCGCCCGCCGGGAAAGAACAGCATCTCCAGATCAATCACCTTGGCCGGGTGCGGCTGGTTGCCTTCGGGCACCACCAGCTCGATCAGCACCAGTTTGCCGTGGCGTTTGCCCTCTAGCGCGCGCCGGCAGTGGCCCAGAATTTTCAGCGCCCGCTCGTCATCCCAGTCATGAATAATGGATTTCATCACGTAGAGATCGCCGCCCTCGGGCACCGACTGAAAAAAGTCTCCCGCCATGGTACGGCAGCGGCCATCGAGCGCCAGTTGGCAGATTCTGTGCTCGGCGCCGCCGACCACGTCTTCCAGGTCGAAAAGCACCCCTTGCAGCTTGGGATACCGGCGCAGAATCTCGCAGATCACGAAGCCGTGCCCGCCGGCCACATCCACCACCTTGCGGAAGGGCGAGAAGTCATACGCTTCCAGAATCGGAGCGATGGCCATGGCGCTCAGGTTGGTCATGGCGCGATGGAAGCGCTCATACTCCACCGGGTTGGTAGGGAAGTAGTCGAACACCTTCTGCCCGGTCACGTGCTCAATGGTCGGCTGGCCGGTGCGCACCGAGTGCATCAGGTCGGCGGCAATGTTGAAATGAAAGGGATCAGTGAGCCAGATCACTGTATCGCGCATAGATTGCGGATGGTCGCTGCGCAGGCGCTCAGCGGGCGGGGTAAGCGCGAAGGTGCGCGGCGTGGTCTCGCTGAACACGCCCAGCATGGCCAGCACCCGCAGCACCCGATACAGCGCGTCTTCATTCGTATTCGTGCTTCGGGCAAGTTCCGCCACCGGCCGGGGACCCTGGCGCAGCAGGTCAGCAATGTTCAACTCGGTCGCCACCCACAGCGCCGAGGAGACCACATAAGCCGTGCCCAGCTGAATAAGCATGGGACCCGGATCGGGCGGCGGATGCGAATGGGAGTGCTCGTGCTCATGTCCGTGGTCATGATGCGCATGATCTTCACGATGCGCCCCGACCGGCGCCTTGGCGCTGGCCTTCTTCTTTGAATGCTTGCTCGAACGCCTGCTTTTCGATGAAGTCTTCATAATTCCCCCCTGAAAAAATTGCCTTGGCATCATACCAAGAGATGACCTTTGGAAAGCGGCAATCCTGGCCTGAGGCGTTATACTGGCGCTATGGCGGGTGAGAAGACTTTTTATCTCGAAACCTTCGGCTGCCAGATGAATGTGCACGACTCGGAAAAGGTCGTGGGCACACTTATCGCCGAGGGCTACCGCCAGGTCCCCACCGTCGAGGAAGCCGGTCTCATCCTTTACAACACCTGCTCCATCCGCGATAAGGCAGAACAAAAGGTTTTCCACCGCCTGGCCGACTACAAAAAGCTGCAGGCCCAGGGCAAGCGTTTCGGCGTGCTGGGCTGCGTGGCCCAGCAGGAGGGCGCGAAGATCTTCGAGCGCGCTCCTCACGTCTCCATGGTGTGCGGCTCGGCTTCCTACCGCAACCTGCCGGAGATGCTGGTGCAGATCGAGGCCGGCAAGCGGGTGACGGGCCTGGACGACCGCGAAACCGACGCATGCTTCGAGACGGAATTTACGGCCCGCACCAACCCGCATCGCGGGTACATCACGATCATCGAGGGCTGCGACAAGTTCTGCGCCTATTGCGTGGTTCCGTTCACTCGCGGCAAAGAGCGCAGCCGCGCCTCAGATTCCGTGCTGGCGGAGGCGCGCCAGATGGCCGACCTGGGCTACACGGAAATTCAGCTGCTCGGCCAGAATGTGAACTCCTATCGCGATGCGGCAGGGAAGAGGTCGTTCGCGGAGTTGCTGGCGGCGGTGGGCGAGGTCAAGGGAATCCGCCGGGTACGCTTTACCACCTCTCATCCGCGCGACTTCGGCCGCGACATCGTCGAGGCCATGGATGCCGTGCCGGCGCTCTGCGACCACGTTCATCTGCCGGCGCAGAGCGGGTCAACCCGCGTGCTTGACGCTATGCAGCGCCTCTATACACGGGAGCAGTATCTGGAACGCATCGCCTGGATCAAGGCAGCGAAGCGCGACATCAGCATTACCAGCGACCTCATCGTGGGCTTTCCCGGCGAGACCGAAGCTGAGTTCGAGGAAACGCTCTCCCTGCTCGATCAGGTTGGCTATGACGGCATCTTCGGCTTCAAGTATTCGCCGCGCCCCAACACCCCGGCGCTCGCACTGCAGGACGCCATCCCGGACGAGCACAAGTCGCGCCGCCTGGCAAGCTTGCAGGAGCGGCAGAAGGCAATTCAGAAGGCCCGCAACCAGCGGCATATCGGCAGCACAGTGGAAGTGATGGTCGAAGGGGAAAATCGGGCACGCGGCCAGTGGTCGGGGCGTACTTCGCAAAATAAGGTGCTGAACTTTACCCTCGCGCGCGACATCCAACCTGAAATTGGCGGCTATTTACCAGTGCACGTCACCGGGTGTTTTCCCAACAGCCTTTTGGGAGAAGCGGTGATATAAGACGGAGAGTGCCGCCCCTGGGCGGCGGTCCACAACAGGGCCCTCTGCAATTGGAGGCATGGATGGAAGTGGAGATGAAGATTCGCGGCCTCATGATGGACCCGGTTAGCAATATGCCTATCGTGGTCCTGAAAGATATTGGCAGCGAGACCGTGCTGCCCATCTGGGTGGGGATTTACGAGGCCAACGCCATCGCTTTGGAGATTGAAAAGGTCTCGACCCCGCGGCCCATGACCCACGACCTGATCAAGAACGTCCTCACCGGCCTGAATACAGCGGTCCACAAGGTGGTAGTCACCGAGCTGCGGGAGGACACCTTCTACGCCGTGATCTGGCTGGAGAGGGATGGCAGCGTAATCAGCATAGATTCCCGCCCCTCCGACGCGCTGGCCCTGGCCCTGCGCGTGGATTGCCCCATTTTCGTAGATGATGAGGTCCTGAAGAGCTCCAAACAGGCGGCCAGCGCCAGCGACCGCGTGACCAGCGAAGAGCTGCGCAAATGGCTGGAGGGCCTGAACGACGAGGATCTCGGCCGCTACAAGATGTGAGCACCCGCCAGCCCTGCTTGGTTCGAATACTCTCCGGCCGGCATTTTCCCACAAGCCTCAAGCATAGGAGACTGCCTGAAGGGATCATGGGTTTCAGAGCGGGCATTTCCGTTAACTTTACATAATACCTGTTATCGGACATTGCCCTGGAGTCGTTTCCCCCCGCCGCGCATCGAATTGGCATCGCCTCAAAAACACTTCGCTGTGGAAGGAATCCCAAGTCTCCATGCCTACCATGAAAGCCGTGCAGGTCAGTAAGCCTGGTGGCGCGTTTGAGGTCGTCGAGCGTCCGATCCCCCAACCTGGCCCCCGCGCCGTGCGCATCAAGGTGGAAGCCTGCGGCATTTGTCATAGCGATGTCGTGGTCAAAGAAGGCATGTGGCCCGGACTGCAATTACCGCGCATACCTGGCCATGAGGTTGCCGGCCGGATTGATGCCCTGGGCGCAGAAGTCACGCAATGGAAAGCCGGCCAGCGGGTAGGCGTGGGCTGGCATGGCGGTCACTGCTTTGTATGCGACCCCTGCCGCCGGGGCGACTTTATCCTTTGTGTGAACCGGAAGGTTACCGGAATTCATTTCGACGGCGGCTACGCCGAGTACATGATCGCGCCGGCAGAGGCGGTTGCCGCCATGCCTGAAGAATTGCAGGCTGCCGAAGCCGCTCCTCTGCTCTGCGCCGGGATCACTACCTACAATGCGTTGCGCAACGCCGGTGCGCGCTCCGGAGATACGGTTGCCGTCCAGGGCATCGGCGGATTAGGCCACCTGGGAGTGCAGTACGCTCACCGAATGGGATTCCGTACCGTGGCCATTGGCCGCGGCAAAGACAAAGAAGCCCTGGCCCGCCAGCTAGGCGCTGATATTTACATCGCCGGCGCCGAATCCGATCCCGCCGCGGAACTGCAAAAGCTCGGGGGCGCGCGCGTCGTTTTGGCCACTGCTCCCGACGCCAAGTCCATGGGATCTCTGCTTGGCGGCCTCGCTCCGGGCGGCACGCTGCTGGTTGTCGGCGCTCCGGTCGAGCCGATTTCCTTCGGCGCCATCAGCCTGCTTTTCAATCGGCAACGCCTTCAGGGCTGGCCCTCGGGCACCGCCAAGGACTCCGAAGACACTCTGAGTTTCAGCGCCCTGAGCGGCGTGCGCCCCATGATCGAGAAGTTCCCTCTCGATAAGGCGAATGAAGCCTACGAGCAGATGATCAAGGGCCGCGCCAGGTTTCGCGTGGTACTGACGATGTAGCCCGTGCTGCCTTCGGTCCTTTCAGGAAAATTGTCATCCCGAGCGAAGTGCGGATTCGAAGAATCCGTCCCACGAGTCGAGGGACCTGCTGTCTGTCGGTTCGTTCACAGATTGTCAGCGGGATGGCATTCCCGCATTGCGCCATGCAAGTGCCCATCTGTTGTCAGGAATGCTTAACCCTTGTCATTCCGAGCCGTCCGCAGCACGACTGAGCGGGGAGGAATCTGCACTTGCCAAACCTCTTGCGGGCAGTGCTATAATTAACTAGTCAGTCTAGTCATATGGCGAAGTTATCCCAAAACCTCTGGCAACTGCAGACGGCTAAGGCCCAGTTTAGCGAAGTATTCCGCCGCGCCCGTTCGGAGGGCCCACAGTACGTAACCCGAGGAGGCAAGGAAGCGGTAGTGATCATCCCATCTGAGGAGTTCGAACGCCTCAAGGCGAGATCGCGCCAACCCAGGAGCTTAGTCGAATTCTTCGCCCAGTCTCCGTTGGTGGGGTCCGGTATAGACCTGGAACGAAAGCCGGATTATGGCCGGGACATCAAGCTGTGAGCGGTTTTCTCCTCGATACCAACGTAGTCTCGGAGCTGGTGAAGCCCAAGCCCGATCTCAACGTCACTCGCTGGATGCAGGCTACTGACGAGAGCCTGCTGTATCTGAGCGTTCTGACGCTGGGAGAAGTTCGCAGGGGAATCACTTCCCTGCCGGATGCCGCGCGCCGGGTTAAGCTGGAAGCCTGGCTGGATATGGATCTGACGCTGCGCTTTTCCGGCCGGATTTTACCGGTTGATCAGGCCGTCGCCGAACGCTGGGGAAGGCTCTGCGGCAGCCTCGCCGCGCGCAGATCACCACTGCCTGTAATTGACGGTCTGCTGGCCGCCACGGCCCTGGAACACAATCTCACCTTGATTACGCGGGCCACGCAACACCTTGGCGCGACAGGGGTCGCCTTTTTCGATCCGTGGAGGGAGTAAACTGCCGAGAGCGTTCGGTGCGATTGTGTCATATTTTAGCGAGAGAGAGCTTGCCAGAGGGGCGCACTCCGAAATCGACAAATGCCCGCTAACCTCACCAGAGCAAGTTGACTACCTGTTTCATCGAATGTTCGCGCTGATCGGGCTGTTGCTCCGCTCGACCGGACGCATGAGGTAGCTCAGGCGGGTGGGCACAGCGCACCGGAGCTGCTCACACCACAAAATACTTCGCCGCGGGATGATGCACCACAATGGCCGAGGTGCTCTGCTCCGGCTCGAGCAGAAATCCCGTGGTCAGCCGAACCCCGACATTCTCTTCCGGATGCAGCAGCGCAAACAGCTTGGTCTGGTCTTCCAGATTGGGGCAGGCGGGATAGCCGAACGAATACCGCGACCCGCGATATTTCTGGTGAAACAGGTCGCGAACATGCGGCGAGTCGTCAGCCGCAATCCCCAGCTCGGTGCGAATCAACTTGTGGAGATATTCCGCAAGCCCCTCGGCGGTCTCCACGCTCAGCCCGTGCAGGTAGAGATATTTGGTGTACTCGCCGCCTTCAAACAGCCGCTGGGTCTCAATTGATGCCTTCGGCCCGATGGTGACCAGTGACAGCCCGATCACATCCATTTTGCCCGAGGCTTTCGGGGCAAAGAAATCTGAGATGCAGAGCTTGCGGCCTTCCCGCTGCCGCGGAAACGTAAACCTTAGCAACTCACGTGCTTGTGTGGAGACGGGGCTTGGCCCCGTCTGGGCGGGTCGGAGATCCGCCCCTGCACTATCCGTGCTGTACACCACTACATCATTGCCGTCGCTCTGCGCCGGGAAATATCCCCATACCGCCTGGGGCTCGAACAGCCTGCTGGCAATCACCTCTTCTTCCAGCTTTTTCTTGATGGGGCGGAATTTCTGCTCCACCAGGCGGAGATAATCTTCCTGCGATGCGGTCTTCAGCTGCCACTGGTTCTTGAACAGCGCAGTATCGTTGATGTAGGGAAAGATTTCGCGCAGATCGAAATCCTTCTTTACGCGCGCGCCCCAGAAGGGCGGCGCGGGAATATCCGGCGCATCCCCCACCACCGGACTTCTCTCCGCAAACACCGGCCCGGTTTCTTCATCCACGGCGGCGGCCTTGGCGTACTCCTTTACCGTGCGGCCCTCCTGCAGGCGGGTCTGCTTCTTCTCATCTTCGGCGACCAGGTCTTCCATCACGTGCAGGCCGCCGAACGCATCGTCGGCATAAAACACGGCGTTCGAGTACTCCCGCCGCAGATCGTCTTCTACATATTTCCGCGTTAGCGCCGCCCCGCCGCAGATCACTGGGAACTCGAGCTTCTGCCGCTCCAGATCCTGAATCACGTACTTCATTTCCAGCGTGGATTTCACCAGCAGGCCGCTCAGGCCAATGGCATCGGCCTTGTGATCGAGGGCGTGGCGGATGATGACATCGCCGGGCTGCTTGATGCCGAGATTGACCACCTTGTAGCCGTTGTTCGAGAGAATAATGTCCACCAGGTTCTTGCCGATATCGTGCACGTCGCCCTTGACCGTCGCCAGCACGATAGTTCCCTTTTGCGAGCCGGCCTTTTTCTCCATCTTCGGTTCCAGGTAAGCGACTGCCTGCTTCATGACGCCCGCCGAGTCGAGCACCGAAGGCAGCTGCATCTTGCGCGCGCCGAACAGGTCGCCGACGGTCTTCATGCCATCGAGCAGCACCGTGTTGATGAGGTCAAGCGCGGTGTATTGCGCGAGCGCCTCTTCGAGCAGGGCTTCCAGGGTCTTTTTGTGCGCGCCTTCGCCCACGGATTTCTCTCCGTTGATGATGGCGAACTTCAGCTTGTCCTCGACCGAGAGGGTTTCTACATGGGCTGAGGTCGTGGCCTGGGTCTTGCCCTTCATGCCGGCAAAGTGGGCCATGTAGGTCTGCAGCGGGTCGCCCTCGCCCTGGCGGAAGATCAACTTGCGGGCAAGATCAACTTCTTCCTGAGGAATCTTATATAGCGGATAGATTTTGCTGTAGTTGACAATGGCCATATCGAGGCCATAGTCCACGGCTTCGTGAAGGAACACCGAGTTCAGCACGCGCCGCGGGTAAGCATCGAGGCCGAAGGAGATGTTGCTGACGCCCAGAATGGTTTTGACCTCGGGCAGTTGTTGCTTGATGCCCTTGATGGCGTTCAGAGTCTCAAGGCCGGCGGTGCGGTAGTCTTCCTGGCCGGTGGAAATGGGAAGCGTGAGCGCGTCGAAGATCAAATCCACGGGCCGGATGCCGTATTTCTTCGTGGCCAGATCGAAGATGCGGCGCGCGATGGCGATTTTCCTTTCCGCGGTCAGGGCCATGCCGTCTTCATCTATGGTAAGCGCGATCACCGCCGCGCCATAGCGCTTGGCCATGGGCAGAACTTTGGCGGTGCGCTTCTCGCCATCCTCGAGATTGATGGAGTTGATGATCGCCTTGCCCGGAATGCGCTGCAGCGCCTCTTCCACCACCTCAGCCTCGGTCGAATCCACAAGAACCGGCGCGGGCACGCGGGTGGCAATTCTTTCAAGGATGGAGGTGATGTAACCCTGCTCGTCTTCGCCCACGATGGCGCAGCACAGGTCGAGCATGTGCGAGCCCTCGTTGACCAGCTTCTTGGCGAGGGCGAGGATGTCGTCATATTTCTTGGCCCGCACCAGGTTGCGAAAGTGCTCCACCCGGGTGGTGGTGTTCATCTCCTCGGCCACGACCAGAGGCTTGGGATCAAGGTCGAGAGGCACCGAAGTGTAGGCGCTGGAGGCGGCGGCGACAGGCTTCACTTCCCTCTTCGCCGGCTCGATGCCGGCCACCGCCTCGACCACGGCTTTCAAATGCTCCGGAGTCGTTCCGCAGCAACCTCCTACAATCCGCACGCCGTAATCCTGCACGAAGTGCTTGTGATAGCTGGCCAGCTCTTGCGGACTGAGCTTGTAAACGGCGCGGCCGCCCTCGTTTTGCGGCAGGCCGGCGTTGGGCAGGACGGAAATCTGCTTGGTGGAGTTCACGCCCAGGTAGCGGACGGCGTCGTTCATCTCGGCCGGGCCGGTGGCGCAGTTCATGCCAATAATATCAATGTCATAAGGTTCGAGCGCGGTGAGCGCGGCGCCGATTTCGGTGCCCAGCAGCATGGTGCCGGTGGCCTCAATGGTCACCTGCACCATGACCGGAAGGCGCTTGCCTGCCCGCTGCATGGCGTCAAACACGCCCGCCAGCGCGGCTTTGGATTGAAGCAGGTCCTGCGAGGTTTCGATCTGCAGAACGTCCACACCGCCCTCAATCAGCGCCAGCGCCTGCTGTTCGTAGCTCGCGGCCATGTTGGCGAAGCTGATGTGGCCCAGCGACGGCAGCTTGGTGGTAGGGCCGATAGAGCCGGCAACGAATTTTGGCCCGCCGTTGCCGGAGAATTGCTGCGCGGCCTCGCGCGCCAGGCGGGCGGCGGCGATATTGATCTCGGCCACCTTTTCCTGCAGGTCATACTCGGCCAGCACCACGCTGGTGGCGCCGAAGGTATTGGTTTCGACCACGTCGCAACCAACCTGGAGAAAGCTGGCGTGAATGTCGCGAATAATATCCGGCCGGCTCAGCACCAGAAGCTCGTTGCAACCTTCTTTGCCCCAGAAATCGTCCACACTGGGATTGCGCGCCTGGATGCTGGTGCCCATGGCGCCGTCGAAAATCACCACGCGCTCCTTCACGCTTTGAAGAAAGTCAGACATTAGCAGTCAGCACTCAGCATGCAACCGGCAGCACTTAGCATTCAGCACTTGGCCTTCAGCACTTGGCATTCAGCCGCTGGGGTTTCGCGCGAGGAACCCGACGTGAATCACAGGTCTTTGCTCTGCGACCTTTGCGTATCCTCTGCGAACTTTGCGGTTAGCTTTTGCCTGCACCCACCCGGCGACCAACTGCTAAATGCCAAGTGCTAAATGCCAAGTGGCGCTCCCATGCACAAACGCCGGCCCGCTGGGGACCGGCGTCGTCAATTCCCAAACCTTTGAACCTTGCCTACTCTCCCGGCGCAATCACCGCCGGCGCCCCCGCATTTACCTCTTCCTGATTGAATACCGCATTGGCTCCCATATGCGCTGGCATGGGGGCCAGCATCTGTTCTTTGCGGTAAACCAGGTTACTGGCATTGAAGGAGGCGACCTCAAAGCCGTGGCCGTGGGTAATGGCGTCGGTGGGGCAAGCTTCCACGCAATAACCGCAAAAGATGCAGCGGTTGTAATCAATGTTATAGACCTTGGCGTAGCGCTCGGCGCCGCTCACCCGGCGCTCGGCCGTATTCTCGGCCGCCTCGATGTAAATGCAGTTTGAGGGGCAAGCCGCGGCGCACAGAAAGCAGGCCACGCACTTTTCCAGGCCGTTTTCATCGCGCTGCAGCACGTGCACGCCGCGGTAGCGCTCCTGAAACTTGGCGCCCTTGAGCGGGCCGGGGCCGTCGGGATAGTTCTCCACGATCGTGGGCTGAAACATCTCGCGAAAGGTGATGCTCATGCCCTTGGCCACGGCGGCGATGTCTTTCAAGACCGGCATGTACCTAGTATATCGGATGGCGGCCTCTGGCCGCAGGCGCGGGAACCCGGGGGTAACGCTGCCAGCAAGCTGGGGCGGGTGCAGCCCGGCTAAATCTGGCCCCGCTTGAAGATGATCGCCACTCCATCGCGATAGGCGGTCTTCCAGCCAGGGGATTCCCGCAAAACGCTGGCAAGGGGCGAGTCCGAGGGCATGAGCACAAGCCGGACATCATTCTGCTGCAATGCTTCGTTCCAACCCGCCTCGGCGCGCACCGCCTTCAAGTAAGACTTGAAGAATTCCTCGCCGTACAGGTCGTGCCGGTCATCGAGCACCACTTTCGTTTCAGGATGCAGGCGGAAGATGACGTAGCCTGACCAGAAATCCGGGCAGAAGATGGGCTGCTGATTGCCTGATTGCGCCAGCCAGTCCACGGCCTCCACGGGAAAGCGGTTGGGGTCGAAGTGGGCGTCCATGATCTGCCAGGAACCGAGGCGGCCGCCGGCCAGGGCGGCGGCGGCCAGCAGAAGAGTGGCCAACAGCGGCCAGAGATGGCCGCGGAGGGCCAGCTCGATGCTTCCCATGCGGGCGGAAAATGACTCCCAGCGCAGCGTATGGCGCTCCAGGCCCGCACTGAGCGAGTGGCCGGCGGCTGCGGCCGCGACCGCGCGCGAGAGAATGGGCCCAACTACCAGCACCAGCAGAATGGCGGAAATGGGCAGGCTGCGCGAGGCGTAGAGGCCGCTCGAAACAGCGAAGAGAATCACCAGCAGATGCGAGATTCGCGGGCGCTCACGCGAAAGCGCCAAGGCCCCAATGGTAATTAACAGCAGCAGGGCAAAGCACTGCTCGGCCGCGCCGTGGAAGTTGGGAGAGCGGAATTCGTCAATATGGTCCATGAGCCAGCGGTCGGTCAGGTACTGGTAAACATGAACGTGCAGCTTGTATCCGAAGGGATTGGCGAGGCTCGCCAGCAGCGAGAGTCCGCTGATGGCGGCCAGAGGCTTGAGGCGCTTCCCGGCCCCGGCTCTGTGCTGGCGGGCGAAACGTTCGATGCATTCGCTGAGCAGGTAAATGGCGAGAAGGGCGAAGCCGGTAACAAAGCCGGCGTGCAGATTGACCCAGAGCAGCATCAGGAGCGGCAGCCACAGCAGCTTTCCGAGGCGCGCGGGTGAGGCGGCTGCTTCCCAGGAATCGAGCAGGTGAAACCAGACGGCGATAAGAAGCCAGCTCACGACGTGCGGCCGCGTGAGCCAGTGAATGGCCGATGCCCCCGCAGCCAGCAGCAGCAGCACCACCGCCAGCGGCAGGTAGGTGCCGCGCGAGACCATGAGGCGAAAGGCGAGAGCCAGAGTCAGCGCGATGAGCAGAGCCGTGAAGAACACCACGCCGTTCAGGGCGGCGGCGTGATAGAGGCCGGCGCTCAGCAGGTCGTAGAGCCACTCCCAGGCGCACCAGGGCTTGCCCGCCATGGTGGAGGAGAAGGGATCTGCGCGGGTGATGCTGTGGGTCTGCAGCATCAGCTCGCCATTGCGAATGTGCCACCCGATGTCGCCATCGTTGAGCAGGCGAACGGCGAAGGGGCTGGCCAGGGAAAAGAGCAGGGCGAGAAAGAGAAGATCGGTGACGGAGGGCAGCAGGAAACGGGCCCAGCCTCGTGGGGCCGGCTTCGGTTGGGTCGAGGACATTCGGCCTTAGTTGGGTCAGTTCCCGCGGGCAATTTTCACGACCCGCGGAATGACCCCAAGAAAGTACCACAGCCGGATGCGCGTGCGGCATTGCGCCTCATCGGCGCCGGAATCGACGCGCCTTGCTCATGGCGTGGCTGAAGCCGCGCCCTTCCCCGGTTGTGCGAAGGCCGCGGATGGCGGCGCCGAGACCTGGCAAGCTACGTCTATACGGTTCTACGGTTCTGCGGTGGGCCACACGCTACATCTCCCCGGTTCTGCGGTGGGCCGGTGATGCCTGCCTTCAGGATGCGGGTGTGCGCCTTTCGCACAGGGCCTAATTTCGCCTTTCTCCCTTTTGGAGTACCCGGAGGCCGGAAAAATCAAATCCGGTTGTGCGACTTTCGCACAGCCCCTAATTTCGACCTTCCCAATTTGGGAAAAATGCCCGGCCAGAGCCGCTCGGAGCTGCCATTGAAAGTAAAGCAGTTAGCCGCGCGGCCATTCAGCCCTTGAGGGAATCCGAGTCATTGACGAGAAGCCCTCTCGCTTCTGCATCGGCAGTTGCCGGTCCTTAAGCCGGGCCGTTCAGGGATGGAACATCAGGTAGCCGATGCCCACCCGCATGTGATGCAGCAATCGGTCGGAAAAGCTGGCGGCGATGGTCAATCCGAACAGCGCATGGGCCACGCCGAGGGGAAAGATGTTGCGGTAGCGGCGGAACATTTCGCAGAAAAAAAGCCCGCCGAGAAAGCCGAGTACAGTCAGAAGCGGGCTGGGGATGTGGGCGGCGGAAAAAAGCGCGGCAGTGGTCAATGCGGCGCGGGAGGAGCCGAGGAGAGATTCCAGCCGGACAAAAAGAAACGATTGCAGAATGAACTGCTGCACCAGCGACCAGATGGCGTAGCGCCAGGCAATGTGAAAGGGCAAGGCATGGGTGGTGCCAGCGTTGAGCGGGCCGAGCAGGAGGGATGAGATGGGGATGGTCATGGCCAGGACTGCGGCGCTGAGGAGAATCCAGAGGCTGCCTCTTGCCGGGGGAATGCCAAGCCCCATTTCTCGCCAGGTGAAGCGGCTGAACAGCACGAAGCAGAGAATGCAGAGAGCGGCGGCGGCCGTCCAGAACAGTGCCAGCGAGCCAGGGCGGGTCCAGAGGGCGAGTTCGATGAGAGCGTAAGCAACGGCCACCTGAGCCCAGCTTCCAAATTTGTTGGCGGGACGACGGTCTTGCTCAGCGGTAACAAGCTGGATCTGGGGGGTTTGCTCAAGAAAATTTTGCGAAGCGGCTGGCATCTCTTCGAATCTTATAAGCTGAGATGGCAACGAACAACCCAGGGATGCCGCGGGTGGTCGTGGTGGGAGGCGGTTTTGGCGGCCTGCTCGCCGCCAAGGCGGTGGCGCGCAAGGGAGCGCTGGTAACCCTGATTGACCGCAAGAACTTTCACACCTTTCAGCCTCTGCTCTACCAGGTGGCGACCGCTGGACTATCCCCGGGGGAAATTGCCGCGCCTATCCGGCAGATTCTGCGCGGGCGCAACATCGAAGTTCTGCTGGGCGAGGTGCAGGATTTTGACCTGGAGCGGCGGCGGGTGAAGCTGCCCGATCTCGATGTGGCCTATGACTATCTGATTGTGGCGGCCGGCGCGAGCCATGCGTACTTTGGCCACGATGAGTGGGAGCCGCTGGCGCCCGGGCTCAAGACGGTGGAGGATGCGCTGGAAATCCGGCGCCGGGTGTTTCTTGCTTTCGAGCTGGCTGAGCGCCAGGCGGTGCGGGGCGGCGGGCAGGCGCCGCTGGATTTCGTGGTAGTGGGCGGCGGCCCCACCGGGGTCGAGCTGGCGGGCACGCTGGCGGAAATCGCCCGCCGCGTGCTGGCCGATGAATTTCACTCGATTGATCCCAAACGGACGCGCATTGTGCTGCTGGAAGGTGGGCCGCGGGTTTTGCCGGCTTATCCGGAAGACCTTTCGCGCAGTGCGGAGGAGCAACTGGAGAAATTGGGAGTCGAGGTGCATACCTCGACGATGGTGACGGCGATTGAGGGCGAGACCGTCAGGGCGGGGCAGAAGAGCTTTCACTCGACCGTGACCTTGTGGGCGGCGGGGGTAGCGGCTTCGCCGTTGGGCAGGAAGTTGGGAGCGCCCACCGATCGCGCCGGGCGGGTGCTGGTGCAGCCGGACTTGAGCCTGCCGGGCCATCCGGAAGTGTTTGTGATTGGCGACCTGGCGGCGTTGAAAGACGAAAAGGGCAAACCGTTGCCCGGCGTGGCGCCGGTGGCGATGCAGCAAGGCCGATGGGCGGCGGCCAATATTGCCCGCGACCTGAAGCATGAGCCGCGCCGGAATTTTCATTACGTGGATAAAGGCAGCCTGGCCACCATTGGCCGCGCGGCCGGCATCGCCCAGTTTGGCAAGGTGCATATCTCGGGTTACCTCGCCTGGCTGAGCTGGCTGTTCATTCATATTTTTTTCCTCATCGGCTTTCGCAACCGGCTGATCGTTTTCATTCAGTGGGCGTGGTCGTATTTCACCTACGAGCGGGGGGCGAGGCTCATTACCGGCAGCAGCCAGCTTCCTGGATGGACGGACGCGCCCCCGGCCAGTTCAGGCGGGAAGGCCGCTGACTGAGCCGAAAACCCCTAGCCACAAAGGGCGACGCAGGAAACCTGTGGCTGGGCGTCGTTCGTGGTTTATTGATTTTCGCTGCCGCGTACTACCATTTCCTGGTTCCCTTCCCTTTTTTGAGCGAAAATAGCGGGAGAGGCTGAATGACATGAGGTCCCGGGCGGCTGCGCGGCGCGTTTTCCCGGCATGGCTGGCGGGCGTAGTGTTCTGCCTGGCGTGTGGGTCAGCCTCCGCCGATGTGCTCAAAATCGTGGTGGATGACACCATTCAGCCCATCAGCGACGAATACATTGGCCGCGCCATTCAACAGGCGCAGCGGGAAAACGACCAGGCGGTGCTGATCGAGCTGAACACTCCCGGGGGCTTGCTCGACTCCACGCGCTCGATCATCGAGAAAATTCTGACCTCGCCGGTGCCGGTGATCATTTACGTCAGCCCCAGCGGCAGCCGCGCCGCCTCGGCGGGATTTTTCATCCTGGAAAGCGCGGACGTGGCCGCCATGGCCCCGGGCACCAACACCGGGGCGGCGCATCCGGTGGCGCTATTCGGCGGCAAGATGGACGACGTGATGAAAGAGAAGGTGGAGAACGACGCCGCCGCCTTCATGCGCTCGTTCGTCTCCAAACGCGGGCGCAACGTCGAGATCGCGGAGAGCGCGGTGCGGCAATCCAAATCTTTCAGCGATCAGGAAGCGCTCTCCGACAAGCTGATTGATTACGTCGCCGGCAGTGAGCAGGAACTTTTCAAGCAAATGCAGGGCAAGCCCATCAAGCGCTTCAATGGCCAGATGGTGACGCTCAATCTGGCCGGACAGCCGGTTCATGCTTATGACATGACGCTGAAGCAGCACATTCTGGACTATATTCTGGACCCGAATGTGGCGTTCATTCTGCTGGCCATCGGCGCGCTGGCGCTGTATGCGGAGTTTAACCATCCCGGCGCCGTGATTCCGGGAACGGTGGGCGTGGTTTTCATTCTGCTGGCGGCCTTCGCCTTCAACCTGCTGCCGACGCGCTTTGCCGCCATCATTCTGATTCTGGCTTCGTTCGTTCTGTTTGCATTGGAGGCCAAGTTCGGCACCCATGGCGTGCTGGCGATCGGCGGGATCGCTACGCTTACCTTAGGCGGCCTGCTTCTGGTGGATGCGCCGATTCCCGAGATGCGGGTACATTTGGCGACCGCATTGGCGGTCAGCATTCCGTTGGGGCTTATTACCGTGTTCTTGACCATCAAGGTGTTGGAGGCGCGCCACAGCAAGGTGGTGACCGGCGCGCAAGGGCTGGTGGGCGATATTGGTCTGGCACAGACCTCGCTCTCGCCGTGTGGCAAGGTTTTTGTGCACGGGGAAATCTGGGATGCGACGGCCTCCGCCACGATCGCCGCCGGGCAGGCGGTGATCGTGCGCAATGTGGATGGGCTGCAGTTGCAGGTGGACCCGGCGCCAGCGCCGGAACACATTGTGGCGCGCGAAGTGACAGCAAGAAGTTGAGCCAGCCGGGTAATGCTTCCAAAATGAATCCTGCCCGACACCCCCTGGAGCCGCGAATCCGGCTTGGGACGCGGCGATTTGCGATACAATCCGCCGCAGAAGAGTTTGTGCGATCTGACGGAGGCCGGGATGCCGATTGAGTTCAGCTTCACCACCATTGCTGTCATCATCGTTCTGCTCTATCTCTTGAGCTCCATCAAAATCCTGGCGGAGTATGAGCGGGGGGTGATTTTCCGCCTGGGCCGGTTGCTGGGGCACGCCAAGGGGCCGGGCGTCATTTTTGTTTTCGCCCCGATTGACCGCATGGTGCGGGTCTCGCTGCGGCAGGAGGCGCTGGAAGTTCCGCCTCAGGACATCATCACCCGCGACAACGTGACCCTGAAGGTAAACGCCATTATCTTTCTGCGGGTGATCGAGCCGAATAAGGCGGTGGTGGAGGTTTCGAACTACGTTTATCAGACCTCGCAGTTTGCCCAGACCACGCTGCGGTCGGTGCTGGGCGAACTCGATCTCGACGAACTGCTGGCCCACCGCGACAAAATCAACACCCGCCTGCAAAGCATTCTCGACACCCATACCGCGCCCTGGGGGGTCAAGGTGGTGAACGTCGAAGTCAAGCAGGTGGACCTGCCGGAAGACATGCAGCGCGCCATGGCCAAGCAGGCGGAAGCGGAACGCGAGAAGCGCTCGAAGATCATTCACGCGGAAGGCGAATTCTCAGCGGCGCAGCGCCTGGTGGATGCCGCAGCGCTGTTGGCCACGGAGCCCGTCAGTGTGCAACTGCGCTATCTGCAAACCCTGACTGAAATCGGCGTGGAGAAGAACACGACCATCGTCTTCCCGGTGCCGGTAGATATCTTCGCCGGAGTAGTGAAGATGATCTCCAACCTGGGCGAGGATGCGGCGAAAACCGCCCCAAAGGTTTAGCGGTCTTTGGGTGGAAAGGCGGGCGAATCTTGGGAGCGATCCATGTCTAGTTCACAAGATACGGAAATCACACTCGGCACCGGCAAAATGCTGGTGCTTTTCTTTGCTCTGGCAGCGTTGTGCGGGGTGTTCTTTGCCATGGGCTACAAGCTGGGAAGAAGCTCGGCGGGAACGGCAGCCGCGGAGGCGGCAGCGCCGGCGGAAACAGCCCCGGCCTCGGCCACACAAACCGCGGCGGTAAAGCCGGCGGCAAGTTCGGCGGCCTCTCCGGACCTCGCCTACTATCAGGCCCAGGGAGGCGGCAAGGAAACCAGCCACGCTGCAGCCCCGCCCGAAAAGTCGAGCTCCCAGGCGCCGGGCCCTGAAGCCTCCACTTCAACTCCATCCACTCCGGCCGCAGCTTCTACCAGCGCCCCACCGGATCCGGCTCAGGCCGCGGGCGAAGGTTATTACGTACAGGTGGCGGCGGTGAGCAAGCAGGAAGACGCCAACGCCCTGGTGGATGCGCTCAAACGCAAGCAGTATCCGGCGTTTGTGGCTTCGGGAGGCGACAACCTTTACCGCGTGCAGGTGGGGCCGTTTGCCGACGTAAAAAATGCGGAAGACATGCGGGCCCGGCTGGTCAATGACGGCTACAACCCGATTTTGAAAAAGTAGGCGCCGCTATTGGCGGCTGAAACGCTGTTCCTTCCAGGGATCGCCATACATGTGGTAACCGTTCTGCTCCCAGAAGCCGGGCACGTCGTGATCAAGAAATTCCAGCCCGCGAACCCACTTCACTGATTTCCAGGCATAGAGATGCGGCACGATGAGGCGCAGCGGGTAGCCATGCTCGGCGGTGAGCGGCCCGCCATCGTGATGGGTGGCCAGCAGGACCTCTGCGCGATCCAAGTCGGGCAGAGGGACATTGGCGGTAAAGCCCTGCTCGGCGTGCACCAGCACGAAGGCGGCTGAGGGTTTGGGCATGACTCGACGCAGAACCTCCTGCATGGCCACGCCCTGCCAGCGATTGTCGAAGCGGCTCCAGCGGGTGACGCAGTGAAAATCGCTGGTGCGCTCGACCTTAGGCAGCTGATTGAATTGCTCCCAGTCAAGGCGCAGGGGAGTTTCCACCAGCCCGTAAACCTGGAAATCCCAAGTCGCGGGGTCGAAGCGCGGCACCGAGCCATAGTGCAGCACCGGCCATTTCAGCGTGAGCGACTGGCCGGGCGGCAGCTTCCCTTCCTGGCGCTTCAGCCGTTCCAGTTGGCGGCGATCGGTTCCCTCAAAGAGCATCGGCAATCCTCATGAATCACAAGCTAGAGATGTTGCCGGCAAGGTCTCCGTTGGCAACGTCTCTCATCGCGTGTCTCGGCAAGGAGGCCCAAAACAAGACGCGGCAAGCTGCGTCTCTACCGGCCTCAGGTCTGGTATTCTGATCGCAATTGGGGCGGGAAAGTTTCATGCCGCGTTCTGTCCAATTGGACCGCATCCTCCACGCCATCGCCGACCCGACCCGGCGCAGCATTCTGCAGGCTCTCAAGGAGCGCGGCGGCTGCTCGCTGGGCAAGGACGTGGGCTTATGCGCCTCTGATATCGAAGAGCGGGTGCACCTTTCGCAGCCCACCGTATCCCATCATATGGCAATTCTGAAAAAGGCAGGCGTGGTGGAGTCAGAAAAGCTGGGGCAGTGGGTATGGTATCGCCGCAATGAAGCTGTGTTGCGGGGGTTCACGCGGATGCTGAGGCGCAGCCTATAGGCTGAGCGGCTTCAGCCGGCGGCGGCGGCGTGCGTCTTCTGCAACAGGCGGCGGGCCTGCAGCAGCAGATCGCCGATCTCGAAGGGCTTGACCAGGCTGGGCAGGTTTTTCTGCTGTAGAAAGTCGCGGACCTCGGCCGAGGCCAGGTTGGAGAAGGTAAACAGCACGCGCTTTTCCATGCGGGGGCAGTTTTCAGAGAGCCACTGGCAGACGTCTTTGACGCCCCATCCGCCGGGTATGCGGCCTGTAACAATCAGGGCGTCGAAAGAGCCGGTACGCAATTGCACCTGCATCTCTTCCTGGCTCACGGCGGTGGTGACTTGCGCGCCGGCGCCGGCCAGCACATCGCGTTCAAACTCGAGCACGGCTTCTTCATCTTCCACCAGTAAGATGTGCCCCTCGATGGCGACCTCGCGGCGCTGAGAGGTCGTCTTATCGAGGCTCTCCGCCCATCCGGCCGAGGGCAGGCAGACCTCAATCACGGCGCCCCCCTCACGATGGTTGCGGGCGGAGATTTCGCCGCCATGTTCCTTGATGATTCCGTAGCAGATGCTTAAACCCAGACCGGTCCCCTTTCCCACGCTCTTGGTGGTGTAGAAGGGGTCAAAAATACGGTTGGGTTCCTTGATGCCTGGGCCAGAGTCGCGAAATTCGGCGTGCACGGTGCCGTCCTGGGCGAACACGCGGACTTTCAAGCTGCCGCCCTTGCCGATCTCGAGCATGGCGTCCACGGCGTTGTTGATGATGTTGAGGAACACCTGCTCCAGCTGATGAGGATCAGCGGTCACCACGGGAAGGTTGGGCTCGATTTCGCGCTCCAGGTGAATGTTGCTGAGGCGCAGATCGTAGTCGCGCAGAGCCAGGGTTTCATCGAGCACCTTGCGGATATCCACTTTTTGCTTCTGCGGCTTGCGTTGGCGGGCGAAAGAGAGCAGGTTCTGCACTACGCGATGGGTGCGCTGCGCCTGCTTGTAAAGCTTCTTCACGAAATCGGAGCAGCGCTCGCTGAGGCTCTCGCTCTCCAGAAGCTGCGCGTAGCCGAGAATTGCAGTCAGCGGATTGTTGAGCTCGTGAGCCACGCCGGAGATCAACTGGCCCACGGCCGACATTTTTTCGCTTTGCAGCAGCTGTTCCTGAGTGCGCTGCAAGTCCTGATAAGCGCGGGAGGTGGCCTCGTAGAGGTTGACCTTCTCAATGGTGGTGGCGAGCTGGCGGCCGGTGGCGACCAGCAGATTTTCGTCATTGCCGCTGTAGCCGTGGGCCTGGCTGTTACGGATGCCCATCATGCCCAGCGGCCGGTCTTTGCCCCAGAGCAGCACCCAGGTCCAGAAGTTGGGGCGATCGGCGGCAATGAACTGGGCCACAGGCGAAGGCAGGTGAGGCAGGTATTCCAGGGTGAGCACTTCGGTGCGGGAGCGGGTGACCAGGTCGCCAAAACCGCCGGGAAAGGAAACCGCGGCATCGCCGCCGCCATCGTGGGCGTGCTGACCCCATTGGGCGCGGCGGCGGAAGGTGGTTTCGTCGGAGTCGAGAATGTAGATCGCGCCCGCCTCGGCCGCCACCAGGGTGATGATCTGGCGCAGGGTGAGGTTGAGGATTTCATCCATGTCGAAGGACTGGCTGGCGATCATGGCGATGGCGTTCAGGGCGTTCAGCTCGCGGTTGCGGCGGCGAATTTCATTTTCCGCGCGCTTGGTCTCCGAAACATCGAGCAGAAAGCCCTGGTAACGCTCCACTTTGCCTTGCAGGTTGCGGGTGGCGAAGCTGCTTTCCAGGGCGATCAGAAGGCTGCCGTCTTTGCGGCGGAGCGTGACTTCGAAGTTGCGCACGTAGTTGTGCAGCTCGACCTCGCGGCGGAAGGTCTCGCGGCGCTCGGCTGAGGTGTACACCTCGGAATCGAGCTGCAGGGCCATGACCTGCTCGCGGGTGCTGTAGCCGAGCATGCGCACAAATGCGTCATTGCAGTCGAGAAGCTTGCCTTCGGGCGTGGCCACGAAGACTCCTTCCTGCACCTGCTCGAACAGCAGGCGATATTTCTCTTCCGCCAGGTGGCGCTCGGTGACGTCACGGACAACGTGGATGGTGCCTTTTTGCTGGCTGCCCTGGTCCACGTAGGAAGAAGTGGAAGCCAGAGAAAAGCCGCCAAAGCAAGGGTCGGGGCCCTCGGAGAAGCTCTCGCCGGCATGGCAATATGGGCAAGCGGACCAATTGCCGTGGGTGCGCGGCAAAGACTCTTCACAGGTGGCGCCGATCACGTCGGCGGGCGCGCGGTTAATGCGCTGCAGCAGGGCGCGGTTGGCCTTCATGATGCGAAAGCCGGCATCGTGCAGCAGGACCACATCCTGAATGGAGTCGAAGGTGTTGGTCCATTGCCGGTGCGAGCGCAGAACCTGCTCCAGCAGGCGGAGATTTTCCACCGCCAGGCCGAGCTGGTGGGCGGTAGTGGCGAGGAACTCCATCTCCTCGGGCGTGTAATGGATGCGCCGGCGGCTGCCCAGGGTGAGGGTGCCAATGATTGCCTTCTTGCCGCGCACCGGAGCAATCACGCAATGGTGAAAGCCCTCGCTGTGCAGATGGCTCTGCACGTCTTTGGCGGAGCGCGAGGTCTGTACCACGACGGGAGCGGTCCCGCTCAGGGTAGATTCGAAATCCACATCTTTAGGGACGGAGGTGCGGTCCTTGAGGAAGTCCCAGGAGAGGCCGATCTGCTGGGTGATGACCATCTCGTTGCCTTCGACCAGGCGGAACCAGGCGGCTTTGGCGCCGGTAAGGCCCTTGAGCTCTTCGAGCGCGGTGGCCATCATGGGGCCATAATGCTGCGCCCGGGCAATGCAGTTGGTGAGCGAGTTGATGACCGCCAGGCGCCGCATGCGGACTTTGGAGTCGTCAAAGACCACCAGAAGCATGCTGAGGCCGAGGAGAAGATCGGCGATCAGCCCGAAGCTGAGGGGGAGATGAGAGGTAATGGGCGCCCAGTTGAGATGCAGACACAGCAGGCCCAGGGTAAGCAGCCAGGGGCCGATCTCAGTGCGGCCGCGGCGATAGCGCAGCAACTGGATGGCGGCCTGCACTGCGACCAGCCGGTAAGCAATTTCCAGCAGCAGGCGGAGGAGGAACGAGTGCGGCCACAGCAATTGGCAGACGACGCTGTAGGCGACGAGCGCGCCCGCCGCGGGCAGGAGCGCCACCAGCAGTTTGCGGCAGTGGGTGTAAACCAGAATGCTGGCGGAAAACAGGCAGACCGCAACCAGGAACTGGGCCTGCGAGAGCACCGCCGAGTAGCCATCGAGAGAGCGGGGATTGCCCAGCCCCAGGTCAACCCGCGAGACGAAGTAGGCCAGCCAGCCCAGAATCCAGATCAGAAGGTAGCGCTCGCGGAAGGTGCGAAAGACCACCAGGCTGGCGACCAGTACCACCAGCGCGGCGGAGTCCTGGGCGATCAATCCCGGGACGGTGATGTCCCCGACAGCGGACGCGAGGCAGACGAAGGCATTCATTTGCGGCAGAATGGGAACCCAGTTACGTCCTAAATTTTTGCACGCCGCTGCCCGTTACCAATGGGCTTTCCCCCACCTTATGGTTACTTTCGACACCTCGGAAGTACGGTAGAATTGGTCCTAGACTTAACCCATTCATGCCAGCCGAACCGACCGTATCCATAGTGGAGAGACCGGGGCCCAGCACGTCTGCGCGCCCGGGAGCGGACCGCATTCTGGTGGTGGATGATGAAGAGGCGATTCGCGAAATCGTTTCTTCCATGCTGATGGCCGCCAAGTACACCTGCCGGCAGGCGGGCTCGGGGGCCGAGGCTCTGGCACTGCTGGAATCGGGCGAAGAGTATTCCCTGATGCTTTCTGACCTGATGATGGCGGGCATGGATGGCATTGCCCTGCTGGAGCGGACCAAAGAGCGCTTCCCCGAAATGCCGGTGATCATGGTTACCGCAGTGCACGACATTTCGGTGGCGCTGGCGGCGCTGCGCAACGGCGCCTATGACTATCTGCTGAAGCCGTTTGAGCGCGAGCAATTGCTGGCTACCGTACGCCGGGCGCTGGAAAATCGCCGCCTGCGGCTGGAAAACCGGGCCTACCAAACCCGCCTGGAAGATCTGGTGGCGGAGCGCACCATGCAGTTGCGCAAGACCATGAACAACCTGGAGCGCTCCTACGACATTACGCTGGAGGCGCTGGGCGATGCGCTCGATCTAAAGGATGCGGAAACCGAGGGCCACTCCAAGCGAGTCACGGCTTTCACGATTGCCATGGCGCGCGCCATGGGGCTGAGTGACAAAGAAATTCGCGTGATTGCCCGCGGGGCGTTTCTCCACGACATTGGCAAGATGGCGATTCCGGATGCAATTCTGCGCAAGCCCGGCGCTTTGACGCCCGATGAAATTGTCGTCATGCGCGAGCATTGCTACCGCGGCTATCAGATGCTGAAAAAGATACCCTTTTTGGCGGACGCTTCCGAGATCGTTTATTCGCATCAGGAGCGTTACGACGGCACCGGTTATCCCCGGGGATTGAAGGGGGATGAGATTCCGCTGGGGGCGCGCATCTTTTCGGTCGCGGATACGCTTGACGCCATCACCTCCGACCGCCCCTACCGTCCGGCCCAGCCGCTCTCCGCTGCGCGCGATGAGATTCAACGCTGGTCTGGGCGGCAATTCGATCCCGAGGTGGTGCGGGTTTTTCTCGGCATGCCGGAGAATATCTGGATGGACCTGCGCAAGCAGATTGACCACCAGATTTACCGCTTCGCATATACCGCCGCCAAAGGCGGGGCGTGATTTCCGGCGTTCGCTGCCTCGAGCGTCGCCCGGTGCTTCCTTAAGAGCTAAACCACGAAGGGCACGAAGGTACACGAAAATGCCGAGTGATTTCCTGCTGAGTCTCGCTGCTCCCGCCGTTAAGAACTAGAACCACGAAGGGCACGAAGGAAGACGAAGGAATGGCGGGGTTCCCAGATTGGGACTTGCAGTATGCTAGGGATTCCGGTAGTGTAGCTGCATCCTTTGGATCACGAGCCTATGAGACCCCGCTTGATTCAGCGACTGCAGGTAGTAGAAGTCGGGGTACGAGTAGGTGTCCACGCCTCGGTCTGGAGGGTGAGCGTGAGCTGAATCACCGCAATCTTAGAAGCTCTCGAAACCCACCGACCGATGGCCGGTGGGTTTTGTATTTGAGCAGGAGAACCTCCCCATGGGAAATGACAAGACGACGCTGACTGGATCCAGGATTCTGTGGGAGTGCCTGGAGCGCGAAGGGGTGAAGCATGTGTTCGGGTATCCGGGCGGAGCAATATTGCCCGCCTATGATGCGCTCAAACACAGCTCCATTCACCACATTCTGGTGCGGCACGAGCAGGGCGCCACGCACATGGCGGATGGCTATGCGCGGGCCACGGGCGAAGTGGGGGTGGCGGTTGCAACCTCAGGGCCAGGCGCCACCAACATGGTCACCGGCATTGCCACCGCGATGATGGATTCTTCGCCGATTGTGTGCATCACCGGACAAGTGGGCAGCAAATTGCTGGGCTCGGATGCCTTCCAGGAAACCGACATCACCGGGGTTACCCTACCCATCACCAAGCACAACTATCTTGTGACCAGCGCCGATGAAGTCGCGCACACCATACGGGAAGCCTTTTATGTGGCCAAGTCCGGCCGGCCGGGGCCGGTGCTGGTGGATATTACGAAAGATGCGCAGCAGTCGAACGCATTATTCGACTGGGAAGCAGCCGCGCCCAAGATGCGCGGCTACCGCCCCGACCTCTCCCCTGCCCCCAGCGAGTACGAGAATGCGCTGGAACTGATTCGCAACGCGAAACGGCCGCTGATTCTGGCGGGACACGGCGTGATCGTTTCGGGCTGCGAGATGGAGTTGCAGATGTTCGCCGAGCGCGCCAGCGTGCCCGTAGCCATGACCCTGCTAGGACTGGGCGGCCTGCCGGCCTCGCATCAACTCAACCTGGGCATGATGGGGATGCACGGCGAGGCCTGGGTGAACACGGCCATCCAGGAGGCAGACCTGCTTCTGGCCTTCGGCATGCGCTTCGACGACCGCGTGACCGGCAACACCAAAACTTACGCGCCGAACTCCAGGAAGATTCACGTGGAGATTGATCCGGCGGAGATCAACAAGAACATCAAGGTGGATGTTGCCCTGGTGGGCGACCTGCGCAAAATTCTGCTGGAACTGCTGCCCCACGTGGAGGCCACCAACCGCAAGAAGTGGATGGACCGGATTGCGGAACTCAAGGGGGATTCTGCGGTGCGCGATATTCAGAACCTGCCCGACAGCGGGCACCTCTATGCCGCGCATGTGATCAACGATATCTGGCGGGAGACGCGGCACGGCGACACCATCGTGGTCACTGATGTCGGTCAGCACCAGATGTGGGAGGCGCAGTACTACAAGCATGAAACGGCGCGCTCGCTGATCACCTCGGGCGGCCTGGGTACCATGGGCTTCGCCCTGCCGGCGGGCATCGGGGCCAAAGTGGCGCGCCCGGAAGCTGATGTCTGGGTCATCCCTGGCGACGGCGGTTTTCAGATGACTATGTGCGAGTTAGCCACCATTGTTCAAGAAAAACTCAAAGTCAATATCGCGATCATCAACAATGGATTTCTGGGCATGGTGCGGCAGTGGCAGGAATTTTTCTATGAGAAGAATTACGAAGCCACGCCGCTGATCAGCCCCGATTTTGTGAAGCTGGGCGAGGCTTATGGCATCCGCAGCTACGCGGTGAGACGCCGCAGCGATGTGGTTCCGACGGTGCAGGCGGCGCGCGAACATGAGGGCCCGGTGCTGATTGATTTTCAGGTGGAGAAGGAAGATTCGGTGTACCCCATGGTGGCGGCGGGGGCGTCGTTGCACGAGATGATCCGCCGGCCGAACCCGCTGATGGAAACCGGGGATGACGAGTAGGCCGTGTCCCCACACAGGAAAGAAGCTCTTATGCTGCACACCTTAGTGGTTTACGTGGAAAACAAGCCGGGCGTGCTGAACCGGGTGGTTTCTCTGTTCCGCCGCCGCGGCTTCAACATTGATTCGCTTACCGTTGGCCGCACGGAAAACCCGGACGTTTCCCGCATGACCATCGTGGTAGAGGCGGATATGGACCAGGCCCGCCGTGTGGTGGCGAATATCTACAAGCTGGTCAACGTGCTGCGCATTGACGATGTGACCCATGAGTCTGCCATCACCCGCGATCTGGCGCTGATCAAAGTCGGGGCGCCGCATGAGGCGCGTTCGCATGTGCTCGAACTTGCCAGCGTCTTTCGGGCGAGAGTGGTGGATGTGTCGCCGGAATCTTTGACCATTGAAATCACCGGGGCCGAAGACAAGATTGACGGCCTGCTGGAAGTGCTGCGGCCGTATGGCTTAATGGAGGTTGTGCGCACCGGAATTGTTGCCATGCGGCGGGGCGGTAAATCCTCGGCCGCGGGCGGCAAGAGTAGTGAGATCGCGGCCGCTGCCAGCGATGATGGGGTTTCTTACTCGGTGTGAGCTTCAGGATTCGGTAATTCGTAAAAACTAACTCCCAGAGGAAAATCCATGGCCAAGCTTTACCACGATGACGATGCGGACCTGAGTCTGATTCAAAAGAAGAAAGTGGCCATCATCGGCTACGGTTCGCAAGGGCATGCGCACGCGCTGAACCTTAAAGACAGCGGAGTGGATGTGCGGGTGGGCCTGCATGAATCGAGCAAATCGCGCGGCAAGGCGCAGGCCGCCGGCCTGACCGTGACCTCGGTGCCGGAAGCCGCGGCGTGGGCCGACGTGATCATGATTCTGATTCCTGACACTACGCAGCCCGAGGTATATCAGCGCGACATCGCTCCACATCTCTCCGCGGGCAAGACGTTGATGTTTGCCCACGGATTCAACATCCGCTTCGGGACGATCACTCCGCCCAAGGGCGTGGACGTCTCTATGATTGCGCCGAAAGCGCCGGGGCACCGGGTGCGCGAGGTTTTCGAAGAGGGCGGCGGCACCCCTGCCCTGCTAGCCGTTCAGCAGGATGCCAGCGGCAACGCCAGGGCGCTGGCATTGTCGTACGCCAAAGGATTAGGCACGACGCGCGCCGGCGTGATTGAAACCACTTTTGCGGAAGAAACCGAGACCGATCTGTTTGGCGAGCAGAGCGTGTTGTGCGGCGGGGTCAGCGCCCTGATTAAGGCCGGCTTTCAGACGCTGGTGGATGCCGGCTACCAGCCCGAGATCGCATACTTTGAATGCCTGCACGAGCTGAAGCTCATCGTGGACCTGATTTATCGCGGCGGGCTGAATTACATGCGTTACTCGGTCAGCGATACCGCCGAGCACGGCGACTACACCGGCGGCCCGCGCATTGTGACTGAGGAGACGCGCAAAACCATGAAGCAGATGCTGAAAGAGATCCAGGACGGCACTTATGCCAAGGGCTGGATTGAAGAGAACCAGACCGGGCGGAAGTGGTTCAACGAGGTGCGCAAGCGGGAGCAGGACCAGTTGCTTGAGCGGGTGGGCGAGCAGTTGCGCGCCCGCATGACGTTCCTGAATCCGGTGACCATCAAGCAGGCGTAATCAGCTCGGCGTTCGGCAATCGGTGTTCAGGGCTGGGCATTCGGGCAGCAAGGTTCGTGGTCGGCGCCGAAGGAAGGCAACGGCTGAATGCTGCGTGCCGAACGTGGCACGCTTCGGTTGACCGTTGCCCACGGAGTCCATAGAATCAAGCCAGCCGTAACATTCCATCCCCACTGCTGCCCCCTCGTTCAATGGTAGGACAGCTGACTCTGGATCAGCATATCGGGGTTCGAATCCCTGGGGGGCAGCCAAAACTTTTCAATCACTTGCTAATTGATGGGTTCCCCGGTGTGCCGTAGAGTGTGCCGTGAATTGATGGCATCACGCACGATTTCCAGCTCCGGGTGTTGGTAGGTCATGGCGATCTTCACATCCGCATGCCCCATCGCATCCATGACCGCTTTTGGGTTTCCTGTTACGACGACTTCAACCGTGTGACCGGCAGCTCTTGCACGGCGCATTGTCCGAATGGCACCAACACCGAGAATTTCTCCTATGACTACGATCGTTACGGCAACCGCTGGCACCAAAACGCGCCCAATGGAGGCCCGGCGCCGCAGATGTCTTTCTCTGGCAGCAACAACCGGATGGATGGCTACAGCTACGATGCCGCCGGCAATCTACTGAGCGACGGCAGCCACAACTACGATCCCGAGAACCGAATCATCCGGGTGGACGGCGGTTCCACGGCCACCTACACCTACGACGGCGATGGCAACCGGGTGCAGAAGTCGAACGGGAAGCTGTACTGGTATGGGGCGGGGACAGGGATCCTGGACGAGTCAGACCTGAGCGGAACCTTCACGAATGAATACGTATTCTTCGGGGGAAAGCGCGTTGCCATGCGCAGCGTTTCCACTGGTACAATCTATTACTACGCGGAA
>DATIYF010000014.1:0-7244 GCA_035517775.1 Terriglobales bacterium
GCCCGCTTGCTCATGCAGACCATGATCGAGTGGTGCAAGCGGGAAGGCTTCGGCTCCATCTCCCTGCATGCCAGCCAGTTCGGGCGGCCGCTCTACGCAGAGCTGGGCTTTCAGCCGACCAATGAGATGAGGCTGAAGCTGAAATAGCGGCTGGCGCCCGGAGTGCAACCCAGGCATGTGCTGTGACATCCGTTACAGCCTCGGCGCTGCACGAAGCTTCGTTCTCGTCATTCTGAATGAAGTGGGCCGGCGCGCAGCGCTGGCCCGCGAAGCCGAAGAATCCCTACCGGCTCGGCAAAGGCATGCGGAGAATATCTCGGCGCCGATCGGGATGCTTCGACTTTGAGCGACCATTCGCCCGCGAATCCTCGCCCTCTCAGCATGACAGAGCGTAAGCGGCGGTAGCTGAGCGCTGAATGCTGACCGCCAGCTGCTGACTGCTGCTATCCTTTCCTCATGCTGGCCGATTATGCGGTGCGGGTGGAGCAATCCCGCGGACGCCGTTACCCGGAGCCCCGGCATCCCTATCGCAACGACTTTCAGCGTGACCGCGACCGGGTGATCCATTCCCGAGCCTTTCGCCGCCTGGAGGCAAAAACTCAGGTCTTCACCCGCCGCTACTCCGACCATTTTCGCAACCGCCTCACCCACACCCTGGAGGTCGCGCAGATCGCCCGCACCATAGCCGCCGCTCTCTCGCTGAACGTGGACCTGGTCGAAGCGCTCGCCCTCGTCCATGATGTCGGCCATCCGCCCTTCGGCCACGCCGGGGAAAAAGCCCTCGATGCCGCCATGCAGGCGCATGGCTTTTCCTTCGATCACAACCTGCACGCCCTGCGCATCGTGGAAGATTTCGAGCTGCGCTACGCCGCCTTCCGCGGCCTGAACCTCACATTTGAAGTGCGCGAGGGCATCATCAAGCACTCCCGCGATTACAGCCCGGCCGAATTTCCCGAACTCGCCCAGTATCTGCTCGGCCAGCGCCCGCCCCTCGAAGCCCAGATCATAGACCTCGCCGATGAGATTGCTTACGACACTGCCGATCTTGACGACGCTTATGAAGCTCGCCTGCTCACCCTGCAGCAGGTCCGCGAAGGTCTGCCGGTTTTTGCCGAATATTACCGGCAGGCCGGGGGCCTCTACCCCTCCGCCGCAGACAAGCTCAAGTTCAACGAAGCCCTGCGCCACATGCTCGACCGCATGGCCAGCGATCTCATCCGCAATACCCAGGAGCAAGTGGCGGCCGCCGGCATTCGCACCGTGGAGAGCGTTCGCGCCTGCCCCCGCCGCCTGGTTGCCTTCAGTTCCGCAGTCGAGCAGGAGCGGTGCCGGGCAAAAGAATTTCTCTACCAGAACGTGTATTTCAGCCCCGCGCTCGATTCCGAAAAAGACCTGGCCGAGCGCGTCATCCGCGAATTGTTCGACTTCTGGATGGCCACACCCGGGCATCTTCCTCCGAGCTATCAGGAAAAGGCCCTCCAGGAGCCCCTGCCCCGCGTCATCTGCGACTATATCGCCGGCATGACCGACCACTTCATTTATGACCAGTACCGGAAGCACCGCCCGGAAGGTGTAAAGGGCATGTCCTGCTGAGCGTGCCAAAATTACCCGGACACCAGATTTTTGACACGATGCAAAGGTTCGACATGCGTTACAATCTAATTGTCAGTCAAGGACTTAGCTAATCCAGGGTTTGGCATTTGACCTGTATTACAGAGCCTGGCCCCAGTTTTCTGGGGCTGCAGCTTCTGTGGGCCGGTTAGGTGCTGCGTCAACCTTTGGCCGGCAAAGCTGAATCATTATGTTCTAGCTTTGGCGTTGAGACGCAATCAAATCACGAGGACACGCTCGTCAGGCGTGCGGAGTGGAGCCGCAAAGAGCCTCCCACTCGGAGGAAGTGAAAAATGAAAAAGAATCATGTATTGGTAGCGCTGCTTCTGGCCGCCGTCATGGCGCTTCCCGCCCTGGCCCAGACCAGTTCAGCTCCGCAGGATCAAACTTCTACCGCGGCCGGCGCCAGCGGCAAGCAGCCCTTGCAGTATGACAGCCACGAGGGTTTCTGGGGACATCTGAATCCCTTCGCCCGCAAGAAATACGTGCAGCGCCAGGTGCAGCCCATCCGCGACCGGGTCAACGAGCTCGATGAGCTGACCGCGGCCAACAGCAAAGACATCAAAGACGTGGATGCGCGCGCCCAGCAGGGCATCCAGATGGCCTCGGCCAAGGCCAATGAAGCCGACCAGCACGCCATTGAGGCCGGCAACAAGGCGCAATCCGCGCAAGACACCGCCGCCCAGGCCAACACCCGCGTCGGCACGGTCGAGCAGGTGGTCAGCAACATTGACCAGTACAAGCCCACGGTGCAGACGGAAATCCGCTTCCGCCCGGGCCAGAGCATGCTGAGCAAAAAGGCCAAGGACGCGCTCGATGAGATGGCCACTCCGCTGAAGGACCAGCGCGGCTACATCATTGAAGTGCAGGGCTTCTCTGCCGGACGCGGCCAGGCTGCGATTCAGACCTCGCAGAAGATGGCCGATTCTGTGGTACGTTATTTCGTGCTCAACCACGAGATTCCCGTGTATCGCATCTACGTGGTGGGCATGGGCAACGCGCCTGTGGCCGATGAGACCGGCAAGACCCGCCACGTCAGCGGCGGCCGCGTCGAAGTCAGCCTCATGAAGAACGACCTGGAGCAGCTGGCTTCTACCACCAGCGCGCCTTCGACCGCTCCTGCCCCGCAGGACCAGTCGGCGCCCAGCAGCAAGTAAGTTTGGACGACGGGCTTTGCCCGGCGCCCTCCCCCGGAAGCCTTCCGTAACCGCGGAAGGCTTTTCTCTTTCTGCCATCACCCCCGTATAATCGCCTGCCGCCGCCTGCGCGGCGTTCCAGCGTGAGCTCCGCCACCAAATCCGCCCTGCGCAAAGCCGGCCTCTTCTATTTCGTCTGGGTAATGTTCTCCTACTGCACCGGCGGCCCCTTCGGCCTGGAAGACATGGTCACCACCTCCGGCCCGGGCCTCACCCTGATCTACCTGCTTTTCATCCCGCTGCTCTGGTGCATTCCGGTGTCATTTGTTTCGGCGGAACTCACCACTGCCATGCCGGTGGAAGGCGGCTTCTATCGCTGGGTGCGCGCCGGCTTCGGCGATTTCTGGGGATTCCTCGCCGGCTGGTGGAACTGGTCCGCCTCCTTTCTTCTCGGTGGCGTGTACGCCGTCCTCTTTACCGACTATCTCGGTTTCTATTTCCCGCAGCTCGTCGGATGGAAGCACTACCTGGTCTCCATCGCCATGGTCGCCATCATCGCCTACATCAACGTGCGCGGTATTGACATGGTGGGCAAGTTCGCCACGGCGCTCGAAATTTTCATCCTGCTGCCGGTGCTGGTGATGAGCGTGATCGGGCTGGCGAAATGGCGCCACAATCCGTTTGTTCCACTCGCCCCGCCGCATCAGCCGCTGTTCAATGTTTTTGGCGTGGGCCTGGCGCTCGGTCTTTGGCTGTATGCAGGCTACGAACAGCTCTCGACCGTGGCCGAAGAGGTCGAGAACCCGCAGCGCAGCTATCCCCTGGCCCTGGCCATCATGGTGCCGCTTTCCATCGCCACCTACTTTCTGCCTACCATCGCCAGCCTGGCCGCTCTGGGCAACTGGCAGCAGTGGCATACCCGTTACTTCTCCGACGCAGCCCAGCTCATCGGCGGCCCCTGGCTCGGCACCTGGATGACCCTCGCCGCCATGCTCACCAACATCGCCCTGCTCAACGGCACCGTTCTCGCCGCCACCCGCATGCCCTTCGCCATGGCCGAAGATGGATATCTGCCGCGCGCGCTCACTCACCTTCATCCCCGCTACAAAACACCCTGGATCGCCATCATCGTTTCCGCCGTCATCTACGGACTGCTCGCCGTGCAGACCCTCACCGAGCTGATCGCCATCTACATCTGGCTGCGCATCGCCACCACTATTCTCACCGTGCTCTCCGCCTGGCAGCTTCGCCGCAAGCGTCCCGAGATGGCTCGCCCGTTCGTCATTCCCGGCGGCCACACAGGCTTGCTCTATGCCGTGATCGCGCCCATCGTAATGAGCGCCGTCGCCCTTCTGGGCAGCGACCGCTACGGCACCATCGGCGGCCTGCTGGCCCTGGCCTTAGGGCCGCTGGTGTACTGGATGATTACCCAAGGCAAGCGGAGTGATCAGGGGTCCGCGCCAACCGCCTGACCTGGTTGTTCTAGAATTGAGCTGTTGTCCTCATGTCTGTTTTCACGAGGTAATGCATGGCCACTACCGCAATTCCTTCTACCAAAATCCAGGGCGGAAGCTTTCTCCTCGAGGAACGTTCCACCGCCGAAGTTTTCACTCCGGAGGATTTCTCCGAGCAGCATCAGCTCATCGCGCAAACCGCCGAGGAATTTGCCCTCAACGAAATCGTTCCCAACATCGAAAAGATGGAGCACAAGGATTACTCCATCACGCGAGCGCTGCTCAAGAAGGCCGGCGAGCTGGGCTTGAGTTCGGTCGAGATTCCCGAGGCCTACGGCGGCCTGGAGATGGATAAAGTCACCGCCGCCGTGATCGCCGACCACATCGCCAAGTACGCCGGCTTCGCCACCAGCTGGGGAGGCCATACCGGCATTGGCCTGCTGCCCATCGTTTACTTCGGAACCGAAGAGCAGAAGAAGAAGTACGTGGCGCGCCTGGCGGCGGGTGAAATTGTCGGCGCCTACGCTTTGTCCGAAGCTTCCTCCGGCTCCGACGCGCTCAACTGCCGCGCCCGCGCCCAACTCTCTTCCGATGGAAAGCACTACCTTCTGAACGGCGAAAAAATGTGGATCACCAACGCCGGCTTCGCCGACCTGTTCACCGTTTTCGCCAAGGTGGACGGCGACAAGTTCACCGCCTTTCTCGTCGAAAAGAATTTTCCCGGCTTTTCCATCGGCGCAGAAGAGCACAAGATGGGCATCCGCGGTTCCTCTACCTGCCCCATCATTCTGAACGACTGTAAGGTTCCCGCGGAAAATGTCCTCGGCGAAATCGGCAAAGGCCACGTCATCGCCTTCAACATTCTCAACGTCGGCCGCTTCAAGCTGGGCGCCATGTGCGTGGGCGGAGCGCGCGTCTGCCTGGAAAATGCCATCGGCTACAGCCGCCAGCGCAAGGCCTTCAACAAAGTAATTGCCGATTTCGGCCTGGTGCGCGAGAAACTGGCCAATATGGCCACGCTTATCTATGTCGGCGAGTCGCTCGTCTATCGCACCGTGGGCATGATGGATGCCGCCCTCGGCGAAATAGACAAAGCCTCCGCCGGGGCCGCCCGCGAAATCCGCAAGGCCATCGAAGAGTACGCCGTCGAATGCTCCATCATCAAAGTCTGGGGCTCGGAGATGATTGACTACGTGGTGGATGAAACCGTGCAGATCTACGGCGGCTACGGATTTGTCGAGGAATATCCCGCCGAGCGCGCTTACCGCGACGCCCGCATCAACCGCATCTTCGAAGGCACCAACGAAATCAACCGGCTCATCATCAGCGGGTTTCTGCTCAAGCGCGCCACCTCAGGCCAGCTGCCGCTCATGCCCGCCATCAAGAAGTTGATGGATGAAGTTCTGTCTGGCCCGTCGCTCGGCGAAGAACTGGAAGGCCCACTCGCCGAAGAGCGCAAGCTGGTCGCCTCGGCAAAGAAACTAGGACTGTTTGCCGCCGGCGCCGCCACTCAGAAATACATGCAGGCCATCCAGGACCAGCAGGAGATCATGGGCGCGATCGCCGATATGGTGATCGAGATATATGCCATGGAAACGGCCGTCCTGAGGGCGCAGAAGATCGCCGAGGCGAACGGCGAATCCTCCGCTGCATTGCCGATCGCCATGACGCGCGTCTATCTATCGCAGGCGATGGAGAAGGTGGAGGCTTCTGCCCGGAAGATCATCGCCGCCGTGGCCGAAGGCGACATGCTGCGTACTCAGCTCGCCATCCTGCGCCGCCTGGCCAAGCACGAGCCGGTGAACACCATCGAACTGCGTCAGCAGATCGCGCAGAAGGTGATTGAGCGCGGAAAATATGCGCTGGCGTAAAGCCTTGACCACAGAGGACACAGGGGGCCGGGGGAGCGATTACCCAAGGGGAAATGTCAAATTGTCGTAATAGCCCGGTTTCACTCGTAACAGAAACGGTTTGAATGTTAACGCCTGATTTCATAAATTGACCTCTCTCGAAGTACCGAATGTCAACTCGCTTTCTGCCGAATTCCGTGATTCCATATCGGCATGACCACCATCACAGTTGAAGAGTTTTTTCGCCGCTACGAGCAGGCCAACAATGATTTCGATGTCCACTTGATCGCGGCGCTCTACGGGGACACTTTCATGTTTGGGAACCCACAAGGTGTTCAGGCCGTGAAGAAAGAGGATTTTGTCAAGGTTCTGCCGCGGCGAAAAGACCTTATGAAGGCATCGGGCCTTTTGTCCTCGCGGCTCGATTCCCTAGAAACTACCGCGCTGGATTCCAAGTACACGTTGGTGAAGACGGTCTGGACTATGAGCTTTCGCGCCAGCAACGGAGGCGACCTGACCCGCAAGACTTTGGCCACTTACGTTCTCTCCGCCATCGCCGACTCTTTCGAGATCGTCTTTCAGCTCGACCATCAGGACTTGATGAAGATCGCTCAAGAGCTGCGTCCGCAGTCCTGAGCAGTCAATGAGTGATAACCCTTTTTACAACAGTTAAGCTGCTTCCGCGTGGCACAATGGAAGGCAGCATGACACAGGCTGTTGCCGTTGTACTCGCCATTAGCGCGTTGGTCTTGCCTGCAGCGGCGAAGGAACCATCGGACTGTCCACCTCGCGCCGTAATCAACAATGGAGTTTGCATCGGGAAGGACAGTAACGACTGCTTGAAGGAAGCGCAATCACTTATCTGCTACGATGCTGACCCCCAGTATACGGATGAGGCTGCGAAAGCGAACATCAGAGGAACTGTCCGGCTAACGGCGAGCGTTCGGACAGACGGTTGCGCTAATGACATCAAAATAGTTGACTCTCTTGGCTACGGGCTGGACGAAGCGGCTGTTTCTGCACTGAACAGATATCGGTTCCGCAGACCTCCTAAGCCGATTTCAATCAACGTGGAGTTCAACTTCGACCCGGAAGTCTCATCCAGAACCCCCTTGACCACGCCAACCTGCGAAGAAGTAGCTCACCGAACCTCACGTCGGAAATAGATGGCGAAAAGTCGCCATTACACTAAT
>DATIYF010000015.1:0-37412 GCA_035517775.1 Terriglobales bacterium
AGCACCGCCGCCCCCAGCCTCATATGGGACGACAACCTGCCGTCTGGGGCCGTGTGGGGACGGGGCTTCGCCCCGTCCAGGCGGAGCGCAGCTCCGCGGCGCACCCACTCCGGACTCCTGCGTCACCGTGCAGAAGCCGCACTTTCACTCACCTCCAGCCCCGCAGGGGCGGCGTACGACAGCCCAGGGCGTAAGCCCTGGGTAGCCCGCTAAAGCCGACCGCCGCGGCCGGCGCTATTTGCACCCCCGGCACCCGTCCTGCTCCCCGGTTGCCGCCTCGTTGTAAACTTCTCCTTCCCCGCATTGCGCGATGTCCCTCGCCCTCAAGCCGACCCACGCCACCGTCAAGGCCTACTACGACACGCTCCATCAATTCGGCCAACTGAACTTCGACCACGAAGGCGCCGTCCGCAGCGCCTTTCAGGATCTGCTCTACAAATGCGGACGCAAAGCCAGGCCCCAGCTCACGCTCGTTCCCGAGTACCGCATTGAGCGGGCCCGCTCCTCCGTCATCGTGGACGGCGCCCTCGTAGACCTCTACCACCTTCCCCACGGCTACTGGGAAGCCAAGGACGAAAAGGACGACCTCCCCAAAGAAGTCGAACGCAAGCTTGCGCGCGGCTATCCCCGCGACAACATCATCTTCCAGGCCCCCGAGCGCGCCATCCTCTACCAGGGAGGCGCGCCGGCGCTCTTGACGAAAACTTCCCACCCGGAGGTGATTCCAATGCCATTGGAATGTCGGAGCGACCGCAGCACTCGGAATGCCCGATCCCCGCGATTATCGACTCCCTGTTCCCACGACACCAGTGGAGTGCTCTGGCGGATATTGAAGTAGCCGGTGTCGTATGGCATAAAGGCGCAGGTGTATCGGGGCGAGGCTGGCGATTTCTATTTACTTTCGTGTCATGTTCGCCTATTTTGGCGTCTGGAAGTGGCGGTGAGTGACCCCCACCGAACGTTCGAAATTCGATGCCCAATCCATGGGTTCATAACCCTCAATGATTGGGAGCGGACGGTCATTTCAGAACCTGCCTTTCAGCGACTTCGTCGAATCAGGCAATTAGCTTGGACAGATTACGTGTACCCCGGGGCGATGCACACTCGCTTTGAGCATTCGTTGGGTGTGATGCATGTGGCATCGTTGCTCTACGACGCTATCTGCGAAAAGTCAGCCGAGATTTTGAAGTCGGATCTTTCTTACAACCAAGATGGGCTTGGGCGCGATCGACAACTCGTCCGATTTGCGGCGCTTCTCCACGACGTAGGTCACGCGCCCTTCTCACATGCATCCGAGGAGCTTTTCCCAAAACGACCGGAGGGGAAACGATACAAACATGAGGACTATTCAGTTTCGATCATTAAGTCAGAATTAAAGTCGGCGATTGAAGATCACCCACTGAACGCCAATTACGGATTTCACGCTGAAGACGTATCCGCCTTGATTGAGGGCAGCGCTAAGGCGAAGCAACCAATATTTTGGCGCGATCTGATTGACGGACAAATGGATGCCGACCGGATGGATTACCTTCTCAGAGATGGCCACCACGCTGGGGTTGAATATGGGCGTTTCGACCTCAAACGGATTGTAACGACGGTTCGCGCGATCAGCAGCCGCGATGGCCATTCCCCGCAATTGGGAGTTTCGGAGGGCGGATGGCATGCGGCCGAGGGCCTCGTGATAGCCCGCTACTTCATGTTCACGCAGGTCTATTTCCACAAGACTCGTGTGGCATATGATGTTCACTTGCGCGAGGCGCTGAGAGAAATGCTCCCCGGAAATCAGTTCCCCGTTCCGACTGGACAGGAGCTAAGCTCCTACCTGGAATGGGATGACTGGAAAGTATTGGGGCTTCTCAAGGATGGGAAGGGCGGGACCGGTGGAGCGAGGCTGCAAAACAGAAATCACTACCGTCTGATACACAAAACTCCGGAGGTTCCAGCCCAGACCGACCTTGAGTTTCTGGACGTCGTCAAAGCTGCGTTGAAGGGAATGATAGCGGCCGAGGAATCGGCGTCCAAGAGTTGGTACAAGATTGGTTCGACAGATATTCCGGTGGTCAAAGATCACATCCCGAATGTCGTCAAGCCACTCTCAACTCACTCGAGCGTAGTGCGTGGTTTAAAAGCAAACAGCCAGGTATTTTTGTATGCAATTCCTGAGGAACGCGATGCAGCTGACAAAAAGGTCGAGGAGGTGATGGAAAGTGCCAAGCCAAAATGAGCCGCATCCACGTGTAGCTCTTATACCGATACTCGCTGCTAAATCGAAGGGCGGATGCATGGGTCGTACTGCGTTGATGAAATACATGTATCTCTTGCAAGCGGTACGCAATGTCCCTCTTGATTACCACTTTACGCTTTATTCGTATGGCCCGTTCGACTCGGACGTTCTTGCAGATCTTTCAATTGCTGAGTCTCTCGAAGCTGTCGAGAGTGAGCTAGTACTTTATTCCGGAGGCTATGGGTACAAGATCCGTCCGAATCGGGACAGGCAGTGGTTGCAAAAGAGGGCAGGGAAATTCATTAATCGGTACGAGGAAGATGTCACCTGGGTAATCACGCATTTTGGGTACCTTACGAGCGCCGAGCTAGAACTCGTAGGAACGATTGTTTACGTTGATCAAGAATGTTCGGTCGGAAAGCATGAAGGATTGCAGCGGGTGGCGGAATTGGTGCATGAGATAAAGCCCCACTTCAGCATGAGGAAGATTCTGGAATACGCCCAAAACCTCGCCGATGAAGACGTCTTGCAAGCTGCGGCATAGGCCCATAGGAGTTCCCTACTAAACTAGCCTCCATTCATCGGCTTCTCATCTCGCGGGGTTACCACCGCGAGATGCCTAACGTTCTGTTTGTGGGCAACCGCTCCGCCCTCGAATGGGTGATTGATCAATACCAGGTCTCGACCGACAAGCGCAGCGGCATCACCAACGACCCCAACCGCGAGGACGACCCCACCTACATCCTCCGCCTCATCGGTCAGGTCATCACCGTCAGCCTGGAGACCGGAAAAATCGTCTGCTCCCTGCCACCCCTGGGCCTGCCCGAATAGCGGTTCTGCGAGCCGTCACCGCCGCCCTCACTCCCCCTTCAACATCCCCACCACGCGGTCAAAATCCTCCAGGCTGGCGTACTCAATCACAATCTTCCCCTTGCCCTTACGGTCGCGAATCTTCACCTTCACTCCCAGAATCTTCTGCAGCTCGCTCTGCGCCGCCCGCACATTCGGATCCACCCACCGCGCCCCCCGCGCCTGTTTCTCCTGGGGAAGCTGGTATCGCTTCATCATCGCCGCATCCACCAGGTCATCCACGCCCGCCGGTGAAAGGTTCCTCTGTACCGCTTCATCTGCAATCCGGGCAATCTCCCCGTTATCATCCAGCTTCAGCAGCGACCGCGCCTCGGTAAACCCCAGCACCCCGTCCAGCAGGTACTTCATCACCGTTCCAGGCAGCCTCAGCAGCCGCATATAATTGGCCACCGTCTCCCGCGCCAGCCCCACCCGTTCGCCAATCTGCTCCTGGGTCAGGCCAAATTTCTGGCTCAGCCGCACGAATGCCGTCGCCTGCTCCATGCAGTTCAGGTCCTCCCGCTGCAGGTTTTCGACAATCGTCATCTCCGCTGCCGCCTGGTCCGAAACCTTGCGCACAATCGCCGGGATCGTCGCCTTCCCCGCCAGCTTCGAAGCCCGGCAGCGCCGCTCACCCAGGATCAGGACATACTTCCCCTCCGCCCCCGGCCGCACCACGACCGGCTGCACCACCCCGTTCGTCAGGATGGATTCCATCAGGTCCTGCATTGCATCTTTGTCAAAGTTCTGCCGCGTCTGGTAGGGGTTGTGCTCGATTTTCTCCAGCTCGATCTGCACAATCATTTCGTTCTGCCCCGGGCGCGCCGCCTGCGCGTGAATCTCGGCAATCACTCCGGGATGCGGCGCGGCCGCCTCGCCCGCCTCGCGGTTCGGGGCTGCCGGGCTGCCCCATCCCGCTCGGTTTTCACGCGCGACGGCCGCCGGCAACAGCGACTCCAGCCCCCGCCCCAGCGCCCGCCGTTTCTCGATCGGCTTCTCCGTTTTTTCTGCTCCCGCTTCCCCCGCCACGTTCTCTGCTGCCGTGTTCGCCGCTTCCGGCGTAATCTTCTCCGCCGCTGATGTGTTCATCTCTTCACTCTCCGCCGCAATCGCGATTCCTGGTGACTCACCACCACCACTCTGCCATCCCGCCTTTGCCTGCCGTGCCACTGAACATGTGGGGACAGCCGCCCCGGCTGTCCGGCGGAGCGAAGCTCCGCGGCCCATCTCTACGCACGGGCAATACATTGATGTATATCAATACATAATATTGATGCACATGAATGTGACTATGCCGTCTTCCCCAACTCCGCCGCCGGTAGCTCCTCTGTCTGCCCCGCCTCCGTGCTCTCAGCAACCGGCGCGCCCGATGCTCCTTCGGCCCTGCCCTCGCCCGCCTCAGCCTCATCCTTTGCAACAGCTCCTTCAACCGGCTCCGGCGAGGCCTGCGCTTGCAGCTCTGGAGTTGCCTGTTCGTTCGCCGTCTCCACCTGCGTTTCGGGCTGTGTTGCCTCACGCACCTCATTCGCAGCCGGTGGCTCCATTGCCCCCGCAGTCGCAGCCTGCTCTACCCGCGGCGTCTCCTGAGCCGCCGCCGGCACGTGCCGCGCCAGCAGCTCTTTCGCCAGCCGGATGTAACTCTCTGCGCCCTTCGACCTCGGGTCGTACACCAGCGCCGCCTTGCCATGACTGGGCGCCTCTGCCAGCCGTATGTTGCGCGGGATGGTCGTAGCGCACAGCTTCTCGCCAAAGAACCTCCTGAGTTCAGCCGTGACCTGCTGCGCCAGGTTGGTGCGCTCGTCGAACATGGTCAGCACCACGCCTTCGATCTCGAGCTCAGGATTCAGGCCCGACCGGATGCGCCCCACCGTATCCAGCAGCTCGCTGATGCCTTCGAGCGCAAAGTACTCGGCCTGCATAGGAATCAGCACGGTATCGGCCGCGACAAGCGCATTCAGCGTGAGCAGATCGAGCGCAGGCGGGCAGTCCAGCACAAGAAAATGAAAGCGCTCCTGCAGAGAGGCCAGGGCATCCCGCAGGCGAAACTCACGCCGCTCGGCGTCCACCAGCTCAAGGTTGGCCCCGATCAGGTTCTTGTGTGCCGGAACCAGCCAGAGCTGCTCAAGTTCTGTGGTCTGAATGGCGTCGCCCGCGGCGGCGGAGCCCATGAGCAGATCGTAGGTGCTGATGCGCTCAGGATCCTTGGTGAATCCCAGGCCGCTGGTGGCATTGGACTGCGGATCGCAGTCCACGAGCAGCGTGTTGACCTCCGCCGCTGCAAAGGAGGCGGCCAGATTGATGGCAGTCGTGGTCTTGCCGACGCCACCCTTCTGGTTGGCTACCGCAATGACGTGTCCCATGAATTGTCGGAGAGTGCCTGAGAGCTACGCGCAGCATAGAGCGGATCGCCGGTGGATAGCAAGGCCGGATTTCGCGGCAAGGTGGTTTATACCGTATCTATATGCAAAGTAATGAGATGGGTTGATAAAGAAGGCAGTTTTCCACAGATGTTCCGCGCGGAACACTTGTGCAAAAATCATGGCTACGGGCACCCGATCCCAGTGGCACATTCACGCCGGAACGATGCTGACGTTCCTTCGGAAACGTTGGGGCTAAGTTTGTTTATCGTTATGCAAATCGCTCTAGTGTTCCGCGCGGAACACTTGTGGGAAACAATGGGAGGCCTTGGTCAACGATATTGCTCCCCATGTTCCGCAGGGAACACTAGAGCGTATTGCGGGAACGCCGTGCCGTTCTGGCTGGGGGAACCAGCGAGTGCAATGCAATGCCGTGCCGCTCCCACTTTCGGTGCGCCGACCCCGCCGCAGGGGGTGCCGAAGCGGCTGATCCATTACCCGGAGTGAATGCGAGTACCACTTAGTACAAGTTTGATTCGTGCCGGCGATGGCTCTGCTTTCTGCCTCCATGAAACCAGTTTGCCCACTTGAAGCGCTTCGACTCCTATAGAGACGCGTTGGCGGCCAGAAAAATCATGAACCCATTCCACATGTTAACTGCCTTGATGCTGGATTGATTTGGTTCACCTAGACTGGTGTGGATAACCTGGCTGGCAATGAGTTGGATCTTGGGGCAAGGCAATCAGAGGGAGGGCATTTCCGCGGTAGTCCTCCCACTTACTGTCCTGAATGCGGCCCGAGCGGCGCGTACCCGTGGCGGAGCAGGCGAGCAATCCGCAGGCGCTCGTATGTTTACCATAATGATGATAACTATTGTGGTTACAGTTGACGCAAGCGGCCGGGCCGGGGCTGGAAAATCGGACCGGAAGCGCTGAGAGCCTCCGGGGAAGTTCGGCGAAGATGATCAGGATGACTTGAATTCTCCATGTTTTCCCACTCGTAGGCAAGAATCTGGCTCTTTATATCAAGCTTTGCCCGTGTTCTGGCTGCATTCCGCGCTAGGTTTACCACCTATTAACTACTTCGGTTCTCACGAAGCGACAGGTTCGCCTGGGAAGTTCGCCCGCTCTTACCACTCTGGTCACGGCGAAGGCTACACAGGAAACATGCCGCGGGATGGCCCTCTTCGCCGCGTCCCTAGGCGCGATCTGCAAAGACGAGGATGCGCCGGGCGGAGAGCGGAACCGGGGTCGGGTCGCGCCAGGCCAGGGCGGGTAGGAGGGCGCGGGCGGCCGGGAGCTGGGCCTCGCCGATGAGCAGAGCGAGGCGGCCGCGTGGCGCGAGAAGCCGGGCGGCGATGGGGAGAGTGCTCTCGAAACGCTCCACGGCACGGAGGGTGACGTTCTCCGCCGTGCCCGGAAAATTTTCGGCGCGATCGGCGAATACATCTACGTTCGTCAATGTAAGAGCGCGGCCGAGCTCGCGGAGAAAGATGGCTTTCTTCTGGTTGGACTCGATCAGGGTGAGATGGATGCCCGGCGCCCAGATTTTGATGGGCAAGCCGGGGAATCCGGCGCCGGAGCCGAGATCTATGACGGAGGCGGAGACGGCGGCCGGATCGGGGAACAGAGAGCGCGCGGTAAAGAAGGATTCACCGAAGTGGCGGCGGATGATCTCTTCTGGTTCGCGGACCGCGGTAAGGTTAATGCGGGCGTTCCAGCGAAGCAGAACATCGGTGTATGTAGATATACCTTGCAACTGGCCGGGCGCAAGCGGGCGGGCCGGAAGCAGAAACGGCTGCAGCAGCTCGGCGATGCGGGCGGAATCCATGCAGGAGATTGTAAGGTTTGATGGCGTTCTTGGCGCCTGCGGCAGTTGCGCCTCATCGGCGCCACCACACAGATCGCGCACTTTGTGGCGCGGCTAAAAGCCGTGCCCTACCGTGTGCCGGTGGTCGGGCACGGTGCGGAGACGTTGCAAGCAACGTCTCTACGGTGGGGGCGAAGCAAGCCGTCGGGCTGCGCCCGGCCGGACAGCCGGGGCGGCTGTCCCCACATGGTCCTCGGCCACGACACTTGATTTCGTTCCTTTTTTCCGCAGGCTGTAACGCCCCGTCCTGCCACAGTTGTGCTCATGTCGCATCCCAGGTCCGAAGCGAGCGCAATTTCTTAGTCCTCAGTTCTCGGTTCGCAGTTGTCGGTTCGCAGTTCCCGGAGAAGGCCAGCCGCCAGGCTAGCGCGGGGGCGCGGGCGCGGGCTGCTGCGAGAAGCGAAGCTGGTACTGGGACGAGGGCTGGCAGGTGGAGTACCCCACCAGCCAGGTGGCATCGGAGTCGCGGGCCTCGCGCGCCATCAGGTAGCTGCGCATGGTGTAGCAGACAGTTTCCTGCGGCTGCCGGCGGCGTGAGGCAGCAGGCACGGCGTTTTGATTTGGGTGAATCACGCCTGAATCGAGCGCCGAAGGCGAGGCGGCATCGGCCGGAAGATTCTGTTCTGCAGTCTGGGCGGCACAGGTAAGAGCCAGCGTAAGGGCGGCCAAAGCAAGGGTGCAGCGGAGGATGCGGGGCATGGTAACTCCCTCCGTCTCAGGATTATAGCTCTGGACGTGTAAAAGTGTGTCAAATGGTTTGACGCACGGCCGGGGGGTTGCGACACTGGTAGGTCATGTCGGCGCTTAATAATTGGCCAGAGCCGCCCGCGGGGAGCTCGGCGGTATTCCAACTCGAAGGGGAGGGGCCGGAGCCGAACTTTCTGCCTCCCGACGGCTGGGGCCAGCCGCTGTGGCGGTCGCTGCTGGACAACCTGGCGGATACGATCTCTCCGCCGCGGCTGCCTCCCCTGCAATTGCAGTCGCGGCCGGTAGATACGGGCATGCTGCTGGGCGAGCGGCTGCGTATGCCGTGGTATCGCACGGTGTTCACCAATGTAGGGGATGTGATCTCGCCCGAGACGCTGCCGCCGCTGGAGCTGGAGTCGCGGCCGGTGGAGCTGGGCGAACTGCTGGGCGATCAGCTGAGCCATCTGTGGATCAGCTCGTTTCTGCGCAATCTGGCGGATGCCGTCGCGCCGGAAAGGCTGCCGGCGTTGCAATTAAGCTCCAAGCCTGATCCTGCCGTGCTGCCCGAGGCGTCCATGCTGCTGCCGCGCTGGTCGTCGGTGATCGAAGGGCCCAAGGCTTATTATCCGGACCCGCTGAAGACTGCAGCATCCTCGGAGCCGATGCGGATTGCGCCGCCTGCGCCGCCTCCGCAGCCGCCCGCGATTGTTCTGGAGTATCTGCACGATATGCACAGCGATTTGCGGCGCGATATCAGCCGCTCGCGCTGGCGGGTACGCTTCTGGATCGCGGTGGCCGCGGCACAGGCGGTGTTCGTGATCGGCAGCCTGATCTGGAAGTGGTAGGCGGTCTTCTCACACCTGCAAGGCATTCACCCCGAAGGGCACCAAGGCTCACCAAGGAACCCAAACCAAAGCCAGCCACCCCGAAGGACACGAAGGAACACAAAGGAAGGCACAGCAAAACCATTCATCCCCCAGGGCACGAGGGCTCGCGGAGGAAATCAGCAGTCCCTCGACGCGATTTCTGGTAGAACTATCCACGGTCATCACCCGGCCTTCCTCATGAAAAATATCTGGCGGCTTATTGCTCTGCTTCTTATATCTGCGGCTGCGCTTGCGGGGCAGCAAAACCGGTTCTCGGGTGAAAGCCTGGCGCCGACTCCGCCCATGGGATGGAATTCCTGGAACAAGTTTGGCTGCAACGTGAGCGATTCGCTGGTCCGCGGGATGGCCGAGGCCATGGTGAAATCGGGCATGAAGGATGCGGGGTATCAGTACGTGGTGATTGACGACTGCTGGCAGGTGAGCCGGGACAAAGAGGGCAATATTGTGGCCGATCCGCAGCGGTTCCCGGAGGGAATCAAAGCGCTGGCGGACTACGTGCATTCCCTCGGCCTGAAGTTTGGAATTTACTCGGATGCGGGCACGGAGACCTGCCAGGGACGTCCCGGCGGCCGCGGCCACCAGTTCCAGGATGCTCTGCGCTATGCGGCGTGGGGCGTGGATTATCTGAAATACGACTGGTGCCACACCAGCAAGACGCAGGATGCCGCGACCTCGTACCTGACCATGCGGGAAGCTCTGAACGCGAGCGGGCGGCCAATGGTGCTGAGTATTTGCGAGTGGGGAACGGCGAAGCCGTGGCTGTGGGGCGCCGGGGCCGGGGGGAATCTGTGGCGCACTACCGACGACATTCAAGACCACTGGGCGGGAAGGGAAAAATGGCCGAACGGAAGCTGCTGCTCGAATGGCGTGCTCGCCATTCTGGATATGCAGGTGGGACTGGCGGGCTTCGCGGGACCGGGACACTGGAATGATCCTGACATGCTGGAAGTGGGCAACGGCGGCATGACGGATACGGAATACCGCTCGCACTTCAGCTTGTGGGCGATGCTGGCGGCGCCGCTGATGGCAGGCAATGATCTGCGCAGCATGAGGCCGGAGATTCGCGACATCCTTACGAATAAAGAAGTGATCGCGGTGGACCAGGACGCGCTGGGGCGCGAGGGCGAGCGAGTGGCGAAAGATGGAGACCTGGAAGTCTGGGCGAAGCAACTGAAGGACGGTAGCCGGGCGGCGGTGCTGCTGAACCGCGGGCCATCCGAGCAGGAGATCACGGTGAACTGGCAGGAGCTGGGCTATCCCGAGCACTTGAGCGCGGAGGTTCGCGACTTGTGGCAGCACAAAGATGTGGGAAAGTTTACCGGCAAGTTTTCAGCTTCGGTGGCGTCGCACGGCGTGGTGATGGTCAGCGTGAGGCCTTGATCTGCTGCAGGACTTTAACCGGGAAATTAACCGCAGAGGACGGGGAGGACCTGAGGCTGCCGACCTGAGCATAGCGGAAGCATTTCACGTTGTGATCGTTCACCATACCCACCGCCTGCATCAAGGCGTAGCAGATGGTGGAGCCGACGAAGTTGAAGCCGCGCTTCTTGAGGTCTTTGCTCAGAGCGTCGGAGTGCGGGGTACGGGCGGGAAGCTGCTTCAATGATTTCCAGGAATTGACCAGAGGCTTGCCGCCCACGAATTGCCAGAGGTAGCGGTCGAAGGAGCCGAATTCTTTTTGGATCCGCAGAAAGGCCTTGGCGTTCTGCACCGTGGAAGCAATCTTGAGGCGGTTGCGGACGATGCCGGGATTGCGGAGCAGACTTTGCAGTTTGCGGCGGTCGTAGCGGGCGATGCGGGCGGGGTCGAAGTTATGGAGCGCGGCGCGGTAGTTTTCGCGCTTCTGCAGGATGGTATCCCAGCTGAGGCCGGCCTGGGCGCCTTCGAGAATGAGGAATTCGAAGAGGCGGCGGTCGTCATGCACGGGCACGCCCCACTCCTCGTCGTGATAGCGGATAGAGAGCGGATTGCTGGCCCAAGAGCAGCGGGTGAGAGTTTTGGGCTTGGTTTTCATCTTTCCGCCTGCCCGATGAGGCCACTAGTGGGCTGCCCCCGGACGGGGCATAGCCCCGTCCCCACACGAGTTCCAGCAGGGCCTGGCGCCTTCCTATTGCAGCGATTTCGGATCGGACAAATTCTTGGGCGTCCTCTTGTCGAGCAAAGAGACCAGTTGCTCGGCGCAGGGCGGAACTTTGACCTTGCCCTCGCGAATGATCTCTTTGGCGTTGAGCTTCTGCCCGTAAAGATTTTCGTTGGCGCCGCCATCGGAGCGCAGGGTGGAGCCCTCGAGAGAGACGCCGGCAAAGAGGCCCTTGTTGCGTGAATAGGAAAGAATTTCGGCTTTCATGACGACGTCGGTGGCGCCTTCGGCGGTGCGGCCTTTGGGGCCGGCCGCGGCCGAGGCGTCGGCGCCGAGCTTGACTTTGCTGCTGAGCAAAGACTGCGCGCCCTGCGGATTCATCACCAGCAAAACGAAGTCGGTGGCCTGGCCGCCGAGCTGAAATCCGATGCTGACGCCTTCGAGAGCATACATGGCGGGCGCTCCCCACAGGCCGGTGTAGTGCTCGCCGCCACGGCAGACCATCACCCCGCGGCCATAGCTGCCGCCGATGCCGAAGGCGCCTTTTTTGACCGAAGGCAAAATGATCAGGCACTCGGCTTTATCGAGCAGGTCCTGAGGAATGTTGTCGGGAATATCGAGAATTTCTTTCAGCACCTGGCCGGCATCTTTCACGCGGTCTTCTTCCTTTTCATCGGCGGCAAAGGCGGCGGGCAAAAGGGCAAACATCAGCAGCAGGGCGACCAAGGCTTTCATGACTCCTCCTGTGGCAGTGGAGATATCTTAATGCAGGCGGGGAAAAGTTGCCGGAGCACCCGAAATCCGCCCTTTCACCACGAAGGGCAGGAAGGAAGGCGAAGGTCCACGGCTTCCACCACGAAGGGCAGGAAGGAGCACGAGGGAAGAAGTCTTCTTTACTTTGCGGGTGGAGTTGGTTTGGCGGCCGGGGCGGGAGCTGGCTTGGGAGGCTCTTTGGAGAGGATGGTGGCGCGGGAGCTGATCTGCTGGCCTTTATCAATTCCGCCGAGCAGAACCAGAGCGTCGGGAAAGACCAGCAACTGGTGCTCGTCCATGACCGGGTTGGGGGTGTTGGGGTTGATGGTCTCCCACTTGCCGGTGCGCAGGTCGAAGTCAAAGGTCACGGGCGAAGGCTCGACGGCTTTGCCCTCATATCCAATTCCCTTGTAGCCATAGGGCTCGGCGCTGCCGCCGGAAAAATAAATCTTGTCATCCTTATCGGAAGCGCCGGCGGCGATGCGATAGCGCGCGGGGCCGGGATGAGAAGAGATTTTGCTCCATTGGATCCTGGCCGGGTCGTGGTGGTCAATTTTGCCCATCCAGCACTGATCGGACATGACGAGTTTAGGCTGCGGGCCGGAGCGGTCCACGTAAGCGCCGTCAATGTAGATGATGGTGTCATCCACCAGCGCGCCGGCGTGACCGAAGATGGCCGCCGGCATGGGCGTGGCTTGCTGCCACTTGCCCTTCTCGGAGTCGTAAAGCTGCACGCTGGCGACCTCGCCCTGATTGGAGCGGCCGCCGACCAGATAAATGTAGCGGTCGCGATAGACGCCGAGGACGGTATCGCCCACGGGGACTGGCATATCCGAGCCGCGCAGCCAGTGTTCGGTGCCGGGATCGAAGATGTTGACATCGGGCACGGCCTGGGCGCGGCCGGAGGCATCGGCAACATAGCCGCCAAGCAGATAGACGTGATCGTGAACGCCGGCGGCCACGGCGGCGATGCGGCCGGCGGTGCCCGGCACCTGGCGCAGGGGGTACCACTTTTCCAGACCGGCCTCGGAGATGAAGGCCTTGCTGGTGATGGCGTCCCAGGTTCGGGCGGAGCCGATGCCCATGAGGGAATAGAGGACCCAGTCGCCGTGCGATTTGAGTGTGGCCACGGCGTTGTTGGAGACCGGCTCAGGAAGGGGCGGAAGCGAGTCGGCGGCCAGCGGAAAATGCAGGCAAAGCAGAAGGGCCACGACGGGAAGAGCCTTTTTCATCGGGAAGATCGAAGTTTACATGATGCGGCGGAAGGGAGGGAAGCGGGCTTGCCCGAATTGAGCACCAAGGAAAACCTGGTACCACGCAGGTGCGCGAACGAAAGCTCTTAACCGCCGAGTTCGCGGAGTCCCCGCAGAGGCCGCCAGGCGGCTGCCCTGCGTGTTTGTTTTTCATCACGAGGAACACGAAGGAGATCGGGAATTGAAGTTTTGGCGGCGAGTTGAGGGAGTGTTCAGATAACGAACGCGCGCAACCGAGATGCGCGGAAGCATGACACTTCGCTGCCCTGAAAGAAAACGCCAGACGGAAGTTTGAACCTCGAAAGATACCTCGGTAATCGGACAAAACAAGCCACTGCGCGAAAAAGCGATTTCTCGACATTACACTTTGAAAACTTGCGCGCGAAAACCGCGAACGGCGCGGCATTCGGCGGGATGTGGCCTGAGGCACAGAGGAAATACAGCCGGGCAAAGATGGGAATTGAGCACAAAAGTCACGGAGGGTGGCTGACTGATCACGAAGGGCACGAAGGAATCGGGAACTTCAGGGAGCGAGCGAGGGGAATGGCGAAAATTCTGGTGGTGGATGATGACGATGCCGGGCGCAGCCGGCTGTGCGGTGAACTTGGCGACAGTTACGAAGTGATTGAGACCGGCGCTCCGGAGCAGGCGGTGGCGCTGGCTTTGGAGCACCGTCCGGAGGCGGTGTTGCTGAGCGTGCGCTCGCGGGCGGCGCGGCTGGAGGTATGCCAGAGCCTGCGCGCGATCAGTTACACCTCGGTCATCCCGATTTTTGCCATCGGGGAGACGCTGGATGATCCGGAAGGGCAGCGCGAGCAACTGGGCGCCGTTGCCTACTTCGCCAAGCCGGTGGACATGGGCGCGCTGAAGCAGCACCTGTTCGCAGAACTGCAAACCCAGCGGACGGAGCGGCGGGCTCATGTGCGGGTGCGCATGCGAGTGCCTTTGAAGCTGCGCGGCACCGATGCCAGGGGGCGGCACTTTGAAGAGGTGACGGCGACAGAAAATGTGAGCGCCAACGGTTTTTTGTGCGGCTGCAATACTTCGCTCTCCAGGTATTCTCTGGTGGAAGTTTTTCTGGCGGGCGGGGCCGAGCGCTATGTAGGAACGGCGCGTGTGATGCGGCACGAAACCGGGCAGGATTCGATGCAGCGCTGTGGTTTCCAGTTACAACAGCAAAGCCGCGACTGGGTTTTACAGGACTAACTTTCCGAGGGATTTGCCCCCGGTACGGCCAGCGGCCGAGGCTTTTTGTTTCTGCTTTTGATTCGGGGAAGGATCCAGATCATCAGGCGGTAAGCCAGCAGCGCGGCGAGAACGTAGGCATACTCGAGCGGCTTGGTGAGATCGGCCTTGACCAGCCAGAGGTAATGGATCACGCCGGCGATGGCGCTGAAGTAGATCAGGCGGTGCAGCGCCTGCCAGCGCTTGCCGCCGAGGCGGGCGATCGAGCCGCGGGTTGAGGTCAGGGCCAGAGGAATCATCAGCACAAAGGCGGTAAAACCTGCGGTAATGAAGCGGCGCTTGCCTACATCCACCAGCATGGCGTGAAAATCGAAGAACTTATCGAGCCAGACATAGGTCATGAGGTGCAGTGTGCCGTAGAAGAAGGCGAACAGGCCGAACATGCGGCGGAAGCGGATGAGCCATAACTGGCGGGTGAGCTTGCGGATGGGGGTGACGGCAAGAGTGATGAGAAGAAAACTCAGAGTCCAGTTGCCGGTGGAATGAGTAATGTACTCGATGGGATTAGCGCCCAGGCCGGCGCCCCAGGTGCTCATATCAGCGGGATGAGCGCCGAAAAACGCCCAGAGCAGCCAGCCGAGCGGCCCCAGGCAGGCCAGGAAAACCACGACTTTGGCCCAGCGCAGCATGATCAGAAGTTCTTTCTCAGGTCCATACCGGCGTAGAGGCTCGCCACCTGGTCGTAGCCGTTGAACATCAGCGTAGGACGCTTGAAGAATTCTCCCAGGCGGCGCTCGGTGGCCTGGCTCCAGCGGGGATGATCCACGTGCGGGTTCACGTTGGCGTAAAAGCCGTATTCGTTGGGAGCCTCTTCGTTCCAGGTGTTGACTGGTTGCTTGTCGGTGAAGTGAAAGCGCACCAGGGCCTTGGCGCTTTTGAAGCCATACTTCCAGGGCAGGACCACGCGCAGGGGAGCGCCATCCTGATTGGGCAGGGTTTGACCGTACATGCCGAAGCAAAGCAGGGCCAGGGGATGCATGGCCTCATCGAGGCGCAAACCTTCGCGGTAAGGCCAATCGAGAACACTGCCGCGCTGGCCCGGCATCTGGCCGGGATCGTAGATAGTGGTGAACTCGACGAATTTGGCCTTGCCCAGAGGCTTGGCGCGCTTGATAAGCTCGCTCAGCGAAAAGCCGGCCCAGGGCACGACAATGGACCATCCTTCGACGCAGCGGTGGCGGTAGATGCGCTCCTCGGGCGCGGCCCACTTGAGAATAGTATCCACGTCGAGTTCCTGCTTCTTTTCGACCAGGCCGTCGATCTTGACGGTCCAGGGCCGGGGGCGGAAGTTCTTTGCAAGATCGGCGGGGCCCTCCTTGTCGGTGGAGAATTCGTAATAGTTGTTGTAGTGGGTGACGTCTTTGTAAGGGGTGATTTTTTCTGTGGTGGAAAAGGGGCTTTTTTGCAGGCCGTTGATCTGCACAGTGGCGGTCTCGGCGCGCACAGCCTCCGGAGAGGCTATGTCTTTCAGCTCCAGGCCAGCAAGGGTTGCAGCGCCGGCGATGGCGGTTCCGGCCAGGAATTTGCGGCGGTTGAGAAAGAGGCTCTTGGGCGTGATTTCGGAGGAGGGAACATCGGCGGCCTTCTTAATCAACATGATAGAGACCCCACAGGCTTTATTGTCCTCCAATACGACGCGCGTGGGGCGGAAAAGTTGCAAACCAGACCGGTCCGCGGGCCGAACTGCCGGGGGTTTATTTGCGTACACTTGAGTGGGCCTGAAGGGCGAGGTGATTATGTTCTGCGACCAGTGTGGCATGCCCCTGCAAGCCGATTTCAACGTCTGCCCCAAGTGCGGCAAGCCGGTGCACGGGCCAGGGGCGCCGAGAGGCTATGCGCCCCGGCTGGAAACCCATCTGCGAACTCTGGGGACGCTGTGGATTATTCTGGGCGCGATCTGGCTGCTGCCCTCTCTCTTTTTCATAACTATGGGGCACGCGGTACACCTGGTGATGCATGGCTGGCCGATGTGGAGCTTCATGACTTCTCCGGTCATGTTCGGACTGGGCTCAATGATGCTGCTGGTGGCCGCGGGCGGGATTTGCGTGGGCTGGGGGCTGACGCGGCATGAACCCTGGGCGCGGATCGCTGCCATCGTGGTGGGAGTACTGGCGATTTTTCATCCACCGTTCGGGACCTTGCTAGGGATCTATACCCTTTGGGTGCTGCTGCCGCGCGATGCGGCGGCGCAATATGAGCAGATGTCGCCGCGCTAGCCAGTCCGCCAAGAATTTTCTCCCACCAATACAGCGAAGCGGGCTTTGCCGCTAATCTAATCCGGAGTATCTCGCCATGGGCCTGCTCCGGCAGTTCGGGTCCGCCGCGGTTTTCTGCGCGGTTTTCGCCGCCGGGGTTTCCGCGCAAAGCGGCGCTCCCGCCAGCGGTCTGCTCGTCACCGCGGTAGATGAAAATGGCGTTGCCGTGGCGGGTGTACGCGTAATGCTGCAGGCTTCCGCTTTGCCCGCTGCGCTGCACTGCGAAACCGACTTTGGCGGAGATTGCCGCTTTCCAGATCTTCCCGCCGGGCCGCTGCAACTTCGGCTTCAAAAAGAAGGCTTTTACGAAGCCACGGTGGCCGAAGTCCACCCGGGCACGGTGGAAGTGACTCTGCAGCGGCAGCAGGAGGTGCGCGAGCTGGTGAATGTGGTCGAATCTCCGCCGGCGATTGACCGCTCGCAGGTCGCTTCGCAGGAAAAGCTTACCGGCCTGCAGATCATTGATATTCCTTATCCCACCACGCGCGACTATCGCAAGGTGCTGGGATTCATTCCCACGGTGGTGCCGGACGCAAGCGGACAGCCGCACGTGGCCGGGCAGGAAACCTATGAGACGCGAACCCTGCTCGATGGTTTCGACGTGACGCAGCCCGCCAACGGGCAACTGCTGGTCCGGGTGAGCACCGACGCGTTTCGCTCGATTGAAGTTGAGCCTGGGCGCGAGCCCGCCGAGTACGGCAAAGCCTCGGGCGGAGTGCTGGCGCTGAACACCGGCATTGGCGACGACCACTTGCGCTTTTCCGCCACCGACTTCACGCCCTCGTTCCAGAACAAGAAAGGCTGGACGCTCGACAGCGTGACGCCACGCTTCGCGGTCTCCGGCCCGATGCGCAAAGGCAAGATGTGGTTCTACAATGCGGGCGACGGGGAGTACGACAACATTGTGATTCCCGAGTTGCCCAACGGCGTGGATACGGATGGATACTGGCGCGTAGGCGATCTCCTCAAGCTGCAGACCAACCTGAGCGCGCGCAACATTTTCACCACCAGTTTTGTGATCAATCACCTGCGGGACGAGCACGACGGGCTTTCGCCGCAGAACCCGGCGCCGGCGACGCCGGTAGATGCTGAATCCGCCTACGCCGCCAGCGCCAAAGACCAATACTATTTTTCCGGCGGAGAGTTGCTGGAAACCGGGTTCGGTTTCGATCGCTACGATCTGGGGTTCACGCCGCTGGGGAGCCTTCCGTATTTCATGGCGCCCGGCAGCAACGGCGGCAACTACTACCTGAATGCGAGCACCCAGGCCGAACGCGAGCAACTGCTGGCGAATCTCTATCTTCCGGCGCACCAGTGGCACGGCCGGCACGATATCAAAGCCGGGATTGATCTCGACCGGCTGGGTTACGAGGCACGTTTCACGCGCCAGCCGATTTCATTCCTGCGCTCCGGGCAAGCCCCGCGGGCAGGCCAGCCACTTGCGGCCGATGCCTGCCTGGCGCCGCCGGCGCAAGGTCAGGCTTCGCCCTGCTCGCGCTATTCGGAGTTTTCGGGCGGGGCGCCATCCTCCACCTACAACACGGAAGCCAGCGCCTACGCCGAGGACCGCTGGCTGATCAGCGATCGCCTGCTGATTGAACCCGGCCTGCGGCTGGACTGGGACCAGATAGTTCGCAGCGCGCTTTTTTCTCCGCGCCTGGCGGGAACCTACGTGCTCGACCGCCGCGGCGAGACCAAGCTTTCCGCCGGAATTGGCACGGTTTACGATGCGACGCCGATTTTCGTGATCGCGCGCCCGCTCGCCGGCCAACGCCTTGACTATTTCTTCGATGCGAATGGCAATGCGCTGGGCGCGCCGGTTCTCACCACCTTCCGCGCGAACATGAACACGCTTCAGGCGCCGCGCTTCCTCAACTGGAGCGCCGCCCTGGAGCGCAAGCTGCCCGCCTCCATTTACCTGAAAGCCGAGTTTATGCAGGACCGGGGCAGTCACGGCTTTGTTTACAACACCGCCAACGGCGCCGCGGACGGCAACTTCCTCTTGCAGAATTCCCGCAACGCCCGCTATGACGCCTTTACGCTCAGCCTGCGCCGCAACTTCGCCAAGGGCTACTCTCTCTTCGCTTCGTACACCCGCTCGCGCACCCGATCGAACCAGGCGCTGGACTTCAGCGTGGATAATCCCGTGTTGAGCGCGCAGGCCGCCGGTCCATTTCCCTGGGACGCTCCCAACCGATTTCTCTCCTGGGGATACGTGCCATTCTTCACCCTGCCCTGGATTCATCGGCTCGAACTCGCCTACTCTCTCGAGGCCCGCACGGGATTTCCCTACATCGCGGTGAACTCGCGGCAGCAGATCGTGGGACCGCCAGACTCACATCGCTTTCCGGGCGACTTCACGCTCAACCTGCAACTGGAGAAGCGCTTTCATCTCTTCGGTTTTTACTGGGCGGTGCGGGGAGGCTTTGACAACATTACCGGCCACAAGAATTATCTGGTGGTTTACAACAATGTAGATTCGCCGCAATTCGGGACGTTCAGCGTTTACGAGGGCCGCGCCTTCACCTCGCGAATTCGCTTCCTGGGCCGGAAATAAGGCGGCGATTTATAATGTTGGCTGCGAATTAGACTGCATCCCGAATCCTTATCCGGTCATCTGAAACGCTTTGGAGGAAAAATCATGGCGCATGAACTGCCCCCCCTGCCTTATGGCTATGACGCACTCGAGCCAACCATTGACAAGCAAACCATGACCCTGCACCACGACATGCACCACGGCGCGTATGTGAAGAACCTGAATGCCGCGCTGGAGAAGCACCCTGAACTGTTCAAGAAGAGCGCCGAGGACCTGCTGCGCGATTTGAATTCCATTCCCGAGGATATTCGCGCCGCGGTGCGCAACAACGGCGGCGGACACGTGAACCACAGCATGTTCTGGAAGATCATGAAGCCCAAGGGCGGCGGCGACCCGAGCGGGCCGATTGCCGGGGCCATCGAGAAGGCCTTTGGCAGCTTGAAGGATTTTCAGACCAAGTTCAACGACGCGGGCGCCAAGCAATTCGGCAGCGGGTGGGCCTGGCTGGCGGGCAAGCCGAACGGCGAGCTGCAAGTGCTGAGCACACCGAACCAGGACAGTCCGATTTCTCAGGGACTGTTTCCCATCATGGGCAATGATGTGTGGGAGCATGCGTACTATTTGAAGTACAACAACCGGCGGCCGGAATATCTGGCGGCCTGGTGGAACGTAGTGAACTGGGAAGAGATCAATAAGCGGTATGAAGCGCTGAAGTCAGGGAAGATGGAGCCGGCGCTGGCGGCGCGGTAAGGTCACTGGGCCTGGGCGTCCGACTTCCAGCATTCAGCAGTTCGGGCCGAGGCTATTCCTCGGCCCTTTGCACCACGCCGGATTTCTTTTCAGAGAGAGGCAGACCCGGCAGATCTTTTAGTTTCCCAATCGGAAGTTTCTGGTTCTCAGTTTCCGAGAGACCAGTCCCGGTTTCTGCATCACTTTGCCTGCAGCTCTTTCTTGACGGTTTCGCTGACCACTTTTCCATCCACCCGCAGGCCGGAGGCGGCAAAATGGGCCATGGCGTTTTTCATGACCGTGCCCATGTCTTTCATGGTAGGCGCGCCCATTTCAGCGATCACGGCTTTCACGCCCGCGGCGATCGCGGCTTCTCCCGCCGCCTTGGGCAGGTAGGTTTCGATCAGGGTAATTTCGGCGGCTTCCTTATCGGCCAGTTCTTTCCGGCCGCCCTTCAGAAACTGCTCAATGGAATCCTTGCGCTGCTTGATGAGCGTGCTCAGCACCTGCTGGGCTTCTTTTTCGTCGAGCGCAGCCATTTTCTCGATTTCGCGGTTTTTCAGCGCCGCCTTCATCATGCGCAGGGTGGAAAGGCGCTGCTCCTCGCGCGCCTTCATGGCGGCGGTGATGTCTTTTTGAATCTGCTCGGGAAGAGACATGACGAAGGCCATTATACGGCCGGAGGTTCGGGCGGCACGGGGGTAACCTGCCAAAATGGAGGCCTTCCGTTAAACTAAGGAGTAACACCAAATCCTTGAGGACTCACCGGAAATGCTGCTGAAGAATCGCCTGTTTACCCCTGGCCCGACGCCTCTGCTTCCCGCCGCCCAGAATGCCATGGCGGCCTTTTCCCTGCATCACCGGACCGCCGATTTCCGGGCGCTCTTTACCCGCGTGCTGGCGGATATGAAAGATTTCATCGGCACGCAGAATGACGTTCTGGTGCTGGCTTCTTCCGGCACGGGAGTGATGGAAGGCTCGATCTCGAACCTGACTTCGCCGGGAGACAAGATCCTGGTGCTCACCGCCGGAAAGTTTGGCGAGCGCTGGCGGGACCTGGGCAAGGCCTTCGGCTGCAACGTGGATATGCTGAGCGTGCCCTATGGCGAGACATTCTCTCTGGACCAGGTGAAAAGCAAACTGACCTCCGATGTACGCGCGGTGTACCTGCAGGCGACGGAAAGCTCGACTGGAGCGCGGCACGACGTAAAAGGCGTAGCCAGGCTGGTGCGCGCGATGGAGGACACGCTGCTGGTGGTGGACGCCATCACCGGCCTGGGCACGACCCATTTCGATGTGGATGGCTGGGGCGTGGACGTGATCATCGGGGGATCGCAGAAGGCACTGATGATTCCGCCCGGGCTGGCGTATTGCGCGGTCAGCGAGCGCGCCTGGAAGCGGATGGAGACGGCGAAGTCTCCGCGCTACTACTTCGATTTCCGCAAGGAGCGCAAGGCGGCGGCGAAGGGCGAGTCGGCCTACACGCCGGCGACTTCTTTGTTCGCGGCCTTGGGCGCGGCGCTCGATTTCGTGCGCCGGATGGGCAACGGCGATCTGGCTGCCGGGCGCAAGGCGCTGGTGGAGAACGCCGAACTGGCGGCCGAGATGACGCGCGCCGGGGTAAAGGCGCTGGGCCTGCAGCTATTCGCGCCATCGGCTCCGGCGGCGGCGCTGACCGCGGTCAACGCGCCGGCGGGGGTGGATTCCAGCGCCATCGTGAAGGAGTTTCGCGATGCGTTTTCCGCCGTGGTAGCCAACGGGCAGGGCGACATGAAGGGCAAGCTGTTCCGCATCGCACACATCGGGTACTACGACTACCTGGATACCGTGGGCATCCTGGCGGCGCTGGAACAGGTGCTGCCGGTGGTCACCGGCAAGCCGGCGCAATATGGGGCGGCGGTGCGCGCCGCGCAGGAAGTTTATGCCCGCAGCCTTTCCGAGAAACGGCAAACTGTGGGCGCCTGAGGCGAGCGCGCCCATTCCTAGTTGACGGTGAAATCCATGCTGTTCGAGGTTTCAGCCGTGGTGCCTCCGCTGCCGTAAGGACCGCCCATGGCCGGCGTTGCCGGGTTGGTCACCGTGACCGGCACAGTGCCGGGCGCGGCCACCGCGGTGGCCGGAACCTGCGCGGTGAGCTGATTTCCACTCACAAAGGTGGTGGTCATGCTCGACGCGCCGAACTTTATCGCCGCGTTGCTGGCAAAATTGGAGCCATTGACGGTCAGGGTGAAGGTGGCCGAGCCGGAGTTGGCATTATCTGGCGCGAGCTGAGTGATGTTGGGAACAACTCCAGGCTGCGGCGCCGGGGTGCCGGTTTTCGAGCTGTAGCCGCAACCGAAAGTGCACAACGCGAGCAGAACGACCGAGAGTATCTTCATAGCTGGACTCCGAGAGAGATTGCTTGCTGTTCTGCAGTGTAGGAAGAGCGGCGGCGGGCTGTGTCAGATACAGGTCATCTTCTGGTAAAAGAATTGTCGGGTTCAAGACTTGGCGAAGACGGGCTTTGAGTCGACGCCGCGGATCGAAACAATCACTCGAGCGAGAAGGGATGCGAGGGATAGATGAAGGTCATTGTTGCTGAGAAGATTTCTTCTTCCGCGGTGAACCTGCTGCGCGAGCCGGGCTGGAACGTAGTGACGCACGACCAGCTGGGAGGCAAGCTGGCGGAGGAGCTGGAAACTGCCGATGCCCTGATTGTGCGCTCGGCGGTGCAGGCGGATGGGCCCCTGCTGGAGCATGCGCACACGCTGCGGGTGATTGGGCGCGCCGGGGTGGGCGTGGACAACATTGATCTCGATGCGGCCACGCGCAAAGGCATTTGCGTGATGAATACTCCCGGCGCCAACGCGGTGGCCGTGGCCGAGCAGACGCTGGGCATGATGTTGACCATGGCGCGGAACCTGAGCCGCGCGGATGCGCTCACCCACGCCGGCAAGTGGGAGAAAAAATCTCTGCAGGGGACCGAGCTGCGGGGCAAGACGCTGGGCATTGTGGGCCTGGGCCGAATCGGCATGGAAGTAGCGCGGCGGGCGCGGCCGTTTGGAATGGAAGTGATCGCGCACGACCCCTTCGTTTCGCTGGCAGTCGCCAAAGAGCAGGGAATCCGCATGGGCACGCTGGAGGAAGTGTATGCCGCGGCCGACTATCTGACCCTGCACGTCGGCCTGACGCTGCAGACCACGGGAATGATCAATGCGGAATCGCTCAAGAAGATGAAGAAGGGCATACGGCTGGTGAATTGCGCCCGCGGCGAGCTGATTGACGAGGCGGCGCTGGTAGAGGGGTTGAAAAACGGGCAGGTGGCCGGGGCCGCGCTGGACGTTTTTGCCGCCGAGCCGCTGAAGAATTCTCCGCTGCAGGCGCTGGAGAACGTGATCCTGACGCCGCACATCGGCGGCTCCACGCGCGAGGCGCAGGAAGCGGTGGGGGTGCAGATCGCGCAGCAGGTGAAGGAGTATTTGAAAGACGGAGTGATTCAAAATGCAGTGAACGTGCCCTCCGTTTCCCACGAAGAGTATCTGGAGCTGCAGCCCTACATTGTTCTGGCGGAGCGGCTGGGCGCATTTTTGGCCCAGGCCAGCGAGGGCACGCTGGAGGAAATTTCGCTGCGCTACAGCGGGCATATGGCTGCCGGCAAAACGGAGCTGATCCGCAACGCGGCCATCAAGGGCATTCTGAACCAGCGCCTGGATGAGAAAGCCAACCTGGTGAACGCCGCCGCCATGGCCTCTTCCCGAGGTTTGCAGATCAATGAGGCGTGCCAGACCGAAGGCCTGGGCGCGGAGAGCGTTCTTTCGGTCACGCTCAAGACCCAGGGCGCAGAGCTTACGGTGAAGGGAGCAGTTCTGCACAAAAACATGCCCCGATTGTTGCATGTTGATGGAATTGCGGTAGAGGCGCCACTCGAGCGCAACCTGATTTATATGCGCAACAAAGACATCCCGGGCGTAATCGGCCGGGTGGGGACGATCCTGGGCGAACACCACATCAACATTGCCGATTTCTCTCTGGGCCGAAAGTCAGACGGCGTGGAGCCGGGCCACCCACTCCAGGCCCTGGCGGTGGTGCACGTGGATGACGTTGTGCCCGAGCCGGTTCTGGAGGAGCTGCGCAAGGCGCCCGGGGTGCAGCAGGCAAAAGCCATCCGGCTGTTCTAAACTGCATTCAGGAAAAAACCCAAGGTTCCCAGGATTCGCGAGGGAGCGGAATCCTGTCGAGGAGACCCATGTTCAAGACGGCAGCGGTGGTGGTGGCGGGGCTGTGTCTGCTGGCAGCTCCGGCGCTGGCCCAGGATGGCGGCTGGGAGTTCGGCGTGAGCGCTGGAGCAGTATTTACGCATGCGGTCGAGGGCAACGGCATCCGGCAATCAGCCACGAATTCGGGCATGTACCTGCTCAGCATGCGCCGGCGGCTGGGTTCCGGCTTCGGGGTTGATTTCAACTACGGCCGTACCAAGAATTCGCAGGAGTACGAAAATCCATCCGCTGCCTACCGCATTCAGGACCAGATCACGGAAGTGACCGGAAACGTGGTCTTCAGCCCATTCAGCACGGCGCGCCTGGAAACCTTTATTCTGGGCGGGGGCGGGGTGCTGTTTTTCAGCCCCAACAGTGTGCAGATCAACCAGAACCTGGTTTCCATTCAGACCGCGCGCCAGGGCCGGGGTGTCATCCTCTACGGAGCGGGAGTGGACTACCACCTGATTTCGCGCTTTTCTCTGCGCCTGCAATATCGCGGCCTGTTCTATTCGCCGCCCGACTTCAAGGTCCAGGTGACGCCGCTTTTCACCGGAGCGCGCGGGCACATGGCCGAGCCTTCGGTAGGGATCGTGTTCAGGTTCTAGTTCTGGCAGCATTTCCGCCCAACACACAAAATGTGAATGTCTAGCGGCAAACGGCTGGCCGTGCCGCGAATTGCTTGACGCTTTCCTGCGGTCCGTTCTATTGTTTTCTGCCCCGCTGCATCGCTTCACCCTAAGTCAATCTAAGGGAGATCTCATGACATCGTTTCGCGGTTCGCGGCTTCGGCGCTCGCTCGTGGGCGCGGTATTGTTCGCTCTGGTACAACTGCCGCTGTATGCCAGCGACGCGCTGCACATCTGGGTGGGAAAGCTGGACCGCGCTTCTTCCCAGCAATGGGTCGAGGCGCACCTGGCGCAGGAGAAGACAGACATTGATGAATTGCTGGCGGTGCAGGGCAAGCGGACGATCGAAAATACGCTGCGTCCTTACGACAACGCGCAGAACGAGCTGGCCGTAGCCGGCTATCAGTCGTACCTGATGTATTCCGTGGCGCCGCAGAAAGAGGCGCGCGATGCCGGGCAGGAGCTGGCGCAGAAGGTGCAGGCGGTGAGCACGGCGCTGAGCCTGAACCAGGAGGTTTACCGGGCGCTGGCCGCGGTGGACGTTTCGGCCGCCGATCCCGCCACGCGGCACTACATGGACCGGACCCTGCTGGAGTACCGGCTTTCCGGCGTGGATAAAGACGCGGCTACTCGGGCAAAGATCAAGGAACTGGCCGACCACATCACCGATGAGGCGCTGAAGTTCGGAAGGAATGTGGATGAGCACGTCAATCACGTGGTGGCGAAAGACAAGGCAGAGCTGAACGGCCTGCCGGCGGATTTTATCGCTGCGCATCCCGTGGGCGCGGATGGTTCAGTCACCCTGAGCACCGACGAGACCGACTACTCGCCGGTGGTGAGCTACGCCGCCAGCAGCGACCTGCGGAAGCAGATGTACATGGCGTACCACACCCGCGCCTATCCGGAGAACAAGCCGATTCTGCTGGATGTGTTGAAATCGCGCTATGAAATGGCGAAGATTCTCGGCTACTCGTCTTACGCCGATCTGGCCACCGCCGACCAGATGATGGGCTCGGCGGCGAATATGAAAGCCTTTCTGGCGCAGGCGGATGAGGCTTCGCGCGCGGCCTCGCACCGCGAGTACGAGATGCTGCTGGCCTTCGCCCGGCAAAAAGATCCCAATATCACCAGCATCAACGCCTATGACGGCGCCTACTGGGACGAGCAATACACGCGCTCGCACTTCAACTTCGATTCGCAGTCGGTGCGGCCCTACTTTCCCTATGATCGGGTGCAGCAGGGAATTCTCGATACCGCCGCGCAGCTGTTTCACGTGAGCTTCAAGCCGGCGCCCGAGGCGCCGGTATGGGACCCTTCGGTTTCCGCATGGAACGTATTCGACAGCGGCAAACTCGTGGGCCGCGTGTATCTCGATATGCATCCCCGGGAGGGAAAAGACAAATGGTTCAGCTCGGCGCCGGTGGTGCCGGGAATCAAGAACCGGCAGTTGCCTGAAGGTGTGCTCATCTGCAACTTCGCCGGCGGCAAGCCGGGCGATCCGGGGCTTTTGCAGTATGACGACGTGGTGACCTTCTTTCATGAATTCGGCCACCTGATGCACAACATCCTGGGCGGGCAGCAGCAGTGGAGCGGCATTACCGGCTTCTCGACGGAAACGGATTTTGTGGAGGCGCCGTCGCAGATGCTGGAAGAATTTTTCCGCGACCCGACCATCCTCCGCGGCTTTGCCCGGCACTACCAGACCAACGAAGTGCTGCCCCTCGACCTGATCGAGCGCATGAACCGGGCCAGCGCCTTCGGGCGCGCCAGCTGGGTGCAGGGCCAGCTTTTCTATTCGACCTATGCGCTCGACGTGCACGACGCGCCGCCGGATTCAATTGATCTGGATGCCCTGCTGCGCGCCGATTACACCCGCTTTTATCCTTATCCTTTCGTGGAAGGCAACCGCTTTTATACCGCCTTCACGCATCTGATGGGCTACAGCTCGAACTATTACACCTACCTGCTGGATAAAGTCATCGCCCTCGATTTCTTCAGCCAGTTCGATAAGAACAATCTGCTGGGCGGGCCGGCGGCCATGCGCTACCGGAGAGAAGTGCTCGAACCCGGCGGATCAAAACCCGGGACGGAACTGGTGCGCAGCTTTCTGGGCCGTCCGCAGAATTTTGACGCCTTCAAGCGCTGGATGGATGAAGAGTTCGCGGATAGCTCGAAGCCGGCCAACTGAATCCTGCTGAAAGTTCGGCCAGCGTAAGTGTGAAAGGGCGCGGCTTCAGCCGTGCCGCGCAGCAACCCACGTCTCACTGGCGCCCATGAGGCGCAACTTCCGCAGGCGCTGATGCTTCTCATGCGCCGGAAAAAGCAGATTCCTCGCAGCCTCGGAATGACAACAGGGATTGGTCCGGACGGCGAAGAGTGGAGCGGCGAGGAATCAGCACTCCGCGCGGCTGATCGCAAGCCTGCAAGGGAACCACGCGCTCCCTATTTCTCTTGCAGTTCGGCCCAGGCCCCAACTTTCCCGTAGTAAACCCGCACCTCGCAGCGCTTGGGAGCCAGGTGGCCGAGCGAAACTTTCAGCTCGTCCAGCGGGCGTTCGAGTGGAGCCGTCTGCATGGGAGCGCGGGCCAGGTCCTGGGCTTCATCATACTTGGCGCCGGGGGTCACGTTGCGATTCACCACCAGGGTCCAGTTGCCTTTGCCCGGGATTACGTACATGCTGAAGGCGCCAATAGGAATGGTCGAGCCGCCCAGCGTGGTCTCGGTCTGGGTGAACAGAAACATCGGCTCCCCGGCGGGAAACAGCTTGCCCGAGGGCAATTCTTTTTCATGACCGGCGGCCGAAGAGTTGTAACGAACGCTGACCTGAGTGCCGTCGTCATAGGTGCAGGCGGAAGAGGCCTGCGGGCCCGCAGGCGTTTCCTGCGCGGCCAGGGCAGGAGTGAATACGGCGAGCGAAAGCGCGACGAGGGCGAGCAAGCGCATGGGAGAAGCTCCTCGAGTAGATTTTGCGGCATCATTGTACCCCCAAATGCCACACTGAGACCGTGCCGCACGCAGTCCTAGGCTTGTTTGGGCACTCATAACCACAGATCATTAACCACGTAGGACCCGAAGTTATACGAAGAAAATCCACGAAATCCGGGCGCGTATTCGGCTTCCCGCGGGGCGCGAAGTAGAATAGCGAAATATGGCGGCTGAGATGCCAGGCAAGAAAATCTACGTCACGCTCACGGGACTGCCGCTCTCGTTTGAAATGAAGTGGCCGTTTCACAAGTCCACGTCGGGGGCGGATTTCTGGGTGCTGCATTGCGACGTGCATCTGGAAAACTCCGCCGGGCTGCATGCGCCGCTGGCGGTGAATTTGACGGAAACCGTACGCCAGGTGCTGCCTTCGCTCGACCAGCAGGCGACCGAAGGTCCGGTGATCAACGCGCTGCGCAAGGAAGTGGACCGGCGGCAGGTGGAGTTCCTGAAATCGGGGAAGCTGGTGCCAGTCAACTTTTCCAGCCGGCATTACGATTTCAAGCGCGGCAAGTGGATCTTCGGCAAAGCCAGCGATGAAGAAATCGAGCTGCTGCTGGCGCGCAAGGTCTATTGGCAGACTCGGCTGGTGGGAGGAGCGGTGTGGGTGGGCGATCCTACCGAGGCACTCTACGTGGAGACTGCGCCGGCGCACATTCTGGAAGTGACGCGAAAGCTGGCGCAGCGCGGCCTGATGACGCTGGAGGCGCAGCAGGCGGCGGCGAACGCGGCGCTGATGGCGCAGTCAGAAAAGTTCGAGGCGGATATGCAGGCGGCCGTCTCTGAACTGGAGAAGAAGCACGCCTTCGAGCGGGGATGACACCTGCGCCGGGCTTTTCCGCTACTGCTTCATGGCGTCAATCATCTGGAACAGCTGGGTCTCCGGCTGCTTGACCTCTTCCACGCGCGGTCCGCGATTGCTGACCACATAGACGGTGGGCGTGTGCTGGATTCCCACCCGCTGCCCGAGTTGCTTGTCTTCGTTTACCTCGCCGGCTAATTTTCCCTGCGGATCAATCACGAAGGGCAGGTCTACCTTGTGGCCGGCCGCGAACTTCGCCACGTAAGAGTGCAGGTTGTCGGGATTGATCTCCAACTGGTTGGCAAAGATGTAATCGCGGAAGTCGAAACCCAGCTGCTTGGAGCGGGAGTCGAAGTAATGGGCGAAAAGCGCCGCCTGGTAAGACCAGTTGTGCAGGGGCAAAGGAAAATCGTAAACCACCAGCGGAATCTTGTACTCCTGCACTGCCTTCTGCAGCAGAGGCGCGGTGCGGGCGCACATGGGGCATTGCAGGTCTTCGAAGACAATCAGGGCCACCGGCGCGCCTTTGGGAGGCCGAAGGATGGAAGCCGCATCCTGGGCCGCGGCAGGAACAAGGGTGAGAGCAGCGATGGCTAAGGCGAGAAGAGAGCGTCTGATCATAGTAGATTACCCAGTTTAGATGCGCCGTAAGCGAAATCTCGTAACCCGACGAGACCTCGGCAGGCAAAGGGATTCTTCTTCCTATGGTAACCGAACCGAGAGGGAAGATGCAGAGCGGCCGTTTCCGCATTAACCACTAAGATCACGAAGGCCGTCCACGAAAATCGTATCAAAGCCAATGAGGGTGTTCCGGCCCTCAAGTGCTTGCGGGCGAGAAAGCTCCAAATCTGGCTGGCTTTCCTCTTACTAAAGTTACTTTGACTTGGCACGGTGCACGGGCGACCATGGAAAGTTCGGGAGACGCTTATGTTCCGCTGCTTGGCGGCCTTAATCCTTGTGTTTGCAACCGTCAGCCCTGCTCTGGCGCAGGCGCCCAGCCCGCAACGGCTGTACGAAATGGGAATGAATGCCTTTACCGGCGTCGGCCCGGAGCGCAACAACCAGAATGCCCTCGACTATACCCGGCGCTCGGCGGAGTTGGGATATCCCCCGGCGGAAGTGGTGATGGGCTATTTCTATGACACGGGGACGATAGTGACGCGCGATCCGGCGGAGGCGGCCAACTGGTACAAGAAAGCGGCCTTGCAGGATGATCCCGTAGGGGAGTGGCTGCTGGGCCGGCTGATTTTCATGGGCGCGGTTCCGCCCCGCGACCTGGAAGAGGCGGCGCGCTGGCTGCAAAAGGCGGCGGCGCACAATGATCCCTTTGGCGAGTATCTGCTGGGAAAGGTAAAGCTGGAGCGCCAGGACTACAGCGCGGCAGCGGGGTGGTTCCGCAAGGCCGCCATGCAAGGCTTGCCGCAGGCGCAGCAACAGTTGGGAATGCTGCTGAAGCAGGGCCAGGGCGTGAATATGGATAAATTCGAGGCCTACGTATGGCTGCAGGTGAGCTACGATGCCGGCAACCAGTCGGCGCCGGTGGCCAACGCGCTGCTCGAGCTGGGCGCGGCGCTGGGCAGCAACCAGATCGAGCAAGCCAAGAGCAAAGCACGCGACCTCGAACAGACTGCCAACCGGGCGGTGGCGGCGCGAGGCTGCACCGGCTGGGCAGGAGAGTTTGGGGCAATTCCGGCGCCGCCGACTCCCGACATTGAAAATTATTGCCGCTGAGCGGGCCGCGAAGAGCCCGGCCCCCCGGGCCTGCCGGCTCCATTCCCGAATTTCAAATTGTCAGTTCTAGTCTTTCGTTCTCGGCTGCTGCCGCCGGATATCAGCCATTTGTTCGCGGAAGAGTCTCACAGTATAGTTGCGGGTGCGGGCCATCGCCGCCCTCGACTGCCATGACTGATTGTCTGTTCTGCCGCATTCTGCGGGGTGAAATTCCTTCCCGCAAGGTTTATGAGGATGAGCACACCTACGCCTTTGAGGATCTCAATCCCAAGGCGCCGACGCACGTGCTGGTGATTCCCAAGCGCCACCTCGTGGACCTGAAAGAAGCGAGGGCCGAAGACGCCGAATTGATTGGCCGCTGCCACCTGGCCGCGGCCAGGATCGCGCGGGAGCGTGGCATTGAACAGGGCTATCGCACCGTGCTCAACGTTGGCCCGGATTCGGGGCAATCCGTTTTTCACCTGCACGTGCACCTGATCGGGGGCAGAAAGATGGGATGGCCGCCGGGCTAAGTGCCGGTCATCACTCCGGCAGGGCAAACGCCACATACACCGCCACCGAGGATGGTTGGACCGCGGATTTCCGATGAGTTTTGCCGCCGCCGGCGGCAATCACCACAAACTGCCGGCCGTTCGCCTCGTAGGTTGCAGGTGTGGCGTTGCCGGCGTTGGGCAGGGCGGCTTCCCACAGCAGCCGGCCCGTGGCCTTGTCGAAGGCGCGAATCTTGTTGTCATAGTCGGTGGCCGCAATGAACAGCAGGCCACCGGCCGTTACGACCGGGCCGCCGTAGTTTTCGGTGCCCGTATCCTTCAATCCCTGAGCGGCCAGCTCGGGATATTCTCCCAGGGGAATCTGCCAGGCGAACTTCCCCGTATCGAGATAAATACAGGTGAGCGTTCCCCAGGGCGGTTGGATGGCGGGGTAGCCGTCCTTATCCAGGAATCGGTTGTAGCCGTCGCTCATGTACTTCATCTCGAGGGCGGAAGAAGTCTTGACTTGAGCGTTGCCATTTTCGCCGCGCAAGACATATCCCACCACAGCGCGTATCCCGTCCTCTCCCAGGCGGGCGAAACTGGGCATGCGGCCGCTGCCCTGTGAGACCAGGGCCATTACGTCAGCCTCGGCAAACTGATCGCCCAGCCCGGTGAGCGCGGGAACGTCAGGCGGCGCCCCTTGCCTATTTGCCTTGTGGCAAGCCGCGCACTCGCGCAGATAAATGCTTTTGCCGCTCGCCCTTCCAGGGAGCGGCTTTTGTTCCACCATTCGCAGCACCCACGCCATCTCATTCGAATTGACGTAGAGCATGTGGGTCTCAGGATCGAAGGCCGGTCCGCCCCACTCGGCGCCGCCATCGAAGCCGGGAAAGATGATGGTGCCTTGCACACTGGCGGGCACGAACTGTCCGTTGCTGCGCAGCTTGCCAAAACGGGCCAGAGCCTCCTGGTGAGCATCAGGCGTGCGTTGCGTAATCATGTCGGCCGTGAGCAGCTGGCGGGCGAAGGGCGGCGGCGCCAGGGGCAAGGGCTGAGTCTCGGCGGCAATTTCCCCGGAGAGATCGGAGGGCGGGTACTTGCGATACTCGATGGGAAAAAGCGGCTTGCCGGTTTCGCGATCGAAAACAAAGACGAACCCGGACTTGGTGGGCTGGGCCACGGCGTCAATCTGCCGCCCCTCGCGGCTCACCGTGACCAGGCTTGGAGGCGTGGGCAGGTCGCGGTCCCATATATCGTGGCGCACGGTCTGAAAGTGCCAGACCCGCTCGCCGGTTTCAGCCTTCAGAGCAATCAGAGAGCTGGCGAAGAGGTTATCGCCGGGGCGGTTGGCGCCGTAGAAATCGTAAGCCGCCGAGCCGGTCGGGACAAACAGCAGGCCCCGCTTTGCATCGAGAGCAAAGCCTGACCAGTCATTGGCAGCGCCGCTGAACTTCCAGGCGTCTGCGGGCCAGGTTTGGTAGCCAACCTCGCCGGCATGAGGGATGGTGTGAAATGACCAGCGCAGCTTCCCGGTGCGCGCGTCGTAAGCGCGAATGTCTCCCAGGGCGGCGGGCAGGGTTTCACTCACGCTGCTGCCCACGATGAGAAGGTTCTTGTAAATGATGCCGGGCGAGGTCATGGTGACCCAGTCTTTAGTCTCTCGGCCTAAGTCATCGCGAAGGTCAATGCGGCCGCCGTTGCCGAAATCTGCAATCGGCTTGCCCGTGGCGGCGTCGAGGGAATAGAGATATTGGCGGGCGGCCGAAAAAATGCGGCGGTCATTCCCCTGCGCCCAATAGGTCACGCCGCGGCTGCGGACGTTGCGGTAAAGAAGCTGAAACGGCTGCCCGGCCCAGGGGTTGAAGCGCCACAGCAGCTTGCCCGTGGCGGCGTCGAGAGCAATCACGTTGGCTTTCGGAGTGGTTGCGTACAGCCTCCCATCCACCACGATGGGATTGCATTCCATCTCCGAGCCAGGGGAGCCATCGCCGGTATCAAAGGTCCACGCCACCTGCAGCCGCTTCACGTTGCTGCGATTGATCTGCGCCAGGCTGGAATAGTGAGTGTTGCCAGGCCCCCCGCCGAATGCGCTCCACTCCGAATGCCGCGCGGCGGGGCGTTGGCAGCCGCCGAGAAGTAGAACAACTGAACCCACAAGAAACAGTCGAGCAGCTTTCATGCGTTGGCGCCGGAGCATCACCTCGGGCAGAGAGTATAAACGCAACCGGGTTCGTCGCATGTCACTCCGAACCGTTCGCAGCCGCGCGAGCGGCCAGAACGCGTGAGGAACCTGCATTTCCCCTCGCCGCGACCCCGGATCCGGCGCCTGCCCTCGGCACTATTGTGCCACTTGATCGCGCCGGGCTTGTGTACTACTCTGGATTTACACCGGAAAGGAGGTGGTCGAATGACAAGTTCTGATTGTGGCAGTAGATGTACTCATAGACCAGGTGAGGTGGCTGAGACTTAGGGCGGTCGCTCTAAGAACCTTCGCAACTCGACCGGTGATTCAGGATTGGACCCGGCGTTAGGTCGCGCCGGAGCTTCGATTGCACCACCCCGGAGTTCGCCGAAGTGGCCACTAATTGTTAGAGTGACCACCTCTTGGTCAATCCAAAACAGTCCACCGGAACGGCCCGCGCGCCAAAGTGTGCGGGCCGTTCTGCTTTTGCCGGCTGCACGCGGAATCTTGGCGCTTTCCTTCCGTTCGCGTATGACCTTGCGCCATGTTCGAGCTCGCCCACGAAATCCTGAGCCAGCCGATTCCTGAGGAGCTCGAGGTAGAAGGCGTCGGCAACTACCGGCAGCCGCGATGCCCCGTATGTGACTCACTCGAAATAGCCTTTGAAGGGCTGAACGAGGCCGTCGCCTACGCCAGCGCTTGGCTTGGCGTTCCCCTCACCCTGCACGACCGGGGCTGGCGGTGCCGTGCCTGCGGTCATTCCTGGGAGGACGAAACGCCGCCCCCGGCTACGGTTGACGTGCCCCCCGCCGGGAACTAAGATTTCGCACACATGGCAGAGCAGCAGGTTCCCGTCGGCCGGACGATTTCGCACTACCGCATCCTGGAAAAATTGGGCGGCGGCGGCATGGGCGTGGTCTTCCGCGCAGAAGACACCAAGCTGCGCCGCTTTGTGGCCTTGAAGTTCCTGCCTGACAGTGTGGCCAGGGACCACGCAGCGCTCGAACGCTTCCGCCGCGAGGCGCAGTCGGCCTCGGCCCTCAACCACCCCAATATCTGCACCATCCACGATATAGACGACGAAAACGGCCAGCCCTTTATCGCCATGGAATTGCTCAAGGGCGTGACCCTGAACCACCGCATGAGCGCCGGGCCGCTGCCGCTCGATTCCATTCTTTCCATCGGCATTGACGTGTCTGACGCGCTGGACGCGGCCCAGCGCGAAGGCATTATTCACCGCGACATCAAGCCGGCCAACATTTTCGTGACCGAGCGCGGCCAGGCCAAGGTGCTCGATTTCGGCCTGGCCAAAATGGTTTCCGACGTCAGCGGCGAGACCCAGGGAGGAGACGCCACCCACCTGACCAGCCCCGGAACCGCGCTGGGCACGGTCGCTTACATGTCGCCCGAACAGGCCCGCGGCCGCGAGATTGACGCCCGCTCTGACATTTTTTCTTTCGGAGTGGTGCTCTACGAAATGGCCACCGGCCGCCAGGCTTTCCCCGGCAGCACCTCGGCTGAGATTTTCGACGGTATCCTGAACCGCGCTCCGACCGCCCCGGTGCGGTTCAATCCACAAATTCCCGGGGAACTTGAGCGCATCATCAACAAGTCACTGGAGAAAGAGCCTGACCTGCGCTATCAGCATGCCGCAGACCTGCGTTCGGACCTGCAGCGCCTGAAGCGAGATACCGATTCCAGCCGCCGCTCGGCCAGCAGCGGTGCGGTGGCGGGAGCAGACTCTCTGTCTTCGGGCGCGGCGGTAGCCGCGCCTCCAGCTCCATCGAGCGGCATATCGGGCTCGGTGCGCTCCGCGAGCAGCTCAGCGGTGGTGGCGGCGGCCAGGCAGCATAAATTCGGCGTAGGAGCAGGCGCCGTCGTGGTGATCGCCCTGCTCGCCGCCGCGGGCTTTGGCGTCTATTCCCTCTTCTATCGCCCCAACCCGGCGCCCTTTCAGAATTTCACCATCAGCCAGGTCACGAATTCTGGGGAGGCTCTGCTCACCGCGATCTCCCCCGACGGCAAGTACATGCTCAGCGATGTGCGGCACAACGGCCTGGAGAGCCTCTGGCTGCGCAATATTCCCACCGCCAGCGACACCCAGGTGATTGCGCCCTCCTCGCTCGGTTATACCAGCTTGGCCTTTTCGCCGGATGGAAATTACCTGTACTTCCGCAAGGCGGTGGACTCCACCGAGACCAGCTATCACCTTTATCGCGCGCCGGTGCTGGGCGGCACGCCGCAAGTCATCGTGCGCGACGTGGACACCGACATCGGCTTTTCTCCCGACGGCCAGCATATCGCCTATATGCGTGGCAACGATCCCGAGGCGGGCAAGTACCGCTTGCTTACCGCTGACCTGGATGGCAGCCAGGAAAAAGTGCTCATGATCGGCCCGATCGCCGACCTGCAACGCCACCTCACCTGGTCGGCGGATGGCAAGTACCTGGCTTACGACCTGGTTCAGCCGGGCAACTTTCTCGGCGGGATCGGCGTTTTTGACCTGGCGGCGAGTAAGGCGGAAACCCTCACAACGTTTCCCGACAAGCTGGGGGAGGAGCTGAAGTACGTTCCTTCCGGGAACGGAATTCTGTTTATCTACCATCAGGCGGGCGCCAACTTTAACCGGCAGCAGATTGGCTTTGTCTCTCTCGCCGGGGAAAAGTTTCAGCCCATTACCCGCGATACCGATAGCTATCGCACACTCACGCTTTCCGCGGACGGCAAAACCCTTGCCACCGTGCGGGTCAAAACGACCCGCAATCTCTACCTGCTGCCGGCGGCGGGAAGCCCATCTTCCGACATTCAGCCCTTGCATTTGCAGGCGGAGAACCCGGGCTGGTTCGGCTGGGCCGGCGATGGCGGATTGCTCGAAAGCGACGGCCCCCGGGTGCTGCACAGCGCCCCCGATGGCAGCAGCGTCACCCAGCTGCTGGGCGATTCCTCCTCCGCCTTCCTTCAACCCGAGGCCTGCGGCAGCCGCTACCTGGTTTTTTCCTGGTCCTTCCGGGGCGGCACTTACGCCGCCAATATCTGGCGGGCGAATGCCGATGGCTCCGGCCCGGTAAAGCTGAGCGACGGAAAGAATGATCAGAATCCAACATGCTCGCCCGATGGAAAATGGGTTTATTACGCTGCTACTTCGGATGATCAATTTTGGAGAGTCCCCCTCGACGGCTCAGGCAAGCCGCAGATGGTTCCGGGCAGCCTGATCCCGCACGCGTTTATTTCCAGCTCGGCAATGAGCTTCTCTCCCGATGGCAAGGAACTGGCGTATGAGGTGGGTGTGGTGAATACGGAAGCCCAGTTGGGGGAGCCAAGGATCGTGCTGCTCAATGGGGAGACGGCGGTGCCGCGCCTGATCGCGGTAAACCCCCAAATCTCGTCGAGCGCTCTCAGTTTTACGCCCGATGGCAAGGCGCTGGCGTATCCCATTCGGGAGAATGGCGTGGAAAACGTCTGGCTGCAGCCCTTGGATGGTTCCGCCGGACACAAGATTACCAACTTCAGCACCGACCTGATTGACGACTTCCGTTGGTCGCCCGACGGCAAGAGCCTCGGGGTCCTTCGCCGCCACACCGATTCCGACGTGGTGCTGCTGCAGGAAGCCAAGCCGTAAGCGGGATACTGCAACCCAGTGCTTCTGACTTACTCGTTGCCCTCGGCAAGCGTCATGCCATATTTATGGCTTGAGCTATAATTTCCCTATGAAGCGCGCTTCGATTCGAACCACGGTTGACATCCCTGCCTCCATTTACCACCAGCTCAAGCAGCAAGCGGCCGCACGGGGATGCTCGGTTCGCGAGCTGGTCTTGGCGGGCGTCCAGGCCGTTCTGCTGAACCGCCAACGGCTCCCGGCGAAGCGCGTAAAGTTCCCGCTGATACCCGCGTCCCCAGGACCCAAAGTAGATCTGACCAACGAAGAAATCTATGAACACATTGAATTTCCCTGATGTGAACGTGTGGATGGCCTTGCTGTGGGGGCAGCATATCCACGCGGAACCAGCCAAAGAATGGTTTGAGCAGGCTGCCGAGCAGCAATTCCTTTTCTGCCGCTTTACCCAACTGGGCGTCCTTCGCTTGCTGACCACCGCTCAAGTTATGGGTAAGGACACGAAGAACATGTCAGAAGCCTGGACCCTCTGGGACCAGATCTGGGCAGACATGCGAATCTCCTTCCTGCTCGAGCCGCACGAATTGGAGTCGGAATTTCGCTCACGCTCGCGATTGTCCACCAGTTCTCCCAAGGTCTGGGCCGATGCTTATCTTCTTGCCTTCGCTGCGGTAGCAGGATTGAAGCTGGTGACCTTTGACAAGGCACTGAAGGCGAAAGGTGTGGAAGTGCTGGTGCTTTAGGCAATCTGCCCCATCCCGAGCGGGATGAAGACCCGTCCTCACACGAGCGCCCTAAATATCCAGGTTCTTCACATCCAGCGCGTTGTCTTCGATGAATTTGCGGCGGGCTTCGACGTCTTCGCCCATGAGGGTCGAAAAGATCGTCTCGCACTCGGCAATGTCTTCGAGCTTTACCGAGAGCAGGGTGCGGCGCTCCGGGTCCATGGTGGTTTCCCAGAGCTGGGGCGCGGTCATCTCGCCCAGTCCTTTATAGCGTTGCACGCTGAAATCTTTTTTGCCTTCGGCCAGCACGTATTCG
>DATIYF010000016.1:0-60001 GCA_035517775.1 Terriglobales bacterium
TTCGTAGGGCGCGCCGCCCCAGTCGCCGTTGATGGCGTCAATAAACTTCTGCCCGTAGCCGGTCGAGCCATGGAAGTTGATCATGACGACGACGTAGCCATTCGCGGCGAACAGCTCGGGGTTCCAGCGGTAGCTCCAGTCGTCTCCCCAATTTCCTTCCGGCCCGCCGTGGATGAGGAACTTCACGGGATATTTTTTGTTGGGATCGAAGTTGGGCGGTTTGACCAGGAAACCTTCGACTTTGTCGCCGTGGGACGCCTTGAACCAAAAAGAATCCAAGGGTGCCATGGCAATGCTGGAAAGAATGGAATCATTAAGATGGGTTAAAGCCTGAGGCGGATGATCAAGTCGCTCTTGAATTGTCCCATCTGCATTCGTTTCGTAGATCGATGTTGGAAATGCGACTGACATTCTGGTGCACACGACGGTCTTCCCGTCAGGCGAAACGGCTAGATCATCGTTGTAGCCGTCGCGGATCACAACATCAGCATTAAACTCATCTGTTTCCCGTAGGTCGCCGTCCACCGTGATGGTTCGGTTAAATGGACGACCAATGTCAAATGAGTACACCGGCGCTTCGCCTTCCGACTCATGCCCAAAAAGCAAGCGTTGGGAATCAGGGGACCATGCAAACGATCCGACCCATGAATCCAGATTTTCCGTCAAATTTTTCTTCTCCCCCGTCTTCCTCTCGTACAGCATCAGCCGGAAGCGGTCGCTCTCATATCCCGGTCGGACCTGCGCTCGGTAGGCGATGTACTTTCCGTCCGGCGAATAGAGCGGAGTCGAGTCGCTGGCTTTGTTGTCAGCAGTGATGTCCTTGGTCGCCGCGATCACCTGGGCGGAAGTTGCGTCAGCAGGCCAATCCACCGGGACCGTGAACAGATCATTGTTAGTGGAATCCGCCGGCACGGCATCGTGGTTCGAGGTATAGGAAAGCTCTTTGCCATCGGGTGAGAAGGCGTAGTCGCCCTGACCGCCGAGAGAGAACACGGGCGCGTCGTAGTCGCCGGGAGTGAGGTCAAGCGGAATTGCTGGATAGGGGGCGGCGGATTGGATGCGGTCAAATTCACGGCCAGCGACAATAGTGCGACTTACTGCTATGGGCGCAGCCTGCAAGAACAGATGGCTGCGCTTACCCTCCTTATACGCATTCCAATGCCGGTAGAGCAGGTGCGTAAAAATCTGCGCCTTAACCTTCGAGTTCTTCGCCTCTTCCAGCTTCTTGGCATTGCAGGCAGTTTCTGCGGCGGGCGTCCCGTCGCATTCGGGATAAACATCCGAGACGAACAGAATGTTCTTGCCGTCGGGCGACCAGAGTTCGCCCTTCGCCTCTGTGGCCACGTGAGTGAGTTGATGCATGCCGGTCACTGTGCCCGAGGCATCGTTGAAATCTGCGATCCAGATTTGCGAGCCGTCCCTTTTTGTCGAGACAAATGCGAAGTGCATGCCATCGGGGGCCCAGCGCGGCCGGTCGGCATCCTGATCGGAAATGATTTCCCTCTCTCCGTTGGTTGTCATTCCGGCCGAAGCTGGAGGATTCGCTTGCGAATTCTTCAGCGGAGTGGAGGAACCTGCTTTTCCCACGCCATAGCCCACCCCAGCCAAAACCGGGCCAGGATGGGGCACCTCGGAGGTTTCAGGACTGGAGTTCAACGGCACCACCCACACGTGCGGCGTGCGGGTATTGGCCGCCAAATCCACATCCACGGCCGCGAACAGCACCCACTTACCGTTGGGCGAGACCTCCGGTTCCTCGATCCGCTTCAGCTTCATCATGTCTTCGAAAGTAAAAGGATGTTTGCTCTGGGCGAGTGCAGGGAGCGCGCAAGCGAATGCGAGGAATGCGGCCAGGAGACGACGCATGAAGAACCTCCGCGCGGCAGGAGGACCAGTGTAACCCGGGCAGGAGGGGAAAACGTACTCAATGAAGGAAGTTGCTTAGCCGGACGAGAGCGGCTCTCCCCCACACTCCCTACATCAGAATTTCTTTGGCGCGCTGCACGATGGGGTGCTGCATCTCCTGCAGGTCGTTCTTCACCAGGCTGAGCCCGTACACGCACTGCTCAAAGTTGCGGGAAAGGCTGGCGAACAGGGGCGCCACCTTGGTGTATTCGAAAAACTCGAACTTGGAAACGATGTAGTAGCTTTCCTTGCCGGCCTTGATCCAGTCCACGAAATTTTCCACCCGCTCGCGGCGCAGGCGGAAGTGGTTGATGCTCTCGGGAAACATGCCGGCGAAAAAAAGCGTGTAGTCGCCGATGTGCTTGCGTACCTGGCGCTCGCGGTCGAAAGACGCAGCGGGGCCATAGACCGGGTCAGATTCGAGCAGCATCTCGCCCACATCGGTGAGGCGGCGGCCGGCGGTATCGTGAATCTTAAACAGCTGCTCGGCATCGCAGAATTCGCTCAGCAGGTGGGCGACGTAGCCCACCACCTGCGGGTCGCGAATGCCAATCTGCTCGGCATAGTGCCGCCCTACCAACTCCACGAACAACTGCTGCAAGGGATGCGATTCCGGAATCATTTGGGCCCCCACTCCAAACCCGCCGCGGACGCGGGTTTCACCTCCGAATTGCACGATACATATCGCAGCTGGCGCGCCAGGGCAAGTCACCTTCGCAGCACATGCGTGGCACGCTCGTGCTATGTATTAGAACCCGGCCGCGCCCGCGAGGTTTCCATCGCTCGATTGCTGGCACACGCCGCGGTCGGCTGCCAGGCGCAAGCGTTTTACCACTAGAATTATCGGCACAGAAGGAGGTTTTATTTATGGAGCGCATAAATATTTCCAGCGGTACACGCTGGGAACCTGTAGTCGGTTACTCGCGTGCCGTTAAAGTTGGGCAGCAGGTTCATGTAGCCGGCACGACTGCCACCGGCCCGGAGGGCAAGATCGTGGGCCTGGGCGATGCCTACGCGCAGACGGTGCAGACGCTGAAGAACATCGAGTCGGCGCTGCACAAAGCCGGCGCCACCATGAAAGACGTGGTGCGCACGCGCATGTTCGTCATCAACATCGCCGACTGGGAGAAAATCGGCAAGGCGCATGGAGAATTTTTTCGCGAAATCCGCCCCGCCACTTCCATGGTGCAGGTCTCAGCACTGGTCTCGCCGGAAATGCTGGTCGAAATCGAGGCCGAGGCTGTGATCGGCGCACAGAGCGCGTAGAATCATTCCTCCAAAGCAGCAGGAGGAAGAGATGAAATCGCTGTGTCTTGCTGTTCTCTCGGTACTGTTCATCTCCACGGCGCAAGGTCAGCAGGCTCCGGCTTCAGCTTCACCCGTGAGCGTAACCGTTATTCGCGCGGGCACGCTGATTGATGGCACCTCTAACGCGCCGCGCCGCAATCAGGTCATCATCATTCAAGGCAACCGCATCGCGAGTGTCTCCGATGCGAGCAAGGCCAAGATTCCCGCCGGCGCGGCGGTGATTGACCTTTCTCACGCCACGGTTCTGCCCGGCCTGATTGATTCGCACACCCACATTTTTCTGCAAGGAGAAGACCCGGCTCAGGGCGGCTACGACGCCAACATCCTCAAGTATCCGCTGGCGCTGCGAGCGGCGCGGGCCACGGTTTCCGCGCGCCGGGCGCTGGAGCAGGGCTTCACCACCATCCGCGACTGCGAAACCGAAGGCGCGGGTTACGGCGATGTGGGCATTAAGGAGGCAATCGAGGGCGGCTACATTCCCGGCCCGCGCATGTTCGTGACCACGCGCGCCATCTCCACCACGGGCGGTTATCCGCTCGAGGGCTACGCGCCGTGGCTGGACATGCCGAAGGGCGTGCAGATTGTGGATGGTCCGGTGGAGGCCCGCAAAGCCGCACGCGAGCAGCTTGACCACGGCGCCGACTGGATCAAGGTCTATATGACCCATCGCTCGTGGGTCGGCAGGCACGGCGAACTGGTCTCACAGCCTACGCTCACGGTAGAAGAGTTGAAGGCGATCGTGGATGAAACTCATGGCTGGCAGAGAAAAGTGGCCTGCCATGTTTACGGCGGCATTGGATTGCACCGCGCCCTCGACGGTGGCTGCGATTCCGTTGAGCACGGCCTCGATCTCGACGACGCGGCCATCGCGCAGATGCTGCGCCAGGGCACATGGTACGTGCCCACCCTGAGCGTCTATTACTACGACTGGGCCCCGGCGGATACTCCCGATGGCCAGCGCGACCGCCTGCGGGCCTCGCTGCACGAGGTCTCCTTCCGGAAGGCGTTGAAGGCGGGAGTAAAAATCGCCTTCGGCACCGATATGGGCGGCATTCCCTGGACCGACCCCATCGCCCAGGAATTTCCCCGCATGGTGGAGTTCGGCATGTCTCCCATGGAGGCGATCAAGAGCGCGACCTCACGCGCCGCCGAGATGCTGGAGATGCAGGGCCAGATCGGCGTAATCGCGGCCGGCGCATATGCCGATATCGTGGCTGTGAACGGCGATCCGCTGGCTGATATAAAGGTCCTCGAAAACGTGGCCTTCGTAATGAAGGATGGCAAAGCGTTTAAGAACGAAGCGAAATGAGGGCCGCCCAATTCGGCCTCGACTGCCATCCCGGCCCTTCTCGAACTTTATCTTCGTAATTTTGTGACCAATTAACTTGACACATATCGCGCGCGGTGCATAATGCCCAAATCCCGTCTTGCCGATCTCAGGCCAGGCGAAACTCCCGGTTACAGCTCGAGTATTGGGAGGCAACTATGAACATCCTGGAACTGTGCGATCCCGAAGCCGCAACCGTGCCCCTCGAAGCTACTGTGGCCAGCGCGATCCGCAACATGCTGGACCACCACGTAGGAGCGGTTGCGGTAGTGGACAGTGAGCGCCGCGTAGCCGGCATTTTCAGCGAGCGGGATGTGCTGCGCAAACTTGCGCTGAGCGGGAAGGACCCGGAGAAGACGCCGGTGCGCGAGATGATGACCACGCCGGTGCAGATGGCCACAGCCGACGTCAGCCCGGGCGAGGCCCTCACCACTATGGTTGAGCACCATTTCCGCCATTTGCCGATCGTGGATGGCACGGGCAAGCTGCTGGGCGTGCTCTCCATCCGCAATGTGCTCGAGTCCCGTCTGGAAGACGTGGGCCGCGAACTGGACGCTCTGGAGCAGTACGTCTCGAACGACGGGCCTGGCGGCTAACCTTGCCCTGGCCGGCTTGCCCGGATTCCCACCACCGCGATTCGCCCCTTTCGCAAACCGGCCCATGATTTGCGGTACATTTGTATGTGCGCCTGACATTCCTCAGCCGGGAGGTCCTTTGTCAAGAATCAAGAAGCTCCAGACGATCGCCGCTGCCGTTCTCACAATCTGCTTTCTATGCTGCCTCTTTGCACTTTCCGCGCGCGCCGATGAGGGCATGTGGACCTTCAATAACTTCCCTTCGAAAAAAGTAGAGGCGAAGTATGGCTTCGCGCCTTCTCCGGCCTGGCTCAATCACGTGCAGCTTTCCTCGCTGCGCATTGCGCAGGGGTGCTCGGCCTCGTTCATCTCCCCGCACGGGCTGGTGATGACCAATCACCATTGCGTGGTGCAGTGCGAGGAGCAGCTTGCCACCGCCCAGCAGAACATCGTGCAGACCGGCTTTGCCGCAAAAACTGACGCGGAAGAGCGCAAGTGCCCCGATTTCGAGCTCGATCAGCTCGCCGAGATCACCGACGTGACCGCCCAGGTGAAGGCCGCGCTGGCCGGCAAGACCGGAGACGCCGCTAACAGGGCCCTGCATGCCAAAGAGGCCGAGCTGCAGCAAAGCTGCGGCACTGACCCGACCACCCGCTGCGACGTGGTGGACCTGTATCACGGCGGGGTTTACAACCTTTACCACTACAAGCGCTACACCGATGTCCGCCTGGTGTTCGCGCCGGAGTTTGACGTGGCGCAGTTCGGCGGCGACCCCGATAACTTCAATTTTCCCCGCTTCGACTTCGATATCGGTCTGTTGCGCGCCTATGACGATGGCAAACCGCTGGCCAGCCCCAATTATCTGAAGTGGAGTGCGGAGGGCTCGAAGGCGGACGAACTGGTGTTTGTCTCCGGCAATCCTGGCGGAACCAGCCGCGAGCTCACCATCTCGCAACTCGATTTTCTTCGCGACCACGTTTTCCCCTTCGAGTTGCCCTATCTGGCGGAGTATCGCGGCCAACTGGAAGAGTTCATTACCCGCGGCCCGGAGCAGGCGCGCGAGGCCAACGAAGATCTTTTCTTCATCGCCAATGCCTTCAAGGCTTACTACGGCGAGCAGGAATCGCTGCTTGACCCGCATTTTTTCGGTGAAAAGGAGCAGGAAGAGCACAAGCTGCGCCAGGCCGTGGCCGGGAATGCCAAGCTCGCAGCCGACGCCCCGGCATGGGAGGACATCGCCAAGCTTCAGCGGGTACGCAGCGAGCTGTTTCTGCGCTATGCCGATTTGAATGGATACCTATTCCGCACCGGCCTGATGGGCGACGCCATACAACTGGTGCGCGCCGCGGCCGAGCGCACCAAGCCCAACGCCGACCGGCTTCCCGAGTACACCGACCAGGCCCTGATCACCCTGAAACAGCAGATGGCGGCGCCCATCCCGATCTATAAAGACCTGCAGGAGCTGAACCTCGCTTACCTGTTCACCGTCGTGCGGCGCGACCTGGGCGCGGATGACGCTTTCGTTCACAAGATGCTGGGCGACGAGTCGCCTGAACAACTGGCGCACCGCCTGGTCACTACCACTCGCCTCGATGACCCGAAGGTTCGCGAGGCGCTCTATGACGGCGGAGAATCGGCCATAGATGCTTCGACCGATCCTCTCATCCGCTTCGTAGTCTCGATTGATCCTGAGCTGCGGGCGGCGCGCAAGGCCTATGAAGATCAGGTAGTGGCCCCGACGCGGGATGCAGCCGAGCGGATCGCCAAGGCGCGCTTCGCCGTGTACGGCACCAGCGTGGATCCCGATGCCACCTTCACATTGCGCCTCAGCTACGGCACGGTTAAGGGTTTCGATGACGCCCAGGACCACTTCGTGGAGCCTTACACCACGATCGGCGGCCTGTTCCATCGCGCCACCGGCGCACCCCCGTATGTGCTGCCCAAGAGCTGGCTCGACGCCAAATCATCGCTGAACCTCGAGACGCCGATGAACCTCTCTACCACCAATGACATTATCGGCGGCAACTCCGGCAGTCCACTGATCAACAGCAAGGCGGAGATCGTCGGCCTGATCTTCGACGGCAACATTTTTTCCCTGGGCGGCGATTACGGCTACGATGCCGCCAAGAACCGCTCAGTCGCCGTGGACAGCCGGGCGCTGCTCGAAGGCCTGCAGAAGGTGTATCATCTCGACCGCATTGTGAGCGAAATCGAGGCGGCACGGCGCTGAGCGCGCTAGAGGATGGCTGAGCGATCTTGCGCCTTGGCGCCTCACCCTACCCTCAACCATCAACAGATCCGAGGAGAAAAAGGAAGACCATGAATCGAAAGGCCGGTCGTGCGTTCGTTCTGTTGCTTGTGGTTTCGATGGGCGCCGCTTTGGCCGCGGCCCAGGCCGCACCCGCCCGGGTGATTGTGCAGGCGGGAAAACTGCTCGATGTGCGCAGCGGCAAAATGCTCGCCCATCAGGCCATCGTGATTGAGAACGGAAAGATTGCGAGCGTCGGCCCGGTGAGCGAAGTCAAGCCGGGCCCGAGCGACAAAGTGGTTGATCTTTCGCAGGCCACGGTGCTTCCCGGCTTGATTGACGCCCACACCCACCTGACCATGGACCCCCAGGACGTGGGCTATGAGAGCCTGGGAATTTCCATACCGCGGGAAGCCCTGATCGGCGCCAAGAATGCCCGCATCACCCTGCTTGCCGGCTTCACTACCGTGCGCAACGTGGGCGCCAGCGGCTTTACCGACGTCGCCTTGCGCGACGCCATCAATGCCGGCGATGTGCCCGGGCCGCGCATGCTGGTGAGTGGTCCACTGATCGGCATCACCGGCGGGCACTGCGACAATAACTTCCTGCCTTACGAATATCACGCCACCGCCGACGGCGTGGCGGATGGCATTGCCGCCGTACAGCACAAAGTTCGCGAGAACATCAAATACGGCGCTGACCTGATCAAGGTCTGCGCCACCGGAGGCGTGCTCTCACTGGGCGACAACCCGCAAGCTTCGCAGTACACGCTGGAGGAGCTTAAGGCCATTGTGGCCGACGCCCATCGCCTGGGCCGCAAGGTTGCTGCCCACGCCCACGGCGCGCAGGGAATCCTGTGGGCCACGGAAGCGGGTGTGGATTCTATTGAGCACGGCTCTTACATTGACGATGCCGGCATTGCCGAGATGAAAAAAAACGGTACCTACCTGGTGCCCACCCTCTATCTGGGCGACTGGTTCCTGGAAAACGCCACCAGCCTTCATGTGCCGCCGGGCATGCTGGCTAAGGCCAAAGAAGTCATGCCCGCGGCGCGCAAGAACATCGCCCACGCCTTCGCCAGCGGCGTGAAGGTCGGCTTCGGCACCGATGCGGCCGTTTATCCCCACGGCTTGAACGCGCACGAGTTCGCGGTGATGGTGAAGCTGGGGCTGACGCCGCTGCAATCCATTCAGGCCGCGACCATCAACGACGCTGATTTGCTGGGATGGTCCGATAAAGTCGGCGCCCTCGAGCCCGGCAAATGGGCCGACATCATCGCCGTTGACGGCGACCCGCTCGCCGATGTCACCACGCTGCAGAACGTGAAGTTCGTAATGAAGGGCGGAGAAGTAGTGATGAACGAATATGCCCAGTAGGGCCGTTTGACCGTTCAGCAGCAGGAGAAAGGCCGGCGTAATCCGCCGGCCTTTTGAGCGTAGAGACGTAGCTCGCTACGTCTCCATAGAGAGCCAGGATTACTTCTTGGGGGCGATGGCATCCTTCACAGCCTTGGCCAGGTAGAACTTCGCGGTGGTCTTGGCCTTGATCTGGATGGGTTCGCCGGTCTGCGGGTTGCGTCCCGTGCGGGCTTTGCGGTGCACCTTCTTCAGGCGGCCAAGACCGGGAACCACGAAGATCCCGTTCTTCTTGGTCTCCTTGATGGCCGTATCCGCCAGGTTCTCCAAAAACGCTGAGGCGGTTTTGTTGTTAGTCCCGACTTTCTCCGCCAGGTGGCGGACCAGTTGGGTTTTGGTCAAGCCTGCAGCCATGAAATCCTCCTCGTAGAACGCTGAATTTTTCTGCGACGCCGGTTATCTTATACCCGCGTGCTGTGGAAAAGATGCGTTTCAGCCTCATTTTACGCGGTTTTCGCGAGGGCGCAAGCGCGCGGGCCGCAAAAATCGCGCTTTCTCGCGCCTGATTTCCAAAATGGCGCGCCGGTAGTGCATCCCGCGGGGTGAAAGTGCCGCTTGCCCGTCGCCGCACCACGACATGGCATAATGCCGCTAGGGTCCTGACCGTGAGCTGCGCCATCTGCGAAAAACGGAGAGAGAAGCGCTTCTGCCCCGCCGTGCACGGCCGCATCTGCCCCCAGTGCTGCGGCGAGCAGCGCGAGGTCACCCTCGACTGCCCCAGCGAATGCCCCTACCTGCAGCAGGCGCGGGAGCATGAAAAGCCGCGTCCCATGCAGGCTTTGGACCCTGCCGCGCTTTTTCCCCAGGTGGATGCCGGCGAGCAGTTCGTCTATGAATACGAGCCTTTGATCGTCGGCCTCAGCTTCGCGCTGGCCAGAAGCGCCCGTGGGGACCGCAGCCTGAACGATGCCGACCTGATTGCTGCGCTTACCTCCCTGGCCAGGACGGCCGAGACCCTGGCCAACTCCGGCCTGCACTATGAGGCGCCCATCGCCAGCCTGCGCCAGCAGACGGTGGCGGCGGAAGTTCAAAAGATGCTGAAGGAATACCGTGAGACCGAACAGAAGCATCTCGGCTACAACCGCCTGCGCGATTCCGAGGTGCTGCGCGCGCTGGTGTTTCTCACCCGCCTCGCTTACAGCCGCACCTCCGGCCGGCCGAAATCCCGCGCCTTCGTAGATTTCCTCTTTGCCCAATTCCCCGAGAAAGAATCCATCATCGCCCGTCCGCAGGAAGCCGGCAGCCGCATCATCGCGCCGTAGATACTCAGCAATCCGTAGAGACGTTGCTTGCAACGTCTCAGAGTCTCAACCCTGTCCCAGGGGCCGGCTATTCCCGGGCGATCTTTCGGACCGCCTGCCCCGCCGGCAGGCGGTCGCGCAGTTCGCGTATGGTCCGTTTGAACACCGGATGGCGCGCCTCCGCCGCGATCTCCGCCAGCGGCTCCAGCACGAAGCGCCGCTCATGCAGCCGGGGATGAGGAATCACCAGGCCCTGAACTTCGACCACCGAGCTCCCGAACAGCAGAATATCAATATCAATGCTGCGCGGCCCTTTGGCCTGGTGGCGGCGGCGGCCCATCTCCTGCTCCAGCGCCAGCACGCCCGAAAGCAGTTGCCTGGGCATCTTTTCGGTATCGAGCTTGACCGCACAATTTAGGAACCAGGGCTGCGCCGCCATCTCCACCGGTTCCGTCTCGTAGAAAGATGACACCCTCTGCACCTGCCCCAGCGCCACCAGGCCCCGGATCGCGTCCTTCAGATTGGCGCTGCGGTCCCCGAGGTTCGACCCCAGCGAAAGGTAGACCAGCTTATGCATGTAATGAGCTTTCAGCTTGCCATATTAGTTTCTCCCAAAGCAGAGCGCGAGCGAATTTGGGACTGCTGCAGTTTAGGAAGTGTCCGTATCGGGGCAGTGGCTTCGGCCCTGCCGCTTTCCCATCGGTTTGGGGCAATGCGCCCCAGGGCGCACCTGCCCATGGCTCAGGCTTTCTTAATTTGCGCCGCAGCGTCGCGACTCTCCTGCTCTTTGCCGCTGCAGGCGGCACGGCCAAGGCTGTGCCCTGATACGAAACAGCTAAGCGGCCCGAGTTGCCATTCCAGCCGCCGGGCGCTTATAGTCTGCACGGCCTATTCGCGTCGGTTATCGGGGGAGACTGTGCGACATCTGATCAACTGGGTACTGAGCGCGCTGGCGGTATGGATCGTAGCCCATGTGATCCATGGCTTTCACGTGAGCGGCGCAGTTTCCGCCCTGATTGCCGCATTGGTCATCGGCTTCGTGAACGCCACCCTGGGCGTGTTTCTGAAGATCGTGACTTTCCCGCTGACCATCATTACCCTGGGCATTTTCTGGCTGATCATCAATGCCGCCATGCTGGAACTGGCCTCGGCCATTGTGCCGGGCTTTCACGTGGATACCTTCACCGCCGCCTTCTGGGGCGCGATCGTTCTCAGCCTGGTAAATATGATTCTGCGCTGGCTGGCGGGCACCAGCGAACCGAGACAATAACCCTACCCATCGCAAGCCACGCGAAATCCGTAATCGGCATATTGGAATTCCGGCGGAATGCTGGAGCGGGCTGCGCAGCGCGCCACTTTGATGAAATGCCGCCAGGAGCCTCCGCGGGAGGCACGCCGCGCGCCAGCTTCCGGGCCTCGGGGGTTGCGCTCAGGCGAAACTGCGTAGTAACCGGCATCGAACCAGTCGCTGCACCATTCATGCACATTTTCTGCAATGTCATAAACACCGAAAGGATTAGGCGCGTAGCGCGCCACCGGCTCGGGGCCGTTCTGCCAGCGCCGGGCGTAGTCGGGCAACGACTGTGGCGGCTCATCTCCCCAGGGGTAGAGCTTGCCTTCAACGCCTCCGCGGGCGGCGCGTTCCCATTCGGCTTCGGCCGGCAAGCGGAAATGGCGCCCAGTCGCGGCGCTCAGCCAATCGCAGTAGCTGGCGGCTTCGAACCATGAAACTGCGACCACCGGCTGTTCGGGGTGATTGAAGTTGGGGTCGCTCCAGAATGGCGGCGGCAAGACCCCGGTGGCTGCCAGAAAGCGGGAGTAATCGGCGTTGGTGACCTGGCACGCGGCCAGCTGAAAATCATCTATCCACACCCGATGCACCGGGCGCTCGTTCTCCTGACCCTTCTCAGAGCCCATCTGGAACCGGCCGGCAGGAATGGAGGCCAGCGCAGGGGGCAAAACTCCTGTGACCGGCGCTTGCAAGCTCATAAACATCGAGCCTAACGAATGCATCGTGATAACGCCAGAGCCGGGTAAGGCTGGTTGCGCCCTGAGAAGGCCTTGTTCCGGGTACGAGAGCATTGTAAGCTTCTGCAAATCCGGTACTTTCGACTGTTTCGGGGGTTGCCTCGACCGCCTGTTTCTGATGAAATAGCGGGGAGTCCCCCATGTCGCTCATTGGAAGTTTTGCTCTTCTCCTGGCGCTTGCCCTGAGCGCCTATAGCTTTGTCGCCGGTCTTGTAGCTTTGGCGCGCGGAGGTCCCGGGTCAGAGCGCCTGGGCGAAACTGCGCGGCGCGCCGGCATCGCCACCTTCGCCACGGTTTTTCTGGCCGCCGCGGTCCTGGTGGTGGCCGCCTTTCAAAACGATTTCTCGCTCGCCTATATTTACCATCACAGCAACCGCGATCTGCCCATCCCTTACAAGTTTGCCACGCTGTGGTCGGGGCAGGAAGGCTCGCTGCTGTTCTGGTCGCTGCTGTTGGCAGCCTATGGGCTGGTGCTGCGCCTGCGTTACAAAGTTGATACGCGGCTGTTCGCCTATGCTTCTGTCATCATCGCGGCGGTGCAGGTTTTCTTCCTGCTGCTGCTGAATTTTGCGGCGCGCCCGTTCACGGTGATGCAAGGCTCGCTTCCTCCCGATGGCGCCGGCCTCAACCCGCTGCTGCAGTATCCCGAGATGGTCATCCATCCGCCCATGCTCTACCTGGGATATGTTGGGTTCACCGTTCCTTTCGCCTTCGCCCTGGGCGCTCTCATCATGAAGTACCCGGGCGAGAAATGGATCCACATTACCCGGCGCTGGACCATGGTGACGTGGTGCTTCCTGACCTGCGGCATTTTCCTGGGAATGCATTGGGCCTACTCGGTGCTGGGCTGGGGCGGCTACTGGGGCTGGGACCCGGTGGAAAACGCCTCGCTCATGCCCTGGCTGGTGGGCACGGCGTTTCTGCATTCGGTCATGATGCAGGAAAAGCGCGGCATGCTGAAGATCTGGAACATGTGGCTGATCTTTGCCACCTTCGGACTTTCCATCTTTGGCACCTTCCTGACCCGCAGCGGCGTGGTCAGTTCGGTGCACGCTTTTGCCCAGTCTTCGATCGGCGACTGGTTTGTGGTGTTTCTGGCCATCATTCTGGCGGTCTGCGTGACCGCCTTCGTCAAGAATCGCTCCCACCTGCGCAGCGAGCATCGCCTGGAATCTTTGGTCTCAAGGGAATCGAGCTTCCTGTTCAACAACCTGCTTCTGCTGGTGGCCTGCTTCACCGTGCTGTGGGGAACGCTGTTTCCGATTCTTTCCGAATGGGTACAGGGGCACAAGATCACCGTAGGGCCGCCGTTTTTCAACCGGGTGAACGTCCCGGTCGCGCTGCTGCTGCTGCTGCTGACCGCGCTGGGGCCGCTGCTGGCCTGGCGGCGCACTTCGCTCGAAAGCCTGAAGCGCAACTTCCTGTGGCCGACGGTGGGGGCCCTGGCGGTGGCGCTGTTCTTAATGCTTACGCCCGCGAGCTGGGGCTCGCCGTTTGGCATGAAGCCCTGGGTGGATATTTCCTACTTCTACTCGTTGATGACCATCGCGCTTTCGGTGATGGTGGGGCTGACCGTCGCCCTGGAGTTTCTGCGCGGCGGGCGGGTGATCAAGCGCCACACCGGGCAGAACCTGTTCGCCTCCATGGCGCAGCTGGCGCATCGCAACACCCGCCGCTATGGCGGCTACATCGTTCACTTCGGGGTAATTCTGGTGATGATCGGCTTTGCCGGATCGGCTTTCAACCAGGATAAAGAGCAGGAGATGGGCTTCGGTGACAAGATGCAGATTGGCGCCTATACGCTGGTCTGCCGATCTTATACCCAGGAAGATAAGCCCAACTACGGCAGCGAGTGGGCGATTCTCGACGTGTACAAAGGCGGCCAGCAGATCGCCTCCATGTACCCGGAGCGGCGCTTCTACAAGGCCAGCCAGCAGACTTCGACCATCGTGGCCAACCGCTCCACGCTGAAGGAGGACCTGTACCTGGTCTATGAAGGCCAGAACGATCAGACCGGCAAGCCGATTCTGAAGGCGCACCTGAATCCGCTGGTGATGTGGATATGGATCGGAGTATGGGTGATGATCGCGGGCACGGTATTGGCTTTGATTCCCAGCACGGTGGCGGTGCGGGTGGCGGCGCCGGCGCGGGCGGAGGTTGCCCAGCCGGTAGGAGCGGGAGATTGATGCCAGCCCGCAGTTTTCACATTCGGCAAGTTCTGCAGGTAACGGCCCTTCTGCTCGCCGCCTTCGGACTGCTGGGCGCCGGGGATCAGCAGGCGCGCTTCGATAAGCTGGGCCACAAACTGATGTGCGAGTGCGGCTGCAACCAGGTGCTGCTGGAGTGCAACCACGTGGGCTGTCCTCTCTCTGACCGCATGCGGGGCGAACTGGCGGCGAATGTGCAGCGCGCCGACAGTGACGACCTGGTGCTGCAGGCCTTCGTGCAGAAGTATGGGCCGACCGTGTTGCTCGCGCCTACAGACAAAGGGTTCAATCGCGTGGCCTGGATAATTCCTTATCTCACGCTGGTGCTGGGCCTGGGTGCGGTGGCGTTGATTGTCCGCTCCTGGCGGGGGCGCCCGCTGCTGCCGCCGGAAGGAGCAGTGGCTCCGGTCAGCGGCGCGGAGCTGGAACGTTTTCGCCAGCAAGCGAGGAAGGAGACCGGCATATGACCGTCGCGCTGCTGGCGTGCACGCTGATCACCGCGGCGGCGCTGTTCTATGTCTTCTATCTTCCCGGGGAACTTCACCTGGGGCCGGAAAAGACGCGGCTGGGCTATTTGCGGGAGCGGAAAGAGGCGGTGTACGAAAATCTGCGCGATTTGAACTTTGAATACAACGCGGGCAAGTTTCCCGACGCCGATTACCTGGCCATGAAGAATTCACTGGAGGAAGAGGCGGCGGCCATTCTGGCGGAGATGGCGCATCTGGAAGAAATGGGGCCCGCGCCCACCCACTCTCATCGCGGCCGGAACAGACGGGGAGGCAAAGGGTGAAGCCGGTTCGTATCCTCGCGCTGTTTCTTCTGATTTGCGCTCTCCCGGCGGTGGCGGGGGCTGACACGCTTTCGGGCACAATCACCAACGGCACGACGCAAAAGCCGGCCGCAGGGGATGAGGTGATCCTCATCAAGCTGGGCGAGGGCATGGAAGAAGCCGCCCGCGTCAAGACTGACAGCCATGGGAAGTTCAGCTTCAAGCTGGAGGATTCCGGCGGGCCGCACCTGATCCGGGTGGAGCACCAGGGCGTGACTTACAACCAGATGGCGCCGCCGGGAACCCCTTCGGTGAATCTGGACGTTTATGACGTATCGAAGAAGCTGGCCGGCATCAGCGTGACCGCCGACGTGATGCGCTTTCAGGCGCAAGGCAACGAACTGCAGGGCGTGCGTCTGTTCGCGGTGGACAATAAATCGCAGCCGCCGCGCACCCAGATGAACGACCAGAACTTCGAGTTCTACCTGCCGCCGGGCGCAGAATTGGACCAGGGCATGGCCATGACGGCCGGGGGCGAACCGCTCAACATGTCGCCGGTCCCGCAAAAAGAGAAGAACTGCTATGCCTTTATTTTTCCGCTGCGGCCCGGGGAAACGCAATTCCAGGTCACCTTCCACATGGCCTACAGCGGGCAGGCCAGTATTGATCCCAAGAACCTGTACGGCAGCCAGCATTTTGTGGTCATGCTGCCCAAGAGCATGCAGTTCACGCCGGGCCTGGGAACATCTTTTCAGGCGATGAAGGACCCGCGCGATCCGGATGCGGTGGTACAGGTGGCTTCAAACACTCTGGCGGGCCAGCCGCTCAGCTTCAACATTGCCGGCATGGGAGTGATGACCAACCAGAACAGCGCCGAGCAGAGCGCCGGCCCGCAACAGGCGCAGAATGAGCCGCCCCAGGACAGCAGCCGCCCCGGCGGAGGGCTGGGCCCGCCGATTGATGCGCCCGATCCCCTCGAGCACTATCGCTGGTACATTCTGGGAGGCTTTGCCCTGGCGCTGGCTGTGGGCGCCGTTTACATTGCCCGGCGGCCGCAGATGGTGCGCGGCGGGCACGCGCCGGCGTCCAGCCACGAGGCTTCGGAGGCGCCGGCCCGGCCGAAAAAATCGGGCGGCTCTGCGATGCTGCTGGAAGCGCTGAAAGACGAATTGTTTCAACTGGAAGTCGAGCACAAACAGGGGCAGATCACCCAGCAGGAATACGAGAAGGCGAAAGCCGCGCTCGACCAGACTCTGGAGCGCGCCGTTAGCCGCAGCCAGCCCAGGCGCTAGAACCTTTCCTTTCGACCGATCACCCCGGAACACAGGGCTTTCCGGCCAAGAAATGACAGAACTGATTTCCTTTGTACGAGTTGCAGGTGCTGGCCATGGCCGTGCTCCATCTTCCGAATCTCGGAATGATAAGCCCTGCATCTAATGGGTGATAATGTCTGTGGCAGGAAATCTATGGGCAACACTTTCAAGACGGCCTTCCTGCTGACGGCGCTGACCTTGCTGCTGATGCTGCTGGGGCGCGCCTTCGGCGGCGAACGGGGAATGCTGCTGGCGTTGGTGATCGCCGCGGTTTTCAACTTTGTGTCGTATTTTTTTTCGGACAAGATCGCGCTGGCCATGTATCGCGCCAAGCCGGTCACGCGGGAAGAGTTGCCGCGCGCCTACCAGGCAGTGGAGCGGTTGACGCAGCGCGTTGGTCTTCCTATGCCGAAGATCTACGTGATTCCGACGGATTCGCCGAACGCCTTTGCCACCGGCCGCAACCCGGCGCATGCTTCGGTGGCGGTGACGCAGGGCATTCTGAATCTGCTCAATGACGAAGAACTGGAAGGCGTGCTGGCGCATGAGCTGGGCCACGTGCGCAACCGCGACATCCTGATCAGCTCGATTGCGGCGACGCTGGCGGGCGCCATTACCTATCTCGCCGAGATCGGGCGCTGGGGGCTGATTTTCGGCGGCATGGACCGCGACGACCGCGATGGCGGCGGCTTTGGCGCGCTGCTGATGCTGATTCTTGCGCCTTTTGCGGCCATGCTGATTCAGCTGGCGGTCTCGCGTTCACGCGAGTACCAGGCGGACGCCACCGGAGCGCACTTTACCGGCAATCCTTATGCCCTGGCCAGCGCGCTGGCCAAGCTGGATACCTACTCGCGCCGCGTACCCATGGCGGCGACGCCTTCGACCGCGCATCTGTTTATCATCCAGCCGCTTTTGGGGATGAATTTCGGCAGTTTGTTCTCGACGCATCCACCGATTGCCAAGCGGATCGAGCGCTTGACTGGAAGGCCGGCAGAATTTTTGCAGTAGGCAGGCAATCAGCATTCAGCACTCAGCTAAAGCATTTAGCACCTGGCAGTTGGCATTTGGCCGTAGGAGACGTTGCCGGCAACTGGCAGAAACCATTGTTGGCTAAATGCGAAGTGCCAAGCGCCAAATGCTTCAGGCTGAATGCTGACTGCTGAGTGCTTCCCCACCTCGGTAATCGCGGCTGAAGGCTCGCCGCATAGTAAAATTCTGCCAATGTCCCCTGAAACCGCTGCGGCCCTGTCTCACCGCGCCGCCCATCTGGAAAGCTCGCTCCGCAAGGTGATTCGCGGCAAAGACGAGGTGGTGCGCCTGGCGCTGGTCTGCATTCTGGCGCGTGGACATCTGCTCATCGAAGGTGTGCCGGGCGTGGGCAAAACAACATTGGGGCAGGCCATCGCGCGGGCTCTGGATTGCAGCTTCCAGCGGGTGCAGTTCACCAGCGACATGCTGCCCAGCGACGTTCTGGGCATCTCGATTTATTCGGCGATCGAGCAGCAGTTCGAATTCAAGCGCGGGCCGGTGTTCACCAACGTGCTGCTGGCGGATGAAATCAACCGCACGACGCCCAAAACCCAGTCGGCGCTGCTCGAGGCGATGAACGAATCGCAGGTGACGGTGGATGCACACTCCTATCCGCTGCCGCAGCCGTTTCTGGTGATTGCCACGCAGAACCCGGTGGAGCACCATGGCACCTATCCGCTGCCGGAGTCGCAACTCGACCGCTTTCTGATGCGGGTGCGGATGGGATATCCGGATGAGACTGCCGAGCGCGAGATTCTGCGTTCTGAAGCGGGCGCGGCCCAACTGGAGAATTTGCGGCCGGTGCTTTCCGGGGCTGACGTGCTCGAGATGCAGCACGCAGTCACGGCGGTTAAGGTGGACGACTCACTGCTGAGCTACGCTTTGGCCATTGTGAGCAAAACCCGCGACTCTGAACATTTGTCGCTGGGAGTCTCGCCGCGGGGCTCGCAAATGCTGTATCGCGCGGCCCAGGCAATGGCATTTCTGGATGGGCGCGCGTTCTGCGTGCCTGAAGACTTCAAGCCGCTGGTGGTGCCAGTTTTCGCCCATCGGGTTGTGGTCAACGGGCTGTACGCCTCCACGCTGAAGAAATCTGAGCAGGCCGAGCAGGTCATTCAGGAAATTGTGGGCAGCGTGGCGGTGCCGGTATAGCTGGCCGGTTGCCAGCTTCCCCGTCTTTCCAATCGCGGAACTCGAAACCAGTGAAATTACCTTTCGGAAACGGAGAATACAATCCATTCTCCGACCTCGCATAACGGCCGGCTCGTGTGGCCGGGGCAACGTGTGATACTTAAGACATGCTCTCAGCGGACCCCAAGTCGGTGAAGGTGAATCTCACCACCGGCACGGGGGTGGAGATCGAATGGGCGGACGGCCATCGTTCGCACTATGCTTTCGTTTTTCTGCGAAATGCCTGCCCCTGCGCTCTGTGCAACGAGGAGCGGGAAAACTCCGGCCGCCAGCCGGGTGAGCCGCCGAAGCCAGCGCCCGGCAGCCTGCCCATGTTCAAAGAAAAAGCCAAACCGCTCTCGGCCGAAGGCGTGGGCAAGTACGCCATCAGGTTCAGTTGGAACGATGGGCATGATTTGGGGATTTACTCCTGGCGGTTTTTGCGGGATGTGTGCCCGTGCGAGGAGTGCAAGACGGCGAGAAAAAGCCAGCTATCGGATTAGATTCATCTTGTTTCTGGCGGCGCAGCGGCTAACATCCGCGGAGCTGCGCCCCGCCGGACGGCCGGAAGCGGCTGTCCCCACATGGATTCCCATTCCTCTGTAAAATCGAAGCGGAAGACTTCGGAGCTTTTCAGGTTTGTCTTTTCTCGAACAACTGAATCCGCAGCAGCGGGAAGCGGTTGAAACCACCGAAGGGCCGGTGCTCATTCTGGCTGGGGCGGGCAGCGGCAAAACGCGGGTCATCACATACCGCATCGCGCACCTGATCGAAAACCTGGGGGTGATGCCGGAAGCCATCTTGGCGATGACCTTCACCAACAAGGCCGCGGCCGAAATGGTCGAGCGCGTGGATAAGCTGGTGGGCGGGCTTTCCATCGCCAAACCGGTGATTTCGACGTTCCATTCTTTCTGCGTGCGCGTTCTGCGCCGCGATATTGAATCCTTGCGGATTCCTTCTTCAACGCCCGGCCAGCCGCCGATGGGGCTGACCAGGAACTTCGTGATCTATGACGAGGCCGACCAGCAGCAACTGGTGAAAGCGATTATGCGCCGGCTCGGGATTGACGACAAGCAGACCACGCCGCGCTCGGTGCTGGCTCATATTTCCTGGGCCAAGAACCACATGCTCGATCCGCAGGAGGTTTATCTGCAATCGGCCGATCCCAAGACCGAGCGCGTGGCCCACATTTACGAGGAATACCGCAAAGAGCTGCGCAAGGCCAACGCCCTCGATTTCGACGATCTGCTGCTCGAAGCCGTGCGCCTGCTCAAGGTTGCAGGCGAAGTGCGTGAGTACTACAACCGGCGCTTTCAGTACTTGCTGGTGGATGAATACCAGGACACCAACCGTCCGCAGTACGAGCTGATGCGCCTGCTGGCGGGCGCGCGGCACAACGTCTGCGCTGTGGGCGATGAAGATCAGTCCATCTATTCGTGGCGGGGCGCCGATATCCGCAACATTCTGGAGTTCGAGAGAGATTTCCCGGAGGCGAAGATCATCCGGCTGGAACAGAATTACCGCTCGACCCAGAACATCTTGCAGGCGGCCTCGGCGGTGGTGGCGAATAACGTTCGGCGTAAAGGCAAGAACCTGTGGACCTCGCGACAGGGTGGAACGAAGATCGGCTACTACGAAGCGCCGGATGGAGAGAACGAGGCACTTTTTGCCGCCGATTGGGTGGCGCGCTATTTGCGCGAGGCCACGGAAAATGGCGAGACGCCCCGCGCCGCCGTGCTCTACCGCACCAATTCGCAGTCGCGGCTGTTTGAAGAAGCCATGCGCCGCTACCAGCTCAAGTATCACGTGGTGGGTGGATTCTCGTTTTACGAGCGGGCCGAGATCAAAGACATGATCTCGTACTTGAAAGTGATCCAAAACCCCGATGACTCGCTTGCTCTGATGCGGGTGATCAATACACCGGTGCGCGGCATCGGGAAGACAACCATGGAGACCCTCGAGCGCGTGGCGCTTGAGAGCGGGCGGTCGCTCTGGGGAGCAATCGGCGAGGTGACCGGGCGGCAGCTTCTGCCGCAGCGGGCGCTGGCCGCGCTGAAGAATTTCGGTGAACTGATTGAAGACGCGCGCGCGATGCTGGCGGGGAGGTACCAGGAGCAATTGCAAGAAAGTGCGGCGCGCGAGCCCTCGCCTGCGACTGCTCCGGCGGCGATTGATCTCAACGATCAGATCTCTTTCGATCCGGCGGCGTTTGCTCCCGAGCCGGAGACCCCAGTGGCAGAAGCGGCCGGCGAGTCTCCGTTTGGGGCTCCTAAAATCAGCACTGCCGAGGTCCTCAAATTTCTCATTGACCGCACCGGATACATCAAGCAGCTTGAGGAAGAAGACACGCCCGAGGCCTACTCACGCGTTGAAAACCTGCGCGAACTGGTGAACGCCGCCATGGACTCGCGCGACCGGGGTGAAACGCTGGATCAATTCCTGGATCATGCCGCGCTGGTGAGCGATGCCGACGCTTACGACGAGCGCGCCCAGATCACGCTGATGACGCTGCATGCGGCCAAGGGCTTGGAGTTTCCCTTGGTGTTCCTGTGCGGACTGGAGGAGGGTTTGTTCCCCCATTCACGGACGTTTCAGAATCCGGATGACATCGAGGAAGAGCGCCGGCTCTGTTACGTTGGCATGACGCGGGCGATGGACACGCTGATTCTGACTCGCGCCGCGTATCGCCGGCGCTACGGCACCGATCTTCCCGAAGGCAGCGTGCCCTCGCGGTTTCTGGAAGAAGTGCCGCCGCATCTGGTAGAAGAACTGGGCGGCTCGCGAAAATCTCGTGCGGGGATGGGGCTTCGTGCCGTCCCGGGGAAGCGCAGCCCGGCCGCTCAAGCCGAGCCTCATTATTCTTACGAAGACGAAGATCAATCGGCCGCGTGGCGGGCCGAGCACACCACCACCCGGGCCGCGGCCACGCCGAAATACAACTCGATTGAGAATATTGCCGAGTTCTTTGCTTCGCGGGGCAAGAAATTCAGCGTTCCCAAAGTACCGGTGGAGCAGCCGGCCGGACGGCGCGGTTTTCGCCCCGGGCAGCGGGTGAAGCATCCCAAATACGGCGAGGGGACGGTCTACCAGCGCGAAGGAGAAGGCGAAGAAGCGAAGATTACGGTACAATTTCCTCGCTTCGGCCTGAAGAAGCTGGTGGAGAAATACGCCCAGCTGGAGCAGGCCTGAGGGGCAGGGGGACTAAATTCCCCGATTACCAAATTACACAATCCATAAGGACTCATGGCCAATACATCCACGCTAAGCAAAGTAGAACGCAAGAAGGCCAAACGCGCCGCGCGCAAGAAGCACAAGCAGGAGCATCCATTGAAGCCGCGGGAGTATGCCCGCGGCTCGCAGAAGCGCAAAGTCAAGAAAATGGCGCGCGGACAGTCGAAGCGGTAGAGCGGCATTCAGCCCCTGGCATTTGGCTGTTGGAAAACCGCGGCAAGCTTGTGTTGGCAAGGCTGAGCCGAGGGGCAAACCCGCCAAGGGCGCCGGCCGCGGGTTGGGCTTTTGGCTGAGGGCCAGTTGGCAAGTATTTTCTGTTCCGAGGAGAGCAACCTGGCGGAACCGGCAATCACCAACGATAAGCCGAAGGCAAGCGAGCGGACCTCGTCCAGCCAGCTGTTGTGCTGCAAGTCCATTGACAAGCTGATTGCCGAGTCCGAAGAACCCGGGCACCGCCTCAAAAAGACACTTGGTCCCTGGTCTCTCACCGCGCTGGGCATTGGCGCCATTATTGGCGCCGGCATTTTCGTCCTCACCGGAACCGCGGCCGCCGGGGAGAATTTTGCAGCGCCCTCGATTCTGCATGCCCAGGTGCTGGACCTGGTAAGCCATTTGATCCGCAGCGGCAGCCTCTCAGGTGCGCTGTTGCATGGCCGCCCGCCGGCCGGTCCCTCTATTGCCATTTCATTCCTGCTGGTGGCCGTGGCCTGCAGCTTTGCCGGCTTGTGCTATGCCGAGCTGGCCTCGATGATTCCCATCGCCGGCAGCGCCTACACTTACTCTTACGCCACACTAGGCGAGATCTTCGCCTGGATCATCGGCTGGGACCTGATTCTGGAATACTGCGTTAGCAACGTGGCGGTTGCCGTCGGCTTCAGTGGCTACGCTACGGCACAGCTGGCGGCTTTTGGCGTCATCTTGCCGGAGAAATGGGCCAGTCCGGTCTGGGCCTCCGGCCATTGGACGGGCGCCTACTTCAACGTCCCCGGGTTTCTGATTGTTTTCATTTTGACTTTGCTGCTGGTGCGGGGCGTGCGCGAATCAGCGGAAGCCAACAACGTGATGGTGGCGATTAAGATCGGCGCCATCCTCATTTTCCTGGCGGTGGGCGGCATGCTGATCCATCCCGCCAACTGGAAGCCGTTTGCCCCTTCCGGTTTTGCCGGCATTGTCTCCGGCGGCGCCATCGTCTTCTTTACCTACATCGGTTTCGATTCGGTTTCCACGGCGGCTGAGGAGTGCCGCAACCCGCAACGCGATTTGCCCTTCGGCATCATCGCCTCGCTGATTATCTGCACCATCCTTTACGTCGGAGTGGCCATCGTGCTGCTGGGCATGATGAAGTACACAACCTTTATCTCGGGCAAGGCGGCAGAGGCGCCGGTGGCTTATGCCTTACACTTTCTCGGGGCCAGCCGATTCGCGCAGTCGGTGATTGTGATTGGCGCGCTCATGGGCATGATTTCGTCGCTGCTGGTGTTTCAGTACGGGCAGGCGCGCATCTGGTATGCCATGTCGCGCGATGGCCTGTTGCCCAAACTGTTTTCGGCGGTGCATCCGAAATTCAAGACGCCGCACTGGTCCACCTGGATTGCCTGCTTCGCGGTCGGCATTCCCGCCGGGCTGGTGGATATTGGCGATGCCGCTGATCTTTCCAACATCGGCACGCTGTTTGCCTTCGTTCTGGTCTCGCTGGGCGTGATCCTGCTTCGGCGCCGCCAACCTGACCGCCCGCGCGCCTTCCGGGTGCCCTTCGTGCCCTGGTTTCCGCTGATCTCCATTGTGCTGTGCGGCGGACTCATGGCCGGGCTCCTGGTGATCACCTGGATTCGCTTCGTGCTATGGCTCTTCCTCGGGCTGATTATCTACGCCTTCTACAGCCGCCGCCACAGCGAGTTTGCCAAGAGCCAGTAGGTACCGGGGGAGCAGGCAGCACATCCAGCGTGGCGGTTTGTCTTCGCGTAGTCGGCCGCCTTTCCCGGCGAACTTTGCGGTTAGACGTGTTCTTAGCTGACGCTTACCAGATTTTTTGACCGCCGCGTGTGCCAGGGTGGCGCAGAGTTCGCAGAGAAAAACTCAAGCTGACGGCGCTCGCCAATGCGCCGCTAACCCTCGTACAATCGAAATGTATGGGCTCGGCCTCGAACGCGTTCATCGTGTCGCTTCCCAAGGCTGAACTGCACCTGCACCTGGAAGGCGCAATCGCTCCCGCCACGCTGATCGAATTGCGCCAACGGCGAGGCAAAGAGAGCTCGCTGGCGGAAATTGAGCAACTCTACCGCTACGACGATTTCAATGGCTTCCTGATGGCCTTCAAGACGGTCACCGAAGACCTGCAGACCCCCGGCGACTATGAGCTCATCACCTACCGCATGATGGAGCGCCTGCACGCACAAAGCGTAATGCACGCGGAGGTGTATGTTTCCGTTGGCGTATGCCTGTGGCGCAAACAGGATTTCGCGGCGATCTTTGAAGGCCTGGAACGCGGGCGGCGCCGCGGCGAGCGCGATTTCGGAATCTCGCTGCTATGGATTTTCGACGCGGTGCGGCAGTTTGGGCCAGGCGCGGCTCGCGAGGTTTTCGAGCTGGCGGTGCGCTACCGCGATCAGCATGTCGCCGGCGTGGGCATCGGCGGCGACGAGAAAAAAGCGCCCCCGGAGCTTTTTCGCGACGCCTACGCCTTTGCCGCGGAGAACGGCCTGCACCTCACGGCGCACGCCGGCGAGTCTGCCGGGCCGGAATCCATTTGGGGGGCGTTGAATCTGCGCGCTGAGCGCATCGGGCACGGGCTGACTGCCGATCAGGACCCGGAGCTGGTGGAAGAGCTTTCCGCCCGGCAGATTCCCGTCGAGATTTGCCTGACCAGCAACATGAAGACGGGTTGCTGCCAGTCGCTGGCGGGCCATCCGGTGCGCCGGTTTTTCGATCAGGGGATGATGATCACGCTCAACAGCGATGACCCGGCCATGTTCGGCACCTCTTTGGCGCGCGAGTACCAGCTGGCGCAGGACAACTTCGGATTCACCGACGAGCACCTGCGCGAGCTGGCAAGGAATTCGTTTGAGGCGTCGTTCCTGCCGGCGGAAAAGAAGCTGGCATTCCTCAATCTATTCGATGCCGCAGTTGCGCGGTAGGGGAGGGTTGTCATGCTGAGCTTCGCTCAGGGCAACAGCGCTGGCGGCGGAAACTACGTCTGCAGCTTCTTCCTTTCCGCCAAATACTGTTCTTTGTATCCAAGATAATTGCTGGCGTAGCGCAGGATGGTCTGCTGGTCAGTGTCATCCAGCTTGCGGCGAAATTTGCCGGGGGAGCCCATCCACAGCGAAGCGGGTTCGACCACGGTCTTCTCGGGAATCAAGGTGCCGGCCGCGATAATCGAGCCGGCGCCGATGCGCGCCCCATTCAAAATGATGCAGCCCATGCCGATCAGGCAGCGGTCTTCGATTACGCAGCCGTGCAGGGTCACGGAGTGGCCGACGGTGACGTATTCGCCGAGAAAGACACCATACAAGTCCTTCATGCCATGCAGCACGCTGCAATCCTGAATATTCGAGTGAGCGCCCACGCGGATGGAGTGCACGTCGCCGCGCAGCACGGCGTTCATCCAGATGCTGGCGTGCTCGCCGAGCACCACGTCGCCGATGATCTGGGCGGAATCATCCACGTAGCAGGAAGCGGGAACGGTTGGCGTGACGCCTTTGTAGGAGCGGATCATGGTGGAGCGGAGCTTCAAAAATATCATGGAGAGAGGCAGGAGAGCTTCGTGGGGCGAGTTATTCCGCGGGACGAAGCAGTATAGTGGCCGGTGGCGCCCTGCCCGGCCCGGCGCAGTCATGCTCTGAACCAGATCATGCCCATCTCCCCTGCCCGTGTGGCCGCGTTCGAGATTCTGCTGCGAGTGGAACGCGAGTCTGCCTACGCCCCGGAGTTGCTTCACGGCCCGCGCTACACGCGGCTTTCGGCAGCCGACCACGGATTGGCGACTGAACTGCTCATGGGCGTGTTGCGTTGGCGGTCGCGGCTGGATGCGCACATCGCTGAGCAGTCTTCACAAAAGTTAGGCCAGCTCGACCTGGAGGTACTCATAGCCCTGCGGCTGGGTTGCTATCAACTCGATTTTCTTTCGCGTGTGCCGCAGAGGGCGGCTGTGCACGAAAGCGTCGAGTTAGTGAAGCGGGCACGCAAGCGTTCGGCCGCGCCGTTTGTGAACGCAATACTTCGAAAACTGGCGGCTAAATCCGCCACCCGCCCGCTGGCGGAAGACGTGACCACGCCCGCCGCGCTGGCGGCGGCTTCTGCCCATCCTCTCTGGCTGGTGGAACGATGGACGCGCGAGTTCGGGTTTCACTCAGCTCGCCAAGTCTGTGCCTACGATCAGGCCGTCCCGGAAACTGCGCTCCGGCTCTACGCCCCTGAAGCAGAGGCAGAGCTGCAACGCGAGGGCGTGGCCTTAGCCCCGGGCCGGTTGTTGACGACAGCGCGGCGCGCGGGCAGCGGCGAGATTACGAAGACCCGCGCCTTCCGGGAGGGGAGGGTCGCAATTCAGGATGAGGCTTCGCAACTGGTGGCTTTGTTGGTCGGCCACGGCCAGCGGATTCTCGATTGCTGCGCCGCGCCCGGAGGCAAGACCCGCATGCTCGCCGGGCAAAACCCACAGGCGAAAATCACCGCCGTGGAACTTCATTCCCAGCGGGTCCGGCTATTGCAGAAACTTCTTTTCGGAAAAAAAGTCGAGATTGTCACCAGCGATGTCTGCGCGCTTCCCGGCGAAGCGGCCTACGATCGAGTGCTGGCCGATGTGCCTTGCTCGGGAACGGGGACGCTGGCCCGCAACCCCGAAATCAAGTGGCGTTTACAGCCGCAGGATTTCGCTGACCTTCAGCAGCGGCAGCTCGCCATTCTGCGCTCGGCGATGCGGCAGGCCGCACCCGGCGGAAGAATCGTTTACTCCACCTGCTCGCTCGAGCCGGAAGAAAATTCTGCGGTCGTAGAGATGGCATTGGCGGCTGAACCTGGGTTCTCTCTCTGCCGCTGCCGCGAGGAATTGCAGCGGTTCCGATCAGAAGGTGAACTGGCGGTGAGCGATCTGGATTCCCTGATACAGGGCCCTTATCTAAGGACGATTCCGGGAGTGCACCCCTGTGATGGGTTTTTCGCCGCCATCCTGAAAAGAAATCAGGTCGTTTGACACTGGCTCATTGTTGCCGGACCTGAAAATTTACCGGGGAACCCACCGTGACTTCCTGGCCAGCAAAGGGATTCTGCTCCAGAATGATTCCGGCAGGCGCGATGATGGCCGGCGGTTGGGTGCTGGTCTGGGCTGAACTGGGCGACCCGGGTGCGGGCGCCACCGTCACCGTTCCCATGCGCAGGCCGGCGGTTTGCAACACCAGCCTGGCGCTGGCTAGCGGCTGCCCCACGAAACTTGGCATCACGAAGGCCTGCGGCGGCGGCGGGAGAGAAACCAGAAGGTTGATCTTTGGGGCGGAAACTCCGCTGGCGTTCGGCGGGGGGCTTTGCGAAATCACCTCGTCGGAAGTGGCCCCGGGCAATGCTACCTCGGCCACGGCGCCGACATCCAGGCCGCGGCGCTTGATGTTCATCTCGGCGGCGCGCTCACTCTCTCCCAGCGCGCTGGGAATCTGCACGCGCTGCGGCCCCAGGCTCTCGGCTGCGCGCACCTGCCATCCCCGGCGCACCTGGGTGCCGGCGGGCGGCAGCTGCGACAGGATCTCTCCTTCCGGTATAGAGGCGCTGTAGTATTGGCGCTCAATCTCGAACTGCAATCCGCGACCCTCCGCGACGCGCCGCGCTTCGGCGGGGGTCTTGCCGACAAGGTTGGGCGTGAGCAGCTCGCGGCCATGAATCGCAAAGCGCATAGTGGCAAGGGCAGAAATCAGCGCCACCAACAGCAGCACCAGCGCGCGCAGCACGAAGCCGAAGAAGCGCCTCACACAAGAATTATAGGCACTTCTGCCGCCCAGGTCCCGGCCTTCGCTCTGGAGAATCCGCCGCTATTTCCCCGTACTCAACTCGTCACCAAAGCGGAGCGTGTATTAGGATTCCAGGCGTGCACGAGCCTAAAGACAATTTGCCGGACGATGCCGCGCTGGGCATGCAAGCGCCGATCACGCGGCGCGACTTTCTCGGTTCTACTCTCCTGGCTTCCGGTGCCGTCTTGCTTGACTCCAAGTGCCCGGCGCAACTACTCGCGGACAGGGACGAGTTCACGGGCTACGGCGGAGTCGGCGAATACAGCAATTCGAACGGCAACACGAAGCAGGTCATGCTGGACGGCCACGCCATTCGCGATCATCTCTACGAGCCTCTGCCCAAAGATGTGATTGATACCGGGGAGAGCTACGACTGCGTGATCGTGGGAGGCGGAATCAGCGGGCTTGCGGCCGCTCTGTTTTTGCAGCGCCAAGCCGGGCCGGGCATGAAGTGCCTGGTTCTCGAGAACCATCCCATTTTCGGGGGTGAGGCCAAGCAAAACGAATTTCTGGTGGATGGGCACACGCTCGTCGGGCACCAGGGTTCGGCCATCTACCAGATCCAATACCCGTACAGCTTTCTGGCGAATTTCTACCAGTCCATCGGGCTGAATACACCGAAGCTCACTTACCAGAGCTGGGGCGGACCAGAGCCGGAGTTTCCGCTCTCTGTGACTCCCTACCAGGCAACGGGCCTTCAGCATGGACAGTACGGATTCTGGTTCGGCGCGAAATTTGGCAGAAAACCTGGCATGTGGTTGCTTGATCCTTTGGGGGAAAATCTGGAGGGAGCGCCGGTTTCTGCCGCCACAAGAACCGAATGGCTGCGCTGGCTGAAAGATGAGCCGGCGGAAAAGAAAGCATTTGTGCATCCGCAAGTGGAAGGCGATGCCATTTCCCGCCACCTCGATTCCATCACGCTGGAACAGCATTACATGGAGCGTTTCGGCCTGAGCCGCGAAACGATTCGGACTTTTCTTTCTCCGGTAGAGGGGGGCGGCTCCGGGCTTGGCCCCGACGCGTTGTCCGCATACTCCGACTACGCCTTCGAAATGCTCCGCCCTCTGCCCGAGGACCAGGGCGGCTCGGATGAGATGTTTCCTGGCGGCAATACGACGATTGCGCGCCTCATGCTGAAAAGCCTGATTCCCGCTGCCATCGCAGGCCCGCACAGCGTGGAAGGAGTCACCCGCAACGCTGTGAACTTTTCCGCGCTGGATGTTTCAGAAAGCGGAGCCAGAATGCGGCTCTCGTCAACGGTTATTTCTGTTCAGCACGAGGGCGAGGCGGGCAAGTCCAATTTCGTCAGCGTCGTCTATCTGAAGGGAGGCACGCTGTACCGGATCAAGACGCGTTCCGCGGTCATGGCGGGTGGATGCTGGACCAGCAAGCACATCGTGAAAGACCTTCCCGAAACTCATCGCGCGGCGTATGCGCAGTTTTACCGCTCTCCCTGCCTGATGGCCAATGTGGCGGTAAGAAACTGGCGTTTCCTGTACAAGATGGGCATGAGCGGCTGCCGCTGGTTTGAGGGCGTGGGCAATTACCTCGAGGTCTGCAAACTCGCCCTTACCGGGAAGGAGAGTGCGGCCATCACGCCTGATTCTCCCCTCGTTCTCAACCTGAAAGTCGTTTACTCGTATCCCGCCCTTTCCACGCAAGAGCAAGGAAACCGGGGCCGCGGGGAGATGCTCAGCACCTCTTTCAGAGATTACGAGCGGCGAATCCGCGGGCAATTCAACGAGATGTTTGCGGGCGCGGGTTTCAGCGCCGAGCGAGACATAGCAGGCATCATCCTGAACCGCTGGGGCCATGCCTACTTGAGCCCGCAACCGGGCTTCTTCTTTGGCCGGGGCGGTCAACCCGCGCCACGGGAGACTCTGCGCCGCGCGCCCTTCGGCCGGATCGCCTTTGCCAACACTGATCTCGCCGGAGCCATGGATCACCGCTATTCCATTCTGGAAGCACAGCGAGCCGTGGGCCAGCTGCTCGATCAGGTCCTGACGTGAGCCCCGGCCCTAATGCGTTTCATCGCCGCCGGGGGCATCGTCGGGCGTATCCACCTTCTGCGCCACCGCGCCGGCGGCATTCTCCGGCGGCGGCTGGAACTGCCCCGGATCTTTTCCCGCCAGCGCCGCCTTCATGAAGTCCATCCAGATGGGAAGGGCGGCGCGGGCGCCGGTCTCCCTGTCCCCGAGGGTCTTTTTCTCGTCGTAGCCGACCCAGACTCCGCAAGTGGTAGAGGGAGAAAACCCGATAAACCAGGCATCGGTGAAGTCGTTGGTGGTGCCGGTCTTGCCCGCCAGCGGATAGTTGAGACTGGCCGCGGCAAAGCCGGTGCCGTGCAGCACCACATCGCGCAGCATGGAGGTCATGATGCGGGCGGTGCGCGCGCTGATCACGTCTTTGAACTCCGGGTAGTCTTCTTCCAGCACGCGGCCATCGTAATCAGTCACCTTGGTGATGTAGCGGGGAACCACGCGCACGCCGTCGTTGGGAAAAACGCTGAAGGCAGAAGTCTGCTCGAAGGGTGTAACCTCGGCCGCGCCCAGCGCAACCGGCAAATAAGCCGGAATGTTCGAGGTGATGCCGAAGCGGTGCGCGTAATCAATTACGCGCTGGATGCCCATGCTGTCGGTCAGCTTCAGCGCCGGAATGTTGCGCGATTGGGCCAGGGCGCGGCGCAGAGTGATGGTGCCCTCGTATTTCTCGTCGTAGTTGTGAGGCGAGTAGGGCCCGGAGGCCGATTCAAAAGTGACCGGCGCATCCACAATGGTATCTTCCGGTGAGGCCCCCTGATCAATGGCCGCGGTATAAACATACGGCTTGAAAGATGAGCCGACCTGGCGCAACGCCTGCGTGGCGCGGTTGAACTTGGAAAGATTGAAGTCTCGGCCGCCCACCATCGCCTTGATCTCGCCGCTGGCGTTATCAATCGCGACCAGGGCGGCCTGCACGCCGGAATCCTGCTCCAGGCTCACCCGGGCTTTATTGCCGGGAAAAAGAGCAAGCACCTTCACATACACGATGTCCCCCGGCCACAGCATTTCCTGCATGCGGCGATGGGTCCAGGCGACATCCGCGGCGGTGAGCAGTGCAGTGTAGCCGGCAAACCTGAGGGTGGCTGAGGATGGAGAGACATCACTCACCAGGGCATGAATGTAGCCGTTGACCTCGGGCTCGTCCTGCCAGTCAGGATGCTGATAATTGGCTAGGGTTGCGCCCTCTTTAAGCACGTTCTCCAGATGGCCTTTCCAGCCGTGGCGCCGCTCATAAGCGGCCAGGCCGTCGAGCACGGCCTGATTGGCGGCGCGCTGCAGGTCCATATCGAGCGAGGTGTAAACCCGCAGGCCGGCTTCATGCACCTGGTCGGCGCCGTACTTGGCTTCCAGGTAGCGGCGAATTTCCTCGACGAAGTAAGGCGCCAGCGAATTGGGGTCATGGGCGAGGTTCAGCCCTAAAGGCTGGTCGCGGGCGCGGTCCGCCTGCTGGGTGGTGATCTTGCCGTCCTCGAGCATGGCGTCAATCACCAGGTTGCGGCGCTGGCGGGCGCGGTCGGGGTGATTGATCGGCGAGTAGTACGAGGGCGATTTGGGCAGCCCGGCGAGCATAGCGGCTTCGGGCAACGTGAGCTGTTTGGCCGGCTTGCTGAAGTAGTACTCTGAGGCCGCCTCGAAGCCATAGACTCCATGGCCCAGGTAAATCTGGTTGGCGTAGAGAGTGAGAATCTGCGGCTTGGTAAAGTGGCGCTCGATCTGGATGGCCAGCAGGGCTTCCTCGATCTTGCGCCGCCAGGAGCGGTCGGGCGAAAGAAAGAGATTGCGCGCCAGCTGCATGGTAAGGGTGGAAGCGCCCTGCACTTTGCCGCCGGAGCGAATGTCGTGGTAGGCGGCGCCGGCAATGCGCCAGACGTTGATGCCCCAGTGGCGGTAGAAATCTTTGTCTTCAATGGAAACCAGGGCCTCGCGCAGCACCGGAGGGAAGTCGTCATAGGAGGCCACTACTCGCCGCTGCAGCGCGAACGAGCCGATGATGCGTCCCTGGTCGTCGTAAAGCTCGGTGATGGAACTGGGGCGGTAGTGCTCGAGCTCATCCACCTGCGGGAGGTCGGTGGAATAGACCAGCAGCCAGCCGGAGGCGGCGCCCACCAGCGCCGAGATCAGCACCAGCAGAGCAAAGACGATGCGTCCCACCAGCTTGCGGTGGACGACCTCTTCGACTGGGCTGACGTCTTCAAACAGAGACTGCATGCGTGGCGCGGGCGCCCTCGCCCGCGTAAGGCTCAGTTAGGCCGTGCCGGCGCTCGGCGAGAAGGGCCAGCGCGCGCGATCTCGCCGCTTAACTGGATCGGCCCTTGAGCACCTGGATGGCCTTGCGTAGAACGTCATCCTGCTGCGGAGCCGGGGTCTTCTCCGGCTCGGCCTGGGTGTTGTCGTCATCGTCATCGGGCAGCGCGTTGTCATCATCGGCGCTGGCCACGATCACGTTCGGCGTTACCGCCGCGTCCTCAATTGCTTTGCCGCTGGGCGAGTAATACTTGGCGATCGAAAGGATCAGAGCCCCGCCATCGGGCAGGTCAATTTCCTTCTGCACCGTGCCTTCGCCGAAGGTCTTATCGCCAACCACGTCGCCGCGGGCGTTTTCCATCACTGCCGCGGCCACAATCTCGGCTGCTCCTGCCGTCCCCTTATCTACAAGCACTTCCAGGGGCAGACTGGTGATGGCTTTGGAAGGGTCGGCGTTGAATATCTGTTTCGGATATTTCTGGCCCTGCAGGTAAGCGATGGTGCCATGATTCAGAAACAGGTTGGCCACCGCGATGCCTTCGGTTTCCGGCCCTTCGGCGCAATCGCGCAGGTCAAGAATCAGCTTCTTGGCGCCCTCATGTTCGAGCGTCTTGATCTTGGCCGCGATTTCTTCCGCCTTGTCCTTCGTAAGAGCATCCACCTGGATATACCCGATGTTGTCTTCCATCATCTTGTCGGTGGGCGCCGGAATGTTGACGATATCGCGGGTCAACACCATTTTCTGCGGCTCGGCGCGCCGGGCGCGAACCACCGAAACCGTCACCGTCGAGCCGGGCTCGCCCGCGAGCAGGCTGCGAATCTCGGCCAGCGACAGATCATGCGTGCTCTGCCCTTCGATGGCCTCGAAGATATCGGTGGATTGCAGGCCGGCCTTATCGGCCGGGCCGCCGGGAATCACCGCCACTACCGTGGCATAGCCGAAACGCTTGGAAATTGCCGCTCCAATGCTGCCCTTCACGCCGGTGCTGCGCGCCTTGTATTCCTTATACTGTTCCGGCGTCAGGTAGCTGGAATCGGCATCCAGCGAGTCAAGCAGCCCGTGCAGCGCGCCGTTGGTCACCAGCGGCATATTGGGCTCTTCCACATACTCGCTGCGGATGCGCGAGAGCACCTCGCTATAGACCTCAATCTGGCGGTAGGCCCCGTCATTGTTGGAGGCCCGCACGCCGGTCAGCCCGCCCACCACGGTAAAAAGTAAGACCGCCACGGAGACGGTCAGGATTCCAGCCTTAGCTCTGTTGGACATCGAACTCTTCTTCTTGAAAAACGAGATTACTTCCCCAGGGAAGCTCCCTCCATTATATCTCCTCCGATGCGCCTTCCCGCGGCGGAGGTGCCAAACCTAGTCCTTCGGTAACTTGGCAGCAGGTACGGCGCGCAAGGCGTGGGGCGGGCACGGTTGCCCGCCAGAACTCAAAACCACAAAAATCATAAAGACTCAGAAAGCAGAGCTTCGTGAAGCTTGTGTCCTTTGTGGTCCAAAAATCGTTGGGGCCACCGCATCACATTCAGAGAAACATCACAGCGGAGACAATTCGTCTTCCTTTTCCTCCTTCTTGGGATGAACAAACCGGCGCTGCAGGAACTGCCGGGCAAGTTCGCGCCCTCCCAGTCCGAAGGCCAAAGCCAGACCAAGCATGAGCGCGCCGAAAACGACGCCAAAGGCCACCAGCACCGTATCCTGGGCCACGCCCAGCTCCTCAAAGCCCATGGAAAGAGCGAAAAAAATGATCAGGATGTGGACCGTAGAGCTGATCAACCGGGGCGAGGGCACGCCGGCATTCACCGCCGCCAGCAGCGAGGCGCGGGAAAAGAAGCTGGCTGCCAGCAGGCCGAAGAAGAAGACGAACAGTGCGGCGAAGAGGCGGGGCAAAAATGCGAAGAAGCGGGCCACGTGCTCCTGCAGGCCCCCGATCCCGAGTACATTGATGCCCAGCAGGATGAAGCCCAGCCACGCTACCCAGAAGACGAAGCGGCTGAGCAGTTCCGAGGAGGAAGGCAGGTCGGCCTTATGCAACAACTGGGCCGCGCCGGCGTGCTCGGAAAGTCGGTCGAACTTGGCGATCCGCAGAATGCTGCGCAGAATGGCGCGCAGGATATAAGCGATGCCCAGCCCGATCAGCACGATGGCCAACATCACCACCAGGCGAGGCAAAAAATGCGCGATGCTGCGCAGAATTTCGTGCGTGGCCTGAGTCAGTTCACTGACAATTACCTGCCACATCTTGACCTCACTTTCTTCCGTCCCATAGTTCGAGCAAGTACGGCTTAAGCTGTTCGAAGCAGCGGCAAAGCGCCTCGATGTTGTCTTCCACCTCGCCGCCGGAAGCGTCGCGGTTCACGGCGAGGAAGGTATGGGTCTTGCCCCGGTAGAGTGGCGCCAGGGCCTGAATGATGTGATCGCGGCTGATGACCGTCTTATGGTGCGAAGCGGCAAACTCATACACGGTCTGCGCCCAGAGCTCATCGGGATAGCAGAACTCGGTCTCGGGAAGCCCGGCGATGCGCTGCAGAGCAGCCAGGGTTGGCGCGGTCAGAATCGTTTTGAGCACCGGTTCGAGGTCCGAGACGCCGCGAACAAATAGCTGGTGCAGCCGCTTGCGGTTCACCCGCAGCGGTTCCAGAGTCAGCTCGGGCTCGGCGCCGATGGCGGGAACCGGCTCGGAATTGCTGGCGGCGCTCCACGCCGCAAAGTTCTGATCGAGCATCCAGAAAAGCGTCCCCACGGTTTGGCGCATGGCCGGCACCAGATCGGCCGAAGCGTGCTCCGTTCTCGGCTTTTCTCCCAGGAATGACTGCTCCAGGCGGAAGCCGCCGGCAATGGCCGAGACCGTGAGGCACATTTCCGCCCCGGCCCGGGCCACATCCTGGGTCCAGATATCCTGGGCCAGCAGGTGGCCCGCCAGCCGCCCGGAAAAGGCAAACTCCGCCGGATAAGGCTCGCGCACGCGGCGGCCGTAAAGCGCGCGGGTCATGGGATAAATCAGAGTGCGCACCAGCAGGCCGTCAAACTTGTGGCGGCGGTAGAGGGGCGTGACCAGATCGAAGTTATCGCGCAGCACCGGACGCAGCAGCCGGTCAAGCCATTCCGGCTCGATGCTGGTGGAATCGGCGGCGACCACGGCGCAGGCTGAGGCGCGCAGCAGATCGCCGGCCGCCAGAACGGCGTGCAGAGCGTTGCCCACCGCGGCCGCTCCCCCCTCATATTGGGTGCTGATGCAGTGCAGGGTGCGCAACGCCTGGGTGCCGGAAGCCCGCCCCATGTCGCTGATGGAAGCTGCGCGGACCAGGTCCTGGGTGCCATCGCGGGAGCCGCCGTCGGCGTTAATGATGACCGAGCGCTGGCGGGGAAAATGCTTCAGCAGGCCGGCGCGTACCGCCTGCACCACCTGGCCCACCGTACCCGCATCGTTATAAGTTCGCAACCCGACCAGAATATCCACTTCGCCAACGTTCATCAGTTCGCGAAGAAAATCATCGGTCAGAATGCTCTCTTCGGCCAAACCGGACCTCCGTCATCAAAAAGCCAGCGCTTCGAAGCCGCTCAATCGGCATGTGTTGTCATTCCGAGGGGCCTCACCCCACGAGGAATCTGCTCTCCCCTGAGTTTCTTTCCTGGCGCAAGGCCTGAAAGTCCTGAGGCCGCCATCGCCGGGAGTCGCGCTTCAGATTTTTCTCAGCCGGAACCAGTAAAACTGGTATGGCCCCAAGGTTAGCAGGTATGGCAGTTCGCCGACGCGGGGAAAAATATTGCGGCCGAACATTTCGATCAGAATATTTCCCTTGTAGCGGCGCAGGTCCAGCTCCACCGCCTGGGCCGAACTGGAGAGATTGTTTACCGCCAGCATGGTCTCCTTACCCAGCTGGCGAACATAGGCCAGCACCCGGTGGTTCGCGGGGTAAAGGAACTCGATTGAGCCCCGGCCGAAGACGGAAGTGGACTTGCGTACTCGAATCAGGCGCTTCATCCAGGAGAGCAGCGAGTGATCGAAACGCTTCTGCGAGGCTACGTTGACCGCCTGAAAGCCGTATACCGGATTGAGCATGAGCGGCGAATACAGCGCCTCCGGGTCGGCCGCGGAAAAGCCGCCATTCCAGCCGCCATCCCACTGCATGGGAGTGCGTACTCCGTTGCGGTCGCCCAGGTTGACGTTGTCGCCCATGCCGATCTCATCGCCGTAGTAGAGAATGGGCGTACCCGGCAGCGACATTAGCAGTCCGTTCATCAACTCCATCCGGCGGCGGTCGTTATCGAGCAGGGGCGCCAGCCGCCGCCGGATGCCCAGGTTCAGCCGCATGCTCTTGTCGCGCGCGTATTCGTCGTACATGTAATCGCGCTCCATGTCGGTGACCATTTCCAGCGTCAGCTCGTCATGGTTGCGCAAAAACAGGCACCATTGGCAGGAAGCGGGAATTTCCGGCGTCTGCTGCAGAATTTCCGTGATCGGCTTGCGGTCTTCCAGCTTCAGCCCCATGAACATGCGCGGCATAAGCGGAAAATGGAAGGCCATGTGAAACTCATCGCCGTCGCCGAAGTAAGGGCGCAGGTCGCTGGGCCACTGGTTGGCCTCCGCCAGCAGCATGCGGCCGGGATATTCCTGGTCCACGCGGGCGCGAAGTTCTTTGATCACAGCATGGGTTTCCGGCAGGTTCTCGCACGATGTGCCTTCGCGCTCCACCAGGTAAGGAACCGCATCCAGGCGGAAGGCATCCACCCCCATTTCCAGCCAGAACTTCATCACCTTCCACATCTCTTCCCGCACCGCGGGATTGTCGTAGTTCAGGTCGGGCTGATGGCTGAAGAAACGATGCCAGTAGTACTGCTTGGAGACCGGGTCCCAGGCCCAGTTGGAAAGCTCGGTATCCACGAAGATCATGCGTGTGCCCTGGTAGCGGGTGTCGGTATCGCTCCACACATACCAGTCGCGGCGTGGATTGTCGCGCGAGCTGCGCGATTCCTGAAACCAGGGATGCTGGTCGGAGGTATGGTTCAGCACCATCTCGATGATGAGGCGGATGCCGCGATCATGCGCCGCCGTGAGGAAGGCTTTGAAATCGTCGAGCGTGCCGTAGCTCGAGTGGACGGAGCGGTAATCCGCGATGTCATAGCCGTCATCGCGCAGCGGCGAGGGAAAAAACGGCATCAGCCAGATCGTATTGACGCCGAGGTCCTGCAGGTAATCGAGCTTCTGGGCCAGTCCGCGAAAGTCGCCGATGCCGTCGCCGTTGCTGTCATAAAAGGCGCGCACGTGCACCTGATAAATGATGGCGTCTTTGTACCAGAGCAGGTCTGGCTGCGCGGTCACCGGCAAGCCCTCCTATCGCCGAGAGCGCTCACGCCAGGCCTCTGGCCGGGCCGAAATGAAAGAAAAGGCTCGAATGACACCGGAGTTCGTGTCGCGCAATGGCAAAGTCAAGGAATTTCGCGCCGGAATGGCACGCTAACTTTCAATCTATCACAGGGAAAAGCGCGAGGGCAGCGAGGGTAATCTGGTATGCAAATCACATTGGGCTTCAGGCGCCAACACAAAGGTACACGACTTCGTGATCCTTCATGCCCTCTCTGGTCCGATTGGCGTCAGCGGACTTCCGCCAACTCCGAGCGCAGCTTATGAGTGGCGCGGAAAAGCGTGTTCTTGATGGTGCCTTCGGTAGTGTTCAGCATTCCCGCCACCGTGCGCAGCCTCAGCCCGTGGTAGTGCTTCAGCTCAAACACCATGCGCTCGCGGGCGGAAAGCCGGGTCAAAGCCTGCAGGATGCGCTCCCGCAGCTCGCGGCCCACCAGATTGCGCTCGGGGCTGGCGCCTGCCCGCTGGTCGGCCACCCGGTCTATCGCGGCTTCCTCTTCCCCGTCAGGAAAAACCGTGGTCGTCATGTCGCGCCCGCGAGAATGCTTCCTCCGCAGGTGATCGAGGCAGAGATTGGTCACAATACGATAAATCCAGGTATAAAACGAGCATTCAAAACGGAAACGGTCGAGGTTGACGTAGGCGCGCAGGAAGGCCTCCTGGTAAATGTCTTGGGCATCTTCCTCCGAGCCGGTAATGTGCACCGCTAGCCGCAGCACGGCCCGGTCATAGAGCCGCACCAGCTCCTCAAAGGCAGAGGTATTGCCCTGCTGCGCCTCGCGGATCAGCCGGGTGTCATCCACCCGCTGCCGGTTTGCGTTCGTGGTGGGGACCAGTGCCAGGCCCCCGGAATACGCGGTTGCGATGCGAATCTTGCCCGACTCGGTAAGCATGCAACGACCTTCCTGCGGCGCGCGGCCGCCTTAACAGCCCACAAACTTGTAACCCGTGCCGTGCACCGTCAGGATGAACTGCGGCTCCTCCGGCTTCGGCTCCAGCTTCTGACGCAAGCGCACGATATGCGCATCCACCGTGCGCGTCGTGGGGTAATGGTCATAGCCCCACACATCCTCCAGCAGCCGGTCGCGGCTCAGGGTCTCGCCCGGGTGGTGAAGGAAATACTTCAGCAACTCGAATTCCTTGTTGGAAAACTCCAGCGCCTTGCCGTTGCGCGACACCCGGCAACCGCCCACGTCCACCTCAACTTCGCCAAAGGCGTACCGGTCCTGAGGCTTGGCGGCGGCCCGCGAGCGCCGCAGCACTGCTTTCACCCGCGCCAGCAGCTCGCGGATGGAAAACGGTTTGGTCACGTAGTCATCCGCTCCCAGCTCCAGTCCAACCACCTTATCCACTTCCTGCCCGCGCGCCGTCAGCATGATGATCGGCATGCCGGGTTTTTTGGCCTTGAGCTGCTTGCATACGTCCAGCCCGCTCATACGCGGCATCATCACGTCCAAAATCACCAGGTCCGGCGTCTCCTTCAGCGCCCGCTCCAACCCGGCCACGCCATCGCCCGCACTGATCACCTGATAGCCCTCGAACTCAAAGTTGTCGCGCAAGCCCGCCACCATGGCCGGCTCATCTTCGACAATGAGGATCTTCGTCATCTCTCTCCCAGGCTCTCCATGCCAGGCCCGGCGGGTTCCCGCATCCGCGCCACTATTCAGTACGTAATCCATTGCCCTCCGAGTTCACCGGCAACGAAATAGTGAACCGGCTGCCCGCCCCCGGAGTGCTATCTACCGTCACTTCGCCGCCATGGGCGCGGGCAATATGCCGCACCAGCGAAAGCCCCAGGCCGCTGCCCTTGGTGTTGTGCACCAGCGGATCGCCCACCCGGTAAAACTTCTCGAAAATCTTGCGCTGCTCGTGGCTGGGAATGCCGATTCCGTGGTCAATCACTTCCAGCTTCACCGCGCCGTCGTCGCGGTAAAGATTGACCGCGATATATTTCTGGTCCTGCGAATATTTGAGCGCATTGTTGACCAGGTTCACCAGCGAGCGCGCCACCGCCTCGCGATCTACCCGCAACGCGGGCACATTTTCGGCGATCGTTTCTTCGAAGGTGAAGCCGCTCTGCTCGATCTGGTAGCGGTAAGAATCCAGCGTGTTGCGCACCAACTCGCGAATATCGGTCTCGCGGAAGTCGTATTCCTTGCGCCCGGCCTCAATGCGCGAAAAATCCAGAATGTTGTTGATTAGCGCCGAAAGCCGCTCACTTTCCTTGCGAATGATGCGGTAGTACTCCTGATATTTCTCCGCGCTGGTCAGGCGGCCCATCTCCAGGGTCTCGGCATACAGGCGAATGAGCGAAAGCGGCGTGCGCAGCTCGTGGGAGACGTTGGAGACGAAATCAGACTTCAGCCGCGCCAGCGCCATCTCCCGCGCCACGTTGCGGTGGGTGAGCACAATGCCCACCGCCAGCAGCAGCGTAATGGCGCCCAGAATCACGAAGCTGGTGCGCACAAAATGCTGCCCCATGGCTTCGAGCGTGGTGCCGTGCAGCTTGATGGCCAGGGTTAGGCCGGGAAACGCGCCTTCCAGGTTCCGCTCAACCTCCGGCATGCCCCCATCCCACCCGGTGGAAGCGGCCAGGGGGGTGGAGTCGCTGTGCGTGTGCACCATCAGCACCGCCGGGTTTTTCTCGTTCTGCTCTCCGGCGATGTTGCGGTTCAGCACCGTCTCCAGCATTTCCGGAAAGAAATGGTCGCGCAAATAATCGGCGTCAAACGCCATTCCGCCGATAGCCAGCGTTTTGCCGTCTGCGCCCGGAATTACGAACAAGGCCACGGACTGGTAAACCCGCTTTTCGCCCCGCGGCGCGGAGTTGGCAAAGAAGTCGTAGCGCGTCCCTTTCTTCATCTGCATCTTGACGATTTCCTCAGCCATTTCTTTGTATTCGACCTTCATCCAATCGCCCATCATGCGGTTGAGGTCGCCGGCCTCGTCGCGGAAGCCGGCCTCGTTCAGGCGATAAGGCTGCGAGCGGAACACCAGGCCATCTTCGGGCGAGTACACGAACACATGGGCTACATAAGGATGGGCCGCCAGGATTCGGTCAAGAGTCACCGAGCAGGCCTCGCCGGGAGGCGGAAAATCGTCGCGCACGTCGTCGGTGAGCTGGTAGGCGCGCTGATTGATCTGCTTTTCGGAGATGGCCAGCACCTGGTGAAAGTCGCGCTGAATGGCCGCCTCCACGTCGCGATGGCGGGCGATGGATTCCAGATGCAGGGCGCTGAGGATTACCAGCGCGGCGGCCGGCAAAACCACGGCCAGCTCCAGGCCGAAGATGAAGCGGCTGCGATCATCCGCAGATTTCGTTTTCGCTTTTTTGCCGCCCGGCCACATGGCTGCCATCTTCTCCGCAACTGAACATACTCAAACCCAACAGGGCCCGTGTCAAACCAGGGTAAAAAGAAGTAAAAAGTTGTGAACTCGTTGATTCGGCTGGTGCGCCGGCCCGGACCTGGAACCCCTTCCCGGTGTCCGTCTGTGCTCACGATTCGCTCTCTCCTTTTCGTTTACAATCTCTTCCCTATGCACAAGGTGGTGGCGAATCCCGAGGAGGCCATTCAGGACGTTTTCGATGGCGCTTCCATCATGGTGGGCGGCTTCGGCCTGTGCGGCATGCCGGAGAACCTCATCCGGGCGCTGGTCGCGAAAGGCACGAAGAATCTGACCACCATCAGCAACAATGCCGGCGTGGATGGCCAGGGCATCGGTTTGCTGCTCGCCGCCGGGCAGATTCGCAAACACATCGGCACTTACATCGGCGAAAACAAGCTGCTGGAGCAGATGATTCTGGAAGGCAAAATCGAGCTTGAACTGGTGCCCCAGGGAACTTTTTCCGAGCGCATGCGCGCCGCCGGCGCCGGCATTCCCGCCTTTTATACTCCCACCGGCTTCGGCACAGTGGTCGCCGAGGGCAAAGAAACGCGCGATTTCGAGGGCCGCATGTACGTGATGGAGCGTGCGCTCAAAGCAGATTTCGCCTTCGTCAAGGCCTGGAAGGGCGATACCTGGGGCAATCTGGTTTACCGGAAAACCGCCCGCAACTTCAATCCCATGATGGCAACCGCGGCCAAGGTCACGATTGCCGAAGTGGAGCATCTGGTGGAAGTCGGCGAACTCGAGCCGGATATGATTCACACCCCCAGCGTCTATGTAAACCGCATCTTCCAGGGTGAGCGGTTCGAGAAGCGAATCGAAAGAAGGACCGTGCGAAAAGCGAGTTAGCCTGTGGGGGCGGGGCTTTGCCCCGTCCGGCCGGGCCAAGCCCGGCGGAAGACAAGCCATGTCCACTCTGACCAAGCCCGGCAAAGACCTCGACAAACGCGAGCGCATCGTCAAGCGCATCGCCCGCGAGCTGCAGGATGGTTTCTACGTCAACCTCGGCATCGGCATGCCCACGCTGATCGCCAACCACGTGCCGCCTGGAATCCAGGTGGTGCTGCAGAGCGAGAACGGCATGCTGGGCATCGGGCCGTATCCTTTCGAGGGGCAGGAAGACGCCGACCTGATCAACGCCGGCAAAGAGACCGTCACCGAAATGCCCGGCACCAGCTATTTTTCCAGCGCCGATTCTTTCGCCATGATTCGCGGCGGCCACGTTGACCTGAGTGTGCTCGGCGCCATGGAGGTGGATGAAGACGGCAACATCGCCAACTGGATGATACCTGGCAAAATGGTGAAAGGCATGGGCGGCGCCATGGATCTGGTCGCCGGTGCGCGCCGCGTGATCGTCGCCATGGAGCACACTAACCGCGACGGCCAGCCGAAAATCCTCAACAAATGCACCTTGCCACTGACCGGGGTCAGAGTGGTGGATACGATCGTTACTGAAATGGCTTACATCCGCGTGACGCCGACCGGCCTGGTGCTGGAGGAAGTTGCGCCTGGCCTGACCGCTGATGACGTGCAGAAAGCAACGGAGCCGACGCTGATTCTCAGCCCGAACCTGAAAGTAATGGAGAGTTGAGAATAAATTTGCTGACTCGCAAACCACGAAGGACGCGACGTTAGACGCAGGAAATTCTGAAAGGCCCTCCTTTCGTCTTCCTTCGTGACCTTCGTGTTTAAATTCAGGGCGTCTGCGGTAGCTGGTAAGTCCTGACGCGCGCGCTCAGTGCTTACCCATTTCGCTCTTCACCCTTGCCGCCTCGAACTCATCGCCCGTTTGCCAGCCGATGAGCTTCGGCTCCGTGGCCGCCTGCCATCCCAGGGCGAATCCGAAGCGCGCCATGGCCGCGTCTCCCGTGAAGTCCATATCCGGATGGTACTCATCGCTCGGCTGGTGATAGTGCTTGGCGGTGTACTCTTCCGCCTGCCGCAAGCCCCACTCTTCGGTATGGCCCTTGTACTTCATGCCCTCGCTGACGGAGAACGCCGGAATGCCCACCCGCGCCAGGCTGAAGTGATCAGAGCGGTAATAGTAGCCGGCCTCAGGATGCGAATCGGGCACAATGCCCAGCCGGAACTCCTGCGCCATGGCCTCAACCACGGGATAGAAGGTCGTCCGCTCGGCGCCTGAAACTTCCACTTCCTCCGGCGCTCCCAGCGGCGGCAGATCGTCATAGTTCAAGTCAAGCGTGATCTTGCCCGCGGGAATGGGCGGGTGCCTGCCCAGATATTCCGATCCCAGCAATCCCTGTTCTTCCGCCGTGACCGAGGCAAAAATAACCGACCGTTTGGGCGCTTTGGCCGCCAGAGAAAACGCCCGCGCCAACTCCATCAGAATGCCGCAGCCGGTGGCGTTGTCGTCGGCGCCGTTATAGATATTGTCGCCGGGCATATCGGGCCGGATGCCCAGGTGATCGTAATGCGCCGTGTACATCACCGCCTCACCGCGCAATTTCGGGTCTGAGCCCGGCAGCATCGCCACCACGTTATTCGACTGAAACGGCCGAACTTTGCTCACCATGTGCGCTTTCAGGGTCACGCTGAGAGGCATAGGGTGGAAGTCCGGCGAGCGCGCCTCGGCCAGCAGATTATCCAGATTCAGTCCGGAATCGCTCACTAATTGCCGCGCCACCTCGAACTGAATCCATCCCGCTACCTTCAGCTTCGGCCCTTCCGCCTTCAGATAAGACTTCTCGCCCGAGTCTGAATTCCGCACCACGTCCCAGGGATAGCTGGCCATGTCGGTGCGGTGAATCAGAATCGCTCCCACTGCACCCTTGCGTGCCGCCTCCTCGTATTTATAAGTCCAGCGGCCGTAATAGGTGAGCGCGCGCCCTTTGAAAAACTTCACGTCTTCCGAGGGGGGCTCGTTGACCAGCATCAGCAGCACCTTGCCGCGCACGTCCATGCCTTTGTAATCGTCCCAGTGATATTCCGGCGCCTCAATGCCGTAGCCGACAAAAACGATGGGCGCATCCACGTCTGCGACCGGCTGCTGGGTTTCGTCGGTGGCCACATAGTCATCCAGGAATTTCAAATCCATGGCCGCGCCGTGTTCCGGCACCATCGAAAAGGTGGTCTCGGGCAGCGTGGTAACTCCCACCAGTGGAACTTTCTGTAGATAGCCGCCGTTATCGCCCATCGGCTTCAAACCATCGAGCTCAAACTGGGTGGCGATGTATTTGGCCGCAATATCGCCCCCGCGCTGGCCGGTGCCGCGTCCCTCCAGCAGATCGTCGGCCAGAAACTTCACGTGCGCCCGAATGCGCTCCGGATCAATCTTCTGCATGGCGGCCATGGCCTCTTCGGGCAGGTGCGCCGAGGCCCATGACTGCGCCTGCTTGCGCGGCGCCGCCCAGATGGCGGTTAACATCAAAACGACGGAAAATCCCACCAGGCTCTTTCGCATTGGCCAATGGCTCCTATCCGGCTACTGGAGATGAGAACCGTTCATTGTAGAGGAAGAGAGCTGCCGTAGAGACGTAGCTTGCTACGTCTCGGGGCGGCAGGTCTTTCAACCAGGGCAGGACAGCACCCGGGGCGCTATGGTTGCGGTGTTCCCGGCGGCTGCGCCGGAGCCAGCGGCAGCTTGCTGACTTCATCCAGCATATTGCGCTCTTCCGGGCTGAAGCTGCTCTGGAAGCGCTGCGAATTGATCATGCGCTGGCGCGCGTCGGGGGGCATGGCGCGCAGGTCGCGGATGGCGTTCTCGACCATACGCCGGCGATCCGGCGGCAGCTCCCGCATCTGGCGGAACACCTGGCGCGCATCCTGCTTCTGCGCCGGGGTCAGGTGCTCCCAGGTTTCCATGCGGTTGAGCACGCGCTGCTGCTGCTCGGGAGGCAAACTGCTGAAGCGCTCCAGCCGCTGGCGCAGCCGCTCCTGGCGCTCCGGCGGAAGCCGGCGGAACTGGGGATCATTGTTCAGCGCCCGCTGCTGTTCAGTCGGAGAAAGATCTTTGTACCGCCGCAGCCACTGCCCGGCATGATGGCCCTCTATCGGCGTGCGGGAGGCGGGAGCAGAACTCTGCCGCTGCGGCGGGCGGGGCACCGAGCGCGGCGAAGGGGAAGGCCGGGGCGGAGGAGTGCGATGGTTCTGCGCCAGCCCCGGTGCTGCGCTTACGAGCGCCAGTGCCAGGACGCTGGTTTCCACCCAACCCGCGATGGACCTGGCCAGCCGCACTTGTTTTCTCTCTCCCCGCTGCGAAGTTCGCCTGTACCTGATGGCTGCCGAAGACCCAATTCTTAGGGATTCGCCGCCACGTTCTGCTGCACCTGCAGATCATCCAGAACGTCGAAATCCGAATACAGATCGTGGTTCTTGTCCAAGGCCTGCAGGTCGCCCACGGCGGTGCCGGGCTCGGCCACAATGGCCACATTGGCGGTTCGCACATCGCTGCCGCGCTCATCCCGCACCAGCGTGGCACTGACCACAATCAGCACCATCAGCGAAGCCGCCAGCGCCGGCCTGCGGAACCACTGCATCCAGCCGCGCGCGGGCTTGGCTGCTTCCTCCCGCAGCCGCGCCCGCAGGCGCACGTCAAAGTACGGCGAGGGCTCCGGCGCCTGCCACTCATCCAGCAGCGCCATGGTCTGGCGCATCTCTTCCAGCGTGCCGGCGCACCCGGCGCAGGCATGCAGGTGACTCTCGATCTCGGGCGTGGCCGCGCTCAGTCCGGCGGCCAGGTCCGGCATCAGTTCGCGAATTTCTTCACATTTCATTTCCCGGCACTTCATGACGCTCGTTCCTTTACACAAAGTCTTTTAACTGTTGGCGCAGCGTCTCGTAGGCACGAAACAGCAGCGACTTGGTGGCGGATTCACTCAACTTCAGCACTTCCCCAATCTGGCGGTAATCCATCTGCTGGTACTTGTGCATGATCACCGCCATCTTCTGCCGCTCGGGCAGAGCTTGCACCTTCTCCCGGATGGCGGCCAGCCTCTCCCGCTTCAGAATCGCTTCTTCCGCGCTGGGCGCCGCATCGGGCACATCTACCTTCAGCCCGGTCGCTTCATCGCTCTCGTCTATGCTTACCATCTGGTCCGGCCGTTCATGGCGCGTATCGCGCGCATAATTCACCGCCAGATTCGTGGCGATCCGATACAGCCAGGTGGTGAACTTGGCGCTCGGCTCGTAGCCTTCCCGCGAACGATACACCCGCAGGAAAACCTCCTGCGCCAGGTCCTCTGCCGCGGCGCTATTGTGTGCCATGCGGTACATGAAGCTGACCATCGCCCGGCGGTATTTTTCAACCAGATACTCGTAGGCCGAGTCGTCGCCCGTCTTCACCCGCAGCATGACCTCGGCATCGGTCAGGCCCTCCACCGCAGCCCCGCCCGCCGCTGCCGGACGAACCTTGCCCGCCATCGCGAGCAAGCCGCGATCCATGGCCACACTGCTCACATCTGTTTCAACCCCTTCCGGGGCAGAAAGTTGCTCCGGATTGTTCTCCGCGGCAGGCTCCGAAGTCCCTTTCCCAGAAGGGGATACAGGTGGCTCATTGCCTCTGGATTGGCTCGGCATTCGAATCTCAACCACAGGCCTGGCAACCCGAGACCGGCACACCCCAAGGCTGCTCCGGCTTAGGCTACCACGGGATGCGCAGGCGGGAGAAACCGGCCGCGGGCCCTGGGAACCCGGAACCTGAACCGGCCACTGGAAGCAGCGGGCCTCTCAGTTCCCGGCCGTCCATGCGGAGAACTGGAGCCATGAACTGACCGCTCGAAGTTTGGAATGGCCGGTGTGGCCGGCGAGGGTGGCGGTCCCTGCACGCCGAGGCTACCAAAAGGCGGCCGGTTGACGATTTCCGCTTGCAACTGTTTGAATATGGAACCAGTGGGCGCTTAACTCAGCGGTAGAGTGCCATCTTCACACGGTGGAAGTCATAGGTTCGAATCCTATAGCGCCCACCAATTTTCAAGGCCCGGCTGCAGCCGGGAGAATGCAGTTCTCAACCTTCTGCCGGCTCCCAGATCGGCCGGCCATCGGCAAGCCGCCGCTTTTCCCGGGCCTTCTGCTCCCGAACTGCTTCCTTGGCCGCCTTTTCCAGCAGCAGCTTGATGGTGCGGTTATGTCCCAGAACCAGAACTTCCCCGCGACGCCGAATCATGGTCAAACTAAGAACCCGCATCCCTCACCTCGTTGAGTTTGCCTCTATGGTTTCAGGAGAAGATGTGCCGCTGCGCGCCGAAGACCCATACTTGAGCAGAACGCGGACGCAGTTCTCCAGGGCCCTCGCATCCGCCTTGGAAACCACCGCGGCTACGCCCGCTTTGTAAGCCAATTCGGCGAGAAAACCATCGCCGAAGCTGGTCAGCATCAAAATCGGCACGCCCGGCTGCAGCTGCTTCAGGCGTCCCGCCGCCTCCAGCCCGTTCAGACCCGGCATGGCAAAATCCAGCACAATCAGGTCGGGCCGCAACTGCATGGCTTGCTCGATGGCGTCGGCGCCGTCGCCGGCCTCGCCACAGATTGCCCCGCCACAGCGCTTTTCCAGCAATAGCCGCAGCGTTTTGCGATAAACCCGGCTGCCACCCGCAACGAGAATGGACCTCAACATGGGTACTTCACCCTCTCAATCACCGGCGGCCACAGCGACCCAGTCCAGGAATTGTGCGTGATCAGCCATAAACGGGCAATCAGGGCATTCGCGTATAACCCCGGTTACCGGCCAAGGTGACCCGGGTTACCTGGCCTGCAGGCCTGGCATTTGGCCCGTTCCGCCTCAAGTTCTTCCCCCCACCGCCGATGAGGATGGGGTACGTCACCGTTCTTCGGCATGAGCCTGCGCGGCAAATTCCGGGTTATGGTAGGCGTGTCAGCACTGGGCCTGCTGACCGTGGCCGGCTTCTGGATTGAAACCCAGCACTCCAGCCTGCTCTCTGAAAGGGAGCAGAAGACCCGGAATCTGGTGGAAGTCCCCCTCTCTCTCATCGGCCAGCAATACCAGCGGGAAACGGAAGGCAAGGTCAGCCGGGCCGAGGCGCAAAAGCTGGCCATCGAAGCCATCAAGGCCATGCGCTACGACCGCAACAACTATTTCTGGATCAACGATGAGCATCCCCGCATGGTGATGCACCCCATGAAGCCCGAGCTGGATGGCCAAGATCTCAGCGCCATCAAGGACCCGAACGGCAAGGCAATCTTCGTCGAGTTTGTCAGTGCGGCCCGCAATCCCGATGGGGATTTTGTCTATTACCTCTGGCCGAAACCGGGGAGCACCGAACCGGTGCCCAAGCTTTCCTTCGTCAAGCGTTTCGGCCCCTGGGGATGGATCGTTGGCACAGGAATCTATATTGACGACGTGAATGCGACCTGGCGTAAGAGCGCGCTCGCTGCCGGCGGGCTGGCGCTGCTCTGCCTGGTTCCGCTGTTTGCTGTGGCCTTCGCCACCTCGCGATCTATCTTTCTTCGCCTGGGCAACATGGTCGAGCGGATCAAAGATATCGCCCAGGGCGAGGGCGACCTGACCCGGCGCATCGAAGTCACCACCCACGATGAGATTGGGGAGCTGGCAACCTGGTTCAACAGGTTCGTGGACCGATTGCACGAAATCCTGTCTGAGGTAGCCAGCAACACTCGCAGCCTGGCGGCCGCGGGCAGCGAAATTGCCGCCTCCTCACGGGAACAGGCGCAGGGCGTAGAAATGCAGAAAGACCAGACCAACCAGGTGGCTACTGCCATGCAGCAGATGGTCTCGACCGTGCAACAGGTCGCGGAGAATTGCGACGTCGCCTCCTCCGCCTCCGTCAAGGCCTCTGAAACCGCACGCCAGGGCGGAGGCATCGTGGAAGCCACCCTCACCCGCATGCGCACTATTGCCGAATCCGTGGGCAGCACGGCCCGGCAGATTCAGGAACTGGGCAAGCGTTCCGACCAGATCGGGCAGATCATCGCGGTCATTGACGATATTGCCGACCAGACCAACTTGCTGGCCCTCAATGCCGCCATTGAAGCCGCCCGTGCCGGCGAGCAGGGCCGCGGTTTTGCTGTGGTGGCTGACGAAGTGCGCAAGCTGGCGGAGCGCACCAGTACCGCCACCAAAGAAATCACCGGAATGATCCGCAAGATTCAGGCCGAGACCAAGAACGCAGTCACTGCCATGCTTGCCGGCACTCAGGAAGTGGGCCTGGGGGTGGAATCCACCACCAAGGCCGGCTCCTCCCTGCAGGAGATCATCCAGACCAACGAGCATGTGGGCGACCTCATCACCCACATCGCGACTGCCGCCACGGAGCAATCCGCCACCACCGAGCAGATCAACGGCAGCGTGGAAAAGATTGCCAAGATCGCCTCCTCCAGCGCCATCGCCATGCAGCAGACCAATGAAGCGCTGCAGGACCTTTCCGCCCTGGCTAACAATCTGCAGAAGCTGGTAGGACAATTTCGCCTGCGCGCGAACGGCCACAGTTCCTCGGCTGGCACAAACTCGGGCGCGAATCAGCAGCTCACGCAAAGTGTGGATTTTGCCCGCGTCAAGATGATGCATCGCGGCTGGCGGCTCCGCTTGCGGCGTTTTCTGGATGGAAGCGAGGCCATTGATCCGGAGAAACTGGGCTCCCACCAGGACTGCGAACTGGGGCAGTGGATTTATGCGGACGCTTTGCCCAACTATGGGCGCCTGCCGGAGGTGCATTCGCTGGAGACAAAACACAAGCAGATGCACGCCTTGGTCAATGAGGTCGTGCATTTGAAACATGCCGGCAATACCGCCGAGGCGGAACTTCGTTTCTCCGAGGTGGAGAAGGCAGCAGAAGCAGTGATCGAATTGGTGAATACAGTGGAAAAGCGGCTGGCCAACTCCGGCCAGCTTGCCCGGGCTGCTTCGGCGTAGGCGGCGGGCGCGCCAAGGCAGCGAGGGAAAGCCCGCCTACATCAGCCAAACCGCATCCACATCCACAATCACCTGGGTGCGCGGAATTTTCTGCTGCGCGGCGTAACTGAGCATTGTCCGCAGCAGCGCATTCAGCTTCTCCCGGCTGTCGGCCTTCAACACCAAGTGATAGCGGTAATCCTGCTTCAGCCGCAGAATCGGCGCCGCCGCCGGCCCCAGCACGCGCACGCCCTCATGCCGCGTTTGCTCAAACCATCGTCCAAGTTTCCCTGACCACGCCAAAGCTTCATCCAGCTTGCCGCTGCGCACCAGCACATTGGCCAGCGCGCTGTAAGGCGGATAGTGCATCCACTTGCGGAATTGCAATTCTTTTTCGTAGAAACCGGCAAAGTCATGCCGGGCGGCGTACTGCACCGCGTAGTGATCGGGAAAGTACGTCTGCAGCACAACTTTGCCCGGCGTCTGGCCGCGGCCGGCGCGGCCCGCAACCTGGGTGAGCAGCTGAAATGTGCGCTCGGCGGCGCGGAAGTCGGGCAGGCCCAGCGCCATGTCCGCGCCCACCACGCCGACCAGCGTCACCCCGTGAATGTCGTGGCCTTTGGCGATCATCTGTGTGCCCACCAGCAGATCGAGCTCGCCCGCGTCGAGCCCAGCCAGCACCCGCTCAAAATCTTCCCGCCCCCGCACCGTGTCCCGGTCGAGCCTTCCGATGCGCGCCTGGGGAAACATGGCGTGCAGCAGCTCTTCCAGTTTCTCCGAACCGGTGCCGAGAAAATATACGTACTCGCTGCCGCAGTGCACGCAGGCCCTGGGAACCGGCGCCGTAAATCCACAATAGTGGCACTCCATGCGGCGCGAGCGCTTGTGATGAGTGAGAGCGATCGCGCAGTTCTTGCATTCCAGCGTCTTGCCGCAGGTACGGCACAACACGACCGGCGAATATCCCCGGCGGTTGAGCAGCACCATGACCTGTTCTTTGCGCTCCAGCCGCTCTTGAATCTCCTCCGCCAGTTTGCGTGAAATTACCTGCTCGTGGCCGGTTTCCTGGAATTCCTGGCGCATGTCAATGATTTCCACCTCGGGCAGTGGCCGCCGCTCCACCCGGTCGGGCAGCTCGAGCAGGTCGTATTTATTGCGCGTGGCGTTGAAATACGATTCCAGCGAAGGCGTGGCCGAGCCCAGCACCACCACAGCACTTGCCATCTTGGCCCGCATCACCGCCACATCGCGGCCGTGATAGCGCGGCGTCTCTTCCTGCTTGTATGAGGTGTCCTGCTCCTCATCCACAATCAGCAGGGCGAGATCGGAAACCGGGGCGAACACCGCTGAGCGCGTCCCCACCACCACGCGTGCTTCCCCGCGCCGGATGCGGTGCCATTGCTCGGCCCGCTCGGCCTGGGTAAGCGCGGAATGCAGAATGGCGACTTCGCCGCCGAACGTCTGTTGCAGGTCAGCGGCCACGGCCGGCGTGAGCCCGATCTCAGGCACCAGCAAAATGGAAGAGCGGCCGGCATCCAGCACCGAGCGCATGGCCGCCAGATAAATGGCGGTTTTGCCCGAGCCGGTCACACCATGCAGAAGAATTCCACTGAAGCTGCCCCGGTTCACAGCCTCATAAATACGCCCCAGCGCGCTCTGTTGCGCCGCGTTGAACTGAAAAGGATGCGTCGCAGGCCGCGCCTTGAGCGAGGAAACCGCAAAGCCTGCCGGCTCCTCCACCATCTCGACCAGCCCACGCTTCACCAGCGTGCCCAGCGTCGTGCGCGGCACGTCAAGCGACTGCAGGGTTCCCATCGCCAGTCTTCCACCCGCCGAAGCCAGGGTCTCGATCAGAGCGCGCTGGTTTGCATTGAGCTTGCCCTGGGCGTTTTTGAGCACAGCGTACTTGACCATTCGCGCGGCCTCGCGGCGGCCAGAGAGGTCTTCGCGCTCAATCCATTTTTTTCGCACCATGCCGGCCAGCAGCGCCTTGCTCGCGCGCGTGGCCGGGCGCAGAGATGTTTCGTTCACCGAATCGCCTTCCGCCAGATAATCGAGCACGCGGAATTCTATGAGCTGTTCCTGCGGAGTGCGCCGGGCCCGCGCCGAGGACCCCGCCATTCCCGCCAGGTGCAGCGCCATCTGCCCCTGCGCGGTGATGCGATAGGCGACGCTGCGTTTGAACTCCGCCGCCAGCGGCAGCATGGTGCGCAACACCTCGCCAATCGGGGCAAGGTAGTAATCTGCTACCCAGTGGCCCAGTTGCATGAGCCGAGCATCCAGCGCCGGCGCAGAATCGAGCACCTCAATCAGGCTCTTGGTCTCCACATCCGGCTTATCGTCATGCAGTTTGGTGACAATTCCCGCCATGCGCCGCTGCCGGAAGGGCGCCAGCACCCGGCCGCCTACCACCGCCTGCATCCCTGCCGGAACGCGGTAGGTGAAGGCCATGTCGAGCGGCACGGGCAGGGCAACGTCGCAGAATTCGGGCATGGATAGGCCGGCACGCTGCCGGTGTGCAAAATCGTAACACTCGCGGCGCGCCCGGACTTGGGCTACACGGCTTCGTGATGGGTTTGCTTCGTGATCCGGCCTGTCGTGAGTGGTCAATGAGCAGCTACCGCCAACGCGGTGGCGGGTCTGTTTGACAAGCCGTCACCACGATGGCGGAAGGCGCACAAAGCTAAACCATGAAACCAAGGCCTTCGTGAACCTTCGTCAACCTTGATGGTGGAATGGTTTTCCAGGCCACCGCGTAACCGACCGGGCGGGGTTGCTGGCGCTTCTTTGCTTCTTGCTGTAGAATCCCTGCTCTCTTCAGAAAGGGCTTTGGGATCCTCAGGGGCGGAGACACAAAATGGGAGGCCTGATCCCCCTAAGTGACGCGTCGCGCCGTCCGGTGCGCATGCCGGTCGTCACCGGCCTCATCATCTTCGTCAACGTCTGCGTTTTTCTGCTCGAGCTCGCCCGGGGCGATGCCTTCGTCGCCCAGTGGTCGGTAATCCCGGCGCAAATCACCTCCGGCCATCACTGGATCACGATTTTCACTGCCATGTTTATGCACGGCAGCTGGTCGCACATCATCGGCAACATGATTTTTCTGTGGGCCTTCGCACCTGAGATCGAAGATGCCATGGGACCGCTCCGCTACCTCGTCTTCTATCTTCTGGGTGGAGTGGTGGCTATGCTGGCCCAGGTCGTGGCCGACCCGCACTCCACCATCCCGAACCTGGGCGCCAGCGGCGCCATCGCGGCCGTGATGGGCGCATTCATCGTCACTTATCCTCGCGATCAGATTAAGGCTGTGCTGTTTCTCTTCGTCTTCGTGCGCATCACCTTCATTCCTGCCTCGCTCCTGATCGGCTTCTGGTTTCTCACCCAGCTCGTCCACGCGGGCGCCGTGGCGAACGTGCAGAGCGGCGGCGTCGCTTACCTCGCCCACGTAGGCGGATTTATCTTCGGCGCCGTCACTGCGCGCCTGTTCGAAATGCCCGCCGCCTCACGCGAGGTATAGCTCACCACGGGCGGAGTTCAATCCAGCGGCAGCATGTATCCCGGCGTGTTGCCCAGGCGGCCGCCGAAAGCCTGTTTGTCAAGCTCCGTCAGGTCCCAGGTGAACCACCAGGCCGGCCTCAGCCGTATCACCACGTCGTCAAAGGCCTCGAACACCGGCCCCACGTGGGCATCGGCCATGGCCTCCGCGCTCAGATACCGCCGGTGCAGCCGCTCGCTGATCTCTCTGGCCTCGGCGCCGGTGACAAGTTCGGCGCTGCCTGCCGCCGTAACCCCGCGCTCGGCGCCGGGCTTGCGCGCATCCACCATCAGCGAGGCCTTCGGCCGCGCCATCACGTTCCGCGCCTTGCGCATCCTGGAGGAGGTGGTGACGAACAGCGTGCTGTTCTCGAAGAGATACCAGACCGCGGTCAGATGAATGCTGCCATCGGCGTTTTCCGTCGCCAGGGTCGCGATGTGGCGCCCGCGCAGAAATTCCTGAAACTTCGCATCCAGAGTTTGGGTCGGCAAGTCGTGTCCTCCGCTATAGCTTTGCTTTCGTTGTCATTTCGAGCGTAACCGGAAATCTGCTTCTGGATTCCAACACGAAAAGCGGTCAGGAGTAAAATTCCTCGACCCAGAAAGGCCGATCACCTGCCGCTTCGGCATCATGCTCTTTCCCGATGTTCCCAAGGCCCTGGCCGAGATTCGCCGCGTGCTCAAGCCCGGCGGCCGCGCATGTTTCGCCGTCTTCGGCTCGCTGCAGGAAAATCCGCTGTTCAGCGTGAGCCTAGGGTCCTTTCTCAAGCGTGCGCCGGCGCCTCCTCCGCCGCCGCCCGGCGTCATCGCCGAGGTCCTCGCCGGCCTGCGGTCGTTTCAGCAGGGCGACCGCATCAATCTGCCGGCTACCGTCATCCTCGCCGCCGGCTCCGCCTAGCAATCTACTTCTTGCGCTGCTGCCGCCGCAGCGCCGCCATCATGGCGGCGATCCGCTTTTCCCGCGTCTCCGGCTTCTTCGCCTCTTCGATTTCGCGGACGTACTCCTTCTGGTGCGTGAACGAGAGCTGTGGCCAGAATTCTTTGGCCTTGGCGTCGCCCTCAATAATCTTCTTCAGGTAGGCGGGCACTGCAACCGTGCGCTTATCTTCATCCAGCTCCATCACCACCGCGACGGTATCGCCCGCTTTGCACCTGGCGCCCGCGCGCAGCTCGGCGTTGACCACCATCATGTGCCCCTCGCCCATGTTCATCAGCGAGCTGCGAAAAGGAAAGCCGTTGATCGTGCCCTTCACCGGCACCCGGCCCTTGCGCCCGAAGACGGCAGGAACGTCGAAGGGCGGTTTGACTGCCGCTACCTCTGATCCGGATTGTCCAATCAGCTTAACCTTGAACTTGTGCTGGCTCATGGTCCTCCTCGCCAGGAATCCGGAGCATTGTAGCGGAGCGGCGCTGTCATCTTGTCATTCCGGGGGACTTCACGCCCGGGGAATCTGCCTTTCGCCAAAGCAGAAGCAGATTTCTCACTGCGCTCGAAGTGACATGGAAATCAGCCGCCGGCGATTCTGGACCCCGGCCGCGCCTCCGGCATCGCGTTTAAACCCGGTTGTGCGACTTTCGCACAGGGTCTAATTTCGGCGATCTCCCGCCGGGCGTACCCCGGGGTCATTCCGGATACAAACGAGCATCCTGGAGCGCCGTCATTCCCAAAATGGGAAATTGCGGCGCCCTGAGCTTCCGCTGAAAGCCGGCCGGAAGCGGAGCCGAAGAGGCTGCATTCCACTTCTCCCGTGCTTTCTAAGAGATACTGGGCTTTCCCGGCGGAGCAGAGTCTCGGCCCAGACTTGCACCATCCGGATGCTGATAGAATTTCTAGCTGCCTTTCAGGCGCTCATCCCCTGTATGCGAGGCCCCCATGCCCAAGATTCAGCGCGCCATTCTCAGCGTGACCGACAAGACCGGCCTGGCCGAATTCGCCCGCCAGCTCTCGGAAATGGGGGTGGAGCTCATCTCCACCGGCGGCACGGCCAGGCTGCTGCGCGACGCGGGCATCCGGGTGAAAGACGTCGCTGAGCTGACCGGCTTCCCCGAGATGCTCGATGGCCGGGTGAAGACGCTGCACCCCAAGGTGCACGGCGGAATTCTGCATCGCCGCGAAGACCCGGCACACCGCAGCGCCGTGGCCGAGCATGGCATCCAGGCGATTGACATGGTGGTGGTGAATCTTTATGCCTTTGAGAAAACCGCGGCCCGCCCGGGCGTGCCCTTCGAAGAGCTGATCGAGAATATTGATATCGGCGGCCCCTCCATGATTCGCTCCGCCGCTAAAAATTTTCAGGATGTCGCGGTCGTCACCTCACCCGCCGACTACGCTGCCCTGGCCGACGAAATGCAGAGGTCTGGCGGGGCGCTCTCGGCGGCCACCAAGTGGCGCCTGGCGCAGAAGGCCTTCGCCCTGACCGCGGCCTATGACTCCGCCATTGCTTCGACTCTTGAGCACGTCAGCGCCAACGGCCGCTACGAGCTGCATCCCGAAGAAGGATTTCCCCGCACCCTGCGTCTTTCTTTCAACAAGATCACGGACCTGCGCTACGGCGAGAACCCTCACCAGAAGGCCGCCATGTACTCCGATGGCTCGGGCGCGGGCGTGGCCAACGGCCGCCAGCTGCAGGGCAAGGAGCTTTCCTACAACAACATCGTGGACCTGCAGGCGGCCTGGGACCTGGCGCAGGAGTTCGACGAGACTGTCTGCGCCATCATCAAGCACACTAACCCGTGCGGCACGGCCACGGGCAGCACGCTGGCGGAAGCGTACAAGAAGGCGCTGGAATGCGACCCGGTGTCGGCCTTCGGCGGCGTCATCGGCGTGAACCGCGTGCTGGATGGAGAAACGGCGGAAGAAATGGCCAAGCTCTTCCTGGAAGTAGTCGCGGCGCCGGGCTTCGACGAGGAGGCGCGCGCGAGGTTCGCGGCCAAGAAAAATCTGCGGCTGGTGGAGATCAGCCACGCCGCGCAGAAGTGGGTGCTGAAAAATATCTCGGGAGGGATTCTGCTGCAGGATTCCGATTCGCGCCCGCTCGCCGAGAGCGACCTGAAGGTGGTGACCAAACGCGCGCCCACTGCGCAGGAAAAACGCGCCCTGCTCTTCGCCTGGAAGGTGAGCAAGCACGTGAAGTCGAATGCGATTCTCTACGCCCGCGACGGCCAGACCGTAGGTGTGGGCGCGGGCCAGATGAGCCGCGTAGATGCCTGCAAAGTCGGCGCCATGAAAGCGGTGCTGCCGCTGAAGGGCACGGTCGCGGCCTCAGACGCGTTCTTTCCCTTTCCCGACGGAGTGGAAGAGATTGCCCGGGCCGGGGCCACGGCCATTATTCAGCCGGGCGGCTCGGTGCGCGACCAGGAGGTCATCGAAGCTGCCGACCGGCTGGGCATGGCGATGATCTTCACCGGGGTGCGGCACTTCCGGCACTAACAATTCACCTCACGGTGGAGAGCGGCGAAGAAGAGCCTTCGCCCCGGACGGCGCGGGGTTTCGTAAATCTACGTAAACCAGCGGCGCCGAGGCGACCGGGCAGGCAACCGGGACGCGCACGATAGAATCTGACAACCCAGAACCCACTCCAGAGCGCGCCGCCGTCGTTACTGTATGGTTAATAGATCAGGAATAGCCAGCATTCTCAGGCACCCGCGAGGCTGCGGGGAAAAAACCAGCCGAGCCTGGTTTCCCGAGGCGTTCAAGCGCGGACTCCAAAGAAATCAGTTACGTGGCGCTGAAGCTCCCCGCTTCCACGGCGGGGCATATTTTCGCGCTTTTTTCAGCTGCCTGCTGCTGGCTCTCAGCCTTCCCGCGCGGGCGGCGCTGGGCGGAGATGTGAGTTCGGTGCAGGCTGACCGCGCCAGCATGAAAGGCGCGGTTCATGCCACGGCGGCCCAGGGCTACACGGTCCACGAAATCACTGGGTCCACGGGCGTGGTGGTGCGTGAGTATGCTTCTTCGAGCGGCAAGGTCTTCGCCGTTGGATGGCAGGGGCTGCATCCGCCTGACATGCAGCAGATTCTTGGGAGCTATTTTGCGCAGTATGAGCAGGCCGTGGCCCAGGCGCATGCCAACCGCTTTGGGCGGCATCCGCTGATGATCCGGACGCCGGGACTGGTGGTCGAAATGGGCGGCCACATGCGGGATTTCGTGGGTAAGGCCTATGTTCCCGGAATGCTTCCGCAGGGAGTTCGCGCTGAAGACCTGCACTAGAAACTTTGGGCTGGCGGAGGAGGTAGCGTGCGCAGCGGTCTGATATTTCTTATGTGCGGGTTGATCGGACTGGCGGCCGGCTGCGGCGGCGGCAGTGGATCATCCACCCAATCCACTACGCCCCCTCCAACCAGCAGCGGCCAGAATGTGCAGGCAATCACCGTGAACGGCGGGCCTGTCGGGGGATACCCCAATGGCGTGTTTACCAGCGTGATGATTTGCGTGCCCGGCACCAGCAGCTGCAACACGATTGACGGCGTGCTGGTGGATACGGGTTCGGTAGGCCTGCGGCTGCTGGCCTCTTCGGTGACGGTTTCGCTTCCGCAGGCGATGATCAATGGAGATCCGCTCTCTAACTGCGTGCAATTCCTGGATGGCTCTTATCTTTGGGGCGGAGTGAATACTGCGGACGTGAAATTCTCGGGAGAAACCGCATCGTCAGTGCCGATTCAGTTGATCAGCGATGCGACCACCGGCATCCCTTCCGCCTGCTCGAACGGGGGCATGAATGAGGACACGGTGGCAACCCTCGGCGCCAACGGAATTCTTGGTGTTGGGCCTTACCTGCAGGATTGCGGCGGCGCCTGCGCGGCGGGCACCGGCTTCAGGGTCTACTATGAGTGCCCCGCTTCCGGCTGCGTTGAGACCAGGGTGCCGGTCGGCCAGCAGGTACAGAACCCGGTCTCGCTTTTCGCCACAGATAACAACGGAGTGGTTCTCGAGCTGCCCTCAGTCTCAACCGATGCGACCACGGTGAACGGGTCTATGGTGTTTGGCATTGGAACGCAATCGAACAATGCGCTGGGCAGCGCCAAGGTTTACACCTTCAATAATCAGGGATACATAGACACCAGTTTCAACAGCCAGTCGCTGGCGCAGAGCTTTATTGACAGCGGCTCCAACGGATATTTCTTCGCCGATAGTTCCATCACTCAGTGCGCCAGCGGGGATGGCTTTTACTGCCCCAGTTCGCCGCTCAGCCTCTCGGCCAGCAACCAGGGCGGGAACGGAACCAGCGGCACGGTGAATTTCAGCGTGGGCAACGCCGACATGCTGTTCAACAACGTGGCCGATAATGCCTTCAGCACGCTCGCCGGCACCAATGTCTCCGGCAGTTTTGACTGGGGGCTGCCGTTCTTCTACGGGCGCAATGTTTTCACCGCAATTGAGACGCGCAGCACTCCCGGGGGAACGGGGCCGTACTGGGCGTACTGAGGGGAACTGCTTTACGTGGGGCTGAAGCGCCACGCTTCCACGGCAGCGCGGGGTTCCGTGCGAGTCCTAACCTTTCGGGGCAAGCAAGACTGCCTGCCCGCCGCGTCTTCGGTCATCGCTAGCGACCCAACTTTTCATCGAAGAATTTGGCCATCAGGTTCAGGCACTCGGTAGTTTCCGGCAACTGGAAGTGATACCAGAAGGCGTGCGGCATGGCGTCAAAGACGACGAGTTGGGCAGCCACGCCGGCACGCAGCAGCGCGCGGTGAAAGGTCGAGGTATCGCTGAGCAGCATGTCGCGGGTGCCGGTGACCAGCAGGCTGGGCGGGAAGCCGCTGAGGTCGGCGAAGAGGGGAGAGAGCACCGGGTCGCGGCGGTCGGTCTTGGCGACGTAGTCGGGATCGTGGCCTTCCCTGGGGTCCGAGGGATGCATCATGCCGGGCAGGCCGTTGAGCGCAAAAATCTCGCGCGAATCGCTGGTGCGGCTGAAATCGGCGAGCATGGTGAACAGGCCGAGGGCGCCGGGAAGCGGCAGGCGAAGCTGCTTCAGCCTGACGGTGACTTCAGCGGCGAGGATTCCGCCGGCCGAGGTGCCGAAAATTCCAATCTGGCGAGGCTTATAGGTCTTGAGCAACTCTTTGTAAACGGCGACGGTATCCTCCACCGCGGCGGGAAAGGGGTGCTCGGGCGCGAGGCGGTAGTAGACGGAGACGACTTTGATTTTGGCCAGATTGGCGATGGGAACGCCTTCGATGAGCGAGCCGGAATCGGAATTAAACCCGCCGCCGTGCACATTGATGAGCACGCGGTGGGCGTTGGCCGGCGGAGTGGAGAGCGGCGTGATGATATCGGTGCGGACGCCGCCGAGGGTGGCGGTTTTGATGTTGACAGGATAAAGCTTTTCGGCCTCGGCGGAGTCGCGGGCGCGCCATTCGTCGGTGTGCGTACGGCGCTCGGCCAGAGTTTCGGGAGCGTACTTGTACCTGGTGAGTGAGTCGAGCCATTTCTGGGCTTCGGGGCTGATGGTCTCGGGCATGGGCACCACGCGGGTAATGTGGGCGGTGCCATCGGGATCGAAGGTGGCGGAATCCTGTTGCGGCGCGGACTGCGCGGCCGAGGCCAGAGCGAAGCCGAGCGTAGCAACGAGGCAGAGCATGCGCGTCTTCATCGCGACAGTTGTACCAGAGAAGCGATGGCCGGTGAAAGGGTGGGTGCGCGGAGCGGTTGGTCCTCAGTGTCGTTTTATTAGACCTCGGCGTCGTGTTGTATCCCACGGAGGTTAATTAGTGTAATGGCGACTTTTCGCCATCTATTTCCGACGTGAGGTTCGGTGAGCTACTTCTTCGCAGGTTGGCGTGGTCAAGGGGGTTCTGGATGAGACTTCCGGGTCGAAGTTGAACTCCACGTTGATTGAAATCGGCTT